>CAWGVA010000023.1:0-103130 GCA_963825835.1 uncultured Alphaproteobacteria bacterium | reverse complement strand
ACATGGCGGCGGAGGCGGCCGGAAAGAAGCCGGCGACCGGCCAGCCGGTGCTGCTCGGCATCACCAAGGCGAGCCTGCAGACCCGCTCCTTCATCTCGGCGGCCTCCTTCCAGGAGACCACCCGCGTGCTCACCGACGCTGCCGTCAACGGCAAGACCGACGCGCTGGAGGGCCTGAAGGAGAACGTCATCGTCGGACGGCTCATTCCGGCCGGCACTGGCGGCATGCTGACCAGGTTGAGCAAGATCGCAAGCCATCGCGACGATCTCATCCTGGAGGAGCGGCAGCGCACGGACTCCGACCAGATCGAGGAGGAGGACGACGAGGCTGCGGAGGAGCGCGAGGCAGTCTAGCTCGGCCTTCAGGTGTCTAAGGTGTCAGGTGTCGGGAAGAATCTCTGCGCCTGACACCTGAACCTGACACCTGAACCCTTGACGATAAAGGAATCGGCCTGATACAACGCGCGAACTTACGCGGCAGGCGGTAGCCCTTCACGCCGCGGGCTAGACGCTGCCGGGACTAACCGGGTCAAATTCGGGCACACGATCTTGGGGGCCTGCCCTCCAAGGTCCTCTGGTTTAAGGGGCTGAAGATCGCGCTCACCCGCACTTCAGCCTCAGGTCTTGTGGGCCTTTGGCCCTTGAGGTGGTTGTGGGCCATTGGCCCTTGATGTGTTTCGGGCCGCAGGCCCTTTGAAGAGAGATTGGACGAAGGCTTACATGCCGACGATACAACAACTGATCCGCAAGCCGCGCCGCCAGCCGGGGAAGCGGAACAAAGTGCCGGCCATGCAGGCCTGTCCGCAGAAGCGCGGCGTGTGCACGCGCGTCTACACCACGACCCCGAAGAAGCCGAACTCGGCGCTGCGCAAGGTCGCGCGCGTGCGTCTGACCAACGGTCTCGAAGTGACGAGCTATATCCCGGGCGAGGGGCATAACCTCCAGGAGCACTCGGTGGTCCTGATCCGTGGCGGCCGCGTCAAGGACCTGCCCGGCGTGCGCTATCACATTATTCGTGGCGTGCTCGACACCCAGGGCGTAAGCGAGCCGCCGCCAGCGGCGCTCGAAATACGGCGCGAAGCGGCCGAAGTAACCTCTAGGTAACGCGGAGGTCACTCGGGCGAGCCAAAGCGAGCCGGGGACCTTCGGAGGAAGGATCAAGGAACGAAGACTATGTCCCGGCGGCGCAAGGCAGATAAGCGCGACATCATCCCCGATCCCAAATTCGGGGACGTGGTGCTGACCAAGTTCATGAACAGCATCATGTATGAAGGCAAGAAGTCGGCCGCCGAGCGGATCGTCTATGGCGCGCTCGACCAGATGGAGAAGAAGACCAAGCAGAACCCGATCGAGCTGTTCCACGAGGCCTTGCGCAATGTGATGCCGGCTCTCGAGGTGCGGTCCCGCCGCGTCGGCGGCGCCACCTACCAGGTCCCGGTCGAGGTCCGCTCCGATCGCCGTCAGGCGCTCGCCATCCGCTGGATCATTTCCTCGGCGCGCGGCCGCAACGAGAACACCATGGTCGAGCGCCTCTCCGGCGAGCTGCTCGATGCCGCCAACAACCGCGGAACTGCGGTGAAGAAGCGCGAAGATACCCACCGGATGGCGGAGGCGAACCGCGCCTTCTCCCATTACCGCTGGTAACGATTTCAAGGATCTTTTGAGATGCCACGCAGCACCCCGCTCCAGGACTACCGCAATATCGGGATCATGGCGCATATCGACGCCGGCAAGACCACCACGACCGAGCGGGTCCTCTATTACACCGGCAAGAGCCACAAGATCGGCGAGGTGCATGACGGCGCTGCGACCATGGACTGGATGGAGCAGGAGCAGGAGCGCGGCATCACCATCACGTCGGCCGCGACCACGGCCTATTGGAACGACAAGCGCATCAACATCATCGACACGCCCGGCCACGTGGATTTCACCATCGAGGTCGAGCGCTCTTTGCGCGTGCTCGACGGCGCGGTAGCGCTGCTTGACGCGAACCAGGGCGTCGAGCCGCAGACCGAGACGGTGTGGCGCCAGGCCGACAAATACGGCGTGCCGCGCATGATCTTCGTCAACAAGATGGACAAGATCGGCGCCGACTTCTTCGTCTCGGTGCAGATGGTGCGCGACCGCCTTGGGCGCCAATCCGATCGTAATTCAGCTGCCGATCGGCGCGGAGAACAAGTTCAAGGGCATCATCGACCTCGTCCGCATGAAGGCGGTGGTCTGGGACGACGAGGCCTTGGGCGCCAAGTTCCATGACGAGGAGATCCCCGCCGATCTGCATCGATCAGGCCAAGGAATATCACGAGAAGCTCGTTGAGCAGGCGGTCGAGTTCGACGAGGGGGCCATGGAGGCCTATCTCGAAGGCAAGCATCCGAGCGAGGAGACCCTTAAGGCGCTGATCCGCAAGGGCACGATCCATAACGTGTTCGTGCCGATCCTGTGCGGCTCGGCCTTCAAGAACAAGGGCGTGCAGCCGATGCTCGACGCGGTCGTCGACTATCTGCCTTCGCCGCTCGATGTGCCGCCGATGAAGGGCATCGATTTCAAGACCGGCGAAGAGGCGACGCGCGCGCCGTCCGACAGCGAGCCGCTCTCCATGCTCGCCTTCAAGATCATGAACGATCCTTTCGTCGGCTCGCTCACCTTCTGCCGCATCTATTCCGGCAAGGTGGAGACCGGCATGACCCTGCTCAACACGGTGAAGGACAAGAAGGAGCGCATCGGCCGCATGCTCTTGATGCACGCCAATCACCGCGAGGACATCAAGGACGCTTATACCGGCGACATCGTGGCGCTTGCCGGCCTCAAGGACGTCACCACCGGCGATACGCTGGCCGATCCGGCGAAGCCAGTGATCCTCGAGCGCATGGAGTTCCCGGAGCCGGTCATCGAGGTTGCCGTCGAGCCAAAGACCAAGGGCGACCAGGAGAAGCTCGGCGTGGCGCTGCATCGCCTGGCGCAAGAAGACCCGTCGTTCCGCGTTTCGGTCGACCATGAGTTGGGCCAGACCATCATCAAGGGCATGGGCGAATTGCATCTCGACATCATCGTCGATCGCATGCGCCGCGAGTTCAAAGTCGAGGCCAATGTCGGCGCGCCGCAGGTCGCCTATCGCGAGACCGTGTCGCGCAGAGCCGAGGTCGACTACACCCACAAGAAGCAGACCGGCGGCTCCGGCCAGTTCGCCCGCGTCAAGCTCGTGATCGAGCCGAACGAGGCCGGCAAGGGCTTCGAGTTCGAGAACAAGGTGGTCGGCGGCAATGTGCCGAAGGAGTTCATCCCCGGCGTGCAGAAGGGCGTGAAGAGCGTCGTCGATTCCGGCGTGCTCGCGGGCTTCCCGATCCTCGACGTGAAGGTGAGCCTCATCGACGGCGCCTATCACGACGTCGATTCGAGCGTCATGGCGTTCGAGATCGCGGCCCGCGCGGCGTTCCGCGAAGGCGCGCATGAAGGCCGGGCCGAAGCTGCTCGAGCCGATCATGAAGGTCGAGGCGGTGACGCCGGAAGACTATGTCGGCGGCATCATCGGCGACTTGACCAGCCGGCGCGGCCAGGTGCGTGGGCAAGAGACCCGCGGCAATGCCGCGGTGATCAGCGCCATGGTCCCGCTCGCCAATATGTTCGGTTACGTGAACACGCTCCGCTCGATGAGCCAGGGCAGGGCGCAGTTCACCATGCAATTCGACCACTATGCGCAAGTTCCGCAGGCGGTCGCCGAAGAGGTGCAGGCGAAGTTCGCCTAAAGGTTCGAGGCCCCTAAAGGCCTTTGGAGAAGACTTTCGTTTTTGTGTTGAAGGATGGAGAGCCAACATGGCTAAGGAAAAGTTCCAGCGGACGAAGCCCCATTGCAACATCGGGACCATCGGTCACGTCGATCACGGCAAGACCACGCTGACGGCGGCGATCACCAAGGTGCTGGCCGAGAAGGGCGGCGCCAAGTTCACCGCCTATGACGAGATCGACAAGGCGCCGGAGGAGAAGGCGCGCGGCATCACCATCTCCACCGCGCACGTGGAGTACGAGACCGGCAAGCGGCACTATGCCCATGTCGACTGTCCGGGCCATGCCGACTACGTGAAGAACATGATCACCGGCGCCGCGCAGATGGACGGCGCCATCCTGGTGGTGTCGGCCGCCGACGGCCCGATGCCGCAGACCCGCGAGCACATCCTGCTTGCCCGCCAGGTCGGTGTGCCGGCGCTCGTCGTCTACCTCAACAAGGTGGACATGGTGGACGATCCCGAGTTGCTCGACCTCGTCGAGCTCGAGGTGCGTGAGCTCCTGTCCAAATACGAGTTCCCCGGCGACGATATCCCGATCGTCAAAGGCTCGGCGCTCGCCGCGCTCGAGGGTAAGGACGAGGAGGTCGGCAAGAAATCGATCGAGGCGCTGATGGATGCGGTCGATGCCTACATCCCACAGCCAGACCGTCCCAAGGACAAGCCGTTCCTCATGCCGATCGAAGACGTGTTCTCGATCTCCGGCCGCGGCACCGTGGTGACCGGCCGTATCGAGCGCGGCGTGGTCAAGGTGGGCGAGGAAGTCGAGATCATCGGCATCAGGCCGACGACCAAGACCGTCGTGACCGGCGTCGAGATGTTCCGCAAGCTGCTCGATCAGGGCGAGGCCGGCGACAATGTCGGCTGCCTGTTGCGCGGCGTCGATCGCGAGGGCGTGGAGCGCGGCCAGGTGCTGGCCAAGCCAGGCTCGGTCAAGCCGCACACCAAGTTCAAGGCCGAGGCCTACATCCTCACCAAGGAGGAGGGCGGCCGCCATACTCCGTTCTTCGGCAATTACCGTCCGCAGTTCTACTTCCGCACCACCGACGTGACCGGCGTGGTGCACCTGCCGGAGGGCACCGAGATGGTGATGCCGGGCGACAATATCGCCATGACGGTCGAGCTCATCGTGCCGATCGCCATGGAGGAGAAGCTTCGTTTCGCCATTCGCGAAGGCGGCCGCACGGTCGGCGCCGGCGTGGTGGCGGCGATCATCGAGTAAAGGGAAACAGAACGAGCGCGCTGTCCAAGGCAGCGCGCTCTTCGACGTTCAAGGACCATCGAGATGCAAAGCCAGAACATAAGAATCAGGCTCAAAGCCTTCGACCACCGTATTCTCGATGCGTCGACCAAGGAGATCGTCAACACGGCGAAGCGCACGGGCGCCGAGGTGCGGGGACCTATCCCGCTGCCGACGCGCATCGAGAAGTTCACCGTCAACCGGTCGCCTCATATCGATAAGAAGAGCCGGGAGCAGTTCGAGATGCGCACGCATAAGCGCCTGCTCGACATCGTCGACCCGACGCCGCAGACCGTCGATGCCTTGATGAAGCTCGACCTGGCCGCCGGCGTGGACGTCGAGATCAAGCTCTAGGCTGACGAAAGACGAGGCAAGGAATTAGTCCGATGCGATCAGGTGTCATCGCGCAAAAGCTCGGCATGACGAGGATCTTCACCGATGCCGGGGAGCATATCCCGGTGACGGTGCTGCGCCTCGACCGCTGCCAGGTCGTGGGCCATCGCACGTCTGAGAAGAACGGCTACACCGCGCTGCAGCTTGGCGCCGGAACGCCAAAAGTGAAGCGGCTCAGCCGCGCTGCCCGCGGCCATTTCGCCGTGGCCAATGTCGAGCCCAAGCGCAAGCTCGTCGAGTTCCGCGTGAGCCCGGAGAATGTGATCGAGGTCGGCGCCGAGATCACCGCCGACCATTTCGTCGAGGGCCAGTTCGTGGACGTGTCCGGCACGACCATCGGCAAGGGCTTTGCCGGCGCCATGAAGCGACACAACTTTGGCGGCTTGCGCGCTTCTCACGGCGTGTCGGTGAGCCATCGCAGCCACGGCTCCACCGGCCAACGCCAGGACCCCGGCAAAGTGTTCAAGGGCAAGAAGATGGCGGGCCACATGGGCGACGTGAACGTCACCACGCAGAATTTGCGCGTGGTGAAGACCGACCCCGAGCGCGGCCTGATCATGATCCGCGGCGCGGTGCCTGGGCGCCAAGGGCGGCTGGGTGTTGTTGCGCGATGCGGTGAAGCGGACCTTGCCGGATGCGGCGCCGAAGCCAGGCGCCTTCCGCAAAGGGTCCGGCGAGGCAGCGAACGGGTCGGCCAAGCCGGAGGCGCAAGCAGAGCCGGCACAGGCCGAGGCGGGGAGCGAACAGTAATGCAGGCCGACGTCACCACGCTCGACGCCAAGAAGGCGGGAACGGTTGAGCTGCCGGACGATGTGTTCGGGCTCGAGCCGCGCCCCGACATCCTCGCCCGCATGGTGCGCTATCAGCTCGCCAAGCGGCGGAGCGGGACGGCTCACGTCAAGGATCGCTCGGAGGTCAACTACACGACCGCCAAGATGTATCGTCAGAAGGGCACCGGCCGTGCACGCCATGGCAGCAAAAAGGCGCCGATCTTCAGGGGCGGCGGCAAGGCGTTCGGGCCAAAGCCGCGGAGCTTCGCCATCGAGCTGCCGAAAAAGGTGCGCGCGCTCGCCCTGAAGCACGCGCTGTCCGCCAAGGCCAAGTCGGACACGCTTGTCGTGATCGACAAATGCGAGCTGAAAGATGCCAAGACCAAGGAGCTGAAGTCGCGCTTCTCGAAGCTCGGGCTTGGCTCGGTGCTGATCATCGACGGTGCCGCGGTGCAGGACGCCTTCGCCAAGGCTGCGCGTAACCTGCCAGGCGTCGACGTGCTCCCGGTCGCCGGCATCAACGTCTACGACATCCTCAACCACGACAAGCTGGTCCTCACCAAGGCGGCGGTGGAAGCGCTGGAGGCGCGGTTCAAATGAGTGCGCTCTCAGCCTACGACGTCATCCTCGCGCCGGTGATCACCGAGAAATCCAGCATGGCTTCGGAATCGAACCAGGTGGTGTTCAAGGTGCGCCGCGACGCGACCAAGCCCGAGATCAAGGCGGCGATCGAGCAGCTGTTCAAGGTCAAGGTGCTGTCCGTCAACACCATCCTGCGCAAGGGCAAGACCAAGACGTTCCGCGGCATGAAAGGCAAGCAGCAGGACGTCAAGAAAGCGATCGTCAAGCTCGCCGAAGGCGACAAGATCGACGTGACCACGAGGATCTAGCGCGCCATGGCCCTAAAAACCTTCAAACCAACCACGCCGAGCCAGCGCCAGCTCGTGCTTGTCGACCGCAGCCATCTGTGGAAGGGCAAGCCCGTCAAGGCGCTGACCGAAGGCCTCACCAAGTCAGGCGGCCGCAACAATCAGGGCCGCATCTCCGCGTGGCATCGCGGTGGCGGCCACAAGCGCAGCTACCGCATGGTTGATTTCAAGCGCGCCAAGCATGGCATGCCGGCGACCGTGGAGCGGCTCGAATTCGATCCGAACCGCACCGCCTTCATCGCGCTGATCAAATATGAGGACGGCGAGCTTGCCTACATCCTTGCGCCGCAGCGGCTGTCCGCGGGCGACACGGTGATTGCCGATGCACGCGTCGATGTGAAGCCAGGCAACGCCATGCCGCTTGCCAACATGCCGATCGGCACCATCGTCCACAATGTGGAGATGAAGGTCGGCAAAGGCGGCCAGATCGCGCGAGCCGCAGGCACCTATGTGCAGCTCGTTGGCCGTGATGCGGGCTACGCCATCCTTAGGCTCAATTCCGGCGAGACGCGCATGGTGCCTGCCGGCTGCATGGCGACGGTTGGCGCCGTGTCTAACCCGGACAATTCAAACGTCTCGATCGGCAAGGCCGGCCGCATGCGGTGGAAGGGCAAGAAGCCCGTCGTGCGCGGCGTGGCCATGAACCCGGTCGATCACCCGCATGGCGGCGGCGAGGGCCGCACCTCGGGCGGACGGCATCCGGTGACGCCCTGGGGCAAGTCCACCAAGGGCAAGAAGACGCGTTCGAACAAGGCGAGCGACAAGTTCATCCTGCGCAGCCGCCATATGAAGAAGAAAGGTTAGGCTCGTGTCACGCTCGATTTGGAAAGGCCCGTTCGTCGACGGGTATTTGCTGAAGAAGTCCGAGAAGGCGCGCGGCTCAGGCTCGAACGCGGTGATCAAGATGTGGTCGCGCCGTTCGACGATCCTGCCGCAATTCGTCGGGCTCACCTTTGGCGTGCATAACGGCCATAAGCATATTCCGGTGCTGGTCACCGAGGACATGGTCGGCCACAAATTCGGCGAGTTCGCGCCGACGCGGACCTTCTACGGTCACGCCGCGGACCGCAAGGCGAAGAGGACGAAAGAGTGATGGGCAAGGCAGCACGCGAGCGGACGCTTGCGGATAACGAGGCGAGGGCGGTGACCAAGCTCCTGCGGGTGAGCCCGCAGAAGCTGAACCTGCTTGCCCAGCTGATCCGCGGCAAGAAGGTTGATAAGGCGCTCGCCGATCTTACCTTCTCGCGCAAGCGCATCGCCCGCGACGTGAAGAAGACGCTGGAGTTGGCCATCGCCAATGCCGAGAACAACCACGACCTCGATGTCGACGCGCTGATCGTGTCGGAGGCTTATGTGGGCAAGGGGTTGGTGATGAAACGCTTGAAGGCAAGCGCGCGCGGGCGCGCGAGCCGCATTGAGAAACCGTTCGCGCGGATCACTGTTATCGTGCGCCAAGTCGAGGAGCCTGCTTGATGGGACAGAAGGTCAATCCGATCGGGCTTAGGCTCGGCATAAACCGCACTTGGGATTCGCGCTGGTATGCGACCAGAGGCGAATATGCGCGGCTGCTGCACGAGGATCTGAAGATGCGCGAGCATATCCTCACCTCGCGCAAGCAGGCCGGCATCTCCAAGGTGGTGATCGAGCGCCCGCACAAGAAGTGCCGGGTGACGGTGCACACCGCGCGCCCAGGCATCCTTATCGGCAAGAAGGGCGCCGACATCGAGAAGCTCCGCCGCGAGCTCGCCGCGATGACGGATTCAGAAGTGCATCTCAACATCGTAGAGGTGCGCAAGCCTGAGATCGACGCCACGCTGGTGGCCGAAGGCATTGCCCAGCAGCTTGAGCGCCGGGTGGCCTTCCGCCGCGCCATGAAGCGCGCGGTGCAGTCTGCCATCCGCATGGGCGCGCTCGGCATCCGCATCAATTGCGGAGGCCGGCTCGGCGGCGCGGAAATCGCGCGCATGGAGTGGTACCGCGAGGGCCGCGTGCCCCTGCATACGCTCCGCGCCGACATCGACTACGGCACGGCGCTCGGCCGCACCGCCTACGGCATCATCGGCGTCAAGGTGTGGATCTTCAAGGGCGAGATCATGGCCCACGATCCGATGGCGCAGGAGCACCGGGCGCTCGAGGCACAGGAAGGTGGTCGCTCTACGGGTCGCCGCGAGGCCCCGCAGGCGCAGGCTTGAACCACGGATTGAACGGTCATGTTGCAACCGAAACGCACGAAATACCGCAAAGCCCATAAGGGCCGTATCAAGGGGGCGGCGTCGAGCGCCATCAGCTTGAGCTTCGGCTCGCATGGCCTCAAAGCCCAGGAGCCTGCCCGCATCACCGCGCGGCAGATCGAGGCGGCGCGGCGGGCGATGACGCGGCAGATGAAGCGCGCCGGCCGCGTGTGGATCCGCGTGTTCCCTGATGTGCCGGTGTCGAAGAAGCCGACCGAAGTGCGCATGGGTAAAGGCAAGGGCACGCCGGAGTTTTGGGTAGCTCGGGTGAAGCCCGGCCGCGTGATGTTCGAGATCGACGGCGTGACCGACGCCGTGGCGCGGGAGTTGCTCCGGCTCGGCGCCGCCAAGCTGCCGCTCAAGACGCGCGTGGTCTCGCGCATTGTGGAGGCGTGAGGACCATGAAGGCGGCACAAGTGCGCGGCATGACGGTCGATCAGCTCAATGACGAACTGGTCAAGCTCAAGAAGGAGCAGTTCAACCTGCGTTTCCAGGCGGCTTCGGGCCAGCTTGAGAACACGGCGCGGGTGAGGGAGATCAGGCGCGACATCGCGCGCATTCAGACCATCACGCGCCAGAAGAGCGCCGCCGGCGCCAAGGCTTGAGGACGTAACAGAGATGCCGAAACGAGTACTGCAAGGGGTCGTGGTGAGCGACAAGAACGACAAGACGGTGGTGGTCCGCGTCGAGCGCCGCTTCACGCATCCTTTGCTGCAAAAGACCGTGCGGCGGTCCAAGAACTATCACGCCCATGACGAGAAGAACGAGTTCAAGGTGGGCGAGATGGTGTGGATCGAGGAATGTCCGCCGATCTCCAAGCAGAAGCGCTGGACTGTGCTGCCGCGCGAGCAGGCAACGAGCTAGAGGGTCGAGGCTGCCATGATCCAGATGCAGACCAATCTTGATGTCGCCGACAACTCCGGCGCGCGCCGCGTGCAGTGCATCAAGGTGCTCGGCGGGTCGAAGCGCAAATATGCATCGATCGGCGACACCATCGTGGTCTCGGTCAAGGAGGCTATCCCGCGCGGCCGTGTGAAGAAGGGCCAGGTGATGAAGGCCGTGGTGGTGCGCACCGCCAAAGGCGTGCGCCGCCCTGACGGCTCGATCATCCGCTTCGATCGCAATGCTGCGGTGCTGGTCAACCCGCAAGGCGAGCCGATCGGCACGCGGATCTTCGGTCCGGTGACCCGCGAGCTCAGGGCCAAGAAGCACATGAAGATCGTGTCGCTTGCGCCGGAGGTTCTCTAGATGGCGGTTAAGATCAAAAAGGGCGACCACGTGGTGGTGCTCACCGGCAAGGACAAGGGCAAGCACGGCGAGGTGCTGAAGGTGATGCCGGACGAGAACCGCGCCATCGTCAAGGGCGTCGCCATGATCAGGCGGCACCAGCGCCAGACCGCGACCCAGGACGGCGGCATTATCTCCAAGGAAGCCGCCATCCATATGTCCAACTTGGCGATCGAGGACCCTAAAGACGGGAAACCCACGCGCGTCGGGTTCAAGTTTCTGAAGGACGGGCGCAAGGTCCGCTTTGCCAAGCGCTCGGGCGAGGTGATCGATGGCTGAGACCGCTTATATCCCACGGCTCAAGCAGCAATATCGGGACGTGCTTCGCGGCGAGCTGATCAAGGAGTTCGGCTACAAGAACCCGATGCAGGTGCCGCGGCTCGACAAGGTCGTGTTGAACATAGGCGTCGGCGAGGGCGTCGCCGATTCCAAGAAGGTCACCGCCGCCGCCGCCGATCTTGCGCTGATCGCCGGGCAAAAGCCGGTGATCACCAAGGCGCGGAAGTCGATCGCCACCTTCAAGCTGCGCGAGGGCATGCCGATCGGCGCCAAGGTCACGCTGCGCCAGAACCGGATGTACGAGTTCGTCGATCGCCTCGTTAACATCGCGCTACCTCGCGTGCGCGACTTCAGAGGGCTGAACCCGAAGAGCTTCGACGGCCGTGGCAATTTCACCCTCGGGCTCAAGGAGCACATCATTTTCCCCGAGATCAACTTCGACAAGGTCGAGGAGATCTGGGGCATGGACATCGTTGTATGCACCACGGCGCCTACCGACGACGAGGCGCGTGCGTTGCTGAAGCATTTGAACTTTCCGTTCCGCAGCTAAGGGCATGGCGGCTTGACGCTGCGTTAGGAGGACTGAATGGCAAAGACGAGCATGGTCGAGCGGAACAACAAGCGCCGCCGGCTGGCCAAGAAATTCAAGGTGCGGCGGACGCGGCTGAAAGCCATCGCCGCCGACCGCAAGCTTCCGGCCGAGGAACGCTTCGCGGCGCGGCTCAAGCTCGCCGAGCTGCCGCGCAACTCCTCGCCGACGCGTATCCGCAACCGCTGCGACCTCACCGGGAGGCCGCGCGGCTATTACCGCAAGCTCCGCATGTCGCGCATCGCGCTGCGCGATCTCGCGAGCCAAGGACAGATTCCCGGAATGACTAAGTCGAGCTGGTAGGACCACTGATGAGCATCAACGATCCCCTAGGCGATATGCTCGCGCGTATCCGTAACGCGCAGATGCGCCACAAGGCTAAGGTGACGACGCCCGCCTCCAGCTTGCGCGAGCATGTGCTCGACGTGCTGGTTGAGGAGGGCTTCATCCGCGGCTATGCGCGCGTCGATTATACCGGCGGCCGGTCCGAGTTCGACATCGAGCTTAAATATTTCGACGGCGAGCCGGTGATCAAGGATATCAAGCGGATCTCGACGCCGGGGCGGCGGGTGTATTCCTCGGTGCGCGATCTGCCGACTATCGCCAACGGGCTTGGCGTCTCCATACTTTCGACGCCGAAAGGCGTCATGTCTGACTCCCGCGCCCGCACCGAAAATGTGGGCGGCGAAATTCTGTGCAGCGTGTTCTAGGACTTACGGACGAAGGGCGATTTCGATGTCGCGTATTGGCAAAAAGCCGGTGACCATCCCGAAGGGCGTTACCGCCTCGGTGAATGGTCAGGAGGTGGCGGTGAAGGGCCCGAAGGGCGAGCTCAAGCACGTCCTCGTGGACGACGTCATCGCCAAGCTCGAGGACGGCAGCATCGAGGTCAGCCCTCGCGAGGACTCGCAGAACGCGCGTGCCATGTGGGGCATGTCGCGGACGCTGATCTCCAACCTCATGACCGGCGTGACCGAGGGCTTCACCAGGAAGCTCGAGATCACCGGCGTGGGCTACCGGGCCGCGGTGGCTGGATCGAACCTCCAGCTCCAGCTCGGCTATAGCCACGACGTCGTCTTCCCCATTCCGCAAGGCATCCAGGTGGTGTGCCCGAAGCCGACCGAGATCGTGATCACCGGCATCGACAAGCAGAAGGTGGGGCAGGTGGCGGCTGAGATCAGAAAGTTCCGGCCGCCGGAGCCCTATAAGGGCAAGGGCGTCCGCTATGCGGGCGAGTACATCCTCCGTAAAGAGGGCAAGAAGAAGTAGCGGGATCGGTCATGAGCGCTTTGAACGAAGGATTTTTGCGGCGTGCACATCGCGTGCGCCATACGCTCAAGCGTAAGGCGCATGGTCGCGCGCGCCTGTCGGTGTTCCGCTCCTCCAAGCACATCTACGCCCAGGTGATCGACGATAGTGCCGGCCGCACGGTGGTCGCGGCATCGACCTTGGACAAGGATCTGAGGGGCGCGCTCAAGAAGGGCAGCGACCTCGAAGCGGCGCAAGCCGTCGGCAAGCTCGTCGCCGAGCGGGCGCTCAAGGCCGGCGTCACCAACGTCGTGTTCGACCGCGGCGGCTATATCTACCATGGGCGCGTCAAGGCGCTCGCCGATGCTGCCCGCGAGGCAGGGCTGAATTTCTAAAGGACCGAAGAGCATGGCAGATCGTAAAGGCGGCAGAGGCGGCGAGCGACGAGACCGCGATGATCGCGAGCGCGACAGCGAGTTCATCGACAAGCTCGTGCACATCAATCGCGTGGCCAAGGTGGTGAAGGGCGGAAGGCGTTTCGGCTTTGCCGCGCTCGTCGTCGTCGGCGACCAGAAGGGCCGCGTCGGCTTCGGCCACGGCAAGGCGCGCGAGGTGCCGGAGGCGATCCGCAAGGCCACTGAGGCTGCCAAGCGGAACCTGGTCAAGGTGCCGCTCCGTGAAGGGCGCACGCTGCATCACGACGTGACCGGACAGCATGGCGCGGGCCGCGTGATCCTGCGCGCGGCACCGGCAGGTACCGGCATCATCGCCGGCGGACCGATGCGCGCGGTGTTCGAGACCCTCGGCATCCAGGACGTGGTGGCGAAGTCGCTCGGCAGCTCCAACCCCTACAACATGGTGCGCGCCACTTTCGATGCGCTCCGCCATGAGGACAGCCCGCGCGGCGTGGCGGCGCGGCGCGGCAAGAAGGTGAGCGAGATCGTGTCGCGCCGCAGAGACGGCGCCGGCGAGAGCGCCGGCCAGGCTGAGGCTTAGGCCTGGCGAAGCGCGATAGAGGTAAGAACATGGCCAAGACGACCGACAGAAAGACGATCGTGGTCGAGCAGATCGGCAGCCCGATCAGGCGCCCCGGCATTCAGCGCGCCACCTTGATCGGGCTCGGGCTCAACAAGATGCATAAGCGCCGGACGCTGATCGACAGCCCGCAAGTGCGCGGCATGGTCGCGAAGATTCATCATCTCGTCCGCATCGTGGACGAGGAGGCAGGAAAGTAGAGATCATGCGGCTGAATGAGATCAGGGACCGGGACGGCGCCACCAAAGCCAAGAAGCGGCTTGGCCGCGGCATCGGCTCGGGCCTCGGCAAGACGTCAGGGCGCGGCGTCAAGGGCCAGAAGGCTCGCACCGGCGTCGCCATCAAGGGCTTCGAGGGCGGCCAGATGCCGCTCCACCGGCGTCTGCCGAAGCGCGGCTTCAACAACATCTTCGCCAAGAAGTACAACGAGCTCAATCTCGGGCGCGTTCAGTCGGCGATCGATGCTGGCCTGCTCGATGCGAAGCAGCCGATCACCGTCGATGCGCTGAAGCAAGCAGGCCTCATCCGGCGCACCAAAGATGGCGTGCGCCTGCTCGGCCACGGCGAGCTCAAGACCAAGCTCGCCTTCGAGGTGACCGGCGCCTCTGGCAGCGCGATCAAGGCGGTGGAAGCTGCCGGCGGCACCGTGACGCTGAAATCCATCACCGGCCGCGAGGCGCCAGCAGCCGACGCGATCAAGGCCAAGAAGCGCGCCGACAAGCGCGATGCGGCTTCGGCAGCGAAAGCGAAGAAGTCCGGCAAGGCGCCTAAGGCCGAGGGCGAGGCGCAAGCGGAGCCCGGGGAGGCAAAGCCGGCCAAGGCTGCTAAGGCCAAGGGTGAGCCGGCTGCAGAGGCCCAAGCCAAGGCGCCAAAGAAGGAAAAGACCGCCGAGGGCGAGGACAAGAAGCAGCCGAAGCCTCAAGCCGGGAAGAAGGACAAGTCCTAAGGGGCTTGCCAGAGCGGCCTGTCACAATTGGTTGTCCTGGCCGTGCCCTAGAAATGCCGCGAGGGGCCGCCTACCTCGCTCGATAGTGTCGTAACGGAAGAGAGCTCGGCCATGGTTTCTGCTGCCGAACAGCTGGTTTCCAATCTGAACTTCGCCGCCTTCGCCAAGGCGGACGAGCTCAAGAAGCGCATCTGGTTCACCCTCGGTGCGCTCCTCATCTACCGGCTCGGAACCTACATCCCGATCCCCGGCATCAACCCGACGGCATTGGCCGAAGTCTTCCGGCAAAACCAGTCGGGCTTGCTCGGCATGTTCGACATGTTCTCCGGCGGCGCCGTCGGTCGCATGGCGATCTTCGCGCTGAACATCATGCCGTACATCTCGGCCTCGATCATCATCCAGCTGCTCACCACGGTGTCCCCGCATCTTGAGCAGTTGAAGAAGGAGGGCGAGCAGGGACGCCGGCAGATGAACCAGTACACGCGCTACGGCACGGTGCTGCTCGCGGCGCTGCAGGCCTATGGTATCGCCGTGGGGCTGGAAGGCGCCGGCAATGTGGTGCTCGAGCCTGGGTTGTTCTTCCGCATCACCACGGTGATCACGCTGGTCGGCGGCACCATCTTCCTGATGTGGCTTGGCGAGCAGATCACGGCGAGGGGCGTGGGCAACGGCATCTCGCTCATCATCTTCGCCGGTATCGTGGCGCGTCTGCCGCACGCGGTGCTCGGCACCCTCGAGCTTGGCCGCACCGGCTCGATGTCGACCGGGCTGATCCTCGCGCTCATCGTCATGGCCGTAGGCGTGATCGCCGTGATCGTGTTCATGGAGCGGGCGCAGCGGCGACTGCTGGTGCAATATCCCAAGCGCCAGGTCGGGAACCGCATGTTTCAGGGCGATTCCTCCCACCTCCCGCTCAAGCTCAACAGCGCCGGCGTGATCCCGCCGATCTTCGCCTCCTCGCTCCTGTTGCTGCCCATCACCTTCGCCAATTTCTCCTCGGGCCAAGGCCCTGAATGGCTGACCACGGTCACCACCCTGCTCGGGCAGGGCCAGCCTCTGCACCTCCTCATCTATGTTGCGCTGATCGTCTTCTTCGCCTTCTTCTACACGGCCGTCGTGTTCAACCCGAAGGACACCGCCGACAATCTCAAGAAGTATGGCGGCTTTCTGCCCGGCATCAGGCCAGGGGAGCGAACCGCCGAATATATCGACTACGTGCTCACCCGCATCACCGTGGTGGGAGCCATCTATCTCGCCGGTGTCTGCGTCTTGCCTGAGATCCTCGTCTCTTACGCCGGCGCGCCGTTCTATTTCGGCGGCACCTCGCTCCTGATCGTGGTGAGCGTCACCATGGACACCGTGGCCCAAGTGCAGAGCCATCTCTTGGCCCATCAATATGAGGGGCTGATCAAGCGGGCCAAGCTCAGGGGAGCGCGACGGCAATGATCCTGGTCCTGCTTGGTCCTCCCGGTGCCGGCAAGGGGACCCAGGCCAATCTGCTGGAGACCGACCGTTCGCTCGTCAAGCTTTCCACCGGAGACATGTTGCGGGCGGCCGTGGCGGCCGGGACCGAGCTTGGCCGCAAGGCCGGCGACATCATGGAACGGGGCGCGCTCGTGCCCGACGACATCGTGATCGGGTTGATCGCCGAGCGGCTGGATAGAGGCGGAGAGGGTGAGGGCTTCATCCTCGACGGATTTCCCCGGACCATCGCCCAGGCCGAGGCGCTCAACCGGCTGCTGGCGGAGCGGGGCAAGACGCTCGACGCGGTGGTCGAGATGCAGGTCGACGACGATGCCCTGGTCAAGCGCATCATCGGCCGCTTCACTTGCGCCAATTGCGGTGAGGGCTATCACGATGACTTCAAGACGCCGAAGGTTCCGGGCGTCTGCGACCGCTGCGGCTCGAGGGAATTCGTGCGGCGGCGCGACGACAATGAGGAGGTGGTCCGGTCAAGGCTCGAGGCCTATCACGCCCAGACCAAGCCTCTGATCAACTATTATGCGAAACAGGGAAAGCTCAAATCGGTCGATGGCATGGCTGAAATCGGTCAGGTGCGCCGGGCCATCGGGCGGGCCTTGGATGGATCAGCTTAAATCCGCCAAGACCCCCGGTTGACCTTGTCAAGCGGAATCGCTAGATAAGGCACGACCCATTTCTGGATAGGAACGACCGGTCCCGGGGGGCGGTGCCTTCCCGAGGTCGGTTTTGCTGCGTTCCATTGCGAATTGCCATTAAATTTCAGCACGTTAAGGCGTGCTTCGAGGAGAAAGCTTCGTGGCCCGAATTGCAGGTGTAAATATCCCGTCCAACAAGCGGGTGCAGGTGGCGCTCACCTATATCCATGGCATTGGCGATACCTTTGCCAAGCAGATCCTAGCCAAAGTGGGCATTCCACCTGAGCGCCGGGTCAGCCAGCTCACCGAATCTGAGGTCATTCAGATTCGCGAGGTGATCGACCGGGACTACATGGTCGAGGGCGATTTGCGGCGCGATGTCGCAATGAATATCAAGCGATTGATGGATCTTGGCTGTTATCGCGGCTTGAGGCACCGACGCGGCTTGCCGGTGCATGGCCAGAGGACCCACACCAATGCGCGCACGCGCAAAGGTCCAGCCAGGCCGATCGCAGGCAAGAAGAAGTAAGTGTTTCAATCGAGCTTGGCTGAAGCGTGATCTTCGGCCGGAGCCAATTTGTGAAGATGCGGGAATAAGGCATGGCCAAAGACAAGACACGCGTTCGCCGCCGGGAAAAGAAAAACATCACCTCGGGCGTCGCTCATGTGCATGCAAGTTTCAACAACACCATGATCACCATCACCGATGCGCAGGGAAACACTATCTCCTGGTCGTCGGCGGGGGCCATGGGTTTCAAGGGATCGCGCAAATCCACGCCCTATGCGGCGCAGGTCGCTGCCGAGGACGCCGGCAAGAAGGCCATGGAGCACGGCATGAAGAATCTCGAAATCGAGGTTCGCGGGCCGGGCTCGGGCCGTGAATCGGCGCTTCGGGCGCTGCAAGCCGCGGGCTTCACCATCATCACCATCCGCGATGTAACGCCGATCCCGCATAACGGCTGCCGCCCGCGCAAGCGGCGGCGGGTCTAAGGGAAGGCAAAAGTCCTCATGTTACACGCGGATTCTCGCAAGCTGGGCCAGGCGGCCCCGCTTAAGGACCAGGAAAGGGCCCTCCAGGTGCTGCAGAAGAACTGGCAAGATCTCATCAAGCCCACCAAGCTCAACGTCTCGTCCGGCCGCGATCCGGCGCGTTTCGCGCTCGTCGTGGCTGAGCCGCTCGAGCGCGGGTTCGGGCTTACCCTCGGCAACGCGCTTCGCCGCGTGTTGCTCTCCTCGCTTCAGGGCGCGGCGATCACCTCAGTGCATATCGACGGCGTGCTGCACGAGTTCTCCTCGATCGCCGGTGTGCGCGAGGATGTCACCGACATCATCCTCAATATCAAGGAGATCGCGCTCCGCCAGCATGCCGAGGGCGTGAAGCGCATGGTGCTGAAGAAGGAAGGACCCGGCGTGGCCAAGGCCGGCGACATCGAGACCGGCGCCGACATCGAGATCCTCAATCCGGATCATGTGATTTGCACGCTCGACCAGGGCGCCGCGATCCGCATGGAGTTCACCACCTCGACCGGCAAGGGCTATGTCCCGGCCGAGCGCAACCGTCCCGACGACGCGCCGATCGGCTTCATTCCGGTCGAACTCGCTCTATAGCCCGGTGCGCAAGGTCTCCTATCGCGTGGAGAACACCCGCGAAGGCCAGATCCTCGACTACGACAAGCTCACCATGGAGATCGAGACCAACGGCTCGGTGCGGCCGGAGGACACCGTGGCTTTGGCCGCGCGCATCGTGCAGGACCAGCTCTCGGTGTTCGTCAATTTCGAGGAGCCGAAGAAGGAAATGCCCTTCGAGCGGCAGCCTGAGCTCGTGTTCAACGCGGCGCTGCTCAAGAAGGTCGACGAGCTCGAGCTGTCGGTGCGCTCGGCGAATTGCCTGAAGAACGACAACATCGTCTATATCGGCGACCTCATCCAGAAGACGGAAGCCGAGATGCTGCGCACCCCGAATTTCGGCCGTAAGTCGCTGAACGAGATCAAGGAAGTGCTCGCCTCCATGGGCCTGCATCTCGGCATGGAAGTGCCGGACTGGCCGCCGGAGAACATCGAAGAGCTCGCCAAGCGCTTCGAAGATCATTATTAGCCAGGGATCAGAAATCAGAAATCGGAAATCAGAGCGGCGGTTCTGATCACTGACCACTGAGATCTGTCACCTGATAACCGAAGGTTATCGAAAATGCGTCACCGCAACAGTGGCCGGAAGCTCAATCGTACTGCCAGTCATCGCTCGGCCCTGTTCTCGAGCCTCGCGTGCGCGCTCATCAAGCACGAGCAGATCGTGACCACCTTGCCCAAGGCGAAGGACCTTCGCCGCGTGGCCGACCGGCTGATCACCCTCGCCAAGAAAGGCGATCTGCATGCGCGCCGCCTTGCCATGTCGCGCATTCGCGATGAGGCCATGGTGGCGAAGCTGTTCGGCACGCTTGGCCCACGCTATGCCGACAGGTCGGGCGGCTATACGCGGGTGATGAAGGCAGGCTTCCGCTACGGCGACTCCGCGCCCATGGCCGTGATCGAGCTCGTGGATCGCGATGAAGCCGCGCGCGGCCTCGATTTAGGGCCGGTGCAGGAGCGTGACGCCGAGGCCGAGAAGGCCGCGTAAGCGCGAGCGGTTCCCTCGGACCGGGAGTAAGCGGCGCGCCGGCTATGCGGCGCGCCTTTGACGTCTACTTATCGTCGTCGTCGTCTTTGTCGCCTTCCGGCGCTTTGCCGGCCGCGGCTTCTTTCGCATCGTGGGCGGTGATCGCCTGCTTCTTGATACCCTTCACGCCGTCAGCGAGAATGCCTGTGATTTTCGCCTTGGCTTCATCGTCGCTCGCGCCATTGGCATCGAAATCGGATTGCCAATAGATCACCGAGCGATCGGGCTCATCATCGACCTCGAGCCAGAGCTTGGATTTGTAGTTCTTGACGGGGAGTGGGCTCTCTACGATTTCGTAGGTGTAACCGAGGTCCTCGGTGCCGGTGAGCTTCTCCTTGATCTTGCCGCCATCCTTGAGCGTGAGCGTGCGATAGGTGACGTCACCCTCCTTGGTCTCGACGCAATCGGCTACAACCGGATGCCAGGTCTTGATGGCGCAAAAGTCACCCACGATCTTCCAGATCTCAGGCGGTAGGCCGGGACCCTCGGTCCTCTTCTTGACCGTGATCGCTGAGGCCGAGGCGCTGGCAAAAAGGAGCGCGGCCAGGGTGACCAAGGCCAGTTTCATCATGCGCATGCGTTTCCTCCAGACTTTACTTTGCTTGTCGCGACATGCCGGGCGGCATCTTAGTGAAATGCTTAAGCCCCACAAGGCCCAGGCCCTTGAATCTGGTCGAAACGGGATAATTTCCCAATATCTTTGCTTAGGTTATCACTAAGGCCAGGAAGCGTTGATGTGCCCCAAGAGGGCGGTAAGACAGAGCCATGAACAGGTTTTCCTTGATTGTGCGCATGACCGTGCTGATCGGCGCGGCGTCGCTCGCCGTTGCCGACTCTTCCGCGTTCGCCGAAATGCAGCGCGTCGCGCCGCAAAGCGTGATTGCGATGAAGCAATCCTTCGCACCCGTCGTGAAGCGCGCGGCGCCTGCCGTCATCAACGTCTATGTCAGCCGCAAGGTGAGGCAGGTGGTTTCGCCTTTTGCCGACGATCCGTTCTTCAGCCGCCTGTTCGGCGACAATTTCGGCATTCCGCGCGAGCGTATCCAGAACTCGCTCGGCTCGGGCGTGCTGGTGAGCCCTGAAGGGCTTGCGGTCACCAACAACCACGTCATTCAAGGAAGCGGCGACGCTGAGATCACCGTGGCCTTGTCCGACGGGCGCGAGTTCCCGGCCAAGGTCATCCTCAAGGACGAGCGGAGCGATCTCGTCGTGCTCCGCCTCAGCGCCGCCGGCGTCAGCTTCCCGTCCATCGAATTCAGCGACTCCGACAGCCTCGAAGTCGGCGACCTCGTGCTGGCCATCGGCGATCCGTTCGGCGTGGGGCAGACGGTGACGAGCGGCATTGTATCGGCGCTCGCCCGCACGCAAGTCGGCATCTCCGACTACCAGTTCTTCATTCAGACCGACGCTGCCATCAATCCCGGCAATTCCGGCGGTGCGCTCGTCGATATGGACGGCCATCTCGTCGGCATCAACACCGCCATCTTTTCGCGTAGCGGCGGATCGCAGGGCATCGGATTTGCGATTCCTTCCAACATGGTGCGGCTCGTGGTTCAGGCGGCGCTGCAAGGCGGCACGGTGCAGCGGCCGTGGTTCGGGGCCTCGCTGCAACCGGTCACTCAGGATCTTGCCGAGTTGCTCGGCCTCGACCGCCCCGGCGGCGCGCTGATCAAGGATCTGCACGCCAAGGGCCCAGCTGCCGAGGCCGGGCTGAAGGCCGGCGACGTCGTGGTGAGCGTCGATGGTAAGCCGGTGCAGGACCCGGAAGCTTTCCAATACCGGTTTGCCACCAAGGGGCTTGGCGGCACGGCCGAGCTCGGCCTCGTCCGGCGAGGTCAGGCGATGACGGCGGCGGTGCAGCTCGTCCCAGCCGTCGAGGATCCGCCGCGGGACACGCACGAGCTCGCGGGGCGTCATCCGCTGGTCGGCGCCAAGGTGGCCAATCTTTCCCCGGCCGTCGCCGAAGAGCTTGGCGTCGACGATGACGGGCCTGGCGTGGTGGTGCTCGATGTTGCGCCGAACACGCCGGCGGCGAGGCTCGGGGTGAAACGCGGCGACCTCGTGATCGGGCTTAACAATGACAAGGTGACCTCGGTCGCCGGTCTCGTGAAGGCGCTCGGCGCCCCGGCGGACGGCTGGCGCATCTCACTTGAACGCGAGGGCCAGGTGTACAATCTCGCCATTCAAGGTTAGCGCGCCGTGGCAACATTGTTCGAGGCGGCGGGGCTTGCAGAGAAGGCGCCGCGCCCGCTTGCCGATCGCTTGCGCCCGTCGTCGCTCCAGGAGGTGGTCGGCCAAGACCACCTTCTCGGGGAGCACGGCATCCTCGCCCGCATGGTCAAGGCCGGCAGGCTCGGCTCGGTGATCTTCTGGGGACCTCCCGGCACCGGCAAGACCACCGTGGCGCGGCTCCTTGCCGAACTTACCGACCTGCATTTCGAGCAGCTCTCCGCCATCCAGTCTGGTGTGGCTGATCTGCGCAAGGTGTTCGATGCGGCGCGCGCGTGCCGCGAGCTTGGGCGCGGCACGCTCCTATTCATCGACGAGATCCACCGCTTCAACCGCTCGCAGCAGGATTCCTTCCTGCCCTATATGGAGGACGGCACCGTCATCCTCGTCGGCGCCACCACCGAGAATCCGATCCTTCGAGCTCAACTCGGCGCTTCTGTCGCGGGCGAGCGTGCTCACCTTCAAGCGCCTGGGCGAGGAGGGCCTGAAGTCGCTCCTCGCCCGCGCCGAAGCCCATGAAGGGCGCAAGCTGCCGTTGACCGACGATGCCCGCGCCGCGCTCACCGCCATGGCCGATGGCGACGGCCGCGCCGTGATCACTTTGGCCGAGGATGTATGGCTTGCCGCAGCGTCCGGGGCCAAGACTCCGCTCGACCGCGAGGCGCTGGTGGCGCTCGTGCAGCGGCGCGCGCCGATCTACGACAAATCTCAGGACGGCCATTACAATCTGATCAGCGCGCTGCACAAATCGGTGCGCGGCTCCGACCCCGACGCCTCGCTCTATTGGCTCGCGCGCATGCTTGCCGGCGGCGAGGACCCGCTCTACATCGCGCGGCGGCTCGTGCGCATGGCAATCGAAGACATCGGCCTCGCCGATCCTAATGCCCTCGTTCAGGCGAATGCGGCGAAGGAGGTCTACGACTTTCTCGGCTCGCCGGAAGGGGAGCTTGCGCTTGCCCAGGCCACCATCTATCTCGCGCTCGCCCCGAAGTCGAATGCCGCTTACACGGCCTTCGGCACGGCCTCCCGCGCGGCCGATGAGGGCGGATCGCTGGCGCCGCCCAAGCATATTCTCAACGCGCCGACCAAGCTGATGAAGCAGGAGGGTTATGGCCGAGGCTATGCCTACGACCATAACGAGGATGAGGCCTTCTCGGGCCAGAACTACTTCCCCGACGGCATGAAGCGGCAGAGCTTCTATGCGCCGACCTCATTCGGCTACGAGCGCGAGCTGAAAGAGCGGCTCGAGCGCTTCGCTAGGCTGCGCGCGGAGCGGAGCAAGAAGCGCTGACGTCAGTCGAGCCGCTTGGTGCCGTATTGGACGACCTTGACCTTCTCGGTGGTCACCAGCGCGCTGCCCATCATGCCTTCAATCGCGTCGACGAAGCCGTTGATCTTCTCCTCGCTGTCGACGATCTCGATGACGAGCGGCAGGTCCTGCGACAGGCGGACGATCTTGGTGGTATGCAGCACGCTCGAATGGCCGAAGCCCATCGGTCCGCGCAAGACGGTGGCGCCGGCCAGGTGCATCTCGCGGGCTTTCAGCACGATCGCCTCGTAGAGCGGCCTGTGATCAGCCTTGTCATCCTCGCCGATGAAGATTCGCAAGAGAACGGCGTCGCGGGAGAGCGCCATGGTCAGATCCACTTCAAGGAATTGATCGAGGCTGCGAGCACGAAGCCTAACCACACTGCAACAAGGCAAGCGACAACGGAGAGGGCGATATTAGCGCCGGCCAGCCACCATTCCCCGTCTTGCACCAGGCTCAGGGTTTGCAGGCTGAAAGACGAGAAGGTGGTGTAGCCGCCGAGAATGCCGATCATGACGAACTGCCGGGTGAGCGTATCGGCGAACACCCGCCCGTCGGGTCCGGTCAGCGTGGCGAAGAAGCCGATGATGAACGAGCCGACGATGTTCACGATGATCGTGCCCCAGGGAAAGGTCTCGCCGATGAGGCGTGCGGCGACGCCTGAGCACCAGTAACGGGCCACGCCGCCGAGGGCGCTCCCCACCGCAATCCACAGATAGGCTGCCATCTATTGTCCCATGCCTTTGGTCTACATAACAAAAAACCCGCCTGGCGGCGGGTTTGCGGACTTAGCCTCCCACCGCATGCGTACGATGCGGTAGGAGTCATTAGCCCGTGGCGGTTCAGGGGGGCTCCATCCCCTTCAGATCTGTTAGGGGCAATGTAACCCGGAATCGGCAGGGATCAAGGCCTCTTGCCGCTTGCCAACATCGCCATCCGCCTGAGGTTCAATGTCGCAGAGATCGCCGGTCGAAATGCTGACAGTAGAGGCGAGCGAGGACGGCATGCGCCTCGACCGCTGGTTCAGAAGCCATTACGCCGACTTGCCGCACAGCCGGCTTGAGAAGCTGCTCCGCACCGGCCAGGTACGCGTCGATGGCGCTCGCGCCAAGGCGAGTACGCGCCTTGCCGCCGGACAGAGCGTTCGCATTCCACCACTGCCGGCCACAGCGCCTGCGCCTTCGCCTGCGCCGAAGGCGCTGTCCAAGGCCGAGCGCGCGTTTCTCGCCTCCATCACGCTTTACGAGGACGACGATCTCTTGGTGCTCAACAAGCCGCCTGGGATCGCCGTGCAGGGTGGAACCAAGACCACGCACCATCTCGATCGGCTGCTCGAGGGGTTAGGCGACAGTCCCAAGACACGTCCGCGTCTGGTGCACCGGCTCGACCGCGACACCTCTGGCGTGCTCGTGGTCGCCAAGCGCCGCGAGGTGGCGGCGAAGCTCGGCCGCGCCTTCCAGACCCGCTCCGTGCGCAAGATCTATTGGGCGCTGGTCAAGGGTGTGCCGAAGCCGCCGCAAGGCAAGGTCGATGCCGCGCTGGTCAAGGCTGCCGGCCCGGAAGGAGATCGCGTGCGGAAAGCGCGGCCCGGCGAGCAGGAGGTGGCGCAATCCGCGGTCACCTATTACGCCGCGGTGGACAGGGCCGGGCAGGAGGTCGCCTGGCTTTCGCTCAAGCCGGTCACCGGGCGCCAGCATCAGCTCCGCGCCCACATGGCCATCATCGGCCACCCCATTCTCGGCGATGAGAAGTACCAGGGCGACCGCGATCTGCCCGAGGGGATCGAAAACAAGCTGCATCTGCACGCAAGGCGCATCAGCTTCCCGCATCCGTCGGGGGAGGGGGTCGTCGACGTCACGGCGCCGCTGCCTGATCATATGCTGGCGAGCTTCGCGGCGTTCGGCTTTGCCGAGAGGGATGAGGCCGATGCGGGAGCTGGCGCGTTATGATGCGGAATGCCCCCCGCCCGCCTAAAGATATAGAGGACTAAGAGAATGGCCGACCGCAAACTCTGGTTTGTGCATTTCGCTCAATGGGTATCCCACGCCACCGGGCGCCCCATCGCCTTTTTGCTCGCGTTTTCGAGCATCGTAGTGTGGGGCTTCACCGGGCCCTTGTTCGGTTTTAGCGATACCTGGCAGCTCGTGATCAACACGGCGACGACCATCATCACCTTCCTGATGGTGTTCGTGATCCAGAACACGCAGAACCGCGACACGGCCTCCCTGCATATCAAGATCGACGAGCTCATCCGCGTCACGCAGAAGGCGCGCAACGTGCTGCTCAATCTCGAGGAGCTGGACGACGGCGAACTCGAAAGGCTTCACCGGGATTTCCAGAAGCTCGCCAAGGAGCGCCCGCACCTCCGGCTGAAGCGAGCGGAGTCCGATGAGACGCCGCCTGAACGGTCGCCGAAGCGATAGGAGCCCTGCATGAAGGAGGCGGGCAAGTCGGCGCCTCGCGGTCCAGGCGGCGCGAAATCGGAACCGAGTCATCTCAAGCGCTTCTACAGCGAAGTTGCCACCAAGGATGAAGGCGTCGGCGTCGGCGTTCTGCTCGACGGCAAGCCCGTGCGCACCCCGGGCAAGGCCCCGTTCGTCGTGCCGAACAAGGCGGTCGCCGAGGCGATTGGCGAGGAATGGCGCGGGCAGGGGGCACGCATCGATCCAGCGACCATGCCGCTGACCAGGCTCGCCAACAGCGTCATCGATGGGGTCAAGGGCCACGAGCAGGCGGTCATCGCCGACATTCTCAACTATGCCGGCTCCGACCTCATCTGCTATCGCGCCGAAGGCCCCAAGGGCCTCGTGACGTTACAGACCAAGCATTGGGATCCGATCGTCGCCTGGGCCAAGCGGGATCTCGGCGTTCCCATGCGTCTTGCCGAAGGCGTGATGCATGTGGCGCAGGCTCCGTTCTCGCTCGATGCGATCGGCAAGCGCCTTGCGGGTTTCGATTCCTGGAGCCTTGCCGGCCTGCACGTCATAACCGGGCTCTCGGGCTCGGCGCTGCTTGCTCTTGCTGTGGCGCTCGGGCGCCTCTCGCCGGAAGCGGCTTGGGAAGCGGCGCATGTCGATGAGGATTGGCAGATCAGCCAATGGGGCGAGGATGAGGAGGCGAAAGAGCGGCGCGAGAACCGCCGGCGCGACTTCGCCGCCGCCGCCCGCATGCTGGAATTGCTTTCCCAGTAGGGGAGAGCTCAGCCCGTAGGGTGGGCACGCTTCGCTTTGCCCACCCTACGGCGGCCTCAGCGATTATTGCCGAGCGTGGTGACGATTTCGGTCCAGGGCCCCGCCGGAACGTCCGCCTCTTCGACGAAGCGCCAGGCGGAGAGGCCGTTGTCGGTCATGCCGAGATGGTGCCAAACCGCCGGCGAGACATCCAAGCCTGCCTTCGCATCGAAGGTGTTGCGCGGCTTGCCGGCGGTGCCGAACACAAAGTCGAAGTCGTCCTCGCCGCACGGTCCCACGTCCTGCCATTGGGCAAAGCATGAGCGGTCGTTCCGCCTGATCTCGACCCAGCGGTTCTTCAACAGGGGGTCCAGGCCTGAGCGATACCACGGCACATGCCGGGCGTTGTGCTTGAGAGCGTCGCCGTGCTCGGTGAACTCGCCGTAAGGCAGCGCCACGTAGAACGGGTTCTGCTTCGGCGTGAAGCCCGCAGGCCAGTGCCTGTTCCTGCGCTCAGGGTCATCGACGCCGCCATAATTCTCCTGCCAGTCCTTGTCCCAATAGCTTTGGTCGTTGGGAATGAAATCGTTCTCTTCGTTAGAAGGCTCTCCCACCCAGAAGAGGGTAGTCATCGTCACCTTGAAGGGGTTGGGTTCGCTTCGCAGCACTTGCATGCCTCCGGCGAGCAGGAACAGCCCTGGGGTGGCAACGCCTGCCGTCAGCAGGTCTCGCCGTGTGATCGTTACTCCCGACATGGTTTACGCCCTCGCTGTGCGTTTGGTCGGGAGGATTTTCCTGCATTGTGACAATAATTTAGCCTTCTTGAGCCGGATTTTGGCATGGCGCCACTTTGCTGCCACCGCCAAAATGGGGGAAGGGAAAGGAGGACCACATGATCGCACTCGCCTGCGCCATGTTGCTCGCCTCTAACTGCCATGCGGCACCCACGCCTGTTGAGCTAGTTGGATATGTTGTTCGGGCGCAAGGCCTCAATGCCCAGGCCGCGCTCGCCGAGATCAATGCCTTTCGCCGACGCCATGGGTTGAAGCCGGTGGTGCTCGACCAGCGCTTGATCCAGGCCGCCGGCACCTCGGCGCGGTATCAAGCAAGCCGAGGCAGAATAGGCCACCGTGGCCCCGGCGGGTCGAGGCCCTGGGATCGGGCAAGAGGCGCCGGCTACAGCCCCCACCTCACAGCGGAGAACGTGGCCTCGGGGCAGAAATCCTTCGGCGAGGCGATGCGCGGCTGGGAGCATAGTGCCGAGCACAAGCGCAATCTCCTTCTGCCCGACGCGCAAGCGGCCGGCATCGCGGTGAGCTACCGCAACGGCCGCGCCTATTACACGCTCGTCCTCGGTGCGGAGTAATGGCGTAGGGTGGGCAACGGCATTTGCGCCCATGCAAGGAACGAGGGCGCAAATGAAAAACCGTCGCCCACGCGTGTAACGATGGTGGGCACGCTTCGCTTTGCCCATCCTACGGTGCTGACCCCCCTCCTAACCCTCCTTCTCAAGGGGGGAGGGGAACTCGCCCGCCATTTGCGCCGCCGAAACCCCATGCTATTGACCGTCATGGTTGCGTCACGTTGGGCTTGGGGAGCGGCATGAAGGAAGTCCTGGAAGAGCTTGAAATCCGGCGGGGACGGGCGCGCGAAGGCGGCGGCCCGAAGCGCATCGAGGCCCAGCATGCCCGCGGCAAGCTCACCGCGCGGGAGCGGCTCGAGCTCCTGCTCGACGAAGGCTCCTTCGAGGAGTTCGACATGTATGTCGAGCACCGCTGCATCGAGTTCGGCATGGAGGGGAGCAAGGTCCCAGGCGACGGCGTGGTCACCGGCTGGGGCACCATCAACGGCCGTGTCACCTACGTGTTCGCCAAGGATTTCACCGTGTTCGGCGGCTCGCTGTCGGAAGCCCACGCCGAGAAGATGGTCAAGATCCAGGACATGGCGCTACAGAACCGCGCCCCGATCATCGGCTTGTTCGACGCCGGCGGCGCGCGCATCCAGGAAGGCGTTGCGGCGCTCGGCGGCTATGGCGAGGTGTTCACCAGGAACGTGCTCGCCTCGGGCGTGATCCCGCAGATCTCGGTGATCATGGGCCCATGCGCCGGCGGCGACGTCTATTCGCCGGCCATGACCGACTTCATCTTTATGGTGCGCGACACCTCCTACATGTTCGTTACCGGTCCGGATGTGGTGAAGACCGTGACCAAGGAGGAGGTGACCGCCGAGCAGCTTGGCGGGGCGAGCGTGCACACCACCAAGTCGTCGATCGCCGACGGCGCCTATGAGAACGACGTCGAGACGCTCCTGCAGATGCGGCGGCTGATGGACTTCCTGCCGTCCAACAATCAATCCGGAGTGCCCGAGCTGCCGACGCGAGACCCTTGGAACCGTTTCGAATATTCGCTCGACACGCTGATCCCCGACAATCCGAACAAACCCTACGACATCAAGGAGCTGATCCATAAGGTCGTGGACGAGGGCGACTTCTTCGAGATCCAGGCCTCCTTCGCCAAGAACATTGTGGTGGGCTTCGCGCGGCTCGAGGGGCGCACCGTCGGCATCGTCGCCAATCAGCCGATGGTGCTTGCCGGCGTGCTCGATAGCGACGCCTCGCGGAAGGCCGCGCGCTTCGTCCGCTTCTGCGACTGCTTCAACATTCCGATCGTCACCTTCGTCGACGTTCCAGGATTCCTTCCCGGCACCGACCAGGAGTATGGCGGGCTCATCAAGCATGGCGCGAAGCTCTTGTTCGCCTTCACCGAGGCAACGGTGCCGAAGGTGACGGTGATCACGCGGAAAGCGTATGGCGGCGCCTACGACGTCATGAGCTCAAAGCACATCAGGGGCGACGTGAACTATGCCTGGCCGACGGCCGAGATCGCGGTAATGGGCGCCAAGGGCGCGGTCGAGATCCTCTATCGCGCCGAGCTTGGCGACGAGGCCAAGATCAAGAAGCGCATCGACGAATATCAGACGCGCTTCGCCAATCCGTTCGTCGCGGCGGAGCGCGGCTATATCGACGAGGTGATCATGCCGCACTCGACGCGCAAGCGCGTGGCGAGAGCGCTGCAGATGTTGCGCAATAAGCGTCTCGAGAACCCTTGGAAGAAGCACGACAACATCCCGCTGTAGGGGCAGCGGACGCGTCGCCAGGGCTCGGAGGGAAAAGTGGCTGAGAGCCCAAGGTCTGGCTCGCGTCTCTCGCGGCGTGGCTTCCTGCGGACGGGACTGGGTATCGGGACGGCATTGCTGCTTCCCGATCTTCCCGGCTCTATTTCTGTTGCCGGCGTGGCTTCGGCACACGATCACGAATCGGTCGGTCGCGATGAGGAGTGGAAGGACTTCAAGCCTGGGGCGCCATTCGTCGAGCCGGAGATCCGCCGTTCAGCGAATGGCGAGCTCAACACGACACTGCGCATGCAATACGCGTATAAAAATATCGGCGGCTCCCGGCTCTGTGTGCGGACTTATGAAGGCGCCGTTCCGGGTCCAACCCTGCGCCTGAAGCCCGGCGATGTGCTGCGTATCAAGCTTATCAACGACAGGCCTCCTAACCGCGATCCCAAGCCGATCGACCACTCGCTCCCGCATCAAGTGGACGATCGTCAACGACCAGCCGAACGATCCGGAAGATCACGTCTTCCACATCCACGTCAACGATATGTTGCTGACCAAGATCAACGGCGAGGCGCTGGAGGAGCCCATCTGGCTGGACACGGCGATCGTCCCGCGCAATGGCAGCATCACCTTCCGGTCGCGCTTCCTCGATTTCACCGGCAAGTACATGCTTCACTGTCACTGATGAACCATGAGGAACTGGGTATGATGCAGGTGGTCGAGGTCTATGCCGACGATTGACACTGCGGGAGATGGAGCTGTCAGGCGCTTCGCCGGGAGAATTGATACGTTGCAGTCAAGATCGCTCCTTCCCTTTATCGTCGTGATCGTCGGCCTGATCATCGTCGTCCTGATCGCCTTGTCGGGTTTGCCCCGATCATCTGCCGCGGAGCAAGCATCGGATGTCCCAGCTTGGCTGCGGGCCCATGTCGGCGAAGGCGAAGGTCAGATCGCGCCAGTGGTTCTGCAGAGGGCGCGCGCGCTTTATCTGCAAAAGTCGAGCGAAGGCGCGGTCAAAAATCCCTGCTACTTCGCCATGGACGCGACCCGTCCCGGCGGATTTACGCGCCGGTTCTACGTGATCTGCGAAGCCGATCAGACGTTTCGCGCCGTTCCATCCGGTCACGGCAGCGGCCGCAATGTGGCGGGTGCGAATTTCTCGAACGGAATTCAGTGCGCCAAGAATTTCTCGAATGCGATGGATTCGAAGCTGACCACCGGCGGGCCTTACGTGACGGACGAGACGGTCACGCGCTTCAAGGGCTATTACCGCAGCGGATCGGGCAAATACGTGGCGTTCAACCGCTCGTTCGTGCAGTTCGACGGCGAGGGCGACACGGCAAATGCGAGACCGCGCGCCATCGGTGGACATCCGGCCGCGGTGTTGCGGGTGGCTTGTCTGCGAAAAGATGCGGACAGCCCCTACGCCAACAAGGACGGCTACGTTCCGTTCGGCACGTTGGTTGATTATGCGGCCGGCCGCAGCAATGGCTGCACCAGCTGGTCGCAGTCGGACGCCGCGAAAATCATCCCGATGATGAAGGAGCCGGCGGCGCTCTACATCTATCCCGAGTCTCGCGACATCGACGCCGTCGCGCAAGCGGTGAAGGTCGGCCGCTCGCCGTCACGCGCGGGAGCCTATTGGAACGCCTCCTGCTTGCGGCAGATCGGCGCTCCGAAATTCTGGCCGAAGGAAAAGCTCGAGCCGATCCTCGTGAAATGGAAGGAGGCTCAACCGAAGCTGCCGGCGCGACCGCTGCCGATTTGCAAGGGGCAGTGAACAGGGTGGCTTCATGGAGGGCCCGAAACATTAAGGGCGCTTCTTTCGAAGCGCCCTCTCGGTCAATAGATTTGAGTTCGGCCGGCCTAATGCCGAGACGCGAACGCGCGCGCTAGCTCTTGCGGGCGCGCTCAGCTTCCCGAATTGCTTCCTCGTGATACCAGTTGCCGCCGAATGCGGTGGTCGCGAGACGCGAGGCGACAATGCCCGAAGCGGATTTAGACTCGTCGCCTTTAGCGCCGGCCGCTGGCAAGACGCAGCTCAAAGACTACGATTCGTTGCCGACGCTTGAGGAGCTTCCGCTGTGGGGCTTTGACGGCAGCTCGACCCAACAGGCCGAGGGGCATAGCTCGGATTGCGTGCTCAAGCCCGTGGCGGTCTATCCGGACGGCGCGCGCACCAACGGCCTCCTCGTGTTGTGCGAGGTCAGCGACCCTTACCAGATCGCTTCGCAGATTCTGAAAACGATCGAACTCGGTGCCGAAGGAATTCGTGAAATCGGCAGCGGCTTAGCTGTCGCGCAAAAAGTGGCGCGGGTTTTCTGACCCGCGCCGCGCCGCCGATCAGATGCGGATTTGAAGACTGGCGGCAGAGCTAGGTCATCTTCCGGCGAGGCACAAAAGCCAATTTGGCCGGTTTTCTTGCCAGATCGACTGGCCGACTTGCACAGGCGGGGCACGTGCGCCGGAAAATTGAGCTTACCAATTCGTCGAAAAAGCAATATCCCGATGACGCGCTTGGGTCATAAAGCCTGGGTCAAACACGCCTTCATCTAGGGAGCAGTAGAATGAAACGCACGCACGTCATGATCGGCCTCGCTTCGCTCGTCGGCGCCGCCCTCGTTGCCGGCTCGGCGCTTGCGGTGCCAGCCGTCTTTTCCCCCACCGGTCACCTCAATGTGCGCAGCGGTCCCGGCTTCCAATATGGGGTGGTGGCTCAAATGCCGGCCAACACGCGGTTTCCGGTCACCGGATGCATTCAGGATTATTCCTGGTGCAGTGTCGTGGTGGGCAATGTCACGGGCTGGGCGTCCGCGCCTTATCTCGTCACCGACGCCGGAGGCAAGCCTACCAATCTGCAAGTGTCGGGCGCCCAGCTCGGCATTCCGATCGTGGTGCCGACGCCAGGTGCGGTGGTTGTCGCAACACCGCCGGTCGGCGCCCTGGTGCCGACCCCGGCCTTGGTCGAGCCGATCCTGCCGGCGCCTGAGGTCCTCTCCTACGTGACGCAGCAGGTGGTTCAGCCGGTTCTGGTCGATGGAGAAGTGATGGTCGGGGCGTCCTTGCCTGCGGCCGTTCCGGTCTATCCGATCCCGGCGTCGCCTTACGTCTATTCCTACGTCAACGGCCAAAGGGTCGTGGTCGAGCCCGCCGCCAGGAGGATCGTCTACGTCGTCAGGTAGGCGATGATCCGTTGAGGCCGAGGTTGGATCGATGTGGTGATCACGCCGCTCGGCAGGCGCAAGCATGTCGCCTGCGCGCTCAAGATGCCGCGTAACAAGCCACTGGAAAACCTTTGGAAGAAGCGCCACAACATTCCGTTATAGGTTAGGCGTAGGCTCGTCGCGCAAGGCAGTTTCCGAAGGACTTCACATGCCCCAACTGGCCAAACGACTTTTCTTGGCGTCTTGCGCCTGCCTGCTGTCGCTCTCGGCGCAGGCCTCGACCCATCTCGGCGTCTATTTGAAGACCTATTATACCGACTTTCAGCTTGTCACGGACTGCGCTGCTCACCACCGCCTGACGGCAGCAGACGTCGCCAAGGCCAAGGATGCCCTGGCCAAGATCGAGGCCTATTATTTGCGGCGTGACCCTGCCATCAACAAAGACAAGTTGATGAAGCAGGCGCTGGCCAACAACAAAGTTGCGTACAAGATGATGGCGGAGACGCAAAAGGTCGATCCTGGGGTATTTTGCCGGTCATCCATGAACGATCTCATGAGCAAGCTCCGCGACATCGACGCCGACGCCACGGTGAAAAAGAGCGGCTCCTGACGTGATCGCAGCCACCCCCCTTACTGTCATAGAAAGAACGGTAATCTAATAAGGAAACGACAGTCGGGCCTTCATCAGAAGAGCGAATGGGGAGGAACGAGAAATGAGTGCCGAACAAACAAAGAGCCTCATGGAAAAACGGGCGGAACTGGAAAAGCAGCTCCAGAGCCTGACCGACAGGGGAGATGCTCTCTACACTCCGGGCAGGTCGATCATTTCCGATCAACCGCCACCGATCGACGAGCAGACGGCCCTTCAGATCGAAGAGCTGCAGGCGGCCATCGCGGAAATTGACGAAGCCCTCAAGGGCGCCGCGTAGTTACGGCAATCTCCGATGGGTAAAAGCGAGATTTTCTGCCCCGTCGCCTCGCGGAAATCGGGGTGGCCGAGGGGCGCCTTCTCGGGCTAATTTCCCTCCTATCGGAGGGGTCAAGGGGATGCGCGGGGCTCACCTCATCGCCGTCCTGTTTTGCGCAGGCTTGGCCTTGGCCTTGGCGCCCGGCTTTTCCGTGCGCGCCGAGGATCAGCCGGCAACACCGGCCGAGCCGTCTCTCACGCCGGCATCGCCGCAGCCCTTCGCCGCGCCGGCAAATCAGCCGCCGCCTGCGATCGAGCCAGCGCAGCCCCAGACAAACCCCGTGCTGGCCAGCATCCGCGCCAAGCTCGCCGACCCCTCGGTCGGCAAAAGCGCCAATGAAGACGATCTCGCCGCACTCGCGGCTTTCTACGCGGCAAGGACCGGCGCCCCCTTATGGGTGACGGAGATGGGCTTCTCGGCCGGGGGGCAGGCGGCCTTGTTCGAGATCGGCAAGGCCGACGATTGGGGTCTCGACGCCGCCGCCTTCGATTTGCCGCCGGCAGGCGCGCTGCCTACGACGCCCGACGACCAGGCAAGCGCCGAGATCAAGCTCGATCTCGCCATCCTGAAATATGCCCGCTTTGCCCACGGCGGGCGGTTAAACCCGCAAGAGATCAGCGAGCTCCTCGATCAGACGCCGCATGTGCGCGATCCGAAGATGGTGTTGAGCGAGATCGACGCCGCGGCAGCGCCGGATCAATATCTTCAGTCCCTGCATCCCAAGCACGAGCAGTTTGTCCGCCTGCGCCAGGCGCTGCTCAAAGCCCGTAGTACGGACGGGGAGGGAGCTGCGAAGCCGGCGGCCAACGACAAGGACATCAAGCGCATCATCATCAACATGGAGCGCTGGCGCTGGATGCCCGAGGATCTTGGCTCGGTCTATGTGTGGAACAACTCGCCGGAGTTCATGCTCTACGTGGTCAAGGACGGGAAGACGATTTACGCCGACAAGACTCTCGTCGGCACCATCGGCTACGCCACGCCGGTGTTCACCGCCGACATGGCGACCGTCGTCTTCAATCCTGATTGGATCGCGCCCGAGACGGTGGTGACAGAGAATTTGCTCCCACCCTTGCGCGAGGGGAACTACTCGATCCTCAGAGTGCATAAGCTTTCGGTGAGCTACAATGGCAGTCCGGTGGACCCTGCACGCGTCAATTGGAGCCGCGGCAATATTCTGAGTTACACCTTCTTGCAGAAGACAGGGCCGCAAAACGTCCTCGGCAAGGCGAAATTCCTGTTCCCCAACCGCCACACCGTATACATGCACGACACGCTCCCCGTGCGGAAGAAATACTTCAAGGAGCCGGTGCGCATGATTGGGCACGAATGCATTCGCATGGAGAAGCCGCAACAATTCGCCGCGGTGCTTCTGGCCGAGGGCAATGGATGGCCGGCGAGCAAGGTCAAGGCGTTGTGGGATTCTAGCGCCCAGAGCCCGGTTTCGCTCGAGCACAAGATCCCGGTGCATCTCACCTATTTCACCGCGGTGGTCGACGACGCAGGCAAGCTTTCGACCTTCGCCGACGTCTACGGGCTCGACAACAAGATGGTGACCGCGCTGTTCGGCAGCGCCGCCGGCTTCCCCGTGCCGCCGCCTGAGCCGAAAAAGCCGGAAGGGGAGGAGGGAAGCGCGTCATCCTCGCCGGCACGACGGACCGCGAGCGGCGGAAACGATATTGCCGGCTCGCTGAGCGGCTTCCTCGGGGATTGAGATCCTGGCGCGCTACGCTCTCAGGAAGCTTACGAGCGGCCAGAGCTCACCGGCTTGTCGTCGTGCGCTTCTTCGTCGTGCGTTTGTGATAGGTGCGCTTGTGGGTCGCGTGCTTGCTTGTGGTGGGCTTGCGAAGGCGATCGGCTTGCGCCCGTGACATCTCGCCGCCATCGACGAGAGCCCTCACGCACATATTCGACACCTTCTTGATGGAGCGGGACATGCATGCGCGCAGCGCCTCGCTGCCGACCGCGTACGCGCTGCAATAGCGCTGATAGTCCCCACGACAATCCTGCTTCACACGCTCGGTAACGGCGGCCAAGGCCGGGACCGAGATGAGAATGAAGGCGGAAATTGCAACATAGGCAGCGGTACGATATCTGGCTTTCACGTCATTCAACCCTGTCCGTTAAGATTAGGTCATCCACACCGTTTGACTGGCACATTCCGTAAGCCCAAGCCGGCTTGCATTCTTCGCTGATCTCGAACTCTTCCAGCTTGCGTTCGTCACAGACAATCGGCGGAAATCGGTCATATCCCGGCATAAAGGTTCGCCGGGAGCGCCTTCCACTATCGCAGTTAACAACAAAGAGGAAGCCCGTGATTGGTCCCACGACCCTGGTCATGAAATATGGCTCGTTTGCGGTCGCCGGGGTGGTTTGTTTGGAGAGCATGGGCTTGCCTCTGCCGGGAGAGGCAATTCTGATTGCTGCGGCAATTTATGCAGGCAAGACCGGGGGCCTCAATATCGTCGAAGTCATTGCCGCCGCCGCCGCGGGCGCCATCGTCGGCGACAATATCGGCTATTGGATCGGGAGAGAGATCGGCTTCCGCCTTCTCGTCCGCTATGGAGCCTATGTCGGCCTCAACGAGGGGCGCATCAAAGTGGGACAATATTTATTCCAGAGGCACGGCGGCAAGATTGTCTTCTTCGGGCGCTTCATCGCGCTGCTCAGGGTGCTCGCGGCGCTCCTCGCCGGCGTCAATCGCATGTCGTGGCCGCGCTTTTTCTTCTTCAATGCCGCTGGCGCTATTCTCTGGGCGACGGTGTTTGGCCTCGGCGCCTACACGCTCGGTGAGGAGATCGAGCATCTGACCAAGCCCGCGGCGATTGCCTTGGCTGTTGCCGGCGTGGCAGCGATCGTCATCTGGGTGCTGTTTCTGCATTCTCGCCGGGAGGAGCTCGAGGCCGAAGCTCGGCGCGCGCTGCCTGGGCCGCTCGCAACGCGGACCATCAAGCGCGCCAAGAGGCGATGAGCCCGCCACCACGGGATTATCCGCACGCCGCGGATCGGCCACGGATGAGGCCGCCGTTTTGCCAATCGGCAGCCTCTACCATGCCGCTTTTGGGCGTCATCCCTTTGCAAAGCATGAGGGATTTCAGCGTTTTGGCGACCCGGCTTCGCTCCTAGTACTCTTGTAAACGAGGCGAGTGGCTTTTGCCGACAAGCCCGACCACGCAGCGCGTACCGAGCCCGACGACGAGAGACACGCCGTTGGGCACGCCGCGGATTGCGACCCGCTCGGCTCCGCGCGTTCTATCGGGCCCGCCGCCACCCGACCGGCGCGTCGAAGGTCCGGCGCCGACACGTTTCTTGAACAGGCTTGTCGCCAGCCCGCGTGCGTTGATCGCCGCTCTCGTTCTTCTTGCCCTGGTGCCGAACTTGACCGTCGCCGCCTTCGTGTGGCTGCCGGAGATGTGGGCGGATCCTCCGGAAGCGAAGGTCGAATCGCCGGTTCGCGCAGATGCGACCGGCGCCCCTGACGCGCGCCCCAAGGAAACGGCCAAGCTTGCGCCGGCATTGACCGTGCCTTCCATCCTAGAGGCAAATGCCGGAGAAGACATCGCCCTGCCGATCTCCCTCGACGGTACCGACGGCGTGCCCTTCCGCAGCGCCATCGCCATAAGCGGACTGCCGGCCGGCGCCACGTTGTCGGGAGGCCGGCCCTACGGCGCGACGGGATGGAATTTGAAGCCCGACGAGATCGGCGACCTGCATCTTGTCTTGCCGGATGAAGCGAAGGGCGAAACGAGATTGGCAATTCAGCTGGTCGACTCCGCCGGCGAAATCGTCGCCGCGGCCGAAACCACATTGCGGGTGGCGGCCAAGCCGGAGCCTGCGCTGCCGGCTCCGCCACCCAACAACGACCCTAACCCCGTATCCACCGAGGCGCAGGCCGGGGAAGCGCCGCAAGATGCTGCAATCGACGGCAAGCCTGACGGCGCGCAGGCCCTGAACGCCGTCGACGAGGACCCCGCGCCATCAGCCGCAAACGACAGCTTGGAGCGATCGACACCAGGCAAGAGCGCCGATCCGGCGAAACTGGCCCCAAGCGACGACGGGCAAACGGAGAAAGATGGTGACGGTGCAAATTCAGTCCAGCCTTCGACCCCGGTCAACCTTCGAGAAGGCCCGACATCGTCGGCGGCGGTCATCGGCGTGATTGCGAAGGACACCAAACTCAAAGTTCTTGAACAGAGGCGCCGGTGGGTGAAGGTCATCAATCCGGAAAGTTCGGAAAGCGGCTGGATCTACGCGCCCAACCTTGATGGCCTTCCCAAGTCGCGGGATTGGTCCGCACGATCAGATGCTGCAGACGAACCGTCAGAGCCACGCGAGTCTATTTGGAAACGCATGCGGAACTGGCTGACCGGCGGTTAGCCCACGGCGGTCAGCGCCAGGCTGCAAACGTGTGCTGCGATCTTAAGACGCGATCTTTCCCCCCACTATCCCCGCGCTCCGCGCCTGCATTAGACTCCTCCCATCCCTGCCCCGTGAGGGATGCGTGGCCTAGGACCGTCCTGGCATGAGGGGGCAGGGGTGCGGCGAGAGATGGAACGGACCTGCGACCTCATCTGAGAAAGAGTGGTCTCGCGTTTCGCGGCCGGTGTAACGGACCACCTCAGGGGCTCGTCTGCCCCCCGCCCGGGTTGGAAAGCCCGGGTCCATCTCTGCCGGGCGCTATAGGCGTCCCGCGGAAGAGGCGGTAAGCGAGGGGAAGGGGCTTAACATATCGCCGCAAGCGGGGCGCCGAGAGGCTGCCCTTAACAATAGGACGCGGCCGCTCGGTGCCCCGCATCCCTCGCTCACGACTCGGGCAGATGCTGTCGCGAGACAGATCGGCTTGCCAAAAGCTGTCATGCCCGCGAAGGCGGGCAGAGCCCGAAGAGGTGAGGAGTTGGTGAGAGCAGCAAGAAGTTGCGACCTACTGGAGTCCCGCTTTCGCGGGAATGACAAAGGAGCGGCGACAGAAATTGAGCATGGCCATATTGCCGCGGCTCTTATTTTGAGCAGGGCTGCCTACGAAAGATGCAGGGGTCAGGCTTGTCACGCAGCGTTCAAGGACTAAGCTTGGCGCAAGTCAATTCAGCGGGGAGAATCAAACGTCTGCTTCAACAGAGTTTGCTGCGAGTCTGCCGTTCTTCAGCTACCGGCAGCGCAACGCCCTCATCGACAACTTCTTCTACGACACCGCGAGCCTGACGCTCGAGGAGAAGGCGAAGCTCTCGCCGCTCGTCGATCGCGAGGGCAGCATCATCGTCGTGCCGCCAAGCAACTCCGATCGCAAGATCCGGCATTACAAGAGCGCGCTCCGCTTCAGGAACAAAGAGGGGCCGACCATCCGCGCCATCGCCGTTGCCGGGGTCGCGCTCGGCTCCGCAGCGCTTGCCCGCAACATCGCCGATGCGCTTAACACCGACGTTGCCGGCATTGTCACCGGCTATGGGTTGTCCGATGTGATGACCGAGGCGTTTGGCGGCTGGTTCGCATTCGGCGCCGCCGACCGCATCAGATACACGATGGAGAAATTCTTCGAGCGCATGCGCTCGACCATGCCGGCGGATGCCGCACCGGCCGCGGGCGACGCGTCGGCGACGCTCTCCGAGATCCTGCTCGCCGGCCCGCCCAAGCTCGAATATCTCGTCGCCCACAGCAAGGGCTCGCTCGTCGTGTCCCACGCGCTCCAGCACTATGTCGAGGATCTGGAAGGCGACGAGAGCGCTTTGTTCGAGCGCTTGCGCATCACCACACTCGGGGCCGTGGTCGGGCTGCCGCCGACGTTCAAGAAGGTGCAGCAATATCTCGGCGCTCTCGACTGGTTCGGCCGCGCCAATTCAAGCCTCGGCGTGATGCATGAGCGCGTGCCAGAGGCCGGGCATCATCTCAATCCAGGCATCCCGTATCACATGAGCGTCGCGGCGCTGTTGAACGGCGGAGCCGCTCATCGGATGTTGCCGAAACCTCCCGCGGCTGACGTCTTTGCGCCCTTGCCCATCCCGCCGTTGGCGGCGGCTCGGGAGCCTATGGCTGCGGTCAAGGCAAAGGAAGCGGTGCGGAGTCCCGTGAAGAAGGCGGCGAAGCCGCCGAGCCCCGCTCCTAAAGTGCCAAGTCCCGCACCGAAGGTGGCGAGCGCTGCTCCCAAGGTTGCGAGCCCGGCTCCAAAGGTAAGCGCCGCGCCAAGGGCCGCGAGCCCGGCGGCAAAGGCGGCGAGCCCGGCACCCAAGCCGCCGGTCGAGGCGGTGAAGCAGGCAAGCGTGGCCAAGCCGGCGTTCAAGCCAATGGCCAAGAAGATGGCCGGGAACCCGCGCGAGACGACGCCCTCGGCAAAGGCCAAGACGGTCGCCGCAAATGGCAAGCTCGTGGTGAAGAAGTCGAAGAAGGGGGTGCGCTGACCTCTTGCCTCAGGCGTCCTTCCAATAGGGCTTGGCGTGGAGTCGCCCGAGCCAGGCATCGATGTTCTTGTAGGGACTGATGTCGATGTCGAGGAGGGCGGGAGCGCTGTCGAAGCGAGGGCCGATGAGGAAATCGACGACGGTAAGCGGGCCGACAATGTAGTCGCGATCGGCAAGCTGCTTGTCGAGAACCGGCAGGAAGCGGTTGAGGCGGGCGCGGGCATCTTCCATGATGCCGGGATCGAAGCCTGGCTGATTGAGCACCTTCGGCTTGATCAGCATCTCCCAGGCGAGGGCGTCCATGGCGGCTTCCGGGCCGCCCACCCACCAGCAGATCCACTGATCGACCAGAGCCTGGGTCTTGGCGTCGGCGCCACAAAGACAGCGCTCGGGGTGCTTGGCCGAGAGATATTTGAGGATCGCCGGCAATTCCCAGAGGACGAAGCCGTCCTCTTCGAGAGTTGGCACCCGGCCGTTGGGGTTCTTGGCGAGAAACTCGCTGGTGCGCGTCTCGCCGATGCGCGGATCGACCGGCACCTTGTTCAGAGGAATGCCGAGCTCGGCCGCGAGCAGCCGGACTTTCCGCGCATGCGGCGAGGGTTGGAGTTCGTAAAGGGTGATGGTCATGGCGTTTTTTCCCTGGCTTAGATCACGAACATGTGTACCGGGTAGGGATAGGCGAAACCCTCGAGCGCAATGCCGAGCGGCTCCTCGGCAAGCGCCGGCCTAGCGAGCCCGAGCAGCAGAAAAGCCGAAAGACAGGCCGCGATCACTTGCGCTTTTCGCATCCCTTCTCGCATTGCGCGTCACGCCTCAGTTCGCCACCGGCAGGCCTCAAAGCTAACGGGCGGCGCGCGGCGAAAACATGACAATCAAGTCCGTTTGCAAAAGGCAAAGGGCCTGCTATCCCGTTCTGGTTTCCCCACTTAGTGGGCGCAATTTTGCCGTCTCCAATGGCTAGGGTCGGCCCTGGAGGGGACGCGTCGGCCTTCGACGCGAGCCAAATACAGCACACCGATGATCAAGCGCTTTGTCATTGCCGCCATTCTGGTCGCCCTGTTTCTCGGCGGGGTCGGCTATTTCAACCTCGTGTTCAAGCCGAAGATGATCGGCGAGTTCATGGCGAAGATGAAGCCGCCGGCTGCCACGGTGACGGCCGAGCGCGCCGGCACCAAGGAGTGGATCGACCGGGTGCAGTCGATCGGCACGCTGATCGCCATCCGCGGCGTCGACGTGTCTCCGGAGGTCGCCGGCATCGTCAAGAACTACTATTTCGAGAGCGGCAACGATGTTGAGAAGGGGACCAAGCTCGTCGAGCTCGACACGTCGGTGGAAGAGGCGGACCTCGTCAAGAACCGCGCCGTTCTGCTCGAGGCGAATGCCGATCTCAAGCGGCAAGCAAGTCTCGTCAAAAAGGAATTCGTATCCCAGGCCGTTGTCGATACGACCACATCAAAGCGTGACACCGCCGCAGCCTCGGTGCAGCGCATGGAAGCAGTGATTGCGCAAAAGAACATCACCGCGCCCTTCGCCGGCAGGCTCGGCCTGCGCCGGGTGGAAAAGGGGCAATATGTGAAGGCTGGCGACCCGCTCGTCTGGCTCCAGGCGCTCGACCCGATCTGGATCGACTTCCCGGTCCCTGAAGGCGATCTCGGCAAGCTCAAGATCGGCGCTCCGATCGAGCTCGGCGTCAATGCTTATCCCGACCAGGTGTTCAAGGGGGTGATCGAGGCCTTCGATGCCCGCGTGGCGCAAGACACGCGTACGCTGATGGTGCGCGGACGGTCGCCCAATGCCGACCACAGGCTGCTGCCCGGCATGTTCGCCAATGTCGCCGTGCTCGAAGGCAAGCCGAAGGAGCTCGTGACGGTGCCGCGCACCGCGGTGACCTATGGGCTCTACGGCGACAGCGTGTGGGTGGTGAAGGCGGGTCCGCCGGCGCCAGAGAAAACCGCAAGCGTCGGCGAGGTGGAGGTGCCGGCGCCGCAGCTCACCGTCGAGCGGCGCTTCGTGCGCGTCGGCCCGAGCCAAGGCGACGAGGTCGCCATTCTGGAAGGCGTGAAGGCCGGCGAGCAGGTGGTGACCAGCGGCCAGCTCAAGCTCCACCCCGACGCAGCCATCAAGATCGACAATTCACGGCCTCTGACGCCCGCCGCGGAGCGGCCGAAACAGTAGCCACATGTCTTTCACCGACATCTTCATCAAGCGGCCGGTGCTCGCCAGTGTGGTGAGCCTGTTGATCTTGCTCATCGGTGCGCAGGCCGGGTTCAAGCTGCCGATCCGGCAATACCCAGAGCTCTCCAACACCACCATCACGGTGACCACGGTCTACCCTGGCGCCAACGCCGATCTCATTCAGGGCTTCATCACCGTGCCCATCCAGCAGGCGGTGGCGAGCACGGAAGGGATCGACACACTGGTCGCGACCTCCACCCAGAATGTCAGCACCGTCACCCTCAATCTGAAGCTCGACGCCGACCCCGACCGGGCGATGACCGACGTGCTGTCCAAGGTCGCGCAGGTGAAAGGCATCCTGCCGCGCGAGGCCGATGACTCGATCGTCACCAAGAAGACGGGCGAGGGCTATGCCCTCATGTACCTGTCGTTCAACTCGAAGGTGATGAACTCATCGCAGATCAGCGACTACCTCAACCGCGTGGTGCAGCCCAAGCTGCAGACCATCGACGGCGTGGCCAATGCCGAGATCCTTGGCGGCCAGATCTTCGCCATGCGCATCTGGCTCGACCCGGACCGCATGGCGGCGCTTGGCGTGACCCCGCTCGATGTGCGTGCGGCGTTGGCCAGCAACAACTTCACCTCGGCGCCAGGCCAGGTGAAGGGCGATTTCGTGCAGACCAATATCGACGCCAAGACCTCGCTCGACAACCCGGCGGCCTTCGGACGGCTCGTGGTGCTGAACCGCGGCGATGCGCTGATCCGCCTGAGCGACGTGGCAGAGATCGAGCTCGGGCCGCAAAGCGCCGATTCCTCTTCGGTGTTCGATGGGCTGAAGGCCGTGTTCATCGGCGTCTATGCCACGCCGACGGCGAACCCGCTGACGGTAATCACCAATGTGCGCAAGGCCGTGCCGGAGATCCAGCGCGAGCTGCCGGTGGGGCTCGAGGCGACCGTCGCCTATGACGCCACCAATTTCATCCGCGCCTCGCTGTGGGAGGTGGTGAAGACCTTGAGCGAGGCGGCTCTGATCGTCGTGGTGGTGATCTTCCTCTTCCTCGGCAATCTCAGGTCGACCATCATCCCGATCGTCACCATCCCGCTGTCGCTCATCGGCGTGCTCGGGCTCCTGGCCGCGCTCGGCTACTCCATCAACCTGATGACGCTGCTCGCCCTGGTGCTCGCCATCGGTCTCGTGGTCGACGACGCCATCGTGGTGGTGGAAAACATCTACCGCCATATCGAGGAGGGGCATCGGCCGATGCAGGCGGCGCTGATGGGCGCTCGCGAGATCGTCTATCCGATCATTGCCATGACCATCACGCTTGCCGCGGTGTTCGCGCCGATCGGCTTCGTGTCGGGCCTTACCGGCGCTCTCTTCAAGGAATTCGCCTTCACCCTTGCCGGCGCCGTGCTCGTCTCAGGCGTGATCGCGCTCACGCTTTCGCCGATGATGTGCTCGCGCCTGCTCAAAGCGCACAACGGCGGTGGCGGCGGACGCTTCACCCGCTTCCTCGACCGCATGTTCGATGGGCTGAAGCAACGCTATCAACGGCGGCTGCACGGCACTCTCAATTACCGCCCGGTGACCTTGCTCGTGCTCGTTGGCGTGATCGCCGCGACCGGCCTCATGTACATGACGACGCAGAAGGAGCTCGCGCCTGAGGAGGACCAGGGCATTCTCTTTACCCTGGTCAAGACGCCCCAATACGCCAATCTCGATTATCTCGAGGACGCGACCCAGCAGCTCTACAAGGTCTACTCGACGGTGCCTGAGAAGGACCACGTGTTCACCATCAACGGCATGGGCGATGTGCATCAGGGCTTCGCCGGCATCCTGCTCAAGAATTGGGGCGATCGGACGCGGAGTCAAAAAGAGGTGCTGAAAGAGCTCGAGCCACGCATCTCCAGCATCGCCACGGCGCAGGCGCTCGCCTTCTCGCCGCCGGCCCTGCCGGGCTCGGTCGGCGGACCGCCGGTGCAGTTCGTGATCACCACGACGCGCGACGCGCGCGAGCTCGCCGATGTGCTCGCCGACGTGGAGAAGTCGGCGCGGGAGAGCGGGCTCTTCATCTTCTCCGACTCAGACCTTCGCTTCGAGACGCCGCAGATCGAGTTTCACATCGATCACGACAAGGCGAACCGGCTCGGCATCTCCATGGCCGATATCGGCGGCTCTCTGGCGACGCTGCTCGGCGGCAACTACGTGAATTTGTTCGATCTTTACGGGCGCAGCTATCGCGTGATCCCGCAGGTGCCGCGCGACTATCGCCTGAACGAAAGCTGGCTCACGCGCTACCAGATCCGCACGGCGTCGGGCACGCTCGTGCCGCTGTCGAACGTCGCCTCGATCACCAGGACGGTGCAACCGAACGCGCTCACCAATTTCCAGCAGCTCAATTCGGCGACGCTCTCGGCAGTGCCATTCCCTGGCCGCACGGTCGGAGAGGCGATCGAGTTCCTGAAGGACAAGGCGAAGAGCTTCCCAGAAGGCTTCTTCTACGATTTCCAGGGAGAGAGCCGGCAATTCGTGCAGGAAGGCAGCACGCTGGTCTACACCTTCATCTTCGCGCTGGTGGTGATCTTCCTGGTGCTCGCCGCGCAATATGAGAGCTTCCGCGACCCGTTCATCATCCTGGTGGCGCTGCCGACCTCGATGTTCGGGGCGCTCATTCCGCTCAACGCCGGGCTCGCCACCATCAACATCTATACCCAGATCGGACTCGTCACCCTGATCGGGCTGATCTCCAAGCACGGCATCCTGATGGTGGACTTCGCCAACAAGCTGCAGGCGGACAAGGGGCTCAGCCGGCGCGCAGCGATCGAAGAGGCGGCCGCCACCAGGCTCAGGCCGATCCTGATGACCACGGCGGCCATGGTGGTGGCCATGGTGCCGCTGCTGATCGCCAAGGGCGCGGGTGCCGCGAGCCGCTTCGACATCGGCGTGGTGATCGCCGCAGGCATGACCATCGGCACGATCTTCACTCTGTTCGTCACGCCCGCGGTCTATACCTTCCTCGCCAAGGACTATCAGAAGGCGCGGGCGCGCGAGGCCGAACACGCCACTTCCGCGTCCGAAGCCGCTCCTGCAACGGCTGAGGCCGATGTGCCTACAAAAGCAGCAGGCCAAGAGACCGCAGCCGCCGACCTCGCCACCGTCGCCAGCGAGGGCCAGCGGGAAGAAGGGCATTCGGCGGAAGTCTTGGCTTTCAGTTCGGCGGCGGCAGCGGCCTCGACCGAGAAGGACAAGGGCCGCAAGGGTGGCCGCAAGCCTCCCAAGCGAAAGCCGCTCAACCCGGCAGCAGAATAGTCACTGGTTTACTCATCCCCAACGAGCCTCTAGAAGTGCCGGGCTAGAGCTGGGGATCTCTCCACCATGTTCGCCAAGCTGCTCATCGCCAATCGGGGTGAAATCGCCTGCCGCATCATGCGGACGGCGCGGCGGCTCGGCATCCCCACGGTCGCCGTCTATTCCGACGCCGACCGCGACGCGCTTCACGTGGACATGGCGGACGAGGCGGTGCGTATCGGCCCCGCCGCCGCGAGCCAATCCTATCTCGACATCGCCAAGATCGTCGCCGCCGCCAAGGAGACGGGCGCCGACGCCATTCATCCGGGCTACGGTTTCCTTTCGGAGAACGCCGCTTTTGCCCGGGCGCTTGCCAAGGCCGGCATCGTTTTCGTCGGCCCGAACGTCAAGGCCATCGAGGCCATGGGCGACAAGATCGAGTCGAAGAAGCTTGCCGCCAAGGCGAAGGTCTCGACCGTGCCAGGCCATCTCGGGGTGATCAAGGATGCCAAAGAGGCGGCCAAGATCGCCGACGAGATCGGCTATCCGGTGATGATCAAGGCGTCGGCGGGCGGCGGCGGCAAGGGCATGCGCATCGCCTATAGTCGCAAAGAGGTGGAGGAAGGCTTCAACTCGTCGAAGTCGGAGGCCAAGTCGAGCTTCGGCGACGACCGCGTGTTCGTCGAGAAATATATCGAGGAGCCGCGCCATATCGAGATTCAGGTGCTCGGCGACAAGCACGGCAACGTCATCCATCTCGGCGAGCGCGAATGCTCGATCCAGCGCCGCAATCAGAAGGTGGTGGAGGAGGCGCCGAGCCCGTTCATCGACGACAAGACCCGCGCCGCCATGGGGGCTGAAGCCGTGTCGCTCGCCAAGGCCGTTGGCTACGACACCGCGGGCACCGTGGAGTTCATCGTCGACAAGAACCGCAATTTCTATTTCCTCGAGATGAACACGCGGCTTCAAGTCGAGCATCCGGTGACCGAGCTCGTCACCGGGCTCGATCTTGTCGAGGCCATGCTCAGGGTCGCCGCCGGCGAGAAGCTCAAGCTCAAGCAGAAGGACGTGAAGCTCGAAGGCTCGGCGATCGAGGCGCGCATCTACGCCGAGGACCCGGTGCGGAACTTCATGCCGTCCACCGGGCGGCTCATCCGCTATAAGCCGCCGCGCGAGGGCACCACGGTCGACGGCATCACCACCAGGCTCGATTCGGGCGTCGTCGAGGGCGGCGAGATCTCGGTCTATTACGACCCGATGATCGCCAAGCTGGTCACGCACGCGCCGACGAGGCTGCAGGCCATCGAGCATATGGGCGAAGCGCTTGACGCCTTCGCCATCGACGGCTTCCGCCACAACATTCCCTTCCTCTCCGTGCTGATGCGCAACAACAGGTGGAGGGAAGGGCGGCTCTCCACCAAATTCATCGCCGAGGAATTTCCCGGAGGCTTCAAGCCTCCGCTGCCCACGGGCGATGAGCGCGATGCCATCGTCGCCATCGCCGCCACCATCGACCATATGAGCAATCAGCGCCGCCGCGCCATCACCCAGCAAATGCACGGCGAGCCGGTGCAGTTCGCCGAAGTGCGGATCATTGAGATCGCCGATGCTGCCGAGCGGGTTACGGTTGCGGGCGACGTCGAGGGGCCGTTCACGGTCATTTTCGAGGGCGGGGGGAAGACGATCAATCTCGCGTCGAATTGGTGGTTCGGCGATCCGGTGTGGAAGGGGACCATCGACGGCAAGCCCGCCTTTGTGCAAATCCGCCCGATCCTCAACGGCTATGACATAATTTATGAGGGCGTCGAAGTTCCGGTCAGGGTGCTGACCGAGCGCGAGGCCGAGCTCGCGGCGCTGATGCTGGTGAAGGAGAAGGCCGATACCTCGAAGTTCCTGCTCTGCCCCATGCCCGGCACGGTCGTGTCTCTCGCGGTCGATGTCGGGCAGGACGTGCGGGCGGGCGACACGCTCTGCGTCGTCGAGGCGATGAAGATGGAGAACGTGCTGAAAGCGGAGCGCGACGGCAAGGTGTCCAAGGTGCTGGCCAAGCCAGGAGACAGCCTCAATGTCGACGCCGTGATCCTCGAATTTGCGTGAGCATGGCCGAGGCCGCCAACAAGACTGTCACTGTGAAAATCGAGGGGCGGGTGCAAGGCGTCTATTACCGCGCCTGGACCGAGCAGACCGCGCGGGCGCTCGGGCTCGACGGCAGCGTGCGCAATGCGAGCGACGGCAGCGTCGAGGCTGTGTTCTCGGGTCCCGCCGACAAGGTCGACGAGATGCTGCGGCGTTGCGCCGACGGACCTCCCGATGCACGTGTGACCAAAATGACCGTGACCAAAGAGGGCGGCTCGGTCGGTCCCGGATTCAGGGTGCTCGGGACCAATTGGCGCTGAGCGGACCAAGCGTCTCCTCGAACGCCGATCGGAGCGCGGCATCAACGCGCTGCATATCGGCATCGATGCCGAGAGCGGCGAGGCTGGTGACTGGCGATGTCAGCCCGCAGGGGACGATGCCGGCGAAATGCGTGAGGTCCGGATCGACATTGAGGCTCACGCCGTGGAAGCTCACCCAATGGCGCACACGGATGCCGATGCTCGCGATCTTGGCCTCGCCGACAAAGACGCCGATCTGCCCCTCGTGGGCCTCGCCCTCGACGCCGAGTCTTGCCAGGGTGGCGATGAGCCAGTCTTCCAGCGCGTGCACGAAAGCGCGCACGTCGCGGCCGCGGCGCCCAAGATCGAGCATCACATAAGCGACGCGTTGGCCAGGACCATGATAGGTGAAGCGGCCGCCGCGGCCGGCGCGAAACACTGGGAACCGCGAAGGCTCGATCAGCTCTTCCGGCGCGGCGCTGGTTCCGGCGGTGTAGAGGGCAGGGTGCTCAAGCAGCCACACGGCCTCCGGCGCGCGGGCCTCAAGGATCGCCGCCACGCGCGCGTCCATGGCCTCGACCGCCACCTCGTAAGGGACAGGCTCGCGGCTCGTCAGCCATTCGACGTCCGCCAAGGCGGAGGTTTGCGGCTCAAGCGAAAGGACGACAGGATTGGCCAAGGGCAACCTCGAAACACGCTGTCAGCCCAAACCTAGCCCTTTCAGCCTCGCCTTGCACCAGCACGCCAGGTTTGCTAATGCAGCCCGGCCCCCAACGCGGCCTTGCCGCGGGGCACGCTTAGAGCCATATCCGGGGCGAACCCTCGGAAAATCCCATGCGGTCGTGGCGGAATAGGTAGACGCGCAGCGTTGAGGGCGCTGTGGGCTTAGCCCGTGGAGGTTCGATTCCTCTCGACCGCACCAATCCTCTCAAACGCCATAGGTCTTTGCCATGACCAGCTACATTGCCCTCTTGCGAGCGGTGAATGTGGGCGGCACGGGCAAATTGCCCATGGAGGATTTGCGGGCGCTCTGTGCCGAGGCAGGCTTTGCCAAGCTGCGAACCTTTATCGCCAGCGGCAACGTCGTCTTCAGTTGCCGAAAGTCCGAAGCGCACGTCAAAGCGGAGCTCGAGGCTCGTCTCGAGGATTATGCCGGCAAGAAAGTTGGCGTCTTCGTGCGGACCGCGGCGGAGATGGCGGCGGTAGCGGCCAACAACCCTTTTGCCGACTTGGCCGCCAACTGGACCTATGCCTTCTTTCTCGACGCACCGCCGCCGCGTGATGCGATCGATCATGTGGCCGGCAGAAAAGACGAGCGGATCGCGCTTGGGATCCGCGAGATTTATGTCCACTACGGCGAAGGCATGGGCAAGTCCAAGCTCAGGATTCCTGCCGCCAAGGCTGGAACGGCGCGGAACATGAACACCGTCGCCAAGCTCGCCGAATTGGCGGCCCAACTCTAAGTCGCTCGTCAACGGTAGCCCAATAGCTGCGGCCATTTTTGGCTGGAGATTCGCCCCTAACAAGGCTTAAGTGGCGCGACCCGCCGCGCCTGTCATTGCAGGCCGGAAACGGCAATCTCGCAAAGCGTCACCCCTCGCGTCGATTGTCGCTTTCGGGGCCGGCGGCCTTGCTCCAGCTTGAAGCCCTTTAGGACAGTGCGATCGGAAGCGCGGGATGCAGGACGCGGCAGACGAGATCACGTTGCGCGACGAGGAGGGGGAACTTCGCCCTGAGTTCCTGCACGCCGTTGAAGCCGGGCTCGAAGCCGGCGACACCAAGACGGTGCGCGAGCTTGCGCTTCCGCTGCACGAGGCCGACCTCGCCGATCTCATTCAGCTTCTGCGCCCAGACCAGCGCGAGCCGTTCATCGCCATGCTTGGCCACGACTTCAACGCTGCGGCGCTGTCCGAGCTCGATGAAGGCGTGCGCGACCAGGTGCTCGAGGAGATGCCGAACGAGGCGGTCGCCGAGGCGCTGCAGCAGCTCGACTCGGACGAGGCGGTCTACGTCATCGAGGATCTCGACAAGCAAGACCAGGCCGACATCCTCGCCAAGCTTCCCTCCTTCGAGCGGGCGGCGATCGAGCGGAGCCTCGAATACCCCGAGGACTCCGCCGGCCGCATCATGCAGACCGATTTCATCGCCGTGCCGCCGTTCTGGTCGGTGGGGCAGACCATCGACTACATGCGCGACGCCGAGGATTTGCCGGACCGCTTTTACGAGGTGTTCGTCATCGATCCCTCGTTCCATCTGATGGGCTCGGTGGCGCTCGATCGCCTGCTGCGCTCAAAGCTGCCGGTCAACGTCGAAGAGATCACCGACAGCGACATTCATCCCATCGACGTGACGTCGGACCAGGAGGAGGTGGCGCGAACCTTCGAGCGCTACAATCTCACCTCGGCGCCGGTGGTCGACCCTGATCAAAGGCTGGTCGGCATGATCACCGCCGACGACGTGGTCGAGGTCATCCAGGAGGAAGCCTCCGAAGATATCCTGCGGCTCGGCGGCGTGGCCGGCGAATCGGTGTCAGACCCGGTCTGGCAAACCACCAAACACCGTTTCATCTGGCTGTTTGTCAATCTCGGCACGGCGATCCTTGCCTCCTGGGTGATCAGCCTGTTCGACGCCACCATCGAGCAGATGGTGGCGCTTGCCGTGCTCATGCCCATCGTAGCCTCAATGGGCGGCAATGCCGGGACGCAGACCATGACCGTGGCGGTGCGCGCGCTTGCCACGCAGGATCTCGGCGCGGTCAACGCGGCCCGCGTCATCGGCCGCGAGACCGTCGTCGGCCTGCTCAACGGGCTCATGTTCGCGCTGATCATGGGTGTGATCGCGTTTTACTGGTTCGGCAGCGGCCAGCTCGGGGTGGTGATCGGCGCCGCGATGATCATCAATCTTCTGGTCGCAGCGCTCTCAGGAATCCTCATTCCACTCGGGCTGCACGCGCTCGACCTCGATCCCGCCATCGCCTCAGGCGTGTTCGTCACCATGATGACGGACTGCGTCGGCTTCTTCGCCTTCCTCGGCCTTGCCGCCTTGTGGCTGACGTAAGCGGGCGAGCGTATGTTCTTCTATCTCGCCAAGGTGCTGTGGTTCCTGCTGCAACCCTCCACGCTGATCGCGCTCCTCATCGCCTACGGCGCGATCCTGATCTGGACCGGCTGGGCGCGTTGGGGGCGCCGCTTCGTCACGGTAGGGGCCATTCTTCTGCTGGTGGCCGGCCTCTCGCCGCTCGGCAACGCCCTGATCCTGCCGCTGGAGAACCGCTTCCCGCGTGCCAATCTCGATCAGCCGCCGGCGCCAGTGGGATTCATCGTGCTCGGCGGCGCCGAGGACCGGCTGGTCGGAAAAGCGCGCAAGGCGCCGACGCTGAATGAGGCGGGAGAACGGATCGTGGAGACGGTCATGCTTGCCCGGAAGTTCCCTGAGGCGAAGATTGCCTTCACCGGCGGCGATGCAGGCATTCTCTATCCCTCCGACGCCGAGGCGACGGGCGCGGCGAGCATGCTCACCGATATGGGCGTGGCACCCGACCGGCTGATCCTCGAGGCTGGCGCGCGGGACACTTACGAGAACGCCGTCTATCTCAAGGCCGAGCTCGACAGGCTCGGCCTGCTCGGTCCGGGCAAGCGCTGGGTGCTGATCACCTCGGCCTATCACATGCCGCGCGCCATCGCCTCGTTCCGTCAGGCAGGCCTCGACGTGGATGCTTGGCCGGTGGATTACCGGACGCGGGGGCGTGCCGATCTCACGCGGCCCTTCGACAAGGTTTCAGAGGGTCTGCGGCGGGTCGACGTGGCAACGCGGGAATGGGTCGGGCTCCTCGCCTATCGGCTTGCCGGAAGGACCAACGCGCTCTTGCCCGCGCCCAAGGCGGTGGCCGGAGGCTGCGACCTCGCTACGACGCAAGCCGGAAGCCCGCCAGGCTCCCCATGTCGACCCAATCCTTGAGATAGCTCGCGGCGCGGAAGTCGGCGTCGTCTTCGCCGCCATAGGTCGCCACCATCTCGCAGAGCACGCCGAAGCGTGTGCCGGCGGCGGCTTCGTCCCACATCATCGCTTCCTCGGACCCGAGCGGCTTGAAGCGCGCCGTCACGTCCTGGCGCCAGACGAGAATGGCCTGCGGCTCAGGCAGACGGCGTGGTGGCGGCGGCGCGCTCTCGTCGCGCAAGGCTGACCAGATGTCGGCGGCGTTGGTGGCGAAGGTGACACGCAGCGCCGTGGGCTGAGGGGTAAAGACAAGCCTGGTCCAGAGCTCGGGCGCGACCTCGGCGAGCGCAGCGAGGCTCAACGGCTCAGCCTCTGGGCCGTCGAAGGCATCGGCAAGGGCTTTCTCGAGCGTGGCGATTTCGGCGACCTCGGCATGAGCGGCGAAGGCCGGATCCGTCTTCAGGAAGTGGGGAACGTGACGCCCGAAGTCACGGGCGCTTCGCCGATCAGACGGGTGGGCGGCGATGTAGCGCTTGGCGAGCTTGGCGAAGCCGGCATCGCCGAGATAGGCATGCACCTGCTCGTAATCGTCGGCCAGAACTTCGGCGAGCCTCGCGAGATAGGCATTGCGGTAGACGCCGAACAGCACTTTCCGCTTTTCCTTGGGGCTGTCCTTGATCTCGGAAAGGATGGTGTCGTCGCCGGCGAGAATGCCGCGCTGAAAGCTTTCCTGGATCTCTTTGAGGCTGGTCATTCCGCGGCGGCAAGTCTTGGGGCGCCAAGCACCTCGCGCGCGATGCTCCGCGCATGGTCGAGCTCGTCGACGAGCTCGGCGAGCGGCGGAATGTTGTCGTCGCGCTCGATCATGGTCGACACCGGTCCGAAATGGGCGACGGCGGCACGATACACGTCCCACACCTCGTCACAGACGGGATGGTCGTGCGTATCGATGAGATGCGTCTCTTCATGGCTGTGGCCGGCCACATGGAACTGCACCACGCGATCGCGCGGCACGCCGTTGAGGAAATCGTCAGCCGAGAAACCGTGATTGAAAGCGCTCACATAGACGTTGTTGACGTCGAACAGGAGCCAGCAATCGGCGCGGTTCGCCACCTCGCTGACAAACTCCCATTCGGTCATCTCGGATTGGCCGAAGGTCACGTAGCTCGACACGTTCTCAAGCGTCAGCCGGCGCCCGAGAATATCCTGCACCCGGCTGACGCGATCGACGACGTGATCGAGGGCCTCTTTGGTGTAGGGCACGGGCAGGAGATCGTGCAGGTTCACGCCATGCACGCCGGTCCAGCACAGATGATCTGAGATCCACACCGGGTTGACGCGCTCGGCAAGCTTCTTGAGACGGGCGAGATACTCCCGGTCGAGGGGCGCGGTGGAGGCGATGGAGAGCGACACGCCGTGCATCACCGCGGGGTAGCGCTCGCAAATCCGGTCGAGCATGCACAAGGGCTGACCGCCCTCGATCATGTAGTTCTCGGAGATGACCTCGAACCAGTCGACTTGAGGCGAGCCCTCCAGAATTTCCGAATAATGCTGAGGCCTCAGGCCTAAGCCAAAGCCAAGGAAGGGCGGCTTGTCGCTCATTGATCGGTTCCCCACGCTTTAGTCGGGAGCCGGCAACCGCCGGCTCCCGGTCGCAATGCCTAGCGGATTAGATTGACTCCCACTGGCCGCCGGCGTTGGAGCATTCGGCCTGCAGCATCTCGAGCCAGCCGTGGCCTTTGCAGTCATTCTTGCCCTTGCAGTCATTCTTGGCGGACTTGCAATTGCCTTGCCCCTTGCAGCCATTCACACCGAAGCAGCGGCCCTTGAAGGTCTCGGCATTGGCCGCGGCGATGAGCGTCGCCCCGGAAATGATCAACGCGGCGGCGGTCATGGCCATTTTAGCACCGGATTTCTTAGTGAGCTTCATTCTTCCTCTCCTCTCGCATGAGCTTTGAGTTTCGTGGCACTGGCGGCGGCGAAAGCCGCCTATTGAGCTATAGCGGGGAATCTGTGCGTGCTTTCGTCACTCCTGATCACGCTTGCGTCAGTCTGCCGTGATTTTTTGGCGGGGAAATTGCGCTGGTGTGGTTGGGTAAACAAGCTTGGCGGGATAGCATGGCTGCATGATGACTGCTGTTGAGGCGGCGAGAAAATGACGGTTCATCTGGTCAAGCTCTGCGTCGGCTGCGATACCGTGCAAGAACTCAAGGACTGGCAGACCGAGAGGCTGAAAGAACTGAAGCGCGCACGCAAGCCAGCAGAGCTTTTTCATCGCACGCTGCAGACACCGAAACGCCGCGACGAGGTGCTCGACGGCGGATCGCTCTATTGGGTGATCAGGGGGTTCATCCTCGTCCGCCAGTGCATTCTCGATCTCAGGCCTGCCCACAAAGAGGACGGCACGCCATGCTGCGCCATCGTCTATGACGAGGAGCTGATTGCGACGCTACCGCAAGCCCGCCGCGCCTTCCAAGGCTGGCGCTATCTGCCTGCGGCCGACGCGCCGGGCGATCTCCGCGTGGTCGAGGAGGACGAGGGCGAGATGCCGCAAGCCATGCGCGCGGACTTGCGCGAGCTTTGCCTCATCGATTTTTAGGCGCGGTGGGGACGTTGTCGATCAGGCGCGTCGTCCCGAGATAGGCCGCGCCCATCACCCGCGCCGGCCCTTTGATCGGGCCGAACAGCGGCGCCAGAGTCTCTGGGTCGCGGACGGCCACATAGTCGACGCGAAAGCCTTTGCCCTCGAGCTTGAAGCGGCCGGCGCTGGTCACCGCGTCGCAGCCTTCGCCGTTGGCCAAGGCGGCTGCCGCTTCGCTCAGGACCTGGTGGAGGATTGGTGCCGTCTTCCGCTCGGCAGCGGAGAGGTAGCCATTGCGCGATGAGAGCGCGAGCCCGTCCTCCTCGCGCACGATCGACCCGGGGACGATTTGCACCGGGATATTGAGATCGTGGACGACCTGCTTGATGACGAGGAGCTGCTGGTAGTCCTTCTCGCCGAACACCGCGACGTCGGGCGCGCATTGCAGGAGCAGCTTGGTCACCACCGTGGCCACGCCCTCGAAATGATTGGGCCGCGCCGCGCCGCACAAATCCTCGGTCAGGCTCGGCAGGGTCACTTTGGTGGCAAAGCCCCGCGGGTACATCTCGGCCGTGTGGGGGATATAGACGAGATCGACCCCGGCTTGCGCGAGCTTCGCGAGGTCGCCGGCCTCGTCGCGCGGATAGCGCTTGAAATCTTCCTTCGGGCCGAACTGGGCGGGATTGACGAAGATCGAGGCGACGATGCGCGTCGCATGATTTTTGGCGATGCCGATCAGCGATAGATGCCCGGCATGGAGCGCGCCCATGGTCGGCACCAGAGCAACGGTCTCGCCGGCCTTGCGCCACTTTGCGACCTCAGCCCGGAGCTCCTTCACGGTTCGCACCGTGGCAATCGATGCAGCCATATACATTTCCGCCGAAGAAGTTGGCCTTTGCAGGGTTTAATACTGGATTCCGGCAGCGGCCGATATGACCGCGATCAAGATAGGACGATGAGGGGGTGTAAGGACTAGAATCATCCGCATGGGAGAGCCAAGGATAGAGATTGCCGCGCGGCTGTCCTTACCGGACCGTGCCGACTTGAACAAGGCGCTGCTCGGCCACGAAGAGACGCTTGTCGCGGCGCTGATAGCGCGCGCTCGGGCGAGCGAGGACGAGCGGCGCGAGATCGCGGCCATTGCCGAAAGGCTGGTGCTCGCGGCGCGGGAAGGGCGGCGCGAAACCGGCGGTGTCGACTCCTTCCTGCATGAATATGGTCTGTCCAGCCGCGAAGGCGTGCTGTTGCTCTGCCTTGCCGAGGCTTTGCTGCGCATCCCCGACGCCGCCACCGCAGACCGGCTGATCGCCGGAACCATCGGCTCGGGCGATTGGGGACGGCATCTCGGCCAGTCGAGCTCGCTGCTCGTCAACGCCTCGACTTACGGTCTGATGCTGACCGGCCGCGTCATCGATTGGGGCGAGGGCGAAGGCAATTCCCCCGCCGGAATGATCCAGCGCCTGATCGGGCGGAGCGGCGAGCCCGTGATCCGCCAGGCGCTGCGCCAAGCGATGCGCATTCTCGGCGGCCAGTTCGTGCTCAGCCAGACCATCGGCGACGCGCTCGCCAACGCCGAGGACGAAGCGGCGGAGGGCTATCGCTTTTCCTTCGACATGCTGGGCGAGGCGGCGCGCACCGCAGAGGACGCGGCGGCCTATACGGCCCGCTATTACGAGGCGATCGATGCCATCGCCGCTTGGGCCGGATCGCCGCATCTACGCGACGAGGATGAGCTGCAGAGGCGCCCAGGACTGTCGGTGAAGCTGTCGGCGCTGCATCCGCGCTACCAGCCTTCGCAAGCAGCGCGGCTGCACGAGGAGCTTCTGCCGACCTTGCGCGAGCTAGCGCTTGCCATGCGCGAGGCGTGGCTGCCGCTCACCATCGACGCCGAGGAGCAGGACAAGCTCGATCTGAGCCTTGCGCTCGTCGAGCCTCTGCTCATCGATCCTGCGCTCGCCGGCTGGAACGGGCTCGGGCTCGCGGTGCAGGCCTATGGCAAGCGGGCTCTGCCGCTGATCGAGTGGCTAGGCCGGATGGCAGACGCTACCGGGCGCCGCATTCCGGCCAGGTTGGTCAAGGGCGCCTATTGGGACAGCGAGATCAAATGGGCGCAGGAAGCCGGGCTTGCCGGCTACCCTGTGTTCACGCGCAAGGTGAATACCGATGTCGCTTATCTCGCCGCGGCGCGAGCGCTGCTGGCGGAGCCACGGCATGTGTTCCCGCAATTTGCCACCCATAACGCTCACACCATCGCCGCCATAGCCGCGCTGGCGGGGAACCGCGACTACGAGTTCCAGCGCCTCTTCGGCATGGGCGAGGCGCTGCACCGCGAGGTGATACGGCCGGAGGCTTTGGGCAAACCGTGCCGCATCTACGCGCCGGTTGGAGGGCATAAGGACCTGCTCGCTTATCTCGTGCGCAGGCTCTTGGAGAACGGCGCCAACACCTCTTTCGTCAACCGGCTGGCGGATGACAAGGCGCCGATCGCGGCGATCATCGCCGATCCTGTGGAGAAGGCGGAGAGGGTCGAGCCCAAGGCCAATCCTCTGATCCCGGTCCCGCCGGAGCTGTTCGCGCCTGAGCGGCGGAATAGCCTGGGGCTGCCTCTCTGGGCCGATGAGGTCCGCGAGCCTCTGGTGACGGCCGTCAAGAAAGCGCTGGCGACGCCGGCGGAAGCCGGTCCGATCGTCTCCGGAGAAGACCTCGAGGGGGTCGAGACCGTCGACATCACCTCACCGCATGACCGAAGGGTGGTCGTCGGCACCTGCCGCGCTGCCGATCCGCCCGCCATCGACAGGGCGCTGACCGCGGCCAAGTCCGCGGCGCATGCGTGGGATGCGATCGGCGGCGAGGCCCGCGCCGCGATCCTCGACCGCGCCGCCGATCTGTTCGAGGCCGATCGCTCCGCGCTGATGGGCCTGATGGTGCGGGAGGCCGGCAAGACGCTCACCAACGCGCAAGGAGATCTGCGCGAGGCGGTCGATCATCTCCGCTACGCCGCGGCGGCAGCACGCCGGAGCTTTGCCGCACCCCTCGAGCTCAAGGGTCCGACCGGAGAGCGCAACGAGCTTAGCTTGCACGGGCGCGGCGTCTTTGCCTGCATCTCGCCGTGGAACTTTCCGCTCGCCATTTTCACCGGCCAGATCGCCGGCGCGCTCGCCGCAGGCAATGCCGTGGTGGCGAAGCCTGCTGAACAGACCCCGCTCATTGCGGCGCGCGGCGTGCGCCATCTGCATGCTGCGGGCGTGCCGGTCGACGTGCTGCACCTCCTTCCCGGACGCGGCGAGACGGTCGGCGCCGCGCTCACGCGTGACCCGCGCATCGACGGCGTCGCCTTCACCGGCGGCACCGACACCGGGATCGCCATCAACCGCGCGCTCGCGGGGCGCGACGGGCCGATCGCCAGACTAATCGCCGAGACCGGCGGCCAGAATTGCATGATCGTGGATTCCTCAGCGCTCCCTGAGCAGGTGGTGGACGACGCGTTGGCCTCTGCCTTCGACAGCGCCGGGCAGCGGTGCTCGGCGCTGCGCGTGCTGCTCCTTCAGGAAGACGTGGCCGGGAGCATGATCGACATGCTGCTTGGCGCGGCGCGCGAGCTCGTGATTGGCGACCCGCTCGACTACGCGACGGATGTTGGGCCGGTGATCGACGCCGAGGCAAAGGCCGCGCTCGAGGAGCACAAAGCACGCATGCGGCATGAGGCGCGGGAGCTGCTCGATCTTCCTTTGCCGCTTGCCTGCGCGCACGGCAGCTATGTCGCGCCGGCGATCTACGCCATCCCCTCGCTCACGCTACTTCAGCGGGAAGTGTTCGGGCCGATCCTGCATGTGGTGACGTTTGCCGGAGACCGGCTGGGCGAGGTTTGCGAGGCGATCAACGCCACGAGCTACGGCCTGACGCTCGGGCTGCATACCCGCGTGCAAGCCACCGCGGACTTCGTGGCAGAGCGGGTGAAGGTCGGCAATCTTTACGTCAACCGCAACCAGATCGGGGCCGTGGTTGGCGTGCAGCCCTTCGGCGGCGAGGGCCTGTCAGGCACCGGGCCGAAGGCCGGCGGCCCGAACTACCTGAAGGGCTTTGCCCTGGAGCGGGCGCGGACCACGGACCTCACCGCCTCAGGCGGCAATGCCGCGTTGCTTGCCGCGGCAAGCGATGACGATTAGCCGAGCGAAACCATTGTCGTGGGGCATGGGAGGGTCCATCTTACGCGGCGGGGGCGCGCCGATCGGAGGCCTAAGGAATGGCGGCTCAATCGAAGACGCCGGTGAGGACAGAGAAGGGCGCTATCGAGACCACGCGATCAAGCGGCGCCGAGGTCGATGCCTTCCTCACCCGCGTCAAGTCCATGACGCCGACAACGGTGTCAGGCCGCGGACGGCTGATTTTCGCCATGGACGCGACCATGAGCCGGCAGCCGGCCTGGGACCTTGCGCTCAAGCTTCAGGCCGACATGTTCCGCGCTGTGAAAGAAGTTGGCGGCCTCGATGTGCAGCTCGTCTATTTCCGTGGCTTGAGCGAAACGCGGGCGAGCCCATGGGTCGGCGACCCGGAGGCGCTGGCCCGGCTCATGGCCCGCGTCGCCTGCGAGGGCGGGTTCACCCAGATGCGCAAGGTGCTCACCCACGCCCGCCGGGAAAGCAAGAAGGCCAAGGTCAATGCCGTCGTCTATGTCGGCGATTGCATTGAGGAGGACATCGACGAGCTTTGCGGCCGCGCCGGGGAGCTCGCGCTGCTCGGCGTGCCGATGTTCCTGTTCCAGGAGGGGCGGGAACCACGGGCCGAGCGCGCCTTCAAGGAGATCGCGAGGCTCACGCGCGGCGCCTATTGTCATTTCGACGCCGGCTCGGCCCGGCAGCTGCGCGAGCTGTTGGCGGCGGTCGCCGTCTACGCCACCGGCGGGCGTAAGGCGCTGCAAGATTACGGCGCAGCGACCAAGAGCGGCGCCGCGGTGCGGCTTCTCGAACAACTTTCGTAGCGCTCTTTAGACAATGCCAGCCTTCCTTGCCGGTCTAGCGGCTCTCCTCATTCTCGTTTTCGGCGCCCGTCTGCTCGCTTCGGCGAATCCGCAGAAGCTTGCCGTCGGCATGCGCATGGCAGGAGGCATCCTGCTTCTCCTGGTCGCTGCCTTCCTGCTCGCGCGCGGGGCCTTCCCGCTTGCCATTCCTGTTGCCTTTTTCGGCCTCGCTTTGCTCGGGCTGCCGGTCAGATCCTGGTTCGGCTCCGGCGGACCGTTTGCGTCGCGCAAGTCGCATGGGCAGAAATCAGAGGTACGCACCGACGCGCTCGAAATGGTGCTCGATCATGACAGCGGCGAGATGGAGGGACGCTGCCTGAAAGGCCAGTTCGCAGGGAGGATGCTGTCCTCGCTGAGCGAAGCCGAGCTCCTCGTTTTGCTCGAGGAGCTGCGCCCAACGGACGCCCAAGGTGCTGCCCTGATCGAGGCCTATCTCGACCGGCGCGCCCAAGGCTGGCGCGAAGGGCGGGCGGAGGAGGCTGCCAAGGAGCAGGCGAGGGCGCCGCGCGGCGGACGAATCCGCATGCCGCGGGAAGAGGCCTACGAGGTGCTCGGGCTTAAGAAGGGGGCGGGCGAGGACGAGATCCGTGCCGCGCATCGCAAGTTGATGATGAAAGTCCACCCCGACCAAGGCGGCTCGGACTATCTTGCGGCGCGGATCAACGAGGCCAAGGACGTCCTGCTCGGGCGGAAGTAAGCCGGAACAAGGGAGGCGGGTGTGTCGCGACGTTGGAGCGGTTTGATGGCGGCGGGGCCGATTCTTGCTCTGCTTGCGTGGCTCTCGTCCGCGGGCGCCGAGGCAGAGGAGCAAGCCAAGGCCGATGTCGTTCTGCGCAACGGCAAGATCTACACGGCTGACCCCGCGCGCTCGGTCCGGCAGGCGCTTGCCTTCACCGGCAACACCATTGTCGCCGTCGGTTCCGACACCGATGTGGCGCCGCTGATCGGGCCAAAGACGAAGGTCGTCGACCTTGTCGGCAAGCTGGTGCTGCCTGGGTTTATCGACACTCACATCCATCCCATCATCGGTGCGCTCAACGGCGCGAAATGCAGCCTTGCCGGGGTGAAGGCAACGATCGACACGCTGAAGCCGGTCATCCAGGATTGCCTCGCCAAGGACCAGGGCAGTGCCGACGAATGGTTCGAGGCGGCGCAGCTCGACAATTACGGCTTCTCGGCGACGGCAAAGGACCTCGACACCATCGAGGCGACGAGGCCGGTCGCGCTCTGGGGCAATGACGGGCACACGGTCTGGGTCAACAGCCGCGGCCTTGCGTTGCTTGGGGTGACCGCTGAAACGCCGGACATACCGGGAGGCAAGATCGCGCGCGACGCTAAGGGCACGCCGACCGGTTACTTCGCCGACCGCGCCTCGATCTTTGTGGATGAGAAGATTCCGTCGCCGCCGCTGGAGGAAAAGGTGGCACTGACCGCGGCCGAACTGAAGAGGATGTCGGCCTATGGCATCACCTCGCTGATGGATGCCTTTGTGACGCCGGCAGAGGAGGCCGTTTGGCGGAAGCTGTACGACACCGGCAGGCTCCCCATGCGCGTGCGCACAGCGATCTACGTTGCCGATCCGAGTGACGACAGCGACGACGCCGTCGCGCGTCTCCTCGCGGCAAGCAAGCAAGGCGACGTCGATACCGAAATCCTCCGCGCCGGTGCGGTCAAGGTCTTCGCCGACGGGGTCATGGAATACCCGGCGCAGACGGCGGCGCTGCTAAAGCCCTATCTCGACGCGAACGGCAAGCCGACAAAGCATGAAGGTGAGCTTTATTTCGATCCGGAGCGTTTCGCGCGCTTGGTCCAGAAGCTCGACGCAGCCGGTCTTACCGTCCACGTCCACGCCATCGGCGACCGCGCCGTGCGTGCGAGCCTCGACGCATTTGCTTCAGCCCGCGCGGCGAACGGCGACAAGGACAACCGTCACCAGATCGCTCATCTGCAGCTCGTGGATCCGGCAGACTTCCCGCGCTTCAAGGAGCTCGGCGTGATCGCCGATTTCCAGCTCGAATGGGCCAAGCGCGAGCCGGCGACCGAAGGCCCACTCGAGCCTTATCTTGGGCCTGAGCGCTATCGCTACGTCTATCCGGCGGGCAGCCTGCACAAAGCCGGTGCCACAATCATCGGCGGGAGCGACTGGGACGTCTCATCGTATAATCCGTTCCGGGCGTTTCAAACCGGTGTCACGCGCTCCGGAGGCAACGGGCAGAAGCCGCTCAATATCGATGAGCGCATCCCGCTTGAGACCGCGATCGACGCCTACACCATCAACGCGGCCTACGCCATGAAGCAGGACAAGACGACCGGGAGCCTCGAAGCCGGTAAGCGCGCCGATCTCGTCGTGCTCGATCGCGACATCCTCACCATCGATCCAGAGACTATCGATCAGACCACGGTGCTCGCCACCTATCTCGACGGGCGTCTGGTCCATTCTGCTTCGCCCGGCAACGCCAAGGACGATGACGAGGATGAGGATGCCGGGAAATGGTGGGACGAGCGCGAGGCGCGCATGCGCGAGTGGCTGCACCGGAACTAAGGCAAGTTCAGGTTAGTTGGCGCGCATCACCACGCATTCGAAAGACATGCGCTTCAATTGGGCGCAGGTGTTTTTCGCGCCATCCTGCGAGAAGCCGGCAAAGCGCGCGCGGTACCACTGCGTGTCGTCCTTCTGGAAGACAACAGCGATCGGCTGGTGGCCGTCGAGCACAGAGCTCGCGCGGCCCCGAACCTCGCCGAGCCTGCTCTCTGCCTCGGCCTGCGAGGTGAAGGCCCCGACTTGCACGTGGTAGGGGCCTGAAGCGGTGCTGGATGTGGTGGGGCCCGTGGGCATGGGGTCGGCCGGCATCTCTGCCGCCGGGGCAGCCGCAGGCTTGGCAGAGACTTGAACGTCGGAGTCGTCACTGAAACTCGCAGGCTCTGCCGAGCCTGCGGAGGCAAGCGCAAAGACCCGCTTCTTGGCGACGGGCGGCGGGGGCGCCGGCGGGGCTGGCGTCTCAAGGCGAGCCACCAGGGGAGCGGTCTCGACAGGCCTGGGTCTGCCGGCGACGGCCTTGGGAAAGGACTGGTCGAGCAGCGCGCGCATGGCGGCGTCGCGCTGGCCGCCGGTTCTGCCGCCGAGCACCACCGCGACCAGGTGCTTGTCGTCGCGCCGCACCGAAGCGGTCAGGTTGAAGCCGGCGGCCCTGGTGTAACCGGTCTTGATGCCGTCGGTGCCCTTGTAGCCGAACAGCAGGCGATTGTGGTTGCGATAGCGGCGACCGTGATAGGCGAAATATCTCGTTTGGAAGCAGCCGTAATATTCCGGGAAGTCTCGGATCAGGTGCTGCGCCAGGACCGCCATGTCCCGCGCCGTGGTCACCTGCTCGTCATTGGGCAGGCCCGAGGCATTGCGGAACAGCGTGGACATCATGCCGAGCTCCTGCGCCTTCCTGGTCATCACCCTGGCGAAGTTCTGCTCCGTACCGGCGAGGTTCTCGGCGATGGTTACGGCGGCGTCGTTGGCGGAAAGGGTGACGAGGGCGTTGACGGCATCGGCGGCGCGAATGGTCGCACCCGGCTTCAGGTTGAGCTTGGTCGGAGCCTGGCTCGCCGCGTAGGGCGTTACCACGAGCTCCGAATCGGGGCTGACGGCGCCTGCGCGCATATAAGAGAAGAGGACATAGAGGGTCATCATCTTGGTGAGCGATGCCGGCGCCCGCGGGGCGGTGGAGGCCTGCTCGTGCAGGATGCGGCCCGAGTTCATGTCGACCACGATGTCTGCGGCAATGGCGCTGCCGCTCGATCTGGTCTTCGGCCTCGCCAGTGCTCCGGTCGAAGGCAGGATCATCGCAAGCGCGAGCATGAGCGCAACCGACCGCCACGCGCGCGGGCGCTGCTTCGACCAAACGTTACGCTGCCGGAACCCCACCCCGTCCTCGAAGGCCGCCTGGCCTCGCCCCCGTCTTTTCGAATCTTCCCGAACGCCACCCAAGTGACACGAGCTTTGTCGCAACTTGCTGGCGCGACTGGGTTCGGAAGAAGGCTAAAATCCGGCGATTGCCAAAGCGTTAAGGCCGCCAAACCAAGTTTATTGTGCAGTGCAAAAATTTTTGTTGACCGTTTATTGTGCAATGCATATATATGGCTCGCCACGCTAGGATCAGTTTTCTCAAGAGAGGGCTCATGATGCTCAAAGGTTTCGAAGAGTTTCAAAAAGTGGGTAAAGACGGCTTCGATGCGGCGGTTAAGTCGTTCGGAGAGATGAACAAGGGCTTCCAGGCCATCGCCGCCGAGGTGACCGATTATTCCAAGAAGGCGTTCGAGGACCATACTCGCGCATTCGAGCAGCTGATCGGCGCCAAGTCGGTAGAGCAGGCCGTCGAGATTCAATCTCAGTATGCGAAGAAGGCGTATGACACTTACATGGCCGAGATGTCCAAGATCGGCGAGATGTATGCGGGCCTCGCTCGCGATGCCTACAAGCCGGTTGAGACCGCTTTCACCAAGAAGGTCTCCTAACGGCACCTGCCAGACTCCACCTGATCCATCGAAAAGACCCGGGATTGTTTCCCGGGTCTTTTTTTTTGCCGTTTTCCCGACAGCAATCAGCACTATGTTATGGAGCACCGGGAGTGCGCATTTGCTGCTTCTTGCATGATGCCGCTAGAATGGATCAGGATAACGGCCTTGGCAGATGACGAACGAGACGCCACATAGGGGTTGACGATGGCGCGGAACGGCGACACTCGCCGGGGCGGCGACACCGGCACTCATATCATCACCAAGACGCGTCCGAAGACGAAGCGGCCGAGCCTGTACAAGGTGCTGCTTCTCAACGACGACTACACGCCGATGGATTTCGTCGTGTACATCCTCGAGCGCTTCTTCAATAAGGCGCCGGAAGAGGCGACTCAGATTATGCTGCACGTCCATCAGAAGGGCGTCGGCATTTGTGGAGTCTACACATATGAGGTGGCTGAGACTAAAGTAGCCCAGGTGACGAGCTTCGCCCGTCAGCATGAGCATCCGCTGCAATGCACCATGGAGAAAGAGTGAGGGTTTAGGTGGCTTCCTTCTCGTCCAGTCTGGAACAGGCCTTACGGCGCGCCCTGCAATACGCCAACCAGCGCAGTCACGAATACGCGACGCTCGAGCATCTGCTCCTGTCGCTGCTCGATGACCGCGACGCCGCGGCGGTAATGCGCGCCTGCGACGTCGACATCGACCTGTTGCGGGACAAGCTCACCGGATATCTCGACAACGAGCTCGCGGGGCTCGTGCTCGATTCGCACAACGACGCCCAGCCGACCGCAGGCTTCCAGCGCGTGATCCACCGCGCCGTCGCCCATGTGCAGTCCTCTGGCCGCGAGGAGGTGACCGGCGCCAACGTGCTGGTGGCGATCTTCGCCGAGCGCGAGAGCCACGCCGCCTTCTTCCTGCAAGAGCAGCACATGACCCGCTTCGACGCGGTGAACTACATCAGCCACGGCATCGCCAAGCGGGCCGGCATGTCCGAGCCGCGCACCGTGCGCGGGGTGGAAGAGGATGCCGCGACGGTCGAGGGCGGCGACGAGAAGAAGCGCGGCGCCGATGCGCTCGAGGTCTATTGCATCAACCTGAATCAGAAGGCACGGGCAGGGCGCATCGATCCTCTGATCGGCCGCGGGCCTGAGATCCAGCGCACCATCCAGGTGCTTTGCCGGCGGCAGAAGAACAACCCGCTGTTCGTGGGCGACCCCGGCGTCGGCAAGACCGCAATCGCCGAGGGCCTCGCGCGCCGCATCGTCATGGGCGACGTGCCTGAGGTGCTCGCCGAATCCACCATCTTCCAGCTCGATATGGGCGCGCTGCTCGCAGGCACCCGCTACCGCGGCGATTTCGAGGAGCGGCTGAAGGCTGTGATGCGCGAGATCGAGGCCTATCCCGGCGCCATCATGTTCATCGACGAGATCCACACGGTGATCGGCGCCGGCGCCACGTCAGGCGGGGCCATGGACGCCTCGAACCTGCTCAAGCCCGCTCTGCAGTCAGGAACGCTCCGCTGCATCGGCTCGACCACCTATAAAGAGTACCGGCAGCACTTCGAGAAGGACCGGGCGCTGGTGCGCCGGTTCCAGAAGATCGACGTGAACGAGCCGTCGGTGCCCGATGCGATCGAGATCCTGAAGGGCCTCAAGCCTTATTTCGAGGACTTCCACCGCGTCCGCTACACGCGGCAGGCGATCAAGTCCGCGGTCGAGCTGTCGGCCAAATACATCCACGACCGCAAGCTGCCCGACAAGGCGATCGACGTGATCGACGAGACCGGCGCCTCGCAGATGCTGCTGCCAGAGCGGCAGCGGCGGAAGATCATCGGCGTCAAGGAGGTCGAGTTCGACCATCGCCACCATGGCCCGCATCCCGCCAAAGACGGTGTCGAAATCCGACGCCGAGGTGCTGCGCGCCATCGATCAGGATCTGAAGCGGGTGGTGTTCGGCCAGGACCGGGCGATCGAGGCGCTTGCCGCCGCGATCAAGCTCAGCCGCGCCGGCTTGCGCGAGCCGGAGAAGCCGATCGGCTGCTACATGTTCTCCGGCCCCACCGGCGTCGGCAAGACCGAGGTGGCCCGCCAGCTTGCGCTGTTGCTCGGCGTCGAGCTGCTCCGCTTCGACATGAGCGAGTATATGGAGCGCCACACCGTGTCGCGGTTGATTGGCGCACCGCCCGGCTATGTGGGCTTCGACCAAGGTGGGCTGCTCACCGACGGCATCGACCAGCATCCGCATTCGGTGCTGCTGCTCGACGAGATCGAGAAGGCCCATCCGGATCTGTTCAACATCCTGTTGCAGATCATGGATCACGGCAAGCTCACCGATCACAACGGCAAGAAGGTCGACTTCCAGAACGTGATCCTGATCATGACCACCAATGCCGGCGCCTCGGACCTCGCCAAGGCGGCGATCGGCTTCAACCGGTCGAAGCGCGAAGGCGACGACGAGGAGGCGATCACGCGGCTGTTCAGCCCTGAGTTCAGGAACCGGCTCGACGCCATCATCCCGTTCGCCAATCTCTCGCCGGAGGTCATCTCCAAGGTGGTGGAGAAGTTCGTGTTCCAGCTCGAGGCGCAGCTTGGCGACCGCAACATCACCATCGAGCTGACCCCGGAGGCCAATCAATGGCTCGCCGAGCGCGGCTATGACGACAAGTTCGGCGCACGGCCTTTGGCGCGCGTCATCCAGGAGCACATCAAGAAGCCGCTCGCCGAGGAGATCCTGTTCGGGGCGCTGAAGGACGGCGGCATCGTGCGCGTGCTGGTCAACGAGAAGGACGGCGAGAAGGCGCTTGGCTTCGAGTATATCAAGGCCGATGCGCCGATCCGCCCACGCGGGCCGGACGAGCTCGAGGACGAGGATCTCGATCCTGACGATGGCGGCCCGGAGGGCACCGGAGGCGGTGGCGGCGTGAAGTCTGCGCCGAAGCCAAAGGCGAAGCGCGCTCCCAGGCGTCCCGGCCCACGCAGGCCTGGCGCGCGGCGCGGGCTTAGCTCAAGCCCGGTGCCGAAAGTGCCGCTCGGCTCGCGCTAGTCTTTCTGGAGAGTGCTATAGGGTGGGCAAAGGCGCACTGCGCCGTGCCCACCGTGTTTATGTGCCTTGTGTCATGGTGGGCACGCTTCGCTTTGCCCACCCTACGCTTCGAGCTTCTTCCTGATCTTCTCCGCGGTGGCGGCGAGCTGCGCCTGATCGGCCATGATGCCGGCGTGGGGCTTCAGCTCCGTCCCCTCTTTGCGCGGGATGATGTGGACGTGGAGGTGGAACACGGTCTGGCCCGCTGCCGCGCCATTGAACTGAGCGATCAGCACGCCGTCGGCGCCCACCGCCTCCTTGATCTCAGGGCTCAGCTTCTGCACCACGGCCATGAGCTTCGCGAGAGCCTGCGGCGATACGTCGAACAGGTCGGTCGCTTGCCCCTTGGTGATCACCAGCGCGTGGCCCTCCGAACGCGGCATGATGTCGAGAAAGGCGAGCGTATCCTCATCCTCGTAGATCTTGTGACAGGGAAGCTCGCCGCGCAGCACCTTGGCGAAGACGTTGTTCGGATCGTAGGTCATGGGGTTCCTATAGCCGAGCACCCGTAGCGTGGGCAACGGCACCGTTGCCCACGCGGAATGCCGGCCCTTTGGTGGGCACGCTTCGCTTTGCCCACCCTACGAATTTACGAATCGCTCTGCCGATAAGGCGACTCCTCGCCGAGGAGGGCAATTTCGTGGGCGACGGCCAAGCGCTCGCGCTTGAGGTAGTCGGCGATGGCGCGGCGAAGCCCAGGATCCCTGATCCAATGGGCGCTGTAGGTCTGGACGGGAAGATAACCGCGGGCGAGCTTGTGCGCGCCTTGGGCGCCGGCTTCGACGCGCGCGAGCTTGCGCTCTATGGCAAAGTCGACGGCCTGATAGTAGCAGACCTCGAAATGCAGACAGGGGCGCTCCTCGAGCGCTCCCCAATAGCGGCCATAGAGGGCGTCGCCGCCGATAAAATTCAGCGCGCCGGCGATGGCGCGGCCCCGGCGCCTGGCAAGCACCAGCAGGATCTGATCGCGCATGGTTTCGCCGATCAGGTTGAAAAACTGCCGCGTGAGATAGGGCGAGCCCCATTTGCGCGAGCCGGTATCCATGTAGAAGGCGAAGAAAGCGTCCCAGTGGGCCTCGGTGAGATCGGAGCCCGTGACCTGCTCGATCTCGATCCCGCCTTCGAGCGCCCGCTTGCGCTCGCCGCGAATGGCCTTCCGCTTGCGTGAGGCGAGAGCGGCCAAGAAATCCTCGAAGCTCTCATAGCCCTCGTTCCGCCAATGGAACTGCTGGTCGTTGCGCTGGAGGAAGCCGAGCGAGCCGGCAAGCTCCCATTCCTCGCGCGTGGGGAAGGTGACGTGCAGCGAGGAGGCCTTGAGCCGGTCGGTCAGCGTCGCCGCGGCCTGCAGCAGGAGTGCCTGGCGCTCGGTCCGGTCAGGGCCATCGCGCACGAGCAGCCGCCGACCCGTAACCGGTGTGAAGGGCACGGCGGTTTGCAGCTTCGGATAGTAGCTGCCGCCCGCGCGCTCATAGGCGTCGGCCCAGGCGTGATCGAAGACATATTCGCCGTAGGAATGTGATTTCAGATAACAGGGCATGCATGCGGAGATGCCGCCAGCTGGGTCCTCCAGAACTAGATGCTGCGGCAGCCAGCCGGTCGCGCGCGTCGCCGATCCGCTCTCTTCCAGCGCGTGCAGAAAGGCATGGCTGATGAACGGGTTGTCAGAGCACGCTGCGTCACCGCGCGAATTGTCGCCACGCGCGCAAGCGTCCCACTCCGAAGCCGGTACCGCGGCGATGCGCTGGACCACGCGGACGACCGTGCCTTCGGTACTTTTCGAGCGCTGTTCGATATCGCCTATGGTTCGATTCCTTCGAAGATCATGGCGTCGGCGAAAAGCTTTGCGGTGGCCCTGTCAGCCTCGCTGCGCACCGTCCAGGTGAGCAGCGGCAGGCGGAAGACGTCACGCGCGATCCCGGGCGCGAGCGCAGGGAGCGCCCTGATATCGTAGGCGATGAAGTGGGGCCGCGCGAAGGCTGCGGTCAAGAGATGCCGCATGGCAAAGCGCTGCCAGGCCGACAAGTCAGGCCAATAATGCTTGTCCTCGAAGCGCTCTGAGATCAGCCCGCGCGGCAGCGAGGGCGCCGCGCGGCGGAATGCCGCGACGCACTCATGGTCGAACGACATGACGGCCACGTGGCCCTTATAGGCCTGCAAGGCGTCGGCGATGTTTTGCTCATAGTTATGATCGCCGCTCCAGGTGCTCTTCACTTCGATGAGGAGCGGCACGCGCCCGTCGACCAGGCCGAGCAGCCCATCCAGCGACAGGATGAAGTCGCTGCTGTTGCGCAAGGGGATCTGGCAGAGGAGAGCGGCGTCGCGCGTGGCAACCGCGCCGGTCTCCGCCGTGAGCCGCTCGAGCGTCCGGTCATGAAACACGATCGGCATGCCGTGCGCCGCGCATTGCAGATCGACCTCCACGGCGTAGCCCTTGGCAATCGCCGCCTCGACCGCTGAAGCGCTGTTCTCGACGATGCCGTGAGCCGCATCATGCAGTCCGCGATGGGCGATCGGCTGTTTCAACCAATCGAGCGCATCCCGGGTCATGGGCGAGTGCCGGCGACTGCCGCTAATCCACCGCGAAGATGGCGTCGATTTCGACCGCCGCGCCAAGCGGCAGGCTCGCGCAGCCGACGGCAATGCGGGTGTGCCGTCCCTTCTGGCCCAGTACTTTGACGATCAGCTCTGAGGCGCCGTTGATCACTTTGGGGTGATCCACGAAACCAGGCGCCGAGCTGACAAAGCCGTTCAGCCGCAAGCACTGCACGATGCGGTCGAGATCGCCGAGCGCCGCCTTGGCCTGGGCAAGAATATTGAGGGCACAGAGCCGCGCCGCCTCCTGGCCTTTGGCGATATCGAGACCGGCCCCGAGCGTGCCGGTCACCGCAAGCTTTCCGTCCTTGAGCGGCAATTGACCTGCCACGAAGAGCTGGCTGTTGAGGTGCAGAAACGAGACGTAGTCCGCGACGGGGAGGGCAACCTCGGGAAGAACGAGGTCCAGCGCCTTCAGCCTTGCTTCGATCTCTCCGGCCATGCCACCTCCAATCTGCGGTTGTGCGCACTTTGGGCGCATCGCACGGCGAACATCGGGCAAAACCCGACCCTCCGCAAGCGGAGTGCTGGACCCTTGTCCCGGGCGTCCGTTGGTGCGAAGAATCGCTGCCCCGCGCGAAAGTTCGCGGACGGCTGATTGGGCGAGGAGCGGCATGGTGTCTGTGGCTTTGAGAGTGATGCTCACAATTGCGTCGGCGGCGATGCTGGCTGGCGGCTTGGCGGGGCAGGCGGAAGCCTTTGCGGGCAAGGAGCCGATCAAGCTCACGCCTCACCGTGCCGTCTATGAGGTGACGCTCGACGACGCCCGCTCAGCCTCAGGCATTACCGGCATCGACGGGCGCATGGTGTTCGAGTTCACTGGCTCAGAATGCGACGGCTACACGCTCAATATGCGCATGGTCACGCAGATGACCGATTCACAAGGGCAGACCAACCTGACCGATCTCCGGTCGTCGACCTGGGAGCAGGGCGACGGGCAGAAGTTCCGCTTCCAGTCGGCGCAATATCTGAACGACAAGCTCGGCGACGTCACCATGGGGCGGGCGACGCGCAACCCTGACGCCGCGGTCCAGGTCAAGCTCAGCCAGCCGAGCCATGCCGAGCTCAACCTCTCCGGCAAAGTGCTGTTTCCCACCCAGCACAGCCTCGCCTTGATGAACGCGGCGGTGGATGGACAGGGCCTGCTGCAGGCCCAGATCTATGACGGCTCCGAGAAGGGCCAGAAGGTCTATGAGACGACGGCCTTTATCGGCAAGCCGGTGGCGCCCGGAACCGAGGACAAGCTCGAGGCTCCGGCCAAGGAGAAGGGGCTTGCCGGCCTCGTCTCATGGCCGGTGTCGATCGGCTATTTTGAGTCAAAAGCCGGAGACCTGACGCCGAGCTATCAGATCGATTTTCGACTTTACGCCAATGGCGTAAGCCGCGAACTCCTGATCGATTACGGCGACTTTTCGGTGCATGGCACGCTCACGTCTCTCGAATATTTGAAGGCCGCCGAGTGTCGAGACCCGACGGCCGCTCGGTAGCGGAGCCCACGCCGGAAAATCGCCAATTCCCGCCATCTTTGCGGGTTTCCGAAAGCATTTGGTTACAGGTTTTGCGGTGAAATCCCGCCCCAGCCGATGGGGAGCGCGACGGATGTTGTGGAAGGATGGGGCAGCTCTCAGCGCCATGGCGCAGCGGGTCAAGATCGCCCATCATGGACCGACCGAATCGCCTGAGCCGCAGCCGATGGCTAAAACCGTTCTAATCGTCGAGGACAACGAGCTGAACATGAAGCTCTTTCATGATCTGCTCGACGCGCACGGCTATAAGACCCTGCAAACAAGGAACGGCATGGAGGCGCTTTCTCTTGCCCGCGAGCACAGGCCCGACCTCATCCTCATGGATATTCAGCTGCCGGAGGTCTCGGGGCTCGAAGTGACCAAGTGGCTGAAAGAGGACGATCAGCTCAAGACGATTCCGGTGGTGGCGGTGACCGCCTTCGCCATGAAGGGGGACGAAGAGCGCATCCGCGAAGGGGGCTGCGAGGCCTACATATCGAAGCCGATCTCGGTGTCGATGTTCCTCGCTACGGTGCGGCAGTTCATCGGCGAAGCCCGGTAGCGCTACATGACCGCACGCGTCCTCGTGGTCGAGGACGTCGACGCCAATGTCAAATTGCTCGAGGCGCGCCTGACCGCCGATTATTTCGAGGTGCGCACCGCCCGAAGCGGCAGGGAGGCGCTTGAGATCTGCGCCAACGAACGCGCCGACGTGGTGCTGCTCGACGTGATGATGCCGGGCATGGACGGTTTCGAGGTCTGCCGCAGGCTCAAGGCCGAGACGCGCACCCGGCACATTCCAGTGATCATGGTGACCGCGCTCGATCAGCCAGCGGACAGGGTGAGGGGGTTCGAGGCGGGGGCCGACGACTTCCTCACCAAGCCTGTCGACGATGTCGCTCTGGTCAAGCGGGTGAGGAATCTCGCGCGGTTGAAGATGCTGACCGACGAGATGCTGATGCGCGCTTCGACCGAGGAACAGTTGGGTTTCGCCGGCGACTTGCATAAGCCTTTCGACCAGGTTGCACGCGGCGGCCGGATACTGCTCGTTGAGGACAATGACAGCTCCTACCGGCGCATTCAGGACGCGCTCAGGGGCGAGTTTGAGCTCGCACGGGAGGCCGATCCTGCAAGTGCGCTGCTGCGGCTCCCCGACGGCGATTTCGATCTCATCATCGTAAGCCTCAGCCTGCGGGATGCGGACGGCTTGCGGCTATGCTCGCAAGTTCGCTCGCTCGACCGGGCACGCCATTTGCCGCTCCTGATCATCGTCGAGCCTGGCGACGATGCGCCTCTGCTCAAGGGTCTGGACATGGGGGTCAACGACTACGTGGTGCGCCCGATCGACCCGAACGAGCTGCTGGCGAGGGTGCGTACCCAGCTCAAGCGCAAGCGCTATCTCGACCATTTGCGGGTACGGCTCGAGGAGAGCGTCGAGATGGCCATTCTCGACCCGCTCACCGGGCTACACAATCGCCGCTATATGGCGAGCCATCTCGCCACGCTGTTCGATGACGCCTCACGGCGCGGCAAGCCTCTTTCGGTGCTGCTGATCGACATCGACCATTTCAAGGCGGTCAACGACAGCCATGGCCACGATGCCGGGACGCGGTGTTGCGGGAGTTCGCCACGAGGATTCGCCGCGACACGCGCGGCATCGATCTCGCCTGCCGGCTCGGCGGCGAGGAGTTCGTGGTGGTCATGCCGGACTGCGACTTGGCAAAAGCCTATCAGGTCGGCGAGCGCTTGCGCCAATGCATCGCGGCGGCTCCTTTCGAGGTCGGAGGAAAGGTCGGCCTGTTGCAGGTCACGGCGAGCGTCGGGGTCGCGGCGCTCGAATTTGACGACGACGCGCCTGAGCAGATGCTGAAACGGGCGGATGAGGCGCTCTATTGCGCGAAGCGTGATGGCCGCAACCGGGTTGTGGCCGACGCAGCCTAGAGGCCTTCGGCCAAGGCAATCAGCCGAATCACCCACAGATTTTCGTTGCTAGCCTTGGTTTTTCGACTTGACGTTGCGCTTGAAGCCTTCTGGTTAAGGCGTTAGACTGGCTGCGTTTTCACCAGATTAGCCACGCAATAGAGTTTGATTTTTTCGATTTGTCGGCTAGTTTGTATTTGACTTGACACCGGTAAGAATTGAGGCCGGAGGTAAGTATGGGGTGAGGGGAAATGCGCGTGTGGGGCTCGTGCTCGCGCATCTCGACATCATCAATGAGATAACCCTACGGAATGCTCAGGTCCGCCGCATCTCCTGGGTCCGTGGGGTTCGGTCGGCCGGAGCGCGGTTTGAGTGGCCTCCTCGTTAGCGCCGCGTTTCGGCCGACCACCTATTGCCAAGAACAGAAAACTTGGCGGGTGGCCGAACCTTCATTTCCACGACGCAGCGCTCCGCCGCCCATCATGGCGATGGGCGCGTCCGCCTGCTAGGGCTCTCGCCCTTTATTTGATTTTGCTTTCCTTGAAGTCGACGTGCTTGCGGGCAACCGGATCGTACTTCTTGAACACGAGCTTCTCGGTCTGGTTCCGCGGGTTCTTCTTCGTGACGTAATAATAGCCGGTGCCCGCGCTGCTCACGAGCTTGATCTTTTGCGTGACGGGCTTTGCCATTTCATCCTCGCTCTCAAAAAAGTTGGGCGAACCCTACTCGCCAGGACCCGGAAGTCAAGACCGGGAAGTCAAGCCGTCAGCCGCCCCGGCCGTTGTGGATCCCAACGTCGAAGGGCTCGATCTTCTCCTCTTCGGCATTGGGATCGAAGCCGTGCATGAGCAGCGCCCATTGCAGGCCGACAAGGGCGCCCTTGACCGGCGGCAGGATTAGGAGCGCAAGCAAGACCGTGAGCGGCAGCCAGAGCGCCGCATGCAGCCAAAGCGGCGGCCGGTAGGCCATCTCCACGGCCAGCACCAGGCCCACCACGATATGGCCGACGATGACGATGGTGAAATAAGGGGGCGCATCATCGGCCCGGTGATGGTGCAGCGCCTCGCCGCAAGCGGGGCAATTGTCAGCCACCTTGAGATAGCGGCGGAACATGGCGCCTTTGCCGCAAGCCGGGCAGGTCAGCCTCGCGCCTCTCAGCAGCGACGTCAGCACTGAGCGCTCGCCGGTCGATCGCGCGTCGCGGCGGATGGCGCCGGCGCTGTCCGGGACCGATTTTTCCTGCATGCTCATTCCTTAGCGAAGTTCCGCAATCCTGCCAAATCGGATCGCGGTACGCGGCCTTTGGCCGCGCTCTGTTTTGCTCTAGCGGCGCCCGCGTCCCCGCCCTTTTCTGGGAGCTTGCGGCTTCCGCCATTGCCCCTGGATGCGGCCGCGGGCGGGTTTGACGCCGATCATGCGGCCCTCGCTCAAAAGCTCGAAACGCAGCGCCCCAGCAGATGGAATGGCCTCGACCAGGCGCACCTCGACAGGATCGCCGAGCTGGAAGGCGGCGCCGGTTTCTTCGCCGATCAAGGCCTGACGCTTTTCGTCATGATAGAAATATTCATGGCCGATAGAGGAGGCCGGGACGAAGCCGTCGGCGCCGGTCTCGTTCAGCCGCACGAAGAGCCCGGTGCGGGTGAGCCCGGAGACGCGGGCGGGGAAGCGGGCACCGATGCGATCGGCAAGATAAGCCGCAATCAGCCGGTCGGCAGTCTCGCGTTCCGCCGCCATGGCGCGCCGCTCGGTTCCGGAGATCGCCTCGGCGACCTTTTCGAGCAGAGGTATTTCGGCGTCGGTCAGGCCGTCATTGCCGAGCTTGAGGGCGCGGATCAGCGCCCGGTGCACCATGAGATCGGCATAGCGGCGGATCGGCGAGGTGAAGTGCGCGTAGCGACGCAAGTTCAGACCGAAATGACCGAAATTGCCGGCGCTGTACTCGGCCTGAGCTTGGCTGCGCAGCACCATCTCCCCCACGAGCTCGGCCGCAGGGCTTGCCCGCGTCTCGGCGAGGATGCGGTTGAAATGAGCCGGCTTCAGTTGCCCGGTCTTCGGCAGCTTCACGCCCAAGGTCGAGAGGAACTCCGAGAGAGCGGCGAGCTTCTCTTTCGAAGGCTGATCGTGCACGCGATAGATCAAGGGCGTGTGCTTGGCCTCCAATTCTTCCGCCGCAGCGACATTGGCAGCGATCATGAACTCCTCGATCAGGCGATGGGCGTCGAGGCGGGGAGGGGTGATGACGCCGCGCACGCGGCCCTGCTCGTCGAGCTGGATCTTGCGCTCGGGCAGATCGAGGTCGAGGGGCGCGCGTTCGGTGCGCGCCCTGTTGAGGCTGCCATAGGCGCCCCATAGCGGCAGAAGCACAGGATCGAGCAGCGGTCCGGTCGTGTCGTCGGGGTTGCCGTCGATTGCTGCTTGCGCCTGCACATAGGCGAGCGCCGCCGCCGAGCGCATCAGGCCGCGTAGGAAGCGATGACCGCGTTTGCGCCCATCCTTGTCGAATACCATGCGCACGGCGAGACAGGGCCGCGCCTCCTCCGCCTGCAGGGAGCACAGATGGTTGGAGATCCGCTCGGGCAGCATCGGCACCACGCGGTCGGGGAAATAGACGGAATTGCCGCGGGCTCTCGCTTCCTTGTCGAGCGCGCTTCCTGGCTTCACGTAGGAGGCGACGTCGGCGATGGCGACCATGACCACCCAACCGCCTTTGTTCCTGGGATCGGGGTCCGCTTCGGCCCACACCGCGTCGTCGCGGTCGCGGGCGTCCACGGGGTCGATAGTGACGAAGGGCAAATGCCGCAGATCCTCGCGGCGTTTCAGGTCGGGCTCTTTCGCCGCGTCAGCCTCGCTCAGCACGGCTTCCGGGAAGGTATCGGGAATGCCGTGGGCATGAATGGCGATGAGGCTCGTCGCCCGTTGATCTTGCGGATTGCCGAGCCTGTCAGTGACGCGGGCATTGGCGCCGCCGAAGCGGGCCGGTCCGCCGAGCTCGAAGCGGACAAGCTCGCCGTTCTCGGCGTCATTGGTGGCGTCTCTGGCCACGCGCCACTCTTTCAGCTGCTTGCGGTCGACGGGATCGATGACACCGTGGCCGCCTGGAAGGGCGCGGAAGATGCCGAGCTGACTTCGCGTGGCGCGGGGAAGCCGCTTGATCGGCCGCGCCTGGTATGGGGTGTCGGCGTCAGGGCCAAGCGGCGTGATGCGCGCCAGAACGCGATCGCCGATGCCGGCAGCCGGCCCCTTGTCCTGCTTACTCTCGATAATAAGGATGCGCGGAGGTGGGCCATGCTCCTCGGGCCAGTTGGCAGGCCTGGCGATGAACTCGCCGTAGGAATCGCGCTCGACGATCTCGAGCACGGTCACGGACGGCAGCACGCCGGGGCGCTGGAGCTTGCGGCGGGAGCCCGCGATCAGTCCGTCGTCGGCCATATCGCGCAACAGCTCTTTCAGAGCGACGCGGTCGCCGCCTTTGACGCCAAAGGCGCGCGCGATCTCGCGCTTGCCGGCTTGCACGCTGGCACCTTGCAGAAAGTCCAGAATCTCTTGCTTGGAAGGAAGCTTGCCCACTTTTTGGGATTTGGGAGCGTTCTTGGTCTTGGCCACGCCTCTTTTTAGCACGCGCGGGTCAAAACTAGTGTGCCGTCTCCTCGACGACCTCTTTCTCTTTCTTCGTCTTTTTCGCTTTGCTCGCCTTGCGCGCAGGCTTCTTTGCCGGTCCCTTGGCGGCCCTCGCGGCGATCAGCTCGACCGCATCAGCCATCGTCACCTCTTCAGGGTTCCGGTCCTTGGGCAAGGTGGCGTTGATCTTGCCGTGCTTCACGTAAGGTCCGTAGCGTCCACTCAACACCTGCACGGCGCCCTTGAGCTCGGGGTGCTCGCCGAGGTCCTTGATGACGGTGGCGCCTCGGCGAATGCGGTTCGCAGCCTTCTCGGCGAGCAGGCTTACGGCGCGATTGAGGCCGACGGTGAAGACCTCGTCGGCGCCGCTCAAGCTCGCATATTTGCCGTCGTTCTGAACGTAGGGCCCGAAGCGGCCGAAGCCGGCGGTGATCAGCTTGCCGGTCTCGGGATGAGCGCCAATTTCACGCGGCAGCGACAGAAGCGAGAGAGCGCGCGTAAGATCGATGCCCTCAGGATCGAAGCCCTTGGGGATCGAGGCACGCTTCGGCTTCTCCTCGCCGTTCTCGCCGAGCTGGACGTAAGGCCCGAAGCGCCCGGTGCGTAGCGTCACATCGAGCTCGGTCTTCGGATCGGTGCCGAGCAGCTTGCCTTCGCTGCCGAGCGCGCCCGTCTTGTCGCCGCCGTCGGCGAGCTGTCGGGTGAAGCGGCAGTCGGGATAGTTGGAGCAGCCGATGAAGGCGCCGAACTTGCCGATCTTGAGGCTCAAGCGGCCGGTCTCGCAGGAGGGGCAGGCGCGCGGATCGCCACCGGCTTCCGTGCCCGGGAAAATATGCGGCCCAAGCATGTCGTTCAGCGCATCGAGCACCTCGGCGATGCGCAAGTCGCCGATATCGTGGACGGCGGCGATGAAATCGCGCCAGAAGTCGCGAAGCACGTCCTTCCAGGCGAGCTGTCCGGCCGAGATCAGGTCGAGCTTCTCCTCGAGGTCGGCGGTGAAGTCGTATTCGACGTAACGGCGGAAGAAGTTCTCGAGGAACGCGGTAACGAGGCGCCCCTTGTCCTCGGGATGGAGCCGCTTCTTGTCGAGCCGGACATATTCGCGGTCGCGCAAGATGTTGAGCGTCGAGGCATAGGTCGACGGCCGGCCGATGCCGAGCTCCTCCATCTTCTTGATGAGGCTTGCTTCGCTGTAGCGGGGCGGCGGCTCGGTGAAATGCTGCTTGGCCTCGATCTTGCGGCCCTTGAGCTGATCGCCTTGGGCTAGAATGGGGAGAGCGCCGTCCTCGCCGATCACATCGTCGGTGCCTTCCTCATAAAGCTTGAGAAAGCCGTCGAAGCGGATCACTGAGCCCGTGGCGCGCAAGCCGTAGGCCACGCCATCATTGCCGGTGACGCCGATCTCGGCGGTGGTGCGCTCGATCTCGGCGCTCGAAGCCTGGCTCGCAAGCGTCCGCTGCCACACGAGCTTGTAGAGCTTGAGGAACTCGTCATCGAGATAGCGGGCGACCTTCTCAGGCGGCTTGCCGAAATCGGTCGGCCTGATGGCTTCGTGGGCTTCCTGCGCGTTCTTGGCCTTGGTCTCGTATTGGCGTGGGCTTGCGGGCACATAGTTCCGCCCATAGAGCTGCTCGACCGTGCGCCTCGCCGCGGCGATGGCCTCGGGCGCAATCTGCACGCCGTCGGTTCGCATATAGGTGATCAGGCCTTCGCTCTCGCCACCCATGTCCACGCCTTCATAGAGCCGTTGAGCGAGCTGCATGGTATGGCGCGGAGAGAAGCCGAGCTTGCGCGAGGCCTCCTGCTGCAGGGTCGAGGTGGTGAACGGGGGCGCCGGGTGGCGGCGCTGCGACTTGCTTTCGACGGTTTGCACGACGAAGCGGCCGCCTTCGAGCGCGGCCTTGAGGCGCATGGCGTTGACCTCATCGGCAATATCGAATTTCTCGAGCTTCTTGCCGTCGACAGCCGTAAGGCGGGCGAGGAAGGTCTCGTTCTTGGCGGTGGCAAGCTCGGCGGCAAGCGACCAATATTCCTGCGCCTTGAACTGCTCGATTTCGAGCTCGCGGTCGCAGACGAGACGGAGCGCCACCGACTGCACCCGGCCGGCAGAGCGGGCGCCCGGCAGCTTTCGCCACAGCACCGGAGACAGGGTGAAGCCGACGAGGTAGTCGAGCGCCCGGCGGGCGAGATAGGCGTTGACCAGCGGCCCGTCGATCTCGCGCGGATGGCGCATGGCGTCGAGCACGGCTTCCTTGGTCACCGCGTTGAACACCACCCGCTCGACCGCGACCTTATCCAGGGCCTTCTTGCGGTTGAGGATCTGGTAGACGTGCCAGGAGATGGCCTCGCCCTCGCGGTCAGGGTCGGTGGCGAGGATGAGCTTGGTTGCACCCTTTACCGCCTTGGCGATCTCATCCAGCCGCTTCGCAGCCTTGGGCTCGACGTCCCAATGCATCTCGAAGTCCTTGTCAGGGAGGACCGAGCCGTTCTTGGAGGGCAGGTCGCGGACGTGCCCATAGGAGGCGAGCACGCGATAGCCCGACCCCAAATACTTGTTCACGGTCTTGGCCTTAGCCGGCAACTTAACGATCACAATGTTCATTAAGTGGTTCCATAGCCGGCACTGAAAGCGCCCGGCCCGAGGGGGAGGTTTGCCGCGTCTTGCCCTCGCATTGAGGCGAAAATGGTGTCTTGCACGCCGAGTGTCAATTTCCGCTGAACGAGGAGTGCGGCATTCTAGGAAGTCGAAATTGACAATTCTGGGAGGTATATACTATTTAATACAACCTGAAGATGTTGACACGCTAGGAGAGCGCGTTTGGCCAACCGGCGTCAAAAAAAGCAAAATGGGGCGCCCCGGTCCAGGAAAGCGCCCGAAAGAGAAGGCCCCATCAACAGATCCGAAATGACGCGGCGGGAGGCCGCGGAGTACATCGCCACCCTGGTCGATGAGCTGAAGTCGATCGCCCAGGCCGCGGGACTGCCGCTCATCGCCTATCTGCTCGCCATGGCCAAAGAAGAGGCGCAAGTCGAGCGCGCGCGGGACGATTGAGGGCTAGTCCTCCCCGATCAATGACACAAGTTGCTGTCCGTGTCTCTGCAACTTTTCCGCGAGATCGAGTTCCAGCAGAACGATATGCACCTTGCGCACCGCGACGCCGGTGGCCCGGGCTACCTCGTCGATATCGACCGGGCCCGGCCCGAGCGCGCCGATGATCCGCTCCCGCTCGCTTTGCGCGATGTCCGGCAGGGGTTCAGGCGATACCCCTTCCTCAGGGGCGGACAGCTCAGGGCCGAACGGTTCGACGGGGCGCCCGAGAATCGGCGCCAGAGCTTCGACGATGTCGCGGGCCGAAGTCACGAGGCAGGCGCCCTGCTTGAGGAGATTGTTGGTGCCTGCTGAGCGGGGGTCGAGGGGGCTACCGGGCACCGCAAAGACCTCGCGGCCCTGCTCGCCGGCAAAGCGGGCGGTGATCAGCGAGCCTGACCGTTCGGCTGCCTCCACCACCACAACCCCAAGCGTTGCGGGCGCCGACCATGGCGACGATCGGAGTGTCGGCAAGATCGAGCCTGCCTTTGGCATAGAGGAGCGGCGTCGGCGCATCGACATGGGAGAGCGCGGGCGGATAGCCCTTCTCACCCATGACCACGAGACTGGCCCCGGCGCGGTCGGCAGCTTCCAGCTCGGCCTCGGCCTCAGCCTCGGTGAAAACCCGGATCGAGGCGCGGCCGCCGCGGCGGGACAGGGCGGGCAGGGCGTCGAGCGCCGCCTCGGCGCCGCCGAATTGATTGACGAGTGCCCGGAAGGTTGCCGGACCGACATTCTCGCTGCGGATCAGCCTGAGCCAGCTCAGCCGCTGGCGGTCGCTCAGCTGGACGCCTGAGCGGGCAGCGAGCATGTTGCGGCCCTGATCAGGTCTTTTTCGCGCCAATGCGCCCCTCCTCGCCTCGCAGCAGGCGTCCGATATTGTCGGCGTGGCGCCAATAGAGCAGCACGGTGAAAAAGAGGAACAACAGAGCGATCTGTGTCTTGCCGACAAGGACGAGGATCAGGGGGATTGCGGCACTCGCCGCGAGCGCCGAGAGCGATGAGTAGCGGGTGACGAGCGCGACCACCAGCCAGATCGCGCAGAAGGCGATCGCCCCCGGCCAATACAGTCCGAGCAGAATGCCGATATAGGTGGCAACGCCCTTGCCGCCGCGGAAGCCGAGCCAGACCGGGAAGAGATGTCCAAGGAAGGCGCCGAGCCCGCCAAGGATCGCGGCATCAGGCCCGAAGCGTGCGCCGATGAGCACGGCGGCGGTGCCCTTCAACAGATCGAGCAGCAAAGTTAGTGCCGCGAGCTTCTTGTTGCCGGTGCGCAGAACATTGGTGGCGCCGATATTGCCTGAGCCGATGTCGCGCAGATCGCCATGGCCGGCGAGCTTGGTGAGGATGAGGCCAAAGGGGATTGAGCCGAGCAGATAGCCGAGGCCGAGCGTGAGGAGATCGTAGAGGCTCCAGTCGGCCGCGAGCATGATCGGTCAGACCCCGGAACGAGAAAGACTAACTGCCGCGCTCACCGTAGTTGTACACCGTGCGTCCGGCAACGAGCGTCATCAGCGCCCGGCCTTGCAGCCGCGCTTCGTCGAAGGGCGTATTCTTCGACCGCGTAAGCAAAAGCTCGGGATTCACCACGAAAGGCGTGTCGAGATCGATGAGGACGAGGTCGGCCGGCGCTCCCTTGGCGAGGCGGCCGCTCGGAAGTCCAAGCAGGCGCGCAGGGTTCGCGGTCAAGGCCCGAAGCAAGGTGGAAAGATCGACGCTGCCGTCGTGATAGAGGCGGAGTGCGGCGGAGAGCAGCGTCTCGACACCGATGGCGCCGTCGGCGGCTTCGGCGAAGGGTCGGCGCTTGCCGTCGGCGTCCTGGGGATCGTGGGCCGATACGATCACGTCGATATCGCCGCTGGCGATGCCCTCGACCATGGCGGCACGGTCGTCTTCGGAGCGGAGCGGGGGGCGCATCTTAAAGAAGGTCCGGTAGGGACCGATGTCGTTCTCGTTCAAGGTAAGATGATTGATCGAGACTCCGCAGGTCACCGGCAGGCCACGCGCCTTGGCAGCGCGGATGATGTCGAGCGACGCACGGCAGGAGATCTGGCCGGCGTGATAGCGGCCGCCGGTGAGCTCGGCGAGACGCAGGTCGCGCTCGAGCATGATGGTCTCGGCCTCGCGCGGAATGCCCGGGAGGCCAAGCCGCGTCGCCACCTCGCCCTCGTTCATCACGCCGTTCTGGGCGAGCGTCGGCTCTTCCAGATGATGGATGATGAGCGCACCGAAATCCTTGGCGTAGGCGAGCACGTTCCGCATCATCTTGGCGTCGGCGAGGCTCGTCTTGCCGTTGGTGAAGGCGATGGCGCCGGCGTCGCGCAAGAGACCGATCTCGGCCATCTCCTCGCTCTTCAGGCCCTTGGTCATCGCCGCCATGGGATGCACGTTGATGCGCGCCGTGTCGCGCGCGCGGCGCATGATGAAGTCGACCAGCGCCACGTCGTCGATGACGGGCTCGGTATTGGGCATGCAGATGATGGTGGTGACGCCGCCGGCGGCCGCGGCCCGGCTCGTGGTGGACAGCGTCTCGCGGTGCTCGTGCCCCGGCTCGCCGGAGAACACCAGCATGTCGATGAGGCCGGGAGCGAGCACATGACCGCCGCAGTCGATCACTTGCGCATCACCTATGGAGCCGGCGGTTACGCTCGGGCCGATATCGAGGATCTTGCCGTCCTCGATCAGCACGCCACCCGTCTCGTCGAGGCCGGTGCTTGGATCGATCAGCCGTGCATAGAGCAGTGCGGTGCGGCGGCCGTTGTCCTGAGCAGAGGTTTGCATCGTCATCAATGGTTGGGCAGGTGGCGGGCGAGCGCCTGAAGCACCGCCATGCGCACCGCCACGCCCATCTCTACCTGTTCGCGGATCACGCTGCGCTGATCGTCGGCCACGCTCGAGTTGATCTCCACGCCCCTGTTCATCGGCCCCGGATGCATGATCAGGGCATCGGGCTTGGCGCAAGAAAGCTTCTCGTGGTCGAGCCCGAAGAAGTGGAAATATTCGCGCTGGCTCGGCACCAAATTCGACGTCATGCGCTCGCGCTGAAGCCGCAGCATCATCACGATGTCGGCGCCTTTCAAGCCCTCCCACATGGAGGAATAGACCTCGACCCCGAGCCGCGAGATGCCCGAGGCGATCAGAGTCGACGGCGCGATGACGCGCACGCGCGCGCCGAGCGTGTTGAGCAGAAGGATGTTGGAGCGGGCGACCCGCGAATGCAGGATGTCGCCGCAGATCGCCACGATCAGCCCGTCAATGTGTCCCTTGTGGCGGCGAATGGTGAGGGCATCGAGGAGGGCCTGGGTCGGGTGCTCATGGCTGCCATCGCCGGCATTGATCACCGAGCAATCGACCTTCTGGGCAAGCAGCTCGACGGCGCCGGCGGCATGGTGGCGCACGACGAGGATATCGGGCCGCATGGCGTTCAGTGTCACCGCAGTGTCGATCAGGGTCTCGCCCTTGGACATGGACGAGGTCCGCGTCGACATGTTCATCACGTCGGCTCCAAGCCGTTTTCCGGCAAGCTCGAAGGAGCTTTGCGTCCTGGTCGAGGACTCGAAGAATAGGTTGATCAGGGTCCGGCCGCGAAGATCGTCGCGTTTCTTTGCGACCTGGCGGCTGACGCCCGACGCCTGTTCCGCAAGGTCGAGCAGGCCCACGATCTCTTCGCGCGAAAGGCCTTCGATCCCAAGCAGATGGCGATGAGGGAAGGAGAATTCGGTCGCTTCGGCCGCAATGCTCATTAAAGCGGACTCTATAAGCCGACTTTGCCCGGGCGGCAAGCGGGCTGGGCCAACAGGCTTGAGCAGGGCTAAGCCGAGAAGTTGAGTTGCCTAATCTTCATTTTTGCCCTAAGCGTCGGGGCCGTCCCGATTGAGAGGACGTGCTTAGCCCGGGAGGAAATATGCCTAAGCTCGCGATTGTTCTGGCTGCGACAGTGGCGCTACTGTTCGCGGGGCTTATTGCTTGGAATGCCGAAGCGACGACCAGTGGCGCTGCTGCCATCGGCGCCAAGGCCTACTCGCCGATCATCATGGAAGCCGGTTGCCGCCTAAATGGTCCTTTGATCGGGGCCAATGGCTGCCGCCGGGGGACGCACCAAGTCTGCAAGAAAAAGACTGGATGCTTGTGCGTTCCTTGCTAGTTTGACAGGAGTGGCAGCGGCCTCGCCGCAGCCATCGCAGTTTCGGGGGCGCTCTAGTCGGCGCCCTCGTTTTTATTTCTGGGGGCGCTGCCGCGCGATAAGCTTGAAGAAGACCGAAGGAGGTGAGCTGCCGTGGCCACGGCTCGCGAGGCGGAAGGGGATTTGAATCAAAGCCCGGCCTTTACCGACGTGAACCTGTTCACGTCCGATACCGCCTTGCGCGAGGCGGTCGCGCGGGAGGGGGCGGCCGACGCAGCCGAGAACCTCACGGCCTTCGGCCGGATCGCCGGCAGTGCGGCTGCGGCCGAGCTCGGGCGCCAGTCGAATGATAACCCGCCGCGGCTCCGTGCCTTCGACGCCCAGGGGCGCCGCCTCGACCGGGTCGACTATCACCCGGCCTATCACCGGCTGATGGGGTTCAGCACGGCGCAAGGGCTGCACTGCTCGACCTGGGATTATTTGGCGACAGTGAACGGGCCGCGGCCGGGGGCCCATGTCGCGAGGTGCGCGGGCAGCTATATGGCGGCGCAGATGGAGGCCGGACATAGCTGCCCCATCACCATGACCCACGCCGCCGTGGCGGCGCTCCTGCATGAGCCGGTGCTCGCCCGCAGTCTGCTGCCGAAGCTGCTCGCGCGGAGCTACGATCCGCGGTTTGCGCCGTGGCAGAAGAAGCAGGCCATCACCGTCGGCATGGGCATGACCGAACGCCAGGGGGGCACCGACGTTCGTGCCAACACCACCATCGCCACCGCGATCAACGGCACCGGGTCCGGCAAGGCCTACGCCATCACCGGCCATAAATGGTTTCTGTCGGCACCGATGTCCGATGCGTTCCTGGTGCTGGCGCAGGCCAAAGGGGGCTTGTCCTGCTTTTTCTTGCCGCGCTTTTCGCCTGACGGATCGGTCAACAGGATCAAGCTCGAGCGTCTCAAGGACAAGCTCGGCAACCGGTCAAACGGCTCGGCCGAGGTGAGCTTCGATCGCGCGGTCGGCTATCTGATCAGCGAGGAGGGAAGAGGCGTCCAAACCATCATCGACATGGTGACCCTGGCAAGGCTCGATTGCGCGGTATCCTCGGCGGGGCTGATGCGGCAGGCGCTCGCCCGCGCCATCCACCATGCGCAGCATCGCAGCGTGTTCCAGAAGAAGCTGATCGATCAGCCGCTGATGTTGCAGGTGCTCGCCGACATGGCGCTCGACGTGGAAGCCGCGACCGCGCTCGCCTTCAAGCTCGCGGCGTCCTTCGACGGCCACGACGATCCGGACGCCACGGCCTATCGGCGGCTGATGACGCCGGTTACCAAATATTGGGTGTGCAAGATCGCCCCGCCGCTCGTCTATGAGGCTATGGAGTGTCTTGGCGGCAACGCCTATGTGGAGGAGGGCGGCTTCCCGCTGCTCTATCGCGAGGTTCCGGTCAACGCCATCTGGGAGGGATCGGGCAACGTCATGTGCCTCGATGTGCTCCGGGCGGTCGAGCGCTCGCCGGAAACCTTGGAGCGGGTGCTGGCCGGGATCGAGGCGGCGAGCGGCGGCGAGCAACGCCTGAAGTCGGCCGTCGATGGCGTGAGGATTCTGCTCGGCGAAGCCGCGCGCGACCAGGCGAGGGCGCGATCGGTGGTCGAGCTGCTCGCGCTCACCGCGGCTGGCGCCCTGTTGCAGGCGCATGCGCCGCCGGCTGTGAGCGACGCCTTCCTGGCAACTCGGCTCTACGGCGCGTTCAGGCACACTTACGGCGTCGGGCTTGGCGGCGGGGATATCCACAGCATTGCCGCCCGCGCGGCTCCATCGCTGGTGTGAGCGAAGGCCTTGCGGCCCCTCTTTTGATTTTCATCAAGGCCAATTGCGCGCCCTGCCGCAGTCTTAAGGTTAACCCTCGCCTTCTGATCCCGGTCGAAATTTCAATAACTTGCAGTTTACGGTTGCGCGCGAATCATTGAGGATCGCGCGAGCGGTCTTCGGGGGATGTCGTCAAGTGGGTGACTGCGTTATCCGGAGGCGTTTGTTGCATGCGCGTCACAGTACCTGAGTCATAGGTTCGGTCAGGCGGAGGCTAAACCATGATGAGCTTGCCCTTCCTTCTGTTTGCCTGCGGTCTTGCCGCGGGATGGACGAGCCGGCGCGAGGCAGCGATGGGTTTCTGGGTTGCCGGCGTGTTGGTTCTGCTTGTGCTGTTCCGGTTTCACGCGACGGACGTGCTGAACCTCGGACTGTAGTCGTAGGAGCGTAGTGTGACGGCCGATCTGTCGAGGCTGCTCAACGCCTTGGGGCTCGTGGCCGTCGACACCGTCTTGGTCCTCGCCTTTGCCGATCAGCTCTGGTTTCGCGACCTGCCGTGCCCGATCTGCATTCTGCAACGGGCTGGCTTCATCGCCGCGGGATTTGGCATTGCGCTGAATTTGATCTTCGGGCCGCGGCCGAGCCATTACGGTGTTGCCATCCTCGGCGCCGTGGTTGGCGGCATCATGTCTGCCGATCAGGTGCTGCACTATGTCGTTCCGGGGTCTGGCTCATACGGCAATGCCATTTTCGGGCTGCACCTCTACAGCTGGGCGCTGATCATGTTCGTGGCGATCGTCGTGGGCTGCGGCGTGATGCTGCTGTTCGATCGCCAATACGAGCCTTCAGGCCCACCCCCTCTGCGCCAAGTCACGCTGCCGATCTTGGCCGTCGCACTGCTTGCTCTCCTTGCAGTCGGCAATGTGCTGTCGACGCTCGCCATCTGCGGCGTGGGACTTTGCCCCGAGGCACCTGGTGGATACCTCATCTTTCACGAGAATCTCGGGCTAGCGCAGGGGAATGCGCCTTAGCCGCTCGAGCGCGCCTTGCAGGATGTAGGCCGCTGCCATTCGGTCAACGAGTTCGGCGCGCCGCTTGCGCGAGACGTCGGCCTCGATCAGATGGCGCTCGACGGCCGCGGTCGACAGCCTCTCGTCCCAGAACACCATGGGTACCTCGACATGAGCGGCGAGGTTCCTGGTAAAGGCGCGGGTCGATTGGGCACGCGGACCTTCGGAGCCGTCGAGATTGAGGGGAAGACCGATCACCAGCGCCCCGACCTGATTCTTTTCAACCACTTCGCGAATCGCCTTGGCGTCTGCGGTGAACTTGCTGCGCCTGATGGTGTCGTAGGGGGTGGCGACGCTGCGGGTCACGTCGGAGAGCGCCATGCCAATGGTCTTGGTGCCGACGTCGAGGCCGAGCAGCCTTGCCTCGCGCGCGAGAAGCGGCGGCAAATCCTCGATGTCGGTGATAGAAGCGTGGGTCACCGGGGAAGGGGGTGCGGCACCGCAGCGAGGTTGTCAACTCACGGGCCTTTCCTTATGTCCGAGGTCTTGAGCCTCCTCGCCACCCCAACCCGGGACACGCCATGCAGATCACCTGGTTCGGCCATTCCTGCTTCCGCATCGATACGGGCAAATCGAGCATCCTGATCGATCCGTTCCTCACCGGAAACCCGACCTTCGAGGAGTCGGGTCTTACGGTGCGGGAGGTCGCAAAAGGCGTGACACACGTAGCGCTGACCCATGGCCATGAGGATCACACCGGCGACACCGTCGCCATTTGCAAGGAGACGACAATACCGCTCATCGCCGTCTATGAGCTTGCCGTGCATATGGCGAGTTTGGGCGTGGAGAAGATCGATCCAGGCAATACCGGCGGCACCCAATCTCACGCGGACTTCGACCTTACCTTCGTGCCTGCCTGGCATTCCTCCGGCGTATTCCTCGAGGGGCGCTCGATCTATCTCGGCGCCTGTTGCGGGCTCGTCATTGCCGCGCGCGAGGGCAAGACGGTTTACCATATGGGCGACACGGCGATCTTTTCCGACATGGGGCTGATCAACGAGATCTATCGCCCTGACATCGGCATCGTGCCGATCGGAGACCGCTTCACCATGGGGGCGAAAACCGCGGCGATGGCCTGCAAGCGCTTCTTCCAGTTCGAAAGGGTGATCCCCTGCCATTACGGGACCTTTCCCATCATCGACCAGACGGCAGACAAATTCGTCGCGGAAATGGGCGGCAATACTGTGTTGGTGCCCAAGGTCGGCGTCCCCTTCGAGGTTTGAGAAGGTTACGGGAGGGCCAATCCCTCAACAGATAGCTCTCCAAGCCCCAATTGAAGCGGCCCCGGCCCGGTGCTACAGAGCCCCTGAAACACGAACGTTCCTGTTGGCGCCAGAGTCCATGTCCGTCGATCGCGCGACCGTCCACCGCATCGCCCATCTCGCCCGCATTGCCGTCACGGAAGAGGAGGCCGCGCGGCTCGAAAAGGAGCTGTCAGGCATTCTCGAGTGGGTGGCGCAGCTCGATGAGATCGACACGTCGAATGTCGAGCCGATGACCCGCGTCGTCGCCATGACCATGAAGAAGCGAAAAGACGAGGTCACCGACGGCAATTGCGCCGACGATATCCTCAAGAATGCGCCGGCGGTCGACGACCATTATTTCGTCGTGCCCAAGATCGTGGAGTAGGGGAGCGGTGATGCGAAGCGCCCTTCTGCTTGCCACCGGACTTTGGCTCGCCGGCGCCGGTTCGGTGCTGCCGCAAGCGCCGGACAGCACCCTGCCGGAGGGAACTTTCGCCTCCACCAAAGAGGATTGCGCGCTGCTCGCGACCAAGACTCCGTCCGAGCTTGGCGAGGAGTTCGATTTCGAGGTGCTGACCAAAAAGGGGCTGGTCGGTTATCAGCAGGTCTGCGATTTCGTCAATGTGTTCGCCCATGACGGCAAAAGCTGGGTGGCGACGGCGTTTTGCGAGGAGGCCGGCTACACCTATCCCGACCTGTTCTCGATCAAGCAGAAGGACGACGGCAGGCTCAACGTCACCAGAATTACCGATCTGACCCAGCAAGGCGGCTACGATGCCTCGGCGCAATCCGATACCGGCGAGACGGATGCCCCCGAGGAGTCGGGCGGGGCGGGCGCGACCGGTGACCATTCCAGCGGACCGAGTACACTCGATCAACAGGCCGCGAGCGAATCCTACAGTGCCTTCGTCAAGTGCGACACCGTCAAGCCGTAGAGCATGGCCGACCCCACCGATCTTTCCATTGCCGAGGCTCACGAGGCGCTTCTCCGCAAGAAGCTCTCCGCCGACGAGCTTGCGCGCGCGCATATCGGCGCGATCGAGCGGGCGAACGAGGCGCTGAACGCGTTCATCCTCACCACGCCAGAGTGGGCGCTGGAGGCGGCGAAGGACAGCGATACGCGCTTGCGCAAAGGCGAGGCGCGCCCGCTTGAAGGCATCCCGCTCGGCATCAAGGATCTGTTCGCCACCAAGGGCGTCCGCACCACAGCCTGCTCGCACGTTCTCGACGGCTTCACGCCCACCTATGAGTTGACGGTCACGGGCAATCTCTGGGCGGCCGGCGCGGTGATGCTCGGCAAGCTCAACAACGACGAGTTCGCCATGGGGTCGTCCAACGAGACGAGCCATTATGGCCCGGTGGTCAATCCCTGGCGGCGCAAAGGCTCAAATGCCAAGCTCGTGCCTGGCGGTTCGTCCGGCGGCTCGTCGGCAGCGGTCGCTGCGCGTCTCTGCATGGGCGCCACCGCCACCGATACCGGCGGCTCGATCAGGCAGCCTGCGGCGGTCACCGGCACGGTTGGCATCAAGCCGACCTACGGTCGTTGCTCGCGCTGGGGCATCGTCGCCTTTGCCTCCTCGCTCGATCAGGCAGGGCCGATCGCGCGCACCGTGCAAGACGCGGCGATCCTGCTCAAAGCCATGGCGAGCCACGACCCGAAAGACACGACGAGCGTCGATGCTCCGGTGCCGGATTACGAGGCCGCGGTGAACCTTGGCGTGAAGGGACTGACCATCGGCATTCCCAAGGAATACCGCGTGCCCGGCATGGCGGCGGAGATCGATGCCCTGTGGGAGCAGGGAGTGAAGTGGCTCGAGGCCGCCGGCGCCAAGATCAAGCATGTGAGCCTGCCTCACACCAAATATGCTCTGCCTTCTTATTATATTGTCGCCCCTGCTGAAGCCTCGTCGAACCTCGCCCGCTATGACGGCGTGCGCTACGGATTGCGCGAGCCCGGCAACGACGTGATTTCGCTTTACGAGAACACGCGCTCGGCCGGCTTCGGCGCCGAGGTGAAGCGGCGCATCCTGATCGGCACCTATGTGCTGTCGGCCGGTTATTACGACGCCTATTATCTGAAAGCGCAGAAGGTGCGGAGCCTGATCAAGCGCGACTTCGATGCGGCCTTCGAGGAGGTGGATGTGATCCTGACGCCGACCACGCCGTCACCTGCCTTCGCGCTTGGCGAGAAGTCCGGCGATCCCGTCGAGATGTACCTCAACGATATCTTCACGGTGACGGTGAATATGGCTGGGTTGCCGGGCATGTCGGTTCCGGCCGGCCTTTCGTCGGAAGGCACGCCGCTTGGGCTTCAGCTGATCGGCCGTCCCTTCGACGAAGAGACGCTGTTCCGCGTGGGCCGGGCCATCGAACAGGCGGCCGGGCCGCTGGCCAAGCCGCAAGACTGGTGGAGCAAGGCAGCATGACGATGCGACCGACCAAACTCATGCGCCGGAGGGTCGTTTGATGACGCCGCGCAAGGCAGAAGACTGCGCCGACATGGAACAGGTGAGGGCGGAGATCGACCGCATCGATGTGGCGCTGGTCGACCTCATCGGCGAGCGCTTCACCTATGTCGATCGCGCCTGGCAGCTCAAGCAATCGCCGGCAGAGGCGCGGGTGCCGTGGCGCATCCAGCAGGTGATCAACCGGGTGCGGACGCGGGCTAAGGAGAAGGGGCTGCCGCCAGAGCTGACCGAGGCCTTGTGGCGGCAGATGATCGGCTGGTTCGTCCAATACGAGGAAGAAAAGCTCAGCCAACAGGGCGAGGACGACGATTAGCCTCTTGTCATTCCTGCGAAGGCGGGAATCCAGTAATCGCCGTCATTCGCGATTATGATCCGCCGGGGTTACTGGATTGCCCGGTCAAGCCGGGCAATGACAGCGACGGTACACGGCGGTATGTAACGCCTCATGCAGGAACGACCAAAGCAGAGCAATCTGATCGAAGGTGCGACCGGCCCCTGGGAGGTGGTGATCGGCATGGAGGTGCACGCCCAGGTCACCTCCAAGTCGAAGCTGTTCTCGGGCGCCTCGACCGAATTCGGCGGCGAGCCCAACTCCCACGTGAGCCTGGTCGATGCCGCCATGCCCGGCATGTTGCCGGTGATCAACGAGGAATGCATCGCGCAAGCCATCCGCACCGGCCTCGGGCTCAAAGCCAAGATCAATCTCAATTCGGTGTTCGACCGGAAGAACTATTTCTACCCGGATCTGCCCCAGGGCTATCAGATCTCACAGTACAAGAGCCCGGTGGTCGGCGAGGGAGAGGTGATCGTCGATCTCCTCGGCGGCGAGCGGGTCGTCGTCGGCATCGAGCGGCTGCATCTCGAGCAGGACGCCGGCAAGAGCCTGCACGACCAGCATCCTAAATTTTCCTACGTGGATTTGAACCGCTCGGGCGTGGCGCTGATGGAGATCGTGTCGAAGCCTGACCTCCGCTCGTCCGAGCAGGCCAAGGCCTATCTCACCAAGCTTCGCACCATCATGCGCTATCTCGGCACCTGCGACGGCAATATGGAAGAGGGAAGCTTGCGCGCCGACATCAATGTCTCGGTGCGAAAGCCTGGAGCGCCGCTCGGCACCCGCTGCGAGATCAAGAACGTCAATTCGATCCGCTTTATCGGCCAGGCCATCGAGCATGAGGCACGACGGCAGATCGAGATTCTGGAAAACGGTGTTTCGATCAAGCAGGAGACGCGGCTGTTCGATGCCAAGACCGGCGAGACGCGGTCGATGCGCTCGAAGGAAGAGGCGCACGACTATCGCTATTTTCCCGACCCTGACCTCCTGCCGCTCGAGCTCAGCCAAGACTATGTGGACCGCCTTGCCGACCACCTGCCGGAGCTTCCCGATCGGAAGCGGGCGCGGTTCATCGAGACCTTCGGTTTGTCAGCCTATGACGCCGACGTGCTGGTGGCCGAGCGCGAGGCGGCCGACTATTTCGAAGCGGTGGCAAAGGGACGCGAGCCGAAGCAGGCTGCAAACTGGGTCATCAACGAGCTGTTTGGCCGCCTCAACAAGGAAGGGAAGAGCATCGCCGATAGCCCGGTCTCGGCGGAACGGCTTGGCGCCATCCTCGACCTGATCAAGGACGGAACCATTTCCGGCAAGATCGCCAAGGATGTGTTCGACATCGCGTTCAGCGAAGGCGGCGATCCCCGGGTGATTGTGAAGGAACGCGGCCTCACCCAGGTCACCGATCTTGGCGCGATCGAGACGGAAGTCGACAAGGTCATTGCCGCCAACCCCGACAAGGCCGAGCAGGCCAAGGCGAAGCCAGCTCTTGCCGGCTGGTTCGTCGGCCAGGTGATGAAGGCGACCGGCGGCAAGGCGAGCCCTCAAGCCGTGAACGAGCTGGTGAAGGCGAAGCTCGGGATCGAATAGGCGACCCTCGTATTCACTTGCGGAGGTTTCGGCGTGCTGAGGATGCTGGCTGATGCTCGATGCCAATAAGCCGTCACACTTTCCTTTTTTCTCCGAGTTAAATGCTCGCGGGCGCTCGCGCCTACTCGGCGCGACACGTCACGTGAGGTTGCCTCCCTATGCCAAGGTCATCGAGCGGGGGGACGAGGTCGCGGGGGTCTATCTCGTCGAAGCTGGTGCCTTGCGGATTTACTACGTCAGTTCGGAGGGGCGAGAGGGGACGCTCTATTGGGTCGACCCCGGTCAATCTTGCATTATCGCCCTCAATTGCCTCTTTGCTCGATTGCCTTATCCAGCCTGGGTCGAGACAGATCAGGCCGACACCGAGGTCGCGATCATTTCCGGCGACGTGTATCGCGAACTTTACCTTGCAGAGCCTGCCCTCCAGCACTTCACGTTTGCAACTTTATCAACTCGGCTCTTCGAACTGATGACATTGCTGCAGAGACCGCATCGTTTGATCTCGAACAACGTGTTGCGGCGTTTCTTCTGAGACGCTCGGGAAGCGGTCCTTGAAACGACACATGAGCAGGTCGCGCACCATTTGGGATCTTCTCGCGAAGTGGTCTCAAGGGTTCTCCGCAACTTGGCAAGAAGCGGTGCGATCAGACTTTCGCCGGGATCCGTCGCGATTGTGGACGCCGACAAGCTCCGCAGTGCCGTCGAATAGATTGGACACCGCTTCCAGTGAGCGATCCGCCACACGAGCGTCCACCACGATCATTTTGCATCGGGGATATTGAGTTTCCTGGAGGCCTCGACAGTCATCGCCAAGTGCTTCTTGAAAGCCGGTAGAACCTCCTTCAGGTGAGCTGCAAGCGCAGGCTCCTTCACGGTGGGAAGAAGCGTCTCGCTCACCAGTGCAATGAATGCCCGATGGTCGATGATTGCCTCGGTGATGTACTCGCGGTCGAAGTCAATGCCGCTTCTGGCCTTTAAAGAGTCGATGACTGCCCGGTGGCGTTGCTCGGTTGCCGCGTTGTCGGAAGGGGCTGTTGGTTTGATGCCGTGCTCCATCAAAATTCCCTCGAACGCCGTAATGACCCCACTGTGATCATTGGCCACCATCTCGCCGTGCTGCTTTACTTCTGGTGCCGTGCCGCGGGCGATTCCAAGCTCGGCCTCTTCCATGATTGGCCTGAAGATAAATGTAAGCAATTTCACCGTCTGTAAGTTGAGCAGCATCGGGCACTTTTGGATCGTGCGCCGCGGCGGCGGCGCTGATCACAAAGCACAAGCCCACGATGGTGAAGATCGATTTGTACATGTTTGCTCTCCGCTTGAGGGTGTCAACCAATGCCGAGAGCCTAGTGAGGGAAGGAGCGTGTGGCTGGGACTTGAGTCCCGGCCAATTTGCTTTTTGACCGACAGAGGAACTCGCCATGCGGTTTGATCCTCCCGTCTGCAGCAACGAAAATCTGACATTGCCAATTGTGTCTTGGTTTGCTCAATGAGCCGCAGAATGGAGGCGACACATGACGCAAGCAATCCGCGTTCATGCCTATGGCGGCCCCGACGTCCTCAAATGGGAGGAGATCGAGGTCGGCGAGCCTGGCCCCGGGGAGGTCAAGATTTGCCAGACGGCAATCGGCCTCAACTATATCGACGTCTATTCCAGGACCGGGTTCTATCCGCAGGCATCGCTTCCGTTTATCCCAGGCATGGAAGCCGCAGGCGTGATCACCGCTGTCGGCGACGGCGTGAAGGACCTCAAGGTCGGGCGTCGCGTGGCTTACGCCGGGCAGATCGGTGCCTATGCCGAGGAGCGGCTGATCCCGGCCGATCGCGTGGTCAAGCTACCTGAAGGGCTGAGCGACGAGCTCGCAGCCTCGATCATGCTCAAGGGCATGACGGCGCAATATCTCCTGCGGCGGACCTACACGATCGGCCCGCACACCACGCTTCTGTTCCACGCCGCTGCGGGAGGCGTCGGGCTGATTGCCTGCCAATGGGCCGCTTCGCTCGGCGCCACTGTGATCGGCACGGTGGGCTCGGCCGGCAAGGCTCTGATCGCACGCGCGCATGGCTGCGCCCATGTCATCAACTACCGTGAGGAAGACTTCGTCACCATGGTGAAGGCCTACACCAACGGCAAAGGCGTCGACGTGGTCTACGACTCGGTCGGCAAGGACACCTTCCCGGGCTCGCTCGACTGCCTGAAGCCGCTCGGGCTGTGGGTGAGCTTCGGCCAGGCTTCGGGCCCGGTGCCAGACTTCAAGATCACGCTTCTGTCGCAAAAGGGCTCGCTCTACGCCACGCGGCCGTCGCTTGGGAATTACACGGCGACGCGAAAGGATCTCGTCGCAACCGCCAACGACCTGTTCGAGGTGGTGCGGACCGGCAAGGTCAAGGTGTCGGTCAACCAGACCTATCCTCTGGCCGAGGCGGCGCGCGCCCACCGCGATCTCGAGGCACGTCTTACCACCGGCTCTACCGTGCTGTTGCCCGCGACGACGCCTGAATTTTAGCGGCGCGCGCCGATCACCTGCTTTTTAGGAAAATCGTTTTTGGTTAGCGGCGGGTGACCGTTACTGGTGAAGGAGTCCTTGCCGGACCCCTCGATTAACCATTCCGCCCGGCAAAAGCGTTCCCCCGTAAACCAAGCTTACCGTCCCGTTCAGATCTCGTCAGTTTGCGTTAAGCACGCCCGTTCAGACGTTGTTCAGGCAGCATCCCCAAAGATCGCCCGCATCGAAGTTCAACGAAATTCTGCCGGCGCCAAAGCAATCATGCAGCGTCCCGGCGGAGGCGGATCAGGAAGACACTAGGGGTAGGGTGATGGCACGGATGGACATGGGGATGGATCGGTTTGAGGTCGCGGCGCAGACCGGGGCTGCGGATGCGCTGTTCGAGCTCGGGATGCTGTACGCGACCGGCCTCGATGTTGAGACGGACCTCGTCGTCGCGCATAAATGGTTCAACTTGGCGGCGCTCCGCGGCAATCGCGCGGCTCTTGCCCGCCGCGTCGAGCTTGCCCGCGAAATGTCGGCAAACCAGATCGCACTCGCTCAGAAGCTCGCCCGCGAGTGGCTGGCTACCAACTAAGCGAAGCTAGTTCGCGCCTTGCGCCCCTGTCTGGTCCCGGCATTTGCGGAACAGCGAGCGGACGCAGCGATAGGTGTTGCGCGCAAATGACCCTACACCGCGCTTGCGCTCCGGTGAAGGAACTGCGCTTTCGGCCGGTATCGCGCCCGTGGAGGGAACGCCCGGCTCATGCGCCGCGCTCAAGGGGAGGGAAGGCGTCTCGCCCGGCATTTCCGGCAGCGGGTCCTGCGCCGCTGATCGAGCTGGCGCGGCGGGGATCGGCGGTGAAGCTTGGTGCGCCTCGTCGCGGCCCGTGATTGAGGCGCGCATGTTGCGCCAGCCTCGCCGCGAGGCGCTCACCGCCTGACCGGTGACCTCGACCAGCGACTTGTGCTCGTCGTCCTTGTCATACGCCTTCTGCTCTTTTTCGATGTGTCCCAGGACCTTCTTCACGCGCGGGTCTTCGGCGATCATTTCGGGGATGGCCGGTCCATCGTAGCTGTAGACCTTTTCCACGCCGTGGCAGCCGGCCGTCGCCTCGCGCGCGGCGCAAGAAGCATGTCCGCCCTCCTTGGCGGTTCGCACCACGCAATAGAGCTTTGCCGCGTCGCTCCGGACGTCACCGGCGACCCGGCAAAGATAGGTCTGTTCGGGGCCCTTGCAGGTGACGCAATAGGCGGCGTCGCCGGCCTCAGCGCCTGGTAGGGCGCAGAACAGCATGGCCGCCGCAAGCGGCGCGGCCGAGCCTATGCAGGAGGCGTGAGCACGCATACGTAGAAGATCCCCCTGTGACTCCCGTCGCGTTGCACTCTAGCACGCTGGGTCTGCGGGCCGGTTATTTTCTAGGCAAATGCGGAGACCAAAATTCGGGCCAAATCGGGCAAAATCGTGTGCCAGGCCCGCATTTCGGCCGAATGATCCGAGAGTGTCGAAAGCGACGATTCGCCGAGGATCGTGAGCTCACGGCGTGAGGCAAGCCGGCGGCCTGCAAAACCCTCCGAATCTCTGCAAGGAGTATCGGCGTTTGGCACGATCGATGTTCGCGACGCATCTCAAATGGCTGCCGATCGGGATTGGCCTTTCGCTCGCTGTCCCGGCGCAAGCGATGGACAGCAACCTTTATCTCATCGCCTTGGCCGGCCAGTCCAACATGATCGGCGCCGGCGATGTGAGACTGTTGCCAGTGGGCTTTCCCATGAACGGGCCGCGCATCTGGAATTTCACCAATGCCGACATTTGGGAACCGGCGAGAGAGCCTATCGACAGCAACGACGGTCAGGTTGACGCGGTCTCGCTCGACCGACATCCGGGCGTCGGCCCGGCGCTGGCGATGGCCGATGCGTTCACCGCGAAATATCCGAAAGTGAGCGTGGGCCTGATCCCTTGCGGGAAAAGCGGCAGCAGCATCGAGAAATGGCAGCCAGACATGTCGCGCTCGTCGCTCTACGGTTCGTGCCTCTACCGGCAAAAGCAGGCCGCGCAGCAAGGCAAGCTGCGCGCCTTGGTGTTTTGGCAGGGCGGCCAAGACGGCAAGGACAAGAAGACGGCAAAGCAATGGGGGAAGAAATTCAAGACGATGGTTGCGGCCTGGCGTGCCGATATCGGCAATCCGAAGCTGCCGGTGATCCTGCTTGTGCTGAAGCCGGGGACCGAGCAAACCTTGCAGAAATATCCCTACCGTGACGTGGTGCGCCAGCAGCAGCTATCGGTGCAGCTGCCGTATCTCACCAAGATCGAGACCATCGGCTACGATTATAATAGCGATGACATTCACCTGACGACGGCGGGTCAGCTTGCCTTGGGCCCGGTGATCGCCGCGGCGCTTCCCGCGCCTTGATTCGCCGCGCTAGAAGCTCGTGACTTTGGTGCCCACGTTCCGGTCGATCCAGTCGAGGATCAAATCGGCGATCTCAAGATTGTTCTTATCCTGCATGATCATGTGGCTGTTGCCGTGAATGCCGAGGTCCGGCGGGTACAGCATTTTGGCGTTGCCCTTGGCAGCGTTGATGCGTGCGATGAAGTCTTTGCAATTTTCGAAAGCGCCCAGCCAGTTCCGTGGCGCGACACTCAGATGATCGCCGAACACGATGAGGATCGGCAAACGCGCAAGCGTGGCGATTTGCTGCTCCGTGTATTTCATGCCGCAACCGCCTGGAGGCTCGATGACGATCATCCCTCTGATTCCGGATGCATTGATCAGAGCTGCTTCCAATGGAGCGCGGCCGGATTCGGAATGACCCATCAGAACGGCGCCCTTTAAGCTCAGAGCCAAATCGGACAGCGCCTTGTGTGTCGGGTTTGGCGCGGGCAGCATGGCGTTGAGATCGGGCACCATCTGCTTGGCGAATCTATCCATGGCCTCGACAGGGAACTGCTCGTCTGGATAGGGGGCGCCGAAGGTTGGACCAAAGCGGAACACGGTCCAAGCCTCCTCATTGCTGAATCGGGAGATGAGGGGCTGCGCGCCCGGCAAAGCGGCTCCTGAATGCACTCGGTTGAAGACCGTCGGATCGAACCCCGATCTCGCCCGCGACACGTGGTCGGGGAGATAGACGGCGTTTGCGCACGAAATATTCCTCCCATCCCATGCGGCCATCAGGCGTCGTCTCGTAGGACTTGCCGCTGAGGTCGGCGCCATGAACCATCACCACCGCCACCCGGCTCGACGGCGGTATCTTGTACTGCACATACATCTGGTTGACCGCGATGTGGCCGCTGCCGCCAGTCCCCAGCGCGTCGGAGAAGACGATGTCGCCGCCGACGGTGAAGCTGCCTTGGGATTGCAAAACGAGGGGCGTCGCGGGCTTCTTTAGATCTTGAAGCTCTTGCGCCGCCGCGCCGCTCGCCGTTGCCAGAGTCCCGGCGAGGAGGGTGAGGACCGTAAGCCGCGATGTTTACGGAGACGGAAGGCGGCTCGTCAACATGGTTTCCTCCGGAGCGCGAGGCCGCGGTTGTTCGCCGCGCTCAAATTTTCTTGGTCGCCATGACGATATATTCGCAGACATATCGGCTGGGGTTCGCATCGTCCCGCCGTCTCGATGCCACGACGGTGATGGCGCGGGCATCGGGATTGTGCTCGCTCGTGCACGGAAAGAACGGCTTATGCTGATTGGCGTCATTCGCGTCCTCGGTCACAAACGTCGCGCTCACGACGTAATGGCCGATCTCTAGGTCAGGCGGGATCGCGATGTTTGCCGATCGCACATTCTGACGTCCCGGATCGTCCGGCGTGTCGGCAAGCACCCGTCCGAAGAGCGTGTATTTTCCATGGCCGTGATCGATGAGTTCGCTGTAGCATTCCTTCTTCATGGGTATCCTCAAATCGGCTGAATTTTTTTGCACCGCACAGTGGCGCCCCGGACACACCAGCCGCCGCTCGATTGTAATACGATGCTTGGCGTGGGGGTCGTCCCCTTCACAATGGAGAGCCTCGGTGCCTATCTCTTCGCCGGGGCTTTCCGTTTTCTGGGCGCCCCCTCGTGTCCTTGCGGTTGACCAGAAAGCGCCGGCAACCCTCAACGTCCTGATGCAAAAACGCGGCAAACAGGCGGCAATCGATGCTTTGTTGCCAGCGGGGCGGGGACTAGCTAATTGAATGACCTGGCTTAGCTCGCCCTTCGGCCTCGGAAAGATGCTTCCATTCTCGCCAAGCTCGATCCCTGCCTTAGGAGTGCATTCACCAAACTCTGCCCCCGCACTTGGAACGCGCAACACTGGGGGTTATCTCCTGGAAGATAAGGAGGAATACCATTTATGTTCACGAAGAAGCCGGAGGCGGGAGACAGCGTCACGAAGATGGGGGAGCGGCTGGGCGGAGAGTAGCGCGAGCAAGATGATCCCCTCAATTATCGGCGAGGGCCTTACGATCACCGGCAATGTCGCCTCCAAGGGTGAGATCCAGGTCGATGGTGAGATCCAAGGCGACATTCATTGCGGCTCGCTCTTGCTCGGCGACACAGCGCAAGTTGTGGGCGGCGTCATCGCCGAAGACATCGTCGTGCGCGGACGGGTGGTCGGCTCGATCAGGGGCGTGCGCGTTACGCTCCAGGCGCAGTCCCATGTCGAAGGCGACATTACCCATCAAAGCCTCGCCATCGAGCAGGGTGCATATTTCGAAGGAAAGTCGCGCCGCACGGACAATCCGCTGGAGGAGGTCAAGACTTCTTCGGCTGGCAGCCCTCGTCCCGTTCACAAGCCGTCGGCGAAACCTCACGACGAGGCGAGCGCGCCGCGCGCCGCCGAATGAGACGCGACCGACAACCCAGGCGCCGTCATGGCAAACGAGGTTGAGGCTTCGGCTTCGGTCGGCGCCCCCCTTAATTGTTTTCCCGAACTAGCCGGATAGCGGCACGCCGCTTCTGCCTGCGTACGGCGGCGGCGTAGCCTCCGACACTCGGCATTGTCACTTGCCCTGCACTTTATCAGAAGCAACCGCTCGTCAGTGGGGTACCAAATCTCTTTGCGGGGTTGGACCTAAATCAGCTTCCACAGTTCCCGTTCAATGCGGCGGGAAGGTTTTCTCGGTTTGCAATTTGCCTCTTTGATTTCCCTTCAATTTTTTCAGGTGTTTGTCCGTTTCCGCGAACTTGCACCAAACGACCATCGAAAAAGGCGCCACTCTCAATGGCAAGAGATTGATAGTGAACATCGCCAACCACATGTGCTTGCGATTTCAGAACAACCTCTCCTCCCCGAATGGGACCTTCGACCTTTCCGTCCACAACGACGCGCTTGGCTGCAACGGTTCCGTTGACGCGAGCCCCGCGGGCAATGACGAGCAAAGTGCAGTGGAGTTCGCCATCAATCTGGCCATCGACCTGGACTAAGCCCTCGGCGGTTACGCTGCCGACAATCTTCAATTCTTTAGCGATCACCTTTCCTCGTTGCTTCGATCCAAACATGGTTAGACGCCTTCGATGACAAATTTGAGCCGCGTTTTCCCGTCTTTGGCGACAGCCGACCAAAAATCGCGCTCCGCCTCGTAGTGCGCCTTGTCCAGCCTCGCGATGAGCTTTTCGATAGTGTCAACCGCGTCGAGGCGCTGGGGATAGGGATAAGGGATGGCCCTGCGGTCGATCACCTGGTTCTCCGCGTCGAGCCTCAACTCCACGACCTGAAAGGGCATCTGACTCTCTCCGGGCAACTGAGAAAAAGAAGCCCCGTACAGGGGACGGGGCTTCTCTGGCCCAACCAAGAGAAGCCCTATAAATGGGGGGTGCAGGGCTTCTCTGGCCCCAATCCTGGAGGACCGTGACGGGAGTGAGGGGTATCCTCTCCATCACGAGTACCAATTACCACGGCCCATGAACCGAAGAAGAAGCGCGTCAGTGGACGCCGACGTACCTTAGGAGGTACTCACACGGTGGGGTCCCGGGACGTTTTAGCCCTACGCCACCAATGGTCGGAGGATGGCATCCATGGCCTAGGCTTCGGCGAAGATGATGCCGAGAGCGGTCATCAGATCACCGAGCCGGTCGGCGCCGGTGGAAAAGACATGAGCGCCCTCGTCAAATCGGTGAGGACGCAAGGTTGCCCCCACCTCGGACGCGCCGTCAAGAAGGCGAGGCGTTCGGGCGTCTCGATGAAGCCGCGCTCGAGCTCGATAGGGTAGCCATCGGGATCGGTGCCGAGGTAGCAGCGGCCGTCGGCGAGAGCCGCGCTCCCAATTGCTTTTGTGCTTGTGGTGCTCGGCGCATAGCGCCTGCAGGCCTTCCCATGACGTGCGCTTAAAGTGATCGCTATCGACGAGGCGCTCGATGTGATCGGCCTGGTTGCCGCGTGGCGCGGCCTAGCAGCTCGCAATGCTCACACAAGGGATGGTGCCCAAGGAACGCGGCGCGGATCTTCTGCCACTGCCGGCTGCGCAGGAAATTGTGGTGCGGATCTCCGGCGACATGCCCCCATCGGTCTCGAGGGGCGTCCGGCTTCACTCTGCGATAAGGCATTGCGGCCTCTTGGCGCGATCGTCTGGTAATTGTACAGCGGCGATGAAGGCCTTGGCCACGGGGGCCACTTCGATTGTTGCCCGTGCGCCGTTCGTCGCGGAGTTTTCGACAGCATTGATCCCATATCAGGCGGTGTCGGCGAGGGCAGGTTCCAGCCTTCAGCCGCGGACCAATCCACGGCGATGGCGATCTCGTCCGTCACATCGTTGTTCACATGCCGACGCCCTTGCCCCTCAGCAAATATATCGATTTCGACGATGAACATGTCTGCTTTGGGAGGCAAAGCGGACATCCCTGATACCCCTCACCAATGTCCGCTAATAACCCATAGCAGATATTAGCCGCCACCCCCCGACTTGGCGTGTCCGGCTGTCGCACGATCCAGCGCGTTCAGCTCAATTTATTTCATTTTTCGGCGTTGCGACGGATCCCAAAACGGGTGGCGTCGAGCGGATTCCGCTTGGGAAGGGCTCTGCGCCCCATGGCGTGATCGTCGGTCCGGACGGCGCGGCCTGGGTCACGGATGCCGGACAAAATGCCATCCTCCGTGTCGATCCCAGAAGCAAAGAAGTGAAGGCTTGGCCGCTGCCTGCCTCACGCGGCGGCGCCAATCTCAACACCGCTGCCTTCGACGGTAGGGGTCGCATCTGGTTCACCGGACAAACCGGGATTTATGGCCGGCTTGATCCCGCGACCGGAAAAATGGATGTCTGGGATGCCCCCAAGGGCGTCGGTCCTTACGGCATCACCGCCACGCCTTCGGGCGACATTTATTACGTGTCGCTTGCCGGCAGCTTTCTCGGCAAGCCGGACCTGGAGACCGGCGAGACCACGGTGATTGAGCCGAAGACGAAGGACGCCGGCACGCGACGCGTCTGGTCGGATTCCAAGGGGCATCTTTGGATCAGCGAATGGAACGTCGGAAATCTCAGCGTCTACGATCCAGTGTCGAAGAGCTGGACCGACCACAAGCTTCCCGGCGATGCTCCGCATGCTTACGCCGTTTATGTGGATGAAAAGGCCAAGGTGTGGGTGAGCGATTTCGGCGCCAACGCCATCCTCAGCTTCGATCCCACGAGCGAGGCGTTCGAGAGCTTCCCTAGCGACAAGCCTGACGCCGCGGTGCGTCAGCTCAATGGGCGTGCAGGAGAGGTCTGGGGTGCTGAATCCGCCACGGATCGTTTGGTGGTGATCCGCGCAACTGGCAAATAACCAACCAACTTAACCCAAAGCGCTCATGGCCATACTTTTATTGTGGCAAAAGCCACAGCGCTTGTTGCTGAGATGAGCGAGTCTTTTTCAGGCTCAAGATCGTCTTGAGCCGGCGCTTGGAGGGAAATCTAAATGTTTACGCTCAATCGAAACAGGCTCCTGGGGTTCGCTGCGGCGGGTGCTTTCGTCACCCTCACTGCCGTCGATCTCCCTGCACGAGCAGATGAACTTGTACAGCACTTGGGGCCCGTTGGGCCTCATGAGCCAATTCTGACGACGTTTGGCAACAAGCGCGTCATAGCGTTCTACGAGCCAGACAATGGTCGTTGTGCTGTCAACGCCGTGGTCTATGACAAAACGGACGCCGAGACTGGCATGACCACAGCGGCGCGGGTTCGGGTGAGCCTGAATCCACACCAGGTAGTGCATATTGACAGCACCGACAACAAGTCGATCAACCTGCAGTGCGGCGACCGAGCGGACATGCTTGCCCTCGTCGACAGCGGCGAGCTTGTTGCCTCTGACCCGCAGCAAGCGAACCCACCCATGAGGGCCAGTGCGTCGGGCTTCTGAGCACTGACAACTTCACATTCTGCTACCTAGCCCCGGCGCTCTTCTCCCTGCGGCGGGGCTTCTGTTGCGTAAATTGCAGCTTTCAAAGCTCGACTATTGCCAGACAAATGTCTGTTAATGGCACTTAGCAGACCTTGATGTCCGTTCTGAGCATGTCCGTCTTGAGGGTAAAGCGGACATCCC
>CAWGVA010000022.1:0-25670 GCA_963825835.1 uncultured Alphaproteobacteria bacterium | reverse complement strand
GTTTGACCCGCCCCTCGCCACACGCTCCATCCCTCCCCCCTGCCTCCGCCGAAGCGAAGCTTCGGCTTCGCGCAGGCAGGTTGATGGGGAGGGTGGATCGGCCGAAGGCCGAGCCGGGTTGGGTGAGTACCCCGGCGTCGAAGAAATCCCCCCACCCGGCGCGCCGACGCGCGCCGACCTCCCCACGAGGGGGAGGTATGGAGCAAGCGGAAACGCTGCAAATCTTTTCCGCGACGTCCGCGACCTGTGGCGGCGGAGCGGCGTCGGCCGCGCCACGCTTGAGCGCCTTGCCGTGGCTGATGCCTTCCGCTCCCTCGGTCACGATCGCCGCCAGGCTCTGTGGGAGGTGCGCGGCCTGCCCAAGGAGTTGCCGCTGCCCCTGTTCGATCACGCGCAAGCCGCCGAGGCCGGCACGGAACCCCACGTCACGCTTCCAATCATGCCGCTCTCAGAGCATGTGGTGAACGACTACCGCACCTTGCGGCTTTCACTCAAAGCCCATCCCATGAGCTTCCTCCGCGCGCGCATCGCGAGCGAAGGCATTCTTTCTTGCGCCGATCTCAAGCGCACGCGCGACGGCGCACGCGTGAGCATCGCGGGCGTGGTGCTGGTGCGCCAGCGCCCAGGCTCGGCGGCAGGCGTGGTGTTCATGACCATCGAGGACGAGACGGGAGTCGCCAATTCGGTGATCTGGCCGAAGGTGCTCGAACGGATGCGCAAAGTGGTGATGGGCGCGCGGCTCGTGGTGGTGCATGGCCGCATCCAGCGGCATGAGGACATCATTCATGTCGTTGCCGAGCGCCTGGAGGACAGGAGCGGTTGGCTCCGCCTCCTCGACGAGGAAGCCGACAGCATGAGCGTTCCGGTCGCCAATGCCGACGAGGTGAAGCGCCCAGACCCGGGCTCATGGCGCTCGCCTTCGGACGAGGAGCAAACGCCTTTTCCCGTTGCGCCGGCCGATCATGTCAAGCGGCCGCTTGCCCCACGCGAGAAATCCCATCCGCGCTGGCATCCGCGCCGCCACCCTCGCGCCGAGCGCATCATCCCCAAGTCCCGCGACTTCCATTAGTCGATCGAGCCGGAGCCTAGCCGCTCGCTCAAATCAAAGAAAAGAGAGGTAGGTAGCCACCCTTCTGAAACCCGCTATGCTGCCCGCATGATGCAGACCGCTCCACGTATTTTGCTTGCCGTCTCGCTGGCTCTTGTCCTCGCCTTCGGCGCTGCCACGGACACCAGAGCCTATGACCGTCCGGAAGGCTCGAGCGGCTTCACTCAGAAGACACTCGCCAAGGCGAAGCGGCACATGGTGGTGGCGGCAAACCCGCTCGCCGCCGAAGCCGGGCTTGCAACCTTGCGCAAAGGCGGCAGCGCCGTCGACGCCGCCATTGCCACCCAAATGGTGCTCAATGTCGTCGAGCCGCAATCCTCGGGACTGGGCGGCGGTGCGTTTCTCCTGACCTGGGATCAAGCCACCAAGACCTTGCTCAACATCGACGGTCGAGAGACGGCGCCTGAAGCGGCGACCCCCGAGCTGTTCCTCGATGCCGCCGGCAATCCGCTTCCCTTCAAGCAAGCCGTGGAGAGCGGACGCTCGGTCGGCGTCCCCGGCGTGCTCGCAGCGCTCAAGCTCGCGCATGACAAATACGGCAAGCTGCCATGGGCCGAGCTGTTCGCACCCGCTATCACGCTGGCGCGCGATGGCTTCTCGGTCTCCCCCCGCCTCGCCAAGCTTCTCGCCGAGTCCGATCCGGCAAGCTTCGCCCCCGCGGCCCGCACCTATTTCTTCGATCCCGCCGGCCGGCCGCGGCCTGAAGGCTACATGCTGAAGAACCCAGCCCTCGCTTCCACTTTCGAGGCGATCGCCAGAGACGGTCCCGCCGCCTTCTATGAGGGCAGCATCGCCCGCGACATCGCGGCCGCCGTACAAGGCGATCCGCGCGGGGCGGGCTCTCTCACGGCGCGAGGATCTTGCGCATTACCGCGCCAAGCTGCGCGAGCCGGTCTGCGTTCTTTATCGCAGCTTCGACGTGTGCGGCGCCGCCCCTCCTTCCTCCGGCGCGGTCACCGTCGGCCAGGTGCTTGCGCTGATCGAGCCTTTCGATCTCGGCAGCCACCCTCTCGCCGTCCAGCCCGTGCATCATATAGTCGAGGCCGAGCGTCTCGCTTTCGCCGACCGCGCACGCTACCTCGCCGATCCGGATTTCGTGCCGGCTCCGGTCGCGGGCCTGCTCGACAAATCCTATCTCGAACAGCGCCGCGCCCTCATCGATCCAAGCCGTGCGCTTGGGCAGGTGACCGCCGGCACGCCCCCTAAGACACGCCAAGGCGCCTATGGAAACGACGCGACGCTGGAGAATGTCGGCACCAGCCATATTTCGATCGTCGATGACGACGGCAACGCGATCTCCATGACCACATCCATCGAGCAGGCCTTCGGCTCGCATCTTATGGCGCGCGGTTTCCTGCTCAACAACGAGCTCACCGATTTCTCCTTCGTCCCCGTCGATGACGAGGGCCGTCCTGTGGCGAACCGCGTGGAGCCCGGCAAGCGCCCGCGAAGCTCGATGGACCCAACGATGATTTTCGCGGGTGGAGGAGCTGCCGGCGAACGCCGGCTTCGCTTTGCGCTCGGCTCGCCGGGAGGGCCTGGCATCATCCTGTTCAACCTGAAGGCCGTCATCGCCTTGCTCGACTGGCATCTCGATCCGCAAGCCGCGACCGCGCTTGCCAATTTCGGTTCGACCGGGGGGCCGTTCCTGCTCGAGCCTGGCGAAAAGTGGGATCCGCTCGCCGACGGCATGGCCAAGCTCGGCCATGAGGTCGAGCGCTTCCCCTTCACCAGCGGCCTCGCCATCATCGCCGTCACGCCCGACGGATTCGAAGGCGGCGCCGACCCACGCCGCGAAGGCGTGGCGCTCGGGGATTAGACGCTTCGCGGCAAGTCCCTTGCTAAAGAACCCGCAATGACCAACCAGCAGCGCAACATCGCCATCCGCGGCGCCGGTGTGGTCGGCCTTTGGCAGGCGCTTACGCTTGCTCGCCGCGGGCACAGAGTGACAGTCTGCGAGCGCTCGCCGGTGCCATTCATGCATGGCTGCAGCCTCTATGCCGGCGCCATGCTCGCGCCGAATTGCGAGAAGGAAAGCGCTGAACTCGTCGTGCGCGACCTCGGTCGCCGTGGCCTCGCGCTGTGGCGTGCGGCCTATCCCGGAGCCTTGGCCAACGGCACGCTCGTCGTGGCGCTGCATCGCGACCGCTCCGAGCTCGACCGCTTCGCGCGCATGACGGAGGGCCACCAGCGCCTATCTCCGGAGGAGCTGGCTAAAGCCGAGCCCGCGCTCGTCGATCGTTTTGCCGGCGCCCTCTATTACGTCGAAGAAGGACATCTATCGCCTGAGCCAGCGCTCCATTTCCTGCTCGAGCAGGCGCAGGCCGCCGGCGCCGAATTCCGCTTCGGCGAGGGAGAATTCCCCGCTGATGCCGATCTCGTCATCGATTGCCGTGGGCTTGCCGCCAAGGATCATCTGCCGAATTTGCGCGGCGTGCGCGGCGAGCGGATCGTGGTGAAAAGCCGCGAGGTGAAGCTGTCGCGCCCGGTCAGGCTCCTGCACCCGCGCTTTCCGCTTTATGTCGTGCCCTGGGGCGACGGCGTCTACATGATCGGCGCCACGGTGATCGAAAGCGAGGAGACGGGCCCGATCAGCGTGAGATCGGCGCTCGATCTTCTCTCCGCCGCCTATGCGCTCGACCCGGCCTTCGCCGAGGCCGAAATCGTGCTGCAAGGGGCGGGCGCGAGACCCGCCTTTCCCGACAATCGGCCTAGGATTATGGTCGGCCGGCGCTATATCTATGTGAACGGTCTTTACCGCCACGGCTTCCTGCTTGCGCCAACCTTGGCCGAGCGCGTGGCAGAGTTCATCGAGACCGGCGCGACCGATCCGGAGGTGTTCGTTGCAGATTCTCGTTAATGGTGAGCCCGTCGCCACCGATGCCCGCGACCTTGCCGAGCTGTGCGTCAAGCTCGGCTTTGCCGAGGCGAAAGTGGCGACCGCAGTCAACGGGTGCTTCGTCGCTTCCGCCAAGCGCGGGCTGACGCCGCTCGCGCCGAAGGACGAGATCGAGATCGTGGCGCCGAGGCAAGGCGGCTGATGTTCGAGATCTATGGCGAGCGCTTTGCGTCCAGGCTGCTGCTCGGAACAGCGCAATACCCCTCCCCCGCGACGCTGAAGGAAGCGGTCGAAGCGTCGTCAGCGGAGATCGTCACGGTTTCGCTCCGCCGCGAGTCGGCGCGGATGCGCGCAGGCCAAGGCTTCTGGGAGCTGATCGAACAGCTCGGCGTGCGCGTGCTGCCCAATACCGCAGGCTGCCACACCGCCAAGGAAGCGGTCGCCACCGCGGAGATGGCGCGCGAGCTGTTCGACACGCCTTGGGTCAAGCTCGAGGTCATCGCTAACGACGACACGCTGCAGCCAGAGCTGTTCGGTCTCGTCGAGGCAGCTTCTATTCTCTTGGCGCAAGGCTTCCAGGTCCTGCCCTACACCACCGAAGATTTGAGCGCTGCCGAGCGGCTCGTCGGCGCAGGCTGCCGCGTGCTGATGCCCTGGGCTTCGCCGATCGGCTCTGCCCGCGGGCTTATCAATCGCGACGGGTTGAAGACGCTTCGCGCCTACTTCCCCGACACGACGTTGATCGTCGACGCCGGTATCGGCGCGCCCTCGCAAGCAGCCGAAGCGATGGAGCTCGGCTATGACGCCGTGCTGCTGAACACAGCCGTCGCCAAGGCCGGCGATCCGGTGAAGATGGCGGAGGCCTTCGCTCGGGCGGTCGAGGCCGGCCGTCTAGGCTTCGAGGCTGGGCTGATCGAGCCGCGTGACATGGCTTCGCCGTCGACGCCGGTTGCCCGCACGCCGTTCTTCAAGATCGATCGCGTCTCTTGAGCGCGCGGCTCGATCCGTTCTATCCGATCCTTCCCGATGCCGCCTGGCTCGCAAGGCTAGCGAGCGAAGGCGCAAGATTCATCCAATTGCGCGTCAAGGATGCGTCACTCGCCGCAGTGAAGACGGAGATCGCGCAAGCGCTCAAAGTCGCTTCGGCGCATGGCTGCCAGCTCGTCGTCAACGACTATTGGCGTGAAGCGATCAGCCTCGGCGCGGACTTCGTGCATCTCGGCCAAGGAGACCTTGCCGGCGCCGACCTCGGCGCCATCAAAGCTGCCGGCATCAAGCTCGGCATCAGCACCCACAGCCTGGATGAGCTCGACAACGCGCTTGCGGCCGGCCCCGACTATATCGCGCTTGGGCCCATCTATCCGACCAAGCTCAAAGCGATGCCGTGGAAGCCGCAAGGTCTCGCGCGCATCGGCGAATGGCGGTCGAAGATCACCTGTCCACTGGTTGCCATCGGCGGCATTACCCTTGAGCGTGTGGCGGACGTGCTTGCCGCCGGTGCGTCGTCAGCGGCAGTGGTCACCGACATCGTCATGAGCGGCGATCCCGGGCAGCGCACGCGCGACTGGATCGCGGCCACCGCCCCTTGGCGGCATTTGTCCACAGCCTGTCCACAACCCTGACCCCCTTGACCGCGGACGGGCAGTCCTGGAACATCGCTGGGCGCGCCTTCGGGCGGAGAGGCTTTGGATGGGTTCGAGTTTCAGTCTTGATCCGGCCGTGCCGATGAGCGAGGCGGTGCGGCGCGCCGCCTGTTCCGAGATCGATTCAGCCTGCGCTGCGCTCGCCGTTCCGCCTGACCGGCACAAAGGCGTCCACGACGCCCGCAAGTGCCTGAAAAGATTGCGCTCTCTTATCGCGCTGATCAGGCCTGGTCTGCCAGAACCGGTCTACGCAAGCCTCGCCGAGCGCCTGCGCAGCATCGCAAAGGGCCTCGCCCCGGCGCGCGATGCCCCCGCTTTGCTCGATGCCATCAATAAGCTCTTTGGCGACGCCGAGGACGATACCGAAGCAACTCCGATCCCAGCCTTGCGCAGATGGTTGCAAGAACGCCGGCAATCGGCCGCGCGCAGTCTGGAAAGCAGTGCCGCGTCGGAAGCCATCCGGGGACTTACCAGCGTCAGGCCAGCCGTGGCTGGGCTCGCGGTCTATCCCGACGGTTTCCAATCGGTCGCCAAGGGCCTCCGCCAATCTTATCGCGGCGGCCGCAAGGCCTTGGCCAAGGCCTTCGCCAGCGGCAGTGCCGAGGATTTCCACGAATGGCGCAAGGCCTTGCAACATCATTGGCGCCATATGCAGTTGCTCACCCCGTGCTGGCCGTCCGAGCTTTCGGCGCGGGTCGAGATCTCGCGGAGCCTGTCGCAAATCCTTGGCGACGACCATGACATCGCCATGCTGCAACATCTGATCTCGGCGCCGACCATGTCGTTTGCGAGCCCTGATGTCACCGCTTCCTTCTTGAAGCAATGCCGCAGCCGGCAAAGGGCGCTGCGACGCGATGCCAAGATGCTTGGCGAGAGACTGTTCGCCGAGCGATCTCAGCCTTTCGCCGAACGCATCGAGGCCTATTGGGTGACCGCTGCGCGAGCGTCGGCAAAACCCGCGCCCGTCGCGCGCACCGGCAATGTCATCGCCTTCGGCGAAGCGGGAGCGGCAAGCCGCCGGGTGTCGGGATAGCCCGTCAGAGGCCGCGCGGCTGCCGCCAAGCCTGGAACATCAGCACCGTCCACAGTGAAGCGTGCCAATTACGCGTGCCTTCGAGGTGTTCGGCCCAACGTTCGCGGATCGGAGCGGGATTGAGCAGGCCGCCTTCCTCAAGCCGCCTCTCCGACAGGAGCTCCTCGGCCCAGACCCGCAACGGTCCCCTGAGCCACGTTCCGAGCGGAATGGCGAAGCCCGACTTCGGCCGCTCCAAGAGTTTCCTTGGCACATGGCGATAGAGCACCTGGCGCAACAGCCATTTGCCTTTGCCTGCACGCATCTTGAAGCGAGCCGGCAGCCGCCAGGAGAATTCCACGATGCGATGGTCGAGGATGGGCACCCGCACCTCGAGCGCGACCGCCATGCTGGCGCGGTCGACCTTGGTGAGAATGTCGTCGGGAAGATAGGTGATGGTGTCGAGATATTGCATGCGGTCGAGCGGATCGGGGAGTGTACGGGCGATTGCAGCATCGAAGATCGGACCCTTGGGCTCGCTTCCGCCATTGACGAGTCGATCAGGATCGTCCCAAGCGCTGACCAGGCTCAGATAGCCGCTCGCTTCACCGGCGCCGAACAACCTCGCGGCCTTGTGCATCTTGTCGGCGGCGAGCCGCGGACGCCGCCCCGCGGGCAGCACGCTGAACACGCGCTCCCAAAGCTCCGGCCCGGCGACGCCTAGCCCGCAGGCCAAAGCGCGCCCGACCGGCGCCGGCATGTTGCTCGCAAGCCTGGCGAAGCGATGCCGCGTATAGCCGGCAAACAGCTCATCGCCTCCGTCGCCGGACAGCGCCACGGTGACATGCTCGCGGGTGAGCTTCGACAGAAGATAGGTCGGCACTTGCGACGAATCGGCGAATGGCTCGTCGTAGATCGAGGGAAGATCGGGAATGACCGCTTGCGCCTCGACCGGACTGACATAAAGCTCGGTATGCTCGGTGCCGAGATGAGCCGCAACCGCGCGCGCATGCGGGGCTTCGTCGAAGCCCTCCTCCTTGAAGCCGATCGAATAGGTGCGCACCGGAGCATTGCTGCGCATGCGCATCATGGCCGCGACGGCGGACGAATCGATGCCGCCTGAGAGAAAGGCGCCGAGCGGCACATCGGCGACGAGCCGCCGGCCCACCGCGTCGCCAAGCAGCATCTCGAGCGTGTCGGTCGCCTCGCGGTCGCTCACCTCGAACCGCGCGCTCTTTCCGCGCTCGACCGCCTGTTCCACGCTCCAGAAGGCGGAAATCTCCACGTTGCCGTTGGCATCGATGCTCGCCAAATGGCCCGGCGCAAGCTTATCGATGCCGCGATAGATCGAATGCGGCGATGGCACATAAGCGAGCCGCAAATAGGCGGCGAGCGCGTCGCGGTTGAGCTCAGGGCGCCAATTGGGAAGCACCTCGAAGGCCTTGAGCTCGGAGGCGAAGACGAGACGCCCATTCTGCCGTCCGTAATAGAGCGGCTTGATGCCGAGGCGGTCGCGGACGAGGGCGAGCGTCCGGTCGCGCCGGTCCCATAGCGCAAAGGCGAACATGCCGATGAGGCGCTCGACCGTGGGCTGGACGCCCCATTCGGCGATGGCCTCGACGATCACCTCGGTGTCCGAGTGCCCCTTGAAGCGCCGGCCACGCGCCTCGAGCTCGGGGCGGAGATCGCCGGCATTGTAGATCTCGCCGTTGTAGGACAGCACGCAAGCGCCGCAGCTCGACACCATCGGCTGCGCCCCGGCCGGCGACAGGTCGACGATGGAAAGCCGGGTGTGACCGAGCACCACGCCGGCCTCGGCGTCGGCCCACAGGCCATGCGCGTCGGGGCCGCGATGATTGAGCCTCGCCGCCATGGCGCGCCCGAGCGCCTCCAGCTCTTGAGAGCCAGAACGGCGCTCAAGGTCCAAAAACCCCGCGATGCCGCACATTGGCTAGATCCTTATCGTCATCCCATCATAGGCGACTTCCCAGCCAGACGCCTCAACCGCTTCCCGCTCGGGCGAATCCTCGCGCAGCGCCGGATTGGAATTGTTGATGTGGATGAAGATCTTACGCTTGACCCCGAGATCGCCGAAGGTGGCGATCGTGCCGTTTGCGCCAGACATGTTCATATGGCCGATGCGCTCCCCGGTCTTGTTCATCAGGCCTTGCACGATCATCTCGTCATTGGTGTAGAGCGTGCCGTCGAAGAACAGAAGCGGCGCGCCTTTAAGCCTGGCGCTCGTCGCGCCATCCAGCTTGGCGCAGTTCGGCACATAGTAAAAGTGCCGGCCCGTTCCGCTCTCCGTCACTTTCAGGCCAAGGGTGTCGCCTTCCTGCGTGCCGAAGCCCTCACCCGCCTTGGCCGCGTCCTCGAGATAGAGCGCCACTTTGCCTGGTACCGGAAAGGGCTCGACCTCGATGCCGACCGGGCCTTCCGGGCCTTCGACCGCGAAAGGCTCGCCGAGCGCCATCGGCTTCCTCGCAACGATGGAAGCATCGAGAACGTCGAAGATGCTGTTGGCGGCGAGCACGTCGAGCACGCGGCTGCTGCCATAGACGGTGAAGGCTTGCGCTTCGCGTAGCGTGAGCAGGCCTGCGATCGCGTCCACGTCGCCATTGGTGAGGACGACAGCTTTGATTGGGCTGTTGCGCGGCCCCTTGTCGGCGGCAGGCTGCAGCTCCGGCGTCTCGTTGATCTGCTGCCGCAGGTCTGGGCTTGCATTGAGCAGGACCCAATCCCTGCCGTTGGCGCTCACCGCCACAGAGGCCTGGGTGCGGGCCTTGAGCCCGGCCACGCCGTTGCGCACGCCGGCCGAATTTCGCCCGTTGCAATTCCATTGCGGAAGACCGCCGCCTGCCGCAGACCCAAGCACTTTGATCAGCATGATGGGGGTTTGATGGCTGCCGGACATCCCTTCCGTCAAGCCAAAAGTGGCGCTCCCGCGGAAGCAGGACCGCCACCTTTTTCCTGCATCAGGTCAGGCGCTCGCGCACCAAGCTCTAGAACGCAAGCTCAGCCTGGAATTTCAGCGCGCCGTCGGATGTGACGTCGGTCAGACCGAACTGGTAGCCGATATTCATGGAGAATTCCGTACTTGGGGGCTCCGGAGCGTTGCCTTTGGCGTTGTCGTCATCGCCCTCGCCGACGTCGCCCGCCTCCTCGTCCTCGTCACCGCCACCGGGCTTCCAGAACAGGGTCGGACCGATACTGTGATTCTGATCGTTGAAGGACCCGGGATTTGACAGATCCTCGATCTCGCCGAACATCTCGACGCCCAAGCCCCAATGCTTGGCGAAGTCGTATTCGCCGCGCCAGCCATATTCGAAGCCGAGGCCGTCGGTCTCGGCGAACTCGCCCATCTGACGGCTGAAGAACGTGTTCGTGGTCAGCAGGAACTTTCCCGCTGCGAACTCCATGATCGGGCCGAACTCGACCTCGTTTGCCGTATCGGCCTGCGTGGCCCAGCCATAACCGGTGGCGAAGGACAGCGCGATGCCGTTGCCATGGCGTTTGATCAGCTGGAATTGCGTCTCGAGCTCTACGGAGTCGACCTGCCAATTAAACCCGGCAGGCACCGTGGTGCCGAGCGTGGTCGAGATCATCCACCAATCGGTGATGCCCATTTGCATCTCGAAATCGTGGCTTTGGCGGAGCGGGACTTCCTCGTCCTCCTCGACCTGGGGCAGGCCCCAATGATAGGCGCCGCGATATTCGAGCTCGACCTCGCCCTTCTCGATCCCGGCTTCCTGGATTTCGAACTCAGCCAAAACCGGCTTGGTGCCGGCCAGCGTCAGCCCCGCCGTCGCAATGGCGGAAACCGCCACAGTAAAGGCCAAGTGCTGCAGCTTTCGCTGTAGCATCGGTGTCTTTCGCAAGTGCAGCCCCCCAAAGAAAGCCTTGCTTATGATTCGGGCTTAGGCCCTAAGCGGCCAAACCTAGCAAAAGTCCCTGGCCGAGGCGTGGCAACAATGATTGCCAAGTCTGGCGCTCGTCCCGGCAGGAAGATGAAAGACACATGAAACCAAGTTGAAAGACGGCGCCTGCGGGCTGAAAGACGCCCTTAGTTGTCAGTCAAAACCCAGTATAACGTGGGAGCTGACACGGGGCCGGTGTCCGTAAAGCGTGCGCTTGCCCAAGGTGAAGATCATCGAGTTTCTGTTGCTCACCCGCCACAGAAACTCAGAGATTTATGATGCGCTACCAGACCAAGCTTCTGATCACGGCGTGCCTGCTGCTCGCCTTGTCGCTCTCGGCGGCGGGACTTGCCTATTGGGGCGTGAGCCAGTCGCACAGCTATCTCAGCCGCTCGCGCATCGCCCACCAGGAGTTGGAGCGCCAGTTGCAGCTTTCCCGGCATAGCCAGCAGCTGTTCAAGGCCTGGACCGACACGCTTCTCACCGGCATCAGCGACCGCCCCCTTGGAGCCGCCTACCTGCACCAGGTCATCGAGTCCGATCTCGCCGAGCTCGATCGGCTCACCCAAACCGAGCTCGCCATGGTCGGCTCCGAGGAACGGAGGATGGAAACTGCCGAGCTCGACCGGCTCAACGCCATCAAGAGCGAATTTCAGCACGCGCTCGATCAGCTCGGCGAGGTGGAGCAATTGCGCAGCCGCGGGCGCCCCGATGTCGCCTGGTCGACGCTGCTCGCTCTGCTCAAGGGCGGTATCGACAAGAAGCTGAACGAGCTGATCGAGGTCGCAGTGGCCGACGAGACCGCCGAGGTCGTCAGGATCGATGCCGATGCCGCGCGGCTGCTGAGCCGGCTTGAGCGGATCAGTCAGATTCACGCGGTCCTCGCCATTCTGATCACGCTCGGGCTGGTGATGCTGCTCCTGCAGCGGCTCCGCGCCCCGCTCGCCGAGCTGTTGCGCGGCACGCGTGTGCTTGCCGAGGGCGACCTTTCTCATCGCATCGCCATTTCCGGGCGCGATGAGTTCGCCGATCTCGGCCAAAGCTTCAATCGCATGGCCGACGACCTTCAATCGCACCAGAAGGCGCTGCAAAGCGCCCACGCCAATCTCGAGGCCCAGGTGGCGGAACGCACCGAGGAGCTGCATCAGGCGAACCAATCATTGCGCAAAGTCGATGAGACAAGGCGCGCTTTCTTCGCCGATATCAGCCACGAGCTGCGCACGCCGCTCACCGTCATTCGCGGCGAAGGCGAGATCGCGCTGCGTGGGCGGAACAAGCCGGTCGCCGAGTATAAGAACTCGATCGCGCGCATCGTCGAACAAGCCAAGCACCTATCCGTGCTGGTGAACGACCTTCTGTTCATCGCCCGCCAGGGGGCCGGCGCCGCGCGCCTCAACCTGCAGACCATCGATCTTGGCAATTTGCTCGAGAAGGTGTGCGGCGACGCCAAGGTCATCGCCCATCCGAAGGCGGTCGACATTACTTACGCCAATGGATCGGCCGAGGAGCTTGTGCACGGCGATCCGGCAAGGCTCCGGCAACTTTTCATGGTTCTCTTGGATAACGCTGTCCGCTATTCGAATTCCAAAGGCGAGGTGAAAGTCGATATAGCAAGCGCTGGCGGCGAGGTGCGGGTGCGCGTCTCCGATCGCGGTATCGGCATCGCGCCGGAAGAGCTGGAAGGAATTTTTGAGCGGTTTCGCCGCGGCGGCAACGCCAGCGAGCACAACGAAGAGGGCTTGGGCTTGGGTCTGCCGGTGGCCAAGGCCATCGTCGAGGCCCACAAGGGAAGGATCGAAATGAACAGCCGTTTGGGCGAAGGGACCACCGTCACGGTCGCGCTGCCGGCCTCTCCGGCGGAGGGTGTCGCGTGAACGTCCTTCTGGTCGAAGACGAGCCGCGGGTCGCCGACTTCATCGATCGCGGGCTCCGCGCCGAAAATCACGGCGTCACCGTTGCCGCCTCGGGATCCGAGGGGGTCGATCTCGCCAAGACCGGCGAGTTCGACGTGATCGTGCTGGATTTGATGCTGCCCGACATGCACGGCTATGACGTCTGTCAGCGCTTGCGCCTGGAGGGCGATCACACGCCCATTCTGATGCTGACTGCCATGGACACGCTCGAGGACAAGATCAAAGGCCTGCGCGTCGGCGCCGACGATTATCTCGCCAAGCCCTTCGATTTCGATGAGCTGCTCGCCCGCATCGAGGCGCTGGTCCGCCGCTCGCGCAATTTCGCTCCGCGATCGAATGTCTTGCAGGTTGCCGATCTCGTGCTCGATCGCGATCTGCTCGAGGTCAAGCGGGGTGGCGAAGAGATCAAGCTCACCGCCAAGGAGCTCGCCATCCTCGAGCTGTTGATGGGCGCGCCGGGCCGCGTGTTCTCGCGCACGCGCATCCTCAATCAGGTCTGGGGCTACAGCGAAGACCCGCTTACCAATGTCGTGGACGTCTATATCGCCAGGCTCCGCCGTAAGATCGACACGCCAGGCCGCGAGCCATTGCTGGAAACGGTGCGCGGCCACGGCTATCGCCTCAGGGCTGCGGCATAAACGCGAGGCGCGCACGGTTTGGCAAAACACACCCGGAAGTTTGGCAATCTTGCCAGGCAAATCTTGCTTAGTTCGGCTGGATGGGTAGAGTATGCCCGCCACTCTCGCGGTCACGCGCCATACCCATTCCGGGCCTCGCCTACGCGAGTTACAAGCAGCGTCTGCCGCTTTGGGTGGCATTGGAGCTGCCCGCTCATCTCGTGGCGAATCCCGGCGATTTGGAACTGAAGAAGAAACAACGCGGAAGGAGCGCCCGTTGCGTCCAGCTCTGTTAGCATTCCTGATTGCCACCATTGCAGCGTTCGGTTTCGGCGAACCGGTCCAGGCGGCGACCAAGGTCACGGTCGGCGTCCTCAAATTCGGGACGGTAAGCTGGGTGCTCGACACCATCCAGAAGAACGGCCTGGACAAGGCCGAGGGCTTCGAGCTCGCCGTCGTGCCGCTCGCGAGCTCCGAGGCGACCGCCGTCGGCCTACAAGGCGGCTCGGTCGACATCATCGCCACGGATTGGCTGTGGGTGTCGCGCGAGCGGAGCGGCGGCGCCGACTTCACCTTCTCGCCCTTCACCACGGCGCTCGGCGCCATCATGGTTCCCCCCAATTCCCCGATTAAAACTCTGACCGACCTCAAGGGTAAGAAGCTCGGAGTCGCCGGCGGCCCGCTCGACAAGAGCTGGCTCTTGATCGTGGCCTATGCGCTACGCACCGCCAATCTCGACCTCAGGACGGACACGACGCAGGTGTTCGGCGCGCCGCCGCTGCTTGCCGAGAAAGCGAAGCAAGGCGAAATCGACGCCGTGCTCAATTTCTGGCCTTATGCCGCAAGGCTCGAGGCGGCAGGCTTCAAGCAGCTGATCGGCATCGAGGACGTGGTGAGCGAGCTCGGCGCCAAGGGCGAGGTGGCCATGGTCGGCTATGTGTTCAGCGAGAGCTGGGCTAACGAGAACCTGAAGGCCATTGACGGCTTCCTGCGCGCGGCGGCCAAGGCCGACGAGCTGCTCGCGACGTCGAATGAGGCGTGGGAGGCGGTCAGGCCCCTGATGCGGGCGGAAGACCAGGCAACGTTTGAGGCGCTCCGGCGGCGCTACCGCGAGGGCATTCCGGAACGGTCGATCGCCGAAAACGAGTCAGACGCCAAGGTGCTCTATCAATTCTTGCGCGAGCTTGGCGGGGAGAAGCTTGTCGGGCCCGGCGCCGAGCTCGCCCCCGGCACCTTCTGGAAAGGCGGCAAGTCTTGAGCGTGAGCGCGGCCCCTCCCGACACTTTGACCGGGCTCCGCGGCCTTCGCGGGCCAATCGTTTCCGTGCTCTCGGTCGCCGGCTTCCTGCTCGTGTGGTTCATCGCCGCCGAGATCGCGCAGAGCCGGCTGCTGCCCGGCCCGGTGGAAGTGCTGAGCTATGTCGTCGACGAGGCGCTGCACGGCGATCTTCTTGCCGAGCTCGGCATCACGCTCTGGCGAGTGACGGCGTCTTTCGTGGTGGCGATGGCCATCGGCAGCGTGCTCGGCCTCGCCATGGGCGAGTCGCCGGCGCTCAACCGGGCGCTCGATCCCTGGCTGATCGTGCTTTTGAACCTGCCCGCCCTCGTCATCATCATCCTCGCCTATGTCTGGTTCGGGCTGAACGAGGCGGCGGCAATAGGTGCCGTCGCCCTGAACAAGATCCCGAACGCCATCGTCACCATGCGCGAGGGCGCAAGAGCGCTCGACCCCGGGCTCGACGAGATGGCGCGCGCCTATCGCCTGTCGTACTGGAGTAAGCTCCGCAATGTCACCCTGCCGCAGCTTCAGCCCTATTTCGCCGCTGCCTCCCGCTCAGGTATCTCATTGATATGGAAGATTGTTTTGGTGGTGGAGCTACTCGGACGCCCGAATGGCGTAGGCTTCGAACTCCATCTAAACTTCCAACTTTTTAACGTGACGGCCATCCTCGGCTATACCGTTGCCTTCGTCACCGTCATGCTCGCAATCGAATATTTGCTGGTGCAGCCCCTTGAACGACGTACGACCCGCTGGCGCAACAAGCCGGTTTGAGATCCGCATCGAGGAGAAGACCCATGTCGGGGCGGACGGGACGCGGATCCCCGCCATCCGCGACCTGGTGCTCGAGGTGCAGCCGCAAAGCATGACGGTGCTGATGGGCCCGTCGGGTTGCGGCAAGACCACGCTGTTGCGCATCGTCGCCGGCCTCGACGATCGCTTCACCGGCAAGGTGCACGTGCCTGACAACGCGCGCATCGGCGTCATGTTCCAGGAGCCGCGGCTGCTTCCCTGGCGCACGGTTCGGCAGAATATCCAGATCGTCGCCGAGGACATGTCGAACGCCGAGCTCGAGCGTCTCGCCTCTGCGGTCGGCATCGCCGACATGCTGCCTCGCTACCCGCAGGAGCTGTCGCTTGGGCTTGCGCGCCGCGTGGCCTTGGCCCGCGCCTTCGCGCCGCATCCCGACCTGTTGCTGCTCGACGAGCCCTTCGTCTCGCTCGATGAGCGCACCGCCGACCGCTTGCGCCATCTTCTGCTCCAAGTTTGGTCGGAGCGCCCGACGACGGCGATCCTCGTTACCCACAATCCGAGAGAAGCGATCCTGCTCGCCGATCAGCTCGTGCTGCTCGCACCCCGGCCGACCCATGTGGTCGCGGTCGTGCCGATCCCCATACCGCAAGGCGAGCGAAACGCGAGCGTGGTCGAAGAGATCTACGCCGATCTCCTCAAGCGCCATCCGGCCAATTTCGCCACCGGCTGATCCTCAAGCCGCTGCTGCGGCGGCGGCGGCCTTGCGCTGTTGGATGCCGACGGACGGGTCGTAAGCCCACACCGACAGCCCGACGAAGACGAGCAGGCACCCGAGCACCACGGCGAGCGCCTGCCAGTTCACCTCGAGATAGAAGGCGAAACGGATCAGCTCGACCGCATAGGTGAAGGGGTTGTAGATGCAAATGTAATAGAGCCACAGGCTGCCCTCGCGCATCTTCCACAGCGGATAAAGCGCCGACGACGCGAAGAACATCGGGAAGATCACGAAGTTCATGATGCCGGCGAAGTTCTCGAGCTGCTTGATGGTCGAGGACACGAGCATGCCGAGCGCGCCGAACATCATGCCGGTGAGAATGAGCGCCGGGAGTGCCGCGAGGTAGCCCCAAGGGGGCAGCTCGACGCCGAAGAAATAAGCCACGAGCAGGAACGTGTAGACCTGGAACAGAGACACCGTGACGCCGGCGAACAGTCGCGACACGAGCAGGAACCAGCGCGGCAGCGGCGTGGTCAACAGCACGCGCATGGAGCCCATCTCGCGGTCGTACACCATGGACAGCGAGGTCTGCATGCCGTTGAACAGCTGGATCATCGCGACCAGGCCCGGCGTGATGTAGACGTCGTAGGTGATGTAGGTCTGGTAGGGCGGAATGATCGAGATGCCGAGCGCAGCGCGGAAGCCTGCAGCAAAAATAATGAGCCAAACCAATGGCCTGACCAGCGCCGCAAAAAAGCGTTCGCGCTGCTGAAGGAAGCGGAGAAATTCCCGCCACACGATGCCGTAGAAGGCGCGGAGATAATGCATCGGCTTCATGCGGTAATATCCTCTTCCGTGTCGCCGCCGATCAACAGCCGGAATGCTCCGCCGAGATTGCCGGCACCGGTCTCCGCCACCACGTCCTTGGCGGTGCCGCGCGCCACGATGCGTCCTTTGTTGAGCACGAGCAAATCGTCGTCAGGCTCGACTTCGTCGAACAGATGCGTTGCCCACAACACGCCGATATTGTCGGTGCGGGCAAGCTCATGGATGTGCCGCACGATGGCGCTGCGGGTCGGAACGTCGAGGCCGATGGTCGGCTCGTCGAGGAGCAGAAGCTTCGGGCTATGCAATATGCCTCGGGCTATCTCCACGCGCCGCCGATGCCCGCCATTCAGGTCGCGCACGCGCTCGTTGACGCGCTCTGCCATGTCGAGAGCGTTCAAAGCCCGCATCATCCGCTCATCGGCATCCTTGCGGGCCAAGCCGCGAAGCGCCGCGAAGTAGCGCAAATTCTGCTTCACGGTAAGATCGAGGTCGAGGGTAGGCTGCTGGAACACGACGCCGAGCGGCTTGAGCGCCCGGCTGCCCAACTCCGCGGCCGAGCGGCCGACGATCTCGATGCGTCCGGTGGGAGCGTCGAACAGCCTGGTGATCAGCGAGAATAGCGTGGTCTTGCCGGCGCCGTTTGGGCCGAGCAGCGCCGTCACCCTGCCGGGAAATACCTCGAAGCTCACATCGTCGAGGGCCTGCTTCGATCCGTAGTAGTAAGAGACGTTCTTGACGGTCAGAACCGGGGTGCGGTCGTCGCCCTTTGGCGTTTCCTTCTGCATGGCGATCTTTCTTGGGGGCCGGGCTTCCTGCCCCACAGATAGCCCCGGATTGGGCCTTCCACAACCCTGCCCGGTGTCACGGCTCGCCCGTCCCCGTTTCGCAGCTTTCGGCGGGCTAACCCTCACCCTTCCCGCCATGCGACTTGCGCCAGCTCCCCGCGCAAGATCGCGGCAGAAAGCCCTCTCCCACCATGGGCGAGGGGATCTGAGGAGGTGGCGTGCTTTTCGTCAGCCAGCGCATCAGACAGACCAGAAAGACTCGCGGACGAAGCTAGGCTGCGTACCTCCCCCTTGCGGGGAGGTCCGACGACGCCTCCTGCGCTCGAGTAGCGAAGCGATAGCGCATTCAAGAAGGGGCGGCGTCGGGGTGGGGGCTTTGTGCTCAAGTAGCGAAGCGGTAGCGCGCATTGAAGGCCTCACCCCACCCGGCGATCCCGGAAAGCCGGGCTCGTCACCCTCCCCTAAAGGGAGGGATAGAGGAACGTCGGCGCATCAGCCTTAGCGGGCGGCGCGCACCTCCAAGGTTCCCGTCTTGGCCTCGGCAATAATGTCGGTGCGCGGGGAGTCCTCTTCCTTGAGAACGACCAATTGACCTCCCTTTCGCGCGACGGTCTCCTTGAGGCGTTCCAGGGAGTGCGCCCAGCTTTGCCGCGCAAATTGAAACGGCTCGCCCGAGCTCCATTTGCCGGTGAGGATGGCGCGCCCGGAGGTGCCGATAATGGTCAGAATGTTTCCGAAATACTCATCGAGCTCGTCAGGATGAACGTGAATCAGGACCTTGAGCGAGACCAGAAGGGCCGGCTTCGCTTGGGCTGCTTCCCTCACTGAGGACGCCGAGATGACGCGCAGATTCGGCGCCTTCCTCTCCATCTCAGGACCGATCAGCCTCGCCCCTTCATCGAGCAGAGCCTGGTCGATATCGAAGCCCCAATAGCGGCCTCGCTCGAGAAATCGAATGGCATGAACGCCCATGCGCAGCGTGCCGCAGCCATAGTCCACGAACCCATCCTGCGGGGCGATCCCATACTTCAGGAGGCGCTTGAACGACGCTCCGCCGAGCTCGGCTCGGTCGCCCCACTTCAAGTGCTCGCCGAGGCTCGGATGCTGGCGGCCGCGCGCGAGGTCGTCTTTGGCGATCGCGGCGAAGTAGTCCTTGAATGTCGCTTGAGGATGGCGCAGCCGCCATAGCTTGAACCGATAGTTCTGCAGGGCCAGCTTGGCTTTGCTCAACATCCCCATGTCGCCGCTTTTCCTCGCACAATCGGGCGCTCTCAAGACCTCGGCCCTGCCCGCGGGCATCCTGTTTAGGAGCGGCAGCAAGCACAAGTGCCAAAAAAGAAGCCGCCCGAAGGGGCGGCTTCAATTTGGAAGGTGGTTTGTTCGTTTAGAAGAAGATCACGCCGCCGACCTGGAAGATGTCGAGATCTTGGAATGCCCGCGCTGACGTCTTTGCCGAAGTGGCCGTTGGCGAAGCAGTTGCCGTCGGTACCGACTGCCGTTAGGCGAGCCGACGCAGGTGACCCCGAAGATTCTTAGCACTCAGGTTGTTGAGCTCGAGGTGCTGCCAGCGAGCGAACAGGTGCATGGCGGCTGAGTCGATTTCCTGCACAAAGCCAACACCCCAGCGATCCACCTCAGATCCGGTGATCGACCGAGTTCAGTAACCACTGCGACGCCCTTGTTAGGTCCGCTGCCAACAACGCCGGTCGGAATGAAGTTCTCGCAGACGCTGTTGTTGAAGCTATTGGGATCGCCCGGCGCGTTACCGCAGAGCCCGCGGAACATGTCGTTGTACTGGCCCCACTCGCCCCAGAACACCGAGGCACCCATCGGCAACCAAGCCCGCTTGATACCGGCTTTCACGAACCAAGTGGTGGATTCATTAGCAGCGCTGTCCTTGCCGACAAAGCCAACGCCCTTATGGAAAGAGACGTCCCTGATCTGAGTGCCGTCTTCCTGGTCGTTCTGGTACAAGCCGTAGGCGAACAGGCCCGACGGGACGTGCAGGATGGACGCGCCAACCTGGAAGAGCTGGCCGTCCTGGCGAAAGTTCTGGAACGGCGCGCCGCCGCCACCGACCACCGCGACGTTGCTGCAAGTCCGGCCACCATGGAAGGCGCCTGGGGCGGAGCAGCCTTCGTCGGTCAGCTGGGTATAGCCAGCTGCCGCCGAAACTTTGATGCTGTTCCAGTCGGCAGCGTATTTGACAGCGACATCCCACATGTCGTCTTCGCCATATGACGAAGACACGCTGAAGCCCCACCAAGTCGGTGTGTCGTAGCGGAAGGCGTTCTGCGGATAGCCGTTGCAGTCGGCGCCCGAGACCGCCGCCATTGGTATTACAAGTCAGCACGGCGCCCCAGGCGAATTCGTTCGCCATATCGTTCGAATTCTTGGCGCCCTTCGCACGGACGAACATGCCGGCGCCATCGAACACCACGGCGTTTGATTCGATGACCGTTCCGGACAGGTCAGGAAGCAGGGCCACGTTGTCCGTCGCCTGGCTGAGCTGACCCCAGTTGATCGTGCCCCATCTGTCGCTCTTCAACCACATATATGACAGGAGCGTGTTGATGTCGCCGAACAAGCAGGCATTGTCGTTGAATTGGTTCTCGACGAAGCCAACCGAGCAGCTCGTACCCGCGGTTTCGACCGCGATCGTGTAGCCGCCGGACCAGCCGGGAGCGATCTACTGCGCTTCCCGACATCTGGAAGTGGCTCGACAGGGTGGTGTCCTTGTCACCCACGTAGAAGTTCGTCTCGTGGCCGTCGTCCCACCAGGACCCGAGCTTGACCACCCAACCGGACAAGGTCACCGAGACCTTCTTGTTGCCCTTGCGGACGGTCGTCGCTTCGAGCTCCGCCACCCTCTCTTCGAGATCCGCGCAGCAGTCACCACCGAGATCCGCGGCCTTGGCAGGCGTGGCGCTCATGGCGAAACCGCCAAGCGTCATACCAAGCGCGGCTGCGATGGCGATGCGGCTGGATGTTTTTGTCAGTCCCCCAAACATGTCCATCTCCACCTTCCCTGATAAATTGCCTAATCCAAACTCTCGGTCCGGATTAGCCTCCCGGCGTCACCCGGTAGAGCTCCATCACGAGCATCGTGACAGAACCCCCCCGATAAGAGAGTTCTACGTGTACTAATACGGATTCCTTTTGGAAGGTAAATTGCTAACCGAGCAGGCGCGGACGTTTTCAAAAGTCTTGTGACATTTCCGCCACGAATTTTCGCCGTCAAATTGCTGCTCTCGACTCTCCTCGGGTGCCCAAAAAAACGGAATAGAATCAATATATTGGCGAGAACGACCGCAAAGGAGGCTACCGACCGGCCGCGTCCGTTGCAACGCTCCAATGGCGGACGCGGCGAGACGCGCGGCCGAGAGGCGTTGCCTAATATTGAAGCAACGCTAGCGCATTTCGGCGGCAGTGGAATTCATCCGTTTTGCCGTCGTTTTTTGTGCCGAGAGGCGAGCCGCAGCGTCGGACGCGGCGGCGACATTGGCGCGATTGAATCGAAGGCGGCTCTGGGCAAAAGACTGATCGCGATTGCCAAGGAGCGACCTTAGCGGACCGGCCCTCAACCCAGGACAACCATCGTCCTCAGAGCCAACGCCGGCGCCCGCTGTGGATACTCTGGGGATATTGAACACCACCGGCGTTTCAATACGTTGCGGCGCGTGGCGAACAGCGGCTGGAGTTTACCTCCGCCGCCGCTCGTTCCCATCCGCCGTAGCGCCGCCGAAGCGGAGTCCGAAGCGAGTGCCCCGCTCTCCGCCTCTGGGAAAGAGCTAGCTTCCGGCGCGTCTGCCAAGAATCTCCTCAGCCTTGCCACGATAAGGCAGAAGCGTAAGGGAGGCGGCACCACCGGTCGGCCGGCGCCGTCACTGGCCCTTGCCGCCGCGCGCCCGGCGATACATCAGCCCTTGCAGCGGCGCGAAGTCGCTTCGGGCGAGCTGGAAGCCTGTTCCGGCAAGGCGGGCCAATTCCTCGCCATAGTCGCCGACGCACTCCTTGAACCAGGACTGCTGGACTTGTGCCATGTCCTGCCAACCCGCGCAGTGGCGCAGGTGCCTCAAGAACTCGAGGTTGCAGTACGTCCGCCTGGCGAGGAAACGCAGCGACTCGACCTGGTACTCGATCATTGCCTTGAGCGCCTGCTCGGCGCCCCAAGTCATGGCATCGAACTCAGGAGGCTGCGTTTCGCCTGGCGATGGCTCGGACCGCCGCTCGGCCCCGAAAACGTGCTGGTTCATGCTGATCTCCTCTGCCTTGGGCCTGGCGACCGAAAGGACCTTCTATCAGCTCAAATAGGATCGTCGCAGAACCTTCACATTGAGCCAGGTCAAGAAATGGCAATGCCATGATCAAGGGTTAGCGTGAGACCGTCGTCGGCGACACGCGCATCGACGCCATGCTCGTGACCAAGCTTGCGGACGCGCGCGCCGACCACGCGGGCGTCGCTGCGCACGATCTCGCTGCCGCAATGGGTGAAGATGGCGCGGGCGACCCCCTCCTCCTGACACCAGCGCAGCTGTTTGGCGATCGGCGCATGCCCGATCTCGCTGTGGTCGCGCCGGCGCACCATCGATCGGACGACGGTGGCGCCATCGCCGATATAGAGCGCGACGCCGCTCAGCGCCTCATGGCGCTCACGGATGGAAGCGAGATCCGGAACGTAGAAGAAGGCGACACGGCCGGAGGTGACGCGGTAGCCGACGGCGGGAGCGAGCAGCGAGTGCTCGACCGGAAAGGCCTCGAAGCTCACCGTATCGATGGAGAACGGTTCGCGGTGACAGATGTGCTTGCGGTGCGGGACGGGATAGCGCTGCAGCAGCGCCCAGGTTTCCTCGGTAGCATGCACCGGACAGGCCGCGCCCTTGGCAAGTCCCGCGGCGTGATCGGCATGGGCGTGGGTGATTACGATGGCGGTCGGATTGACTCGTTTCTGATGATCGAGCCAATCAGCGCCGCAATCGATCATCACGCGCGCATTGCCCAGGCGCACCAGCAAAGCGCTGTGGCGGGAATGGCGGCGAGACCTGATCTTGATCTCGCCGCGGGTGCCGAGAAAGGTGAGCTCGATGCCGCGCTCCTAACCCTTCTTGATCCTTCGTTCCTTTGGACTTTTCGGCAATCTTATCGTGGCCAATAGCGTTGCTCGGGGCCAATAATACTCCGTTTCTTTCCCTCCTTGCTCTCTTTCTTGTTGACCCTCGTCAAGAGCCTGGATGGGACGGCTGGTATGTTTTCGGTGTGGACGACGTGATCAACGAGATCGAGACTGGCTCGTGACCGCGGGGGACATTGGTTTGAGTATCGAAAAGGAGAACAACATGCAGATACCCTTGCAGATCAGCTTTCGGAACATGGACCCCTCGCCTGCCATCGAAGCGGTCGTCCGCGAGAAAGCAGCCAAGCTCGACCGCTTCTTCGAGCGCATCGTGAGCTGCGACGTCACCATCGAGGCGCCGCATCGCCATCACCACAAGGGCAAGCTCTACAAGGTCCGCATCGACATCGGCATGCCGGGCAACGACGTGCATGTGAATCAGGAAGGCCCGAAGAACCAGGCGCATGAGGACGTCTATGTCGCCATCCGCGACGCCTTCGATGCCGCGGTGCGCCAGCTCGAAGATCATGCGCGGAAGCTCAGAGGCGACGTCAAATCCCGCGCATCCTAGTTTTTTGTTTGTACTCCACCGCGTGAAGAGGAGTTCGCGATGAAAGTGAGAGACATGATGCATAAGGGCGTCACATGCGTTTCGCCCGACACCGCAATCGACGCCGTCGCCAAGAAAATGCGCGAGCTCGATGTCGGCGCCATTCCGGTCGCCGCCAACGGCAATCTTGTCGGCATGATCACCGACCGCGACATCACCATCCGCTGCGTCGCCGGCAACGAGGCCATGTCGAAGGTCAAGGCCAAGGACGTGATGACGTCCGGCGTGGTCTATTGCCGCGACAACGAGGACGTCGAGGATGCCGTCCGCCTCATGGAAGGAAGGCAGATCAGACGGCTGCCGGTGCTCGACGAGGCGATGCAGGTGGTTGGCATGGTGAGCCTCGGCGACGTCTCGCACGCGCTCCCGCGCGACATTACCGGCGAGGTGGCGAAGTCCGTCTCAGCCCACCATCCCTGACCTGCCGGGGTCAGGCGGCGGCTTGCTCCAGCTCCGGCTTCCACTGGCCGAGCGAGGCGAGCCCGTTCATGCGCGCCCGGTGCGCGAAAGCCGCTTGCGCCGCCGGAACGTTCTCAAGCCGCCCCGACCAGGCCTTTTGCGGCGCAGCCTGCAGCGCCCGGCTATAGGAGAAGCTCACCTTCCAGGGAAGCCCGCCGATCTTGTTCATGGCGTCGAGCCTTGCCGTCGCATCGACGTCTGACTGCCCACCAGACAGGAACGCAATTCCAGGCACCGCCGCCGGCACGCATTCCTTGAGCACTCGGATCGTCTTCTCCGCCACTTCGGCGACCGAGGCCTGTTTCGCCGACTTCTTGCCAGGCACCACCATATTGGGTTTGAGCACCGTGCCTTCGAGCTTCACCCGCGCATAATAGAGCTGCTCATAGAGAGCCTTCAGTGCGAACTCGGTGACCTCAGCGCAGCGGTCGATGTCATGGTCGCCGTCCATCAGAACTTCCGGCTCGACGATCGGCACGATGTCCTCGCTCTGGCAGAGTGCCGCGTAGCGGGCGAGCGCGTGCGCATTGGCGTTGATGCAGGCATAGCTCGGGATGCCGGCGCCGATATCGATGACCGCGCGCCATTTGGCGAATTTCGCCCCAAGGCCCCGATACTCGGCGAGCCTCTCGCCGAGACCATCGAGCCCCTCTGTGATCACCTCACCCGGGCAGAACGGGAGAGGCTTAACCCCCTTGTCCACCTTGATGCCGGGGAGCGTGCCCGCGGCTTCGATGATTTTGACCAGAGGTGTTCCGTCCTTGGCTTTCTGCCGGATGGTCTCGTCGAACAGGATCACGCCGGAGATATTGGCCATGCCCTTGGAGCGGAACAGCAGCTCCCGATAGTCTCGACGATTGTCCTCGGTGCACTCGACCCCGATCACGTCGAAGCGCTTCTTCACCGTGCCCGCGGATTCGTCCGCGGCGAGCACGCCCTTTCCGGGCGCCACCAGGGCGTTGGCAACTCTGTTGAGCTCGGCAAGATCCACGTTTCTCTCCCCTTTTTGGCGTACGGTGGGCAAAACGAAGCGTGCCCACCATTACGTCCACGGGGGCAAACGGCGAAAGCCGTTGCCCACCCTACGACAAGTTTAACGCTTTCACCCTTTGGCATGGAAGCACCCTCCCATGAAGCCAGATCTGCGTCCCATGCTCGCCACCTTGACCGACAAGCCGTTCGACGATCCTGACTGGATCTTCGAGACGAAATGGGACGGCTTCCGCCTGATGGCCGAAATCAAGGACGGCTCGGTGGCGCTTTATTCGCGGAACCTGATCGACCTGTCGAGAAAATATCCCTCGGTCTGCGCCGCCTTGCGCGGGCTTCACCGCTTCGCGGTCATCGACGGCGAGCTTGTCGCGCTTGACGCACGCGGCCGCTCGCGCTTCCAGCTTCTGCAGAACGCCGAGCGCGAGAAGGTGCGGCTGCGCTATTGCGCGTTCGACCTCATCTATCTCGACGACCAGGATCTGCGCGATCATCCGCTGATCGAGCGGAAAGAATTGCTGGAGAAGATTTTGCCGCGTGACCCCCTGCTGCACTACAGCGCCCATGTGTGGGACAAGGGCATCGCCGCCTTCAAGCGCGCTTCCCGCGCCGGCGAAGAAGGCGTCATGGCGAAGTTTGCCCGCGGTCATTACTACTCAGGCCAGCGCACGCGGGAATGGCTGAAGGTCAAAGCCTCGCTTGGCCAGGAGGTGGTCATTGTCGGCTTCACCGCGCCGCGGCGGTCGCGGCCATATTTCGGCTCGCTCGTGCTTGCCGTGCGCGAGGGCAATGCCTGGCGCTATGTCGGCCGCGCCGGAACCGGCTTCGACCGCGAGTCGCTCAATCCCTGCACGCGCGATGGTGCCGCTCATCACCAAGACGAACCGGTCGCCGAAAAGTTCCCGGACGAGGCGACACCACCTGGGTTAAGCCCAAGCTTGTAGGCGAGGTGAAATTCACCGAATGGACCTCGAAAGGCGAGATGCGCCATCCGGTCTTCCTCGGGCTTCGCACCGACAAGAAGGCAATCGAGGTGACCAGGGAGATGCCGAAGCCAGGATCTGCTCCTGCCCATTGATCGAGGTCAAGG
>CAWGVA010000021.1:0-39231 GCA_963825835.1 uncultured Alphaproteobacteria bacterium | reverse complement strand
TTCGTTCACGCATTGTGAAGCTGGGTAGGATAGATTTGCCCATCGTCGCGGCACCCCGGCTCGGGGGTCTCCTGTTCGTCGATCGTAGGGGGAACAGGATCGCGCAACCGGTACCGATCGACGAGATGAGACGCCTAAACGCGACGCTATTGCTTTTCGTGTTCACCGTGAGTGTAGTGGCACCTGCGCTCGTGTCCGCCCCGCTCGCGGCGAAGACGCGCAGCATGAAGTCACGCATCACCAAGGCGCCCGCCCCGAAAGCGAGGCACGCGGGGGCGCGGCTCCCCAAGCCCGCGCCTCACCCAGGCCAAGTCAAAACCGTTGAGGTTCCCAATCCTGATCCTAATCCAAATCGGGTGGCCATCCCCATGCAGGGCGCGCGGCCTCCGCTGATGGATTTCGTATCAGTACTGAATCCACTGCTTGAGTACGCGCTTAGCGCCGGGGATGAGGTCAATCTAAAGACTGCTATCAGCGCGAGCAATGAAGGCGACGCCCGTGGCGCGCTCGCTGCTATGGCCAGGATCAATGATGACGCTGCCCGTAAGCTCGCTACTTGGTACATTTATAGGAGCGTCGGCGGGTCTGCCGAATTGATCGAGAGCTTTCGGGCGGCCAACCCGGATTGGCCCGCACTCGGCGAGCTGCGCGCAAGAGCAGAAGCTACCCTTTTCTTGAACGACGCGGCCGAGCAGACAAAAGCCTTTTTTGCAACATCGCCGCCCATGACAGGCGCAGGCAAAGCCGCCCTGGCGAGCGCCTTGATGAAGGAAGGCAACGATGCCGCGGCTAAGCCGCTCGTCGCCTCTGCCTGGCGCGACCATAACCTCAGCGAGTCAGTAGAGAAGAAGATCCTCGACCGCTTCGGCACCATGCTGACCTCAGAGGACCACCATGCTCGTATTGACCGGCTGCTTTATAAGGATGACCCGGGTGTCGCCAATACGGCGCTGAGGGTGGCGAAGCTTCTGTCGTCGGACGAGCAGCAGAAAGTGAATGCGCGCATCGCGATCCTGAATCGTGACGATGATGCGGGCAGTCTCTTCGACGCGCTGCCCGAAAGTACCACCGCAGGAGACGTGGGGCTCCTCTTCAATCGCATCCAGTGGCTCCGGCGTAACCACCGCGACCAGGAAGCTTGGAAGTTGCTGCTTTCCGCCCCGAATGACCCGGATAAGTTGCTCGACGTTGAGAACTGGTGGATTGAGCGCCGGTTGAACTGTCGTGCCGCACTTAATGCAGGACAGTCACGCATCGCCTACGAAATCGCTGTCAAGCATGGGCTCATCTCAGATGACGCCTATGTCGAAGCGGAGTTCCTTGCCGGCTGGATCGCGCTGCGTTTCCTGAACGAGCCCAATTATGCACTTGGCCATTTCCTCGTCGCACGCATAAAAGCTAAGAGTTCGAAGTCGATTGCGCTAACTGAATATTGGCTCGGGCGCACGAGAGCCGCACTGGGCGACAGCGGCTCTGCGGCCAATAATTTTCGGGTTGCCGCGCTCTACCCGCAATATTTCTATGGCCAGCTCGCCCGCCAGGTGTTCGATGAGCAGCCGACACTCGTGTTGCCTAGTGAGGCTCCCAGCCCCACCGACATTCAGCGCTTCCTTGCGAATGATGCTGTGCGTGCCATCGCCGTCGCGCGGGCGGTCGAACTGGACCAAGTGACGTCGCAGTTTTTTCTGGCGCTGGCGCGCCAGCTCAAGAACCCAGGCGAGATCGTGCTTCTGGCCGAGCTCGCCAAGACCACCGGCAAGCCGAAAATCGCGCTAACTCTCGCCAAGATTGCATTCAATCGCGACATGCCAGTCGGCGAGTACGCATTGCCCCTTGGCGTCCTGCCCGAGTTCAAAACCCTACTCGATGAGCACGTCGATCCAGCGTTAGTCCATGCGCTGTCACGCCAGGAGAGTGAGTTTAAGGCGGAGGCGAAGAGCCCGGTTGGCGCGACGGGGCTGATGCAGCTAATGCCACCCACGGCCAGAGTGGTCGCCAAGCAATACGATGTGAAGTACGACGCAGCGCAGCTCACCAAGCCCGTCTACAACATCCAATTGGGAGAGGCCTTTTTGGGTGACCTCATCCACAGCTATTCCGGCTCTTATCTCCTTGCACTTGCCGCTTACAATGCCGGAGGCGGCCGCGTGCAGGACTGGACGAAACAGTTCGGTGATCCGCGCAACCCTGATGTTGATCCGATCGACTGGATCGAGCGCATCCCCTTCACCGAGACGCGCAACTATGTGAAAAAGATCATGGAAACGCTCCAGCTTTACCGCTCTCGGCTCGCAGGCGGCGTTCCACTACAGCTCGTGCAAGACCTCAATCGAGGTCGGGCGAGCAAGCCTTCGGTGCCAACGGCAAAAGACGTGCAGGCGAGATCCGACTAAGAGTAAAAGCGCGGCGTGGAATTTGAAGATGCGTCGAACTTCCGCTTTGGGTCATTAGCAGAAGCGTGCAAGGTCCAGGATTCTGCTGCGGCCAGCCGGTCTATCGCTTCGGTTGGCATTTCGATCTGTGGGATAGCGGCGCTAACATGAAGGCGAACTGGCATTGCGCCTGTGTTATCGCGTGGCAATTTTGGAACGTGCCGAATGGCTACGCCCGGCTCCTCCGGCGGTTGCAAGGGTGGCGGTGCGGCCAGAGCGGCAGACGGCTGTGGAAGAGCGCCGACGTTGATCACCGCGTGCCACTGTTTCGGGTCTGGAGCGAACACCGGGGAACGCCGTGGCCGGAGTTGCTCACCTATTGGGGCCTGCCAAACCTCCAGGTAATCAATCGCGATGTTCACGCCGCAAAATGCGCCCTAGAGGCGCGAGACCGACGGGCTGCACGCCTTCTTGAAGCTGTCTAAGGCCTAAGCGAAGCGACTCAGCCTAATGTCCGGACATTAGAGAGCGGATCAGGGATGTCCGCATTGCCTCCGAAAGCGGACATGTTCAGCGTCAAGATCGATGTCCGCTTAGTGCCACAAGCGGACTTTCTTACAGAAAAAGATTGCCAGCTTCCCTTCTGCGCTTCGTGCCCGTCGACAAATCCGGCTCCCAGGTAGGACTCAAGTCATTGCCACCGCACCTATTGAGCTCGCTCGATATTGACAGTGGCCAATCCAAAACGCATTCTATATATTGTCTATAGGCGAAGTCGAGTTAAGGAGGCCAATCCCTGATTTCCGCGTGCGGCGAGCGCCAAGCAAGCCGAGGCCAGCACTTAGGCCCGGCGCCCAATAGCATTTACAGGGGGTGTTGAATGATTTTCCGACAGATGTTCGATGCTGCGTCAGGCACTTATAGCTACCTGCTTGCCAGCCGCATTGGCGGCGAAGCGCTGATCATCGATCCGGTGCTGGAGAAGGTCGACCGCTACATCCAACTCTTAAACGAGCTCAACCTTCGTCTCGTCAAAGCCATCGATACGCATCTCCACGCCGACCACATCACTGGACTGACGGCGCTTCGTGATCGCACGGACTGCATCACCGTCATGGGAGAGCAAAGCAAGGCCGACATCGTCTCCCTGCGCGTCAATGATGGCGACAAGCTCGACGTCGACGGACTGAGCCTCGGCGTCATCTACACGCCGGGCCACACCGACGATTCCTATTCATTTGCCATGGCGGATCGGGTGTTCACCGGCGATACGCTGCTGATCCGCGGCACCGGCCGCACTGATTTCCAGAATGGGGATCCGCGCGCGCAATATAAATCGATCTTCAATCAACTCCTGAAGCTGCCCGACCAGACGCTGGTCTATCCAGCCCACGACTACAAGGGCGAGACGGTCAGCACGATCGGCGAGGAGAAAGCTTTCAATCCACGCCTGCGGATCCAATCGGTCGAGCAGTATGTAGAGTTGATGAACAATCTCAAATTGCCCAATCCAAAAATGATGGATGTCGCTGTGCCTGCCAACGGCAGGATCGGGCTATCGCAGGGAGAGGTGGCGCGCCGCGGCTGGGCGGTAACGACAGCAGATTTCGCCCAGGCGATCGACCGAGCTGATGTGGCGATCGTCGATATTCGCGAAACAGTCGAACAGGACGAACAAGGCACGGTCCCCGGGGCTTTGCACGTGCCCTACGGCAGACTTGCGGAAGCCCTCAAACCGGAAGGCGTGCTTCATCAGACAGGTGTCGGCAAGAAGCTGATTTTCATTTGCACCTTTGGCGAACGCTCCGCAATGGCAGTCCAGCTTGCGCAAGCGGTTGGCCTTAAGCGGGCGTGTCACCTGCATGGAGGCCTCGCAGAGTGGCGGGCCCGAGACCAAAGCACGACGAGATGGAAGCGTCCTGGTCTACATCGAGCTGCCGAACGCTGGGGCGTCGGTCGCCTGGCGAGCACTGCACCCTAGGCGCGCCACACGGGGGACAGCCATGAATTCTTGACGACACTGCTGACCGCATTACTCCTCTCAAGCGCAGTGGATGCACGACCGAACATCGTCGTCATCCTGATCGACGATCAGGAGGACAACGGATCGATGGGGTACATGCCCAAGACCATCTCGCTGCTCGCCGACCACGGCCTCACCTTCACCAACAGCTTCGTAAACTATCCCGTATGCGCTCCGAGCCGGTCGTCTTTCCTGACGGGCCAAGCGGCTCATAATCACGGCGTCCAATCCAACAATCCGGGAGGCCGCGCCGCATGGTGGACCTTCAAGGAAAAGGAGCAGAACACGTTACCCGTCTGGCTCAAGGCGGCGGGATACAAGACCGCGCTCCTCGGCAAGTACGTCAACGGCTATGGCAAAAAGGAAAAGGATCAGCGCTCGGAGAAAAAGAGACCTGACAGCTTTCACAGCCTGCTTGGCCGGTGGGAGGCCTCGTTCGGCCAATATCTGAGCGGCCGCGACGGAAGCGCGACGAGCGTCGGTCCGGTGCCGCAAGGCTGGGACCTTTGGTATGCCTTCACCGGCGCAGTGAGATACTACGATTACGCCATCAACGAAGGCGGCAAGCGCATCGAATTTGAAGATCGCGCCGGCGACTATTCAACCGATGTCCTCAAAGATCGCGCGGTGCGCTTCATCGAGAGCCAAACCGGCGAGCGCGATCCTTTCTTCATGCTGATCGCCCCCAAGGCAGTGCATGGGGAGGGTGAAGAGGGGAAGGCTGAACACTCAGCCATTCCTTCACCTAAATACGAGCATGCGTTCATGGACGTTGGGCTTCCCAAAGGACCGGCGTTCAACAACCCGGCATCCGAGCGCCTGGACGCGGAGGTGCTGGAGAAGGAGTATCGCGCCGGGCTCCAATCGCTTCAGTCCGTCGACGATCTCGTCGAAGCGGTGATGGATGCTCTGCGGAAGGCAGACCGGCTGGACAACACGATCATTGTCTACACCTCGGATAACGGATTCCTTTTCGGCGACCACGGGAAGAGAGCTAAGGGAGTTTTCTACGAAGGGGCGATACGGGTTCCGCTCATCATCAGAGGCCCGGGCATCCCCGAGAAGCAGAAGCGAGAGCAACTCGTGAACAATCTCGACGTGGTCGCCACCATTGAGCAGCTTGCACGCCTGACCCCCGGCTTGACCCCCGACGGCCAATCGCTACTGCCGCTGTTCGATTATGCCGGCGCTCCGTGGCGCGACGCTCTTCTGTTGGAGACGAAGGCCGGGTTCGCGGTGAGAACGGCCACAAGAAAGTATGTCAAATATAACGGCGGCTCGGAGGAGCTTTACGACCTTGCCGCCGATCCTCACGAGCTGGAAAACAGGACCGGCGACGCTAATTACGAGAGCGATCTGGCGTCGTTGCGTTCCTCGCTCGGCAGGCTCGAAGAGTGCTCCGGCGCGTCCTGTTGGGTTCCATCGCCCGGCATCGCGATGGCGTCAAGCGGACGGGCCCCATCGCTGCATCAGTATTCTGAGTTGGCCCCTGAGTGGTAAGTAGCCGACGAAGACCGGAAGGCGAGGTGGTCCCCAGGAGCGTCGAGATCGCTGTCGGGGCCTTGGTGTTTGAATGACAGTCACAGAATTCACACCACTTGCTTCGACGATTGGTGGCGCGCTGATCGGCCTCGCCGCCGTAATCCTGATGCTGTTCAACGGCCGCATCGCCGGCATCAGCGGCATTCTTGGCAGGCTGTTTCCGCCCTATGACGGCGCCGATCCCGGCGGCGCGGCGGCCTTTATCGCCGGTCTCATTGCTGCCCCGTTCCTCTACGCCGCGGTGACCGGGGCACCGTTTGTGCAGACCGTGTCCAGCAATGCCGGCCTCATGGCGATCGCCGGACTTCTCGTCGGCTTCGGCGCGTCCTATGGAGGCGGCTGCACCAGCGGTCACGGCGTGTGCGGGATATCGCGTCTGTCGCTGCGTTCCATCGTCGCTACGGCGATCTTCATGACAACAGGCTTCATCACCGTCTTCATCATGCGCCACATGCTGGGAGCTTGAATCGTGCGCATCGCCGTCAACGCGCTTGCCGGTCTCATCTTCGGCCTTGGGCTGCTCATCTCGGGCATGGCCAATCCGGCGAAGGTGCAGAACTTTCTCGACCTCGCCGGCACCTTCGATCCGAGCCTGATCTTCGTGATGGGCGGCGCTGTCGTGGTGACCTTCCTCGGCTATCGCTTCGCATTCACGCGCCCGCAGCCGGTTCTCGCCGAGCAGTTCTCGCTGCCGACAGCGAAAGAAATCGAAGCGAGAGTGGTTCTCGGCGCGGGCCTGTTCGGCATCGGCTGGGGCCTGTCGGGATTTTGCCCGGGACCCGCGATCACCTCGCTTCCACTCCTCGCGAAAGGCACGCTCGTCTTCGTGCCGGCGATGCTGATCGGCATCGGCGTGGCGCGTCGCTTCCTCCAGGCGAGGTCGTCGGGAAAAGCCGCCTCCGCCGAAGCGATCGAAGCCTAGCGAAGTCCCACCCCCCGCTTCAGCCTGTCGCTTGACAGAAGGCGCCGTTTGCCTTCATTCTAGATTAATTCTATAGGATTAGTCGTGTAATGAGGTGGTGGTGCAATGACAGTCACACAGACACTGACGGCGATCCTGGCGACGGCCTCCTTCGGCTTCGTCGCGGCGGTCATTCTTGGCGTCCTTTAGGCCAGGTGACAGGCGGCCGCCTGCCTCTGAAACAGACAAAGTATTTATGATCAACTTGACCGGCTCTGTCACAATTGGGATGTTTTACTTGCAAGTTTGGTCGAAAAAGACGGTCATTTCATAGTGAAATAATGTTCCATAACCGACCTGTGGTGGGGCTGCATCGTTTTGTGCGGCGCAATGGGAAAGCTTAGTTATGAACTATTGTTGCAAAGATTTCGACGCCGGCAAGAACTGCTTGCTTAGGGTGCGACGATATTCTACCGCGCCGCACACCGAAGGGCGCCGACCCAATGGCGCTCACGGTGAGGAGAAACGCCCCAAACGAGCACAGGACTGCGACTGCCGCATCTCGCGGCGGCAGCGTTTGGATTTTGGTTTTTGCAATAGCGATTAAGGGATCAATCGAATGGCCAATGGTCGTGGAACAGTCGCCGAAAGTGCAGCCAGGCAACTAGCGAATGCCACAAAGACGCGGGCGCAGTGGGACGGGATTACCCCCCGCTGGCTCATTCCTTTCCTGCCCTGGGCGCCGGTCGAAGCCGGTATCTTCCGCCTGAACCGCGTCAAGCAGACACGCGGCGCGACGGCGGTCTCCGCCGACGTGGTGGAGTCGAGTCCGCCGAAGGACCGTGACGACGATCTGCCTGAGACCTTCGTCGATTACGATGAGACCCCGCGCGAATATTTCCTGAGCGCGATCACCACGATCCTCGACGTCCAGACCCGCGTGTCTGACCTCTACAGCCGGCCCTTCGACCAGATCCAGGAGCAGCTCCGCATCCTCATCGAGAAGGTCAAGGAGCAGCATGAGCACGAGCTCATCAACAATCCGGAATATGGCCTGCTCGCCAACGTGGCACCGTCGATGAAGCTCGCCCCGCGCACCGGCGCACCGACGCCTGACGATCTCGACGAGCTGATCGCGCGGGTGTGGAAGGAGCCGGCCTTTTTCCTGGCGCATCCGGCGGCCATCGCCGCCTTTGGGCGCGAGTGCACGCGCCGCGGCGTTCCGCCTCCCACCGTCAATCTCTTTGGTTCTCCATTCCTGACCTGGCGTGGACTGCCGCTCGTGCCGTCAGACAAGATTCCTCTCGAAGACGGCAAGACCTCGATCTTGCTCTTGCGCACCGGCGAGAAGAAGCAAGGCGTGGTCGGACTGTTCCAGCCTGGCGTTCCCGGCGAGGTCAGCCCGAGTCTCTCGGTCCGCTTTATGGGCATCAACCGCAAGGCCATCGCCTCCTATCTCGTCTCGCTCTACTCATCGCTTGCGGTGCTGACCGAGGATGCGCTTGGGGTGCTCGAGAGCGCTGAGGTCGGCAAGTTTCACGAGTATAGCCACAGCTACGCCACGTCTGAGCACGCGCGGGCTGGGCGGAGCCGTGCCAAGTGACCAACGAGTTCGAAAGGGCTGCGGCCGCGCAAGCCTCGGCACCTGATCCGGCCTGGATCGCCTCGATCGCCAATTCTCTGTTTCGAGGCGCGCCGGTCGATGCGCCACCGGGGCCGGGGGCGAGCCTGCCCTCGGCGCCAGCGTTCGCCCATGAGCCTGCCATCGCGTCGGTGCCAGGTGCGCCGGGCGCTGCACCGCCGGTGTCGCCGAGCTTGACGCCAGGCGCGGCCGGCTTACCGGGACTGGGCGCAAGCGCGCCGGCGTCCCCGGTCCACGCCTATGAGCCGCTTGCCGCGGCGAGTGAGTCGGGGCCCGCAGCTGCGGCAGCTCAGCCATCCGGCGAGAAGGGCGCCGCGGGTGTAGCACCGGCTTCGCCGTCACTGCCGCTGCCTTCGGCCGGCCCTCCACAATTGCCGAGCGGCGCCCAATTGACCGAGCTCGACCTGGCCCTTGTTCCAAGCACGCTCGGCGGCGCCATGTCGGTCCTTCCATCGCTCGACAAACTCGGCCTGCTGAACGGCGGGCTGGGAGCGAGTCTGCCGTCCGCGCCGGTGCAGGGAGCTGAGCCGTTCGTTGCGGCAACGCCTGGCATTACGAGTTTCGCGCCGGCTACTGTGCCCCCGGTGCCATCGCCTGGTGCAAGCCTTCCCTCGGCTTCAGTCTTCGCCTTCGAGCCGCTGACATTCGCTGGCTCGCCCAGCGTCGCGGGACTCACACAGCCATTGGGTGAGAAAGGCGGTGATGCATGGCCGCAAAGCGAAGCCGCTCCCTGCAGCAAAGAACCGGTCGTTGGTCCCGGTCTCGGTGCGGCGAGCCCGCGCGAATCCTATTATTTCCTCGACGAAGGCTTGAGCGCGTCGTCCCGCGCAAGCCCGCTTCCCTATCGCTGGAGCGTGCAAGCCCTCGACCTCGGCATCTTGCCGTCGCAGCACGTTCCGGAGCTCGCGCTGCCCCCCATCTCGGGAGCCCGCCAGTTCGACGCGCATATCTTCCGCCGCGACTTCCCGATCCTGCATGAACATGTCAACGGCAAGCCGCTGATCTGGCTCGACAACGCCGCGACGACGCAGAAGCCGCAAGCGGTGATCGACCGCATCTCCTATTTCTACGAGCGCGAGAATTCCAATGTTCATCGCGCCGCACATGCGCTCGCCGCCCGGTCCACCGACGCCTTCGAGGCGGCACGCGAGAAAGTGCGCCGCTTCCTCAACGCGCCGTCGGACGAGACCATCGTCTGGGTGCGCGGCACCACGGAGGCGATCAATCTCGTGGCGTGCTCATGGGGTAGGCGCAACGTCGGCGAGGGCGACGAGGTGGTGGTCACCAACCTCGAGCACCATTCCAACATCGTCCCCTGGCAGATGCTGTGCAGCGAGGTCGGCGCCAAGTTGCGCGTCGCGCCGGTCGACGACCGCGGCGACGTGCTGCTCGACGAATATGAGAAGCTGCTCAATCCGCGCACGCGCATCGTCGCCTTCACTCACGTCTCCAATGCGCTCGGCACCGTGACGCCGGTGCGCGACATGGTGGAGATGGCACACCGCCACGGCGCGCGTGTCCTAGTCGACGGCGCCCAAGCCGTGTCGCACATGCCGGTCGACGTGCAGGCGCTCGACGCCGATTTCTACGTCTTCTCCGGGCACAAGGTGTTCGGTCCGACCGGCGTCGGCGCACTGTACGGCAAGATGACTGAGCTCGAAGCCATGCCACCTTGGCAGGGCGGCGGCAGCATGATCAGGGACGTCACCTTCGAGAGGAGCATCTTCCAGGATCCGCCGGAGAAATTCGAGGCCGGCACCGGCACCATCGCCGACGCCGTCGGGCTCGGCGCCGCGATCGATTATGTCGAACAGATCGGCATGGCCAACATCGCGGCCTACGAGCACGGCCTCCTGAACTACGCGCTGGAAGGGTTGCGCACAGTGCCCGGTCTTACGTTGGTCGGGTCCCCTCGGGAGCGGGCAGGCGCCATCTCCTTCGTGCTCGACGAGTGGCGGGTGGAGGATGTTGGCGTGGCGCTCAATCGGGAAGGCATCGCCGTGCGCGCCGGCCACCATTGCGCCCAGCCGATTTTGCGGCGGTTTGGCCACGAGACCACCGTGCGTCCCTCCTTCGCGCTCTACAACACGCCGGAGGATGTCGATGCCTTGATCGCGGCTCTGCACCGCCTGTCGGCGGAGCGCGGCAAGCGCGGGCTTTGATCCGCGAAGCCGCTTGGAGATATGTTGAGGTCTCGTTGTCGGCAGAAAACGGCAAGCACATCATCATCGTCGGCGGCGGAGCGAGCGGCGTGCTGCTCGCCTGCCATCTCTTGCGCAACGACGACGACGATATCCGCGCGACTCTGATCGAGAAGCGGCCGGTGGTCGGCCGCGGCATGGCCTACTCGACGGCGCAACCCGGGCATTTGTTGAACGTGCGCGCCACCAATATGAGCGCCTTTGCCGACGACCCCTTGCATTTCTGCCGATGGCTCGCCGAGAACGACGATGACGCTCACGGTGAGCAGCCTGGGCCCCTGACCTTCGCGCAACGTCGCGTCTACGGCCGCTACATCGCCGAGCTGATCACGCCGCATCTCGGCCCGCCCGGAAAGCCTGGGCGGCTGCGGGTCATCTATGGCGAAGGGCGCAGCATCGCTACGACGCCGACCAGCGTCGCAATCGGCATCGATGACGGCAGAATCATCTCCGGCGATCTTGCGGTCCTCGCCACCGGTCATGAAGAGACGGCGAAGGCAGGCCCCGCCTGCTACGTCAATCCATGGGAGAGCCCGAGCGATTCCGGCGTCGATCCGGATGCGGCCGTGCTGATCCGCGGCACCGGGCTGACCATGGTGGACTTTGTCGTCTCGCTCAGGGCGAGCGGGCATCGCGGCCCGATCTACGCCATGTCGCGGCGCGGGCTCCTGCCGCAGGCGCACCGGCCGGTCTCGGCCTTGACGCTCAAGCGGGAGAGCATTCCATTCGGCGCAAGCCTCGTCACGCTTTGGCGCTGGCTGCGGCGGCTCGCCGAGGACACCGTGGCGCGCGGCGGAGACTGGCGGAGCGTGGTCGACGGCATTCGCCCCTATACCTGGGAAATCTGGCGAAGGCTCCCCTTCGACTCCAAGCAGCGCTTCCTGCGCCACGCGCGCGCCTGGTGGGAGGTGCACCGGCACCGCATGGCGCCAGAGGTGGAGCAGCTCATCCAGGAGGCGCTCGCCTCGGGCCAGCTCCGCATCATCGCGGCGAAGACGCTCGCTCTCGTTCCGAGTGCGAGCGTCGCCCGCATCACCTATCGCCGGCGCGGAAGCGGCGAGAGCGAGACATTGGATGTGGCCAAAGTGGCCGAATGTACCGGCGTCTACACCGACCCGCTGGCGACGACCAATCCGCTTCTGAAGCAACTGATTATGCAAAAACTGGCGCGGCCAGATCCGCTCGGCATCGGCATCGACGTCGATGCCGTTTGCGCCATCGTCGACCAAGCTGGGCGCGCCTCGCCGGTGCTCTACGCCGTCGGCCCTCTGACGCGCGCCGCCTTTTGGGAGATCATGGCCGTTCCCGACATTCGCGTGCAATGCGCCGAGCTTGCCGCCCATTTGCGCGGGCGGCTGGCAGGACGACCGGCGCCGGCAAAACTCAGGGTCACCGGAGGAGCGGCGTGATTTCGGCCTGCGCGACGCAGAATCAAAGGTCATTGTAATCTAGACTAAATAGATAGAGAATAGGAACAACCCCATGCGCCCCCAAAAGGATTTGGCTATGCAAAGGCCTTGGCTCTCCGATCCGCAAGTCACTCCGATCAATCGCCGCGACGCAATATGGGAGCAGGTGCGGCGCGAGGCAGAGGAGACGAGCGCCAAGGAGCCGGTGCTTGCGAGCCTCATCTACGCAACGATCCTCAGCGAGCCCACCTTTGAGGACGCGGTCTGCCATCGCTTGGCGCAGCGGCTCGAGCATTCGGTCGACGCCGGGCTTCTCCACAAGACCTTTCACGAAGTGCTCGCGGCCGACCCAAGCCTTGGAGACGTGTTTCGCGCCGACCTCATAGCCGTCGCCAAGCGCGACCCGGCCTGCCGGCGTCTGATCGATCCACTCCTCTATTTCAAGGGCTACCACGCGCTCGAAACCTTCCGCTTCGCCCACGTCCTTTGGCACGCCGGGCGGCACGATTTCGCGCTCTACCTACAGAGCCTCTCGTCGCGCATTCTCCAAGTCGACATCCACCCCGCCGCGCGGATCGGCAGCGGCGTCATGCTCGATCACGCCACCGGCATCGTCATCGGCGAGACGGCGGTGATCGGCGACAATTGCTCGCTCCTGCACGGCGTTACGCTTGGGGGCACTGGCAACGAGCGCGGCGACCGCCACCCCAAGATTGGCTCGGGCGTGATGATGGGTTCCGGCGCCAAGATCCTCGGCAATATCAAGGTCGGCGATTGCGTGCGCGTGGCGGCCGGCAGCGTGGTGCTGCACGACGTACCTCCGCGGCGCACGGTCGCCGGCGTCCCTGCACACGACATCGGACCGGCGGGTTGCGAGGAGCCCGCGCTCGTGATGGATCAGCTCGTGGAATCTCAAGTGAACTGCTAGCGATCAGTGGACGCCGGCGTCGGCGCCTCTTAGTCCCTTCACCACGGCCGTTCCAGCAGCACCATTGTTGCTGATGGCGTCCTCGATGGTGGTGCGATCGAGAACCTCTCTCGCCGATTTCGGCGACCTTGGCGAAGACGCGCCTGATCTCGCAATTTTCCTCGGTCTGGCAATCGGCGCAGCGCCGATAGGCGATCTTGCTCAAGCACGGAAGCGGCGCGATCGGGCCGTCGAGGATGCGCAGCACCTGCCCGAAGGTGATGCGATTGGCGGGCATGAGCAGGCCGTAGCCGCCGAACTTGCCGCGCCTGCTCTGCACGATGCCGTGCCGCTTGAGCTCGAGCAGGATCTGCTCGAGGAACTTGCGCGGGATTCGCTCCTGGGCGGCGATCTCGCCGACCATCAACGAGTCGGTGCGCGCCAGCGCGACGAGGGCGTGGAAGGCGTATCTTGCTTTCTGTGAGATCATGGGACTAGGCCGCCGCCGGATAGACACGGAAGCGGTGCGGGCGAATGGCGACCTCTCCCGACAAATGGCTGAAATTGGCAGGCACCTCGATCTCGATGCGATCGCCATGGCCGTTGATCTCGAGGTCGAGACGCCGCGACCCCCCTTGCCGCCGCAAGAAGGAAACGACCCCGGGGATGGCGCCGCGCGTATCGTTCACGAGCTCGACGTCGTGCGGCCTGAGGAACAGCCTCGCCGGGCCGTTAGGGACGTCGCCGGGTGCAAGATCGAGCGGATGCTGGTCGAGCCAAAGCTTGCCCTGGTCGACGCGTACGGGAAGCGCGCTCAATTCGCCGATGAAGGAGAACATGAACGGCGAGTTGGGCTCGTCGTAGATCTCGTCCGGCGTGCCCACCTGCTCGATGCGGCCGTCACGCATCACCACGATGCGGTCGGCGAGCTCGAGAGCTTCCTCCTGATCGTGGGTGACGAACACCGTCGTATGTCCGGTCTCCCGGTGGATTTCGACGAGCCAGCGTCGGAGCTCTTTTCTCACTTGTGCGTCGAGCGCCCCGAAAGGCTCATCGAGGAGAAGCAGGCGCGGCTCGATGGCAAGCGCGCGGGCAAAGGCGACGCGTTGGCGTTGACCGCCCGAAAGCTGAGCAGGATAGCGATTCTCGAGTCCGCCGAGTTGTACAAGCTCGATGAGATCGAGTGCCCGCTTGCGAATCTCCTTCTCGCTCGGGCGTTGCTCGCGCGGCCGCACCTTGAGGCCAAAGGCGACGTTGCCGAGGACCGTCATGTGGCGGAACAAGGCGTAGTTCTGAAAGACCAACCCGACATTGCGCTTCTGCACGGGCAGTCCGAGCGCGTTCTCGCCGTCGAAGGTCACCCGCCCGTAGGTCGGCTGGTCGAGGCCCGCGAGGATGCGCAGCAGCGTCGTCTTGCCGGAGCCGGAAGGACCAAGCAGCGCCAAGAGTTCACCGGCGCGAATGTCGAGGGAGACATCCTTGATGGCGATGCTCTTGCCATAGGTCTTCACGACATTTTCCACCTTCACATTGATGGGCTTGTCCCATTTCGCGGACGATGGGGCGGACCGGTTAGGTTCGCGGTTCAACGCGTGGGTTTGGTGGACGGTCATGCCTGCTCTCTCCTAGCGGTCTAACGATCTTGACGATCGAGAGCGGCCTTGCGCCACCCGGGAAGGTGTTTGGGGGTCCGCTCCCAGGGCACGGGCCAGGCTCACTCTCTTAGTCCAATACCCTATAGACTTAATAGAGATTATCAACCCATAACTGCTTCGAAGCGTATTTCCTGAGGCGAGGGATGGGATGAGGCTAAATGGCGATGCGGGTGGTTCGGGAAGGGCTTACCGCCAACCGGCGATGTCCGCTTAGGGTCATTAGCGGACATGCCGACAAGTCCGCGCCATGTCCGCTTTACCCCCAATAACAGAAGCTTGTGCGGTGCCAAGTCAGCATTTGGCTATCGGTTTATGAGCACACGCCACTTCTGGGGCCGACAGCGCCGACGGGAAGCGCTTGCATGACGCCAATTGCATGGGATGCCACGACACTGGCATCTATACGCAAGAACCGACTTGTTGGGTCTTTGGATGCCCTACAAAAGCGGTTGAGCGACTGCAGTCACATGGCAAAAAAAGAATTTTCCGCGATTGAGACGCAGGGACCGTTCTCGCCCGCCACGGGCCTTCTGTGCGCCTCTCAGCGCTACCTTGGAAGCTACCTATAGGCCCAGGATCACCTCGGAGATGGCGGATTTCAGCCATGGTTGCGCTGATGCATGATCCGACCGGAATCCCCCCGGGAGCGGCGCTTCGCTCACCTTGCATCGGGAGATTAATCAAAAGTAGTCGGAGGCGTCTGGGCTGAAGGCCAAAACCAATAAGCCGGCCAGGTCATTAACCGGCCGGCGGCTGATCAAAGGCGGTGCGTCTCTAAGTCTTGAGCCTACCAGGCGCCGCGCCCGAAGATGGGACGGTTTCGGCCTGACCAGGGGCTGCCTCCCCACGGATCGTCGTAAAGGCGCCTGACCACCGCATTGTTGCGCCGGCGGGGTTTCGGCCTTGCCTCGGGCGCGTCGTCGGTCATGCTGATCTTGGCGCCGGTTGATCTGGCGAGAACCACGAAGTCCCCGCCCCTAGGCAGGTTCGCCGAATTGATGCTGGTATCGGCAACGATGAAGGTCGAGCCCGGCGTCAGGCGCTCGGAGATCTTCTGACGAACGTCATCAGGGATTTCGAGCCGGTCGAGAGGCGACGCGGCTCCGGCGCCGTCCTGTACGTCGAGCGTCACCCAATTGATCTTGGTGTCGCCGGGGGCGAAATTCAGCGCCACATAAACATGAGTGCCGAGCGGCTCCTCCGCATTGCGGAAGCTTACCGCCGTGTCGAATACATCGTCGAGATCCTGCCTGACGTAGAGATGGCCGGCCGGAGGCTCGCCTTTGCCCGCGACCTCATACACCTTCTTCACCAATTCATCGTTGAAGGCGCCGGTCTCACGCATGCCGTTCGCCTTCTGGAAGTCCTTGACGGCGCCGATCGTGGCTTTGCCCATGGTGCCGTCGAAATTCTGCGGCGGCAAATATCCCATCGAGGCAAGGACTTGCTGCACGCCAACGATGCGATCGCGCTGGGTCCGCCTGGTCAACAGGATGCGCAAAGGCGCGTCGGAGCGGGGCTCTGCCGCCTGCACCGCCGCGGCATCGACGCCGGCATTCAACTTGGCGGCGGCAGCCGGCGGAGGCAGGTCAGGCGTCGCCGCGGCGATCTCGATGGGAGCAGCGACGGGCTTGGGCACCACGGGATCGGGCGCGGCCGGAGCAGTGGCAACAGGCTTGTCGGCGGGCTTGTCCTCAGGCCGGCTGGGGGTGGCAGCGGGCGCTGGATCGGGGGTGACAGCGCTCGCCTGAACGGGGGCGACCAGGCGCTCCTGGAGCTTGCTGATGTCCGGCGTGATGGCATGCACGCGATAGGGATCAGACTCCGTCTTGGGGGCGTTGTCCTCAGCGGCGGCCGTTGCGCTGGCCCCCTCGGCGTCGGCGTCCTTCGGGGGATCCTCGTTTGAGGGCGCTGCCTGCTGAGAGGTGCTGTCCTCCTTGGACTGGGGACGCGCATCGCTCTCTACGGTGGTGGGCATCTCTGCCTTCGCCAGAATGACCGGGCTTGCCGAAGCTGCGGCCACGGCCGGGATGGGCGTGCTGATGCGCTCCAGCGGCGAAATCGAGGTCTGCCGCTCGACCATCGGCAAGGTTGGCGGCGGCAAGGGCTGAAACAACGCTCCGTGCTCGATCGGAGTGGGTTTCGGCCGGCCGCGGGAGGTGATCACATTGTCGCCGACCGAAGACATCTGGAAGAACTTAGGCGCAAACGCATAGGTCAGCCGGATGCAGCCGTGGGAGGCGGGGTAACCGGGCACAACCCCGGCATGCATCGCCGTACCAGACCAGGTAAGCCGGTTCATCCACGGCATCGGCGCGCCGCTGTATATGTTGGAGTGATGCCACCGCGCCTTTTGCATGATCGAGAAGGCGCCGATGAAGGTCGGATGCTGCGCGGTTCCGGTCGACACCGCCGAGGTGGTGACGAGGCTCGTGCCGCGATAAACGTCGACCTTTTGCTGCCCGATGGAGACGACAACAATCATCGGCTGCTTGTTGTCGACATTGACGATCGACTCGTCGGGCGCCTTGGCCGGGTTCTGCTTCTTGCCGGCTTCGGCCGGCAACGCGGCTACCGCCAGGGTGAGTGCCGCAACGCCCAACCACAGTGCCGAAATTCGTGTTGCTCTTGCGGCGACCGGGATCGCCTTTACCCTACACACACGCTGCGCTTTCAATGCCCGTCCCCGTGCTCGATCGAACCCTGCATGGGCTGAAATCGTTCCCCTCAATCGTGTGACTCTCCCTCGCGAATCACACTAGGTGAGGCTATCAAATTTGGCCAGTAAAGCCTTCCGATTACCTAACATTTGGGGCCGCTCGTCAAAGATTTCACCTCGCCCGCGCGCCTGCCTCGGCCTTGCACACAACTCCCTGCCTCGCGGGGGAAATTTCGGCCTCCGCGGCGGCGAGCCCGGCTCACACCGCGGCCAATCGCCTCGAATAAACTTGGCCCTTGTTCCATTCTGGCAACACCTAGACGCTGCCGAGCCACAGCCCTCGATGGCGTTCACAGTGGAGGCAGCCTCATCTCGCGCGCGACCGGTCAAATCGCGCCCTCGTTCTCTTCAAAGTGAACTTCAGGTTTGCGGTGGCACGAGGGCAGAAATTGTGCCTAACCGAGATGCGCAACCGGAGACCATCTCCGGCAAAAGCCCTTGCTTCGCGAGCGCCCGCTAAATACACCCGATGCCGAAAGCGGCTTTTGGCTCTTCAGGGAGGCTGTCATGCTGGCATTGGCGCATCCGCGTTCCCGCACGTTCGTCCGTGCTCTGGCTTTGGCGATCGCAAGCCTTGCGCTCGCCGGTTGCGGCATCAACACCATCCCCACGCTGCAGGAGCGGGCCAAGGCGTCCTGGAGCGAGGTGCTGAACCAATATCAGCGCCGCGCCGATCTAATCCCTAATCTGGTCGAGACGGTGAAGGGCTATGCCGCCCAGGAGAGCAAGGTGCTGACCGAGGTGGTCGAGGCGCGCGCCAAGGCGACACAAATGCAGATCCCGCCCGATATCCTCACCAATCCCGAAGCCTTCAAGAAATTCCAGGAGGTGCAAGGCCAGCTCACCGGATCGCTCGCGAGACTGCTGGCGGTGGTGGAGAATTATCCTGACCTGAAGTCGAACCAGAATTTCCTCGCGCTGCAGTCTCAGCTCGAAGGCACCGAAAACCGCATCGCCATCGCCCGGGGCGACTACATCAAAGCGGTCCAGGCCTACAACACCGAGATCAGAACCATCCCCGGACGCTGGTGGCGCGCGGTGCTCTATCCCGATGCCGAGCCGATGCAGAACTTCACCGTCGCCGAGGAGACCACCAAGGTGCCGGAGGTGAAGTTCTAGCGGGAGTGGGCGAACGAGGGCTTGTATGGCCGCAACGCCGTGGCGCCGGATCCTTTTCGGCTTCGCGCTCATCTTTTGCATCGGACCCGCGGCCGCGGCAGAGCCCGTTTATCCGCAGCTCTCCGGCCGGATTGTCGACGACGCCGATCTGTTGAACGCCGCCGACAGGGCCGAGCTTGACGCCGAGCTGAAGGCGCTCGAGGACAAGAGCTCCGACCAGGTGGTCGTCGTCACCTTGCCCTCACTGCAGGGCTTCACCATCGAGGATTTCGGCTATCAGCTTGGCCGCCATTGGGGCATCGGCACCAAGGAGAACGATAACGGCGTCCTCCTGATCGTCGCTCCCAATGAGCGCAAAGTGCGCATCGAGGTCGGCCGCGGGCTCGAGCCGATTCTCACCGATGCCATGTCGAACGTCATCATCAACGGCGCGATTCTGCCCCGCTTCCGCAACGGTGACTATGCCGGTGGCATCAAGGAGGGGGCAAAAGGCATCGAGCTCGTGCTCACCGGCGATTCTGCCGAGCTCGCCGAGCGCGTGAAGGGCCGGCATGACGCCGACGATCCGAAGATCGACTGGCTCGTGGTCATCTTCTGGACGCTCATCATCCTGTGGCTCATCTGGGTCACTTGGCGGAGCACCCAGCGCTCCGCCTATCGTCGCGGCAGCGGCCCGATCTTTATCCCTGGCCCCGGTTGGGGCGGTGGCTCCGGCGGCAGCGATTGGGGCGGCGGGGGCGGCGGAGGCGGCTTCTCTGGCGGAGGGGGCAGCTTCGGCGGCGGCGGCGCCTCAGGCAGCTGGTAGGGATGCCCATGGAGCCCTTCAGCCCCGAGCAACGTGCCAGCATCGAAGCGGCCATTACCGAGGCAGAGAGCAAAACGAGCGGCGAGATCATCGTCGTCGTCGCCACCGCCAGCGCCGGCTATTTCGCCTACGCGCTAATGTGGGCGGCGCTGTTGGCGCTGCTTGTTCCCTGGCCGCTGATCTATTTCACCAACTGGCCGGTTGAGCACATTTATCTCGCAGAGCTCGGCGTCTTCCTCCTCGGCGCCCTGCTCATGCAGTGGGAGGCGCTCCGCTTCGCCATCGTGCCGAGCTCCATCAAGCGCGCCCGCGCGCATCAGAAGGCGGTCGAGCAGTTCCTGGCGCAGAACCTTCACACCACCAAAGGCCGCACCGGCGTGCTGATCTACGTGTCCTTCGCCGAGCACTACGTCGAGGTGATCGCCGACGACGGCATCTACAAGAAAGTGCCGCAGGAGACCTGGAATGGCGTGGTGAACACCCTGACCACGCATCTCGGGCGAGGGCGGCGCACGCGAGGGTTCATCACCGCGATCGAGACTTGCGGCAAGATTCTTGCCGAGCACTTTCCTCCTGGCCGCGTCGACCAGAACGAGCTGCCCAACCATCTGATCGTGCTCGATGGCCGCTGGTCCGCGTAGAGGGAAGGGCAGGTCTAAGGCGGGGAAGGCCGGTCCTCTCGCTCTAACCGGCTGGGTCCTGTTCGACTGGGCGACGCAGCCTTTCTACACCCTCGTCGTCACCTTCCTGTTCGGCCCCTATTTCGTGAACGGCTTTATTCGAGACCCCGCGCTTGGCGCCACGCTGTGGGCCTATGCCACCGGCGGCGCCGAGCTGGTTGCAGCGCTTCTCGCGCCGGTCCTCGGCTCGATCGCCGATGCCGGATTCCGGCGCAAACCTTGGATCGCAGGCTTCTCGGTGCTGCTGGTCGTGGGGCTTTGCGGGCTGTGGCTCGCCGTTCCGGGGCAAACTGGTATGGCGCCTCTCGTGCTTCTGTCGTTTGCGCTCGCGACCATCGGGGCTGAGCTCGCCACCGTGTTCAACAACGCCATGATGCCCTCGCTCGTCTCCCACAAGCGCCTCGGCACTCTGTCGGGCATCGGCTGGGCAGCCGGCTATGTCGGCGGGCTGGTGAGCCTCGTGCTCGTCGCGGGCTTCATCGTCGCCGACCCCGATACCGGCAAGACCGTGCTCGGCCTCGACCCGATCATGCCGGTCGATGCGGCGACGCGGGCGGACGAGCGGCTGGTCGGTCCATTCTCCGCGCTCTGGTACCTGATCTTCGTCCTGCCGCTGTTCCTGTTCACGCCGGACCGGCCGGGAACACGGGCCGCGGCTCCGGTCAAGACCGGGATCACTCAGCTCTTGGCGGGCGCCAAGGACCTGTACCTGCACCATCGCCAGATCGGGCTCTTTCTCCTCGCCCGCATGCTTTATGCCGACGGACTCGGCGCCGTGTATGCCTTTGGCGGCATTTACGCGGCGAGCGTGTTCGGCTGGGGAGCCTCCGAGCTCGGCCTGTTCGGCATCATCCTTACCCTCGCCGGCACCATCGGCGCGGCGCTTGGCGGCACGCTCGACGATCACCTCGGCTCGCAGCGCGTGATCGGCTGGGCGCTTTTGCTGTTCATCCTCGCCGCGATCGGCGTGCTTTCGGTCGACAAGACCAATGTGTTGTTCGTTCATGCCGTCGAGCCCAAGGCGCCGGGCAGCGCGCCTTTCTCCTCGGTTGGCGAGCAGGTCTATCTCGCCTTCGCCATCCTCATTGGGCTTGCCTCGGGGCCGATCCAGGCGGCGAGCCGCACGCTCTTGGCGCGGCTCAGCCCGCCGGAGAAGACCACGGAGTTCTTCGGCTTCTTCTCGTTCTCCGGCAAGATCACTGCCTTCACCGCCCCGCTTGCCATCGGCGCGGTTACCTCCGCGACTGGCAGCCAGCGCCTCGGCATCAGCACGAGCGTGCTGTTTCTGATCGCGGGATTGCTGTTGCTGCAGCTTGTGAGGGTGAAAGCCTCCGACTAATGCCGGAAGTGGCGCATGCCCGTGAACACCATGGCGAGTCCCGCCTCGTCGGCGGCCGCGATCACCTCGGCGTCGCGCATCGCCCCTCCAGGCTGGATCACCGCGGTGGCACCCGCCGCGGCGATCGCCTGCAATCCGTCAGGGAAGGGGAAGAAGGCATCTGACGCCGCCACGGAGCCTTCAGTGAGCGAGGTCTTAAAGCCGGCGGCCTTCGCCGCCTGCTCGCCCTTCCAGGCCGCCATGCGCGCCGAGTCGATGCGTGACATCTGCCCGGCGCCGATGCCGACGGTCGCGCCGTCCTTGGCATAGACGATGGCGTTCGATTTCACGTGCTTCGCCACGGTGAAGGCGAACATCAAATCCGCCAATTCCGCTGCGGTCGGCGTCCGCTTGGTCACGATCTTCAAATCCGCCTCGGCCACGCCGTTGTCGCGCGCCTGAACGAGAAAACCGCCCGATAGCGAACGGAAGGTGAGGCCGGGCGCTTTCGGGTCTGGCAAGCCGCCGGCAAGCAGCAGCCGCAGATTATTCTTACCCGCGATGATCGACTTTGCCTCGTCGCTCGCATCAGGTGCGATGATCACCTCCGTGAAGATCTCGACGATCTCGCGGGCTGCATCAGCATCGAGGCTGCGGTTGAGCGCGATCACGCCGCCAAACGCGCTTTCCGGATCGCAAGCGAGAGCTTTGGCATAGGCCTCCTTAAGAGTGGCGGCGACCGCCACCCCGCAAGGATTGGCGTGCTTGATGATGGCAACCGCGGCGGACGCGCCAGGTTCGAACTCGGCGACAAGCTCGTAGGCCGCATCGGCATCATTTAGGTTGTTGTAGGAGAGCTCCTTGCCCTGCACCTGCATCGCCGTGGCGACGCCGAAGCGCTGTTCGGCCGTGCGGTAGAAGGCGCCCCATTGATGGGGGTTCTCGCCGTAGCGGAGCGCGCCGAACAACGTGCCGGCGATGACGCGGCGAGGGGGAGTGAGGTTGCCGATCGTCTCGGCGAACCAGGAGCCGATGGCGGCGTCGTAGGCGCCGGTGCGGGCGAAGGCCTTGGCGGCGAGCTCTTTGCGCAACTCAGGCGTGGTCGCGCCGCCATTCTTCTCCATCTCATCGAGCACGCGGAGATAATCGGCGGGATCGACCACGACGGTGACGCTCGCGTGGTTCTTGGCCCCGGCGCGGATCAGCGCCGGGCCTCCGATATCGATATTCTCGATGCAAGCCGCGAAATCAGCACCGCTGCCCGCGGTGCTCTCGAAGGGATAGAGATTGACGGCGAGAAGATCGATCTTCGGAATGTCATGGTCCTTGAGCGCCTGCTCGTGGCTCTCCTTGCCGCGCACGGCGAGCAGCCCGCCATGGATCTTCGGATGCAGCGTCTTCACCCGGCCATCCATCATCTCGGGAACTTGCGTGATCTCGGCGACGTCGATCACTTTGAGGCCAGCGTCGCGCAAGGCTTTGGCGGTGCCTCCGGTGGAGATCAGCTCGACGCCTTGGGCGGAGAGGCCCCGCGCAAAATCGACGAGCCCCGTCTTGTCGCTGACCGAAAGGAGCGCGCGGGCAATTTTCTGCATGGGGCGAATGTCCCGGGGGGCGAATTGGCAAGCCGCCCGGTATCACGAATTTCCGCCTTGGGCAAAGCTGCGTCGTGGAACAAGCTTACGTGGCGGCAGCGGCGTCACCGGATTGAGGCAGGCGCGCCTCGCCTGGTGCCGCGGTCCGTTCGATCGTCCACGCGATCTCAATTTCCCGCTCTTCTTCGAGGCCGCCCTGAAGCACGATCTGGAAGCTGCCGCGCGGCCCACGTTCGTCGGCAAGAAACACGCTTTCTTCGAGCGCGACCGTCGGGGTGTTGGCGGTGAGCGTCCAGGCTTCGAGGGTAGGCAGCACGAGCCTCACGCTCTTCTCGTCCTCAGCCATCTCGGCGCTGACGCTCGGATGCAGATGGAAGCGGACCGCATAGCCGCCGCCGCTCGTCTGCGCCTCGCCTTTGAGGCCCTTGGGCGCGGCAAGTGTGTCCTCGCCGCGCACCAGCAAGCCATCGGGCGATAGCTCGAGGCGGCGCGCATGGGCAACGCCGAAGCGGGCGATATAGCCCTCATGCGAGCCCTTGAGCACGAACGCCCCGTCTTCCTCGTTGAGCGAGGTTTGTACATTGGGAGGCCCGACCAGCTCGGCATTGGCGGCGGGCTCCGCGCCATTCGCTCCGGAGAAAATCGCCGAGGAGGTCTCCTCGAAGGTGAGGGTCGAATGGGCCGAGGTCGAGCGGGCAAACATACGCCAGTCGTTATGGTCCGGCGTCGGAGCCCCGCAATTGACGATGACGAGATGCTCGCCAGAGCTCATCTCGAAGGAAAGGCATCCAGCATGAGAGGCGATGCTCAACGACCCGGCGGGGGCCGCCGCCACATCGGCGGTGATGAGCGTGGTTCCGCGCTCCAGGCGCACATAGCCGGAGTTCGGCGCGGCGCGCAGCGGCGCCCCGCCGGTATCGTCATAGGCGAGCACGGTGGCGAGCGAGTCGGTGGCGGTGGCGCCGCCGCCATTGAAGCGTGCCATGGTGCCGTCGCCGAGGCGGAAGAAGCGGACCATGGGCATGGCGCGGTCGATGGCGTCCGAGAGTTGCTTGGGCGGCACGCGGTCGCGCGCCATGAAGCATTGCCTGAGCGGCAGGAGATCGAGCAGAAGCTCGACCAGTGCCGTCGGGTTGCGGGAGATGTGACCGCCGTCTGACATGATCTGGCGGTCGAGCTCCTTGCAGAACGGCTTCAGATAGCGATCCACCACTGCTTGCTGCTCGGCGATGCACAGTCCGGCATAAACGAGCGCCATGAGGGCGACGAGGCGCGGCGCGCCGTCGGGGGCGTCGCGATAGCTCGCCGAAAGATAACGGAGGTGCGCCGTGAGCGAGTGCAGGAAGGTCTCGTAGGACTTCGGGTTGCCCGCATCGAGCACCACAACGGAGTTGGACAGCCAGGAGATCACCCTCCGCCCAACCACCTCGGGCTGCCAGGCGAGGCCGCGCACCGTCTTGTGCAGCTTGAGGAAATCGCCGAGCAGCGCCTTGGCTTGCTCGCGCGACAGCTCGCTGCCCGCGACCCGCAAATGTCTGAGCCAGCCGAAGCCGTAAAGCTCGCGCGCCCATCCTTCGGAAGGCGGCGTGATCTCGAAGGGCGATTGTGAGCCAAGCTCGACCAGGCTGCCGGCGAGACCGAAATGGCCGTTGTAGATCTCGGTGGCAAAACTTGGATCGGCGGTGCGTAGGTCCTGGGGAGCAAGCAGGAGTTGCTCAGCTTCAGTCCCGGGATAAGAGAGGCTCGCCATGCGCAAGAGCATGAAGCGGCGAAGGGGGCCCGGCCCGCGCGCAAGCTCAGCGCGCGACCGGCCCTGGCCGGCAAGGGGGTCAGTCGCCATGCTCAATCATCTCGAATTTTGGGCCCCGCCTGCAAATCAGGCGCCTCGGGGCCTCCCCGCAAAACGTCTGGGCATTGTCGGACTGCAGCAGGGCAGGATCAAGAGGCTTGGGGCCTAAGGCCGCCTGGAAGCTGCTATTTTTTGCGTTTCAGGCGCGCGGCGAAGAACCCGTCCATGCCGCTCCATTCAGGCGTCCCGAGGTCGAGCTGGTAGGGAAAAGTCCTCAAGAACCCTGGGGGCTGTAGCCAATCGGGCTGCCCAAACACATCACCTGGCAGGATCGGGTCGACCTGAACGCCCGAGTTTCGGGCAAGCAGCGCGGCAATCTGGGCCTCTCCCTCCTCAAGCTCGAGCGAGCAGGTGGAATAGACGAGCGTCCCGCCTGGCTTGAGGAGGGCGGTGGCATTGTCGAGAAGCCTGGCCTGCAAGGCGGCCAGCGCGTCGATGTCCTTTGGCGATTTCAGATAGGGAATGTCAGGATGCCGGCGGATGGTACCGGTGGACGAGCACGGCGCGTCGAGCAGCACCGCGTCGAAGCGCTCCTCCGGCGACCAGGTGGCGGCGTCGGCGGCGACCGTGGTGGCGGCAAGACCGAGCCTCGCGAGATTTGCGGAGAGCGTCTTGAGCCGAGTCTTCGAGATGTCGACGGCCGCCACGGAAGCACCGGCAAGCGCGAGCTGCGCCGTCTTGCCACCTGGCGCGGCGCAAAGATCGGCCACGCGCTTTCCAGCCACGTCTCCCATGAGATGGGCGGGAAGCGACGCGGCGGCGTCCTGCACCCACCACGCGCCTTGCTCAAAACCTGGGAGTGCTTCGATGCGGCCCTTGGGCAGAAGGCGCACGCTTCGGTTGGGAAGCACGCGGCCGGACATCTCGATTGCCCAGTGTTGCGGATCGCTTTTGACCGTCAGATCGAGCGGCGGCTCGATGAGATTCGCGGCGGCGATTGCCTGCGCCCGCTCCGCGCCGTAACGCGCGACCCACCGGTCCCAAAGCCAGTCCGGCGTGTTGACGCGCGGCGCATCGAGACTTGCGACGATAGAGTCTCCCTCCTTGGCGACGCGCCGCAGCACCGCGTTGACGAGCTTGTCGTAGCGCCTGGCGCGCGAGTCCCATTGCGCCAGACGCACGGCAAGATCGATCGCCGCGTGCGGCGGGGTCTTCAAAAAGATGAGCTGCGCCGCACCGGAAAGCAGGATGGGGTAGAGCTTGCCCCCCTTGTCCGGCATCCCGCGCTCGAGAAACGTGTCGAGCACGCGGTCGATCTCTCCCCGGCGCCGCAAGCTCGTGGCCACAATGGCACGGGCAAGCGCCCGGTCACGCGCCGGCAAGTCGAACATCCATCCCGTGGCGAGCGAACGGCTCAGGATGTCGTCAAGCGGCTGCTTCTTGTCGATGACGGCGGACAAGAGCTCAATTGCCGCGCGCCGCGCCGGAAGGCCGACCTGCGCCTCCCGCGCGGCGGCTGAGTCCGTCTCTTCGTCGAAGCTCATCTGAATGGTCGAGGCGGTTTAGGTCTGGCCCCAAGGACCACGCCTCCGCCAGCCTCCCTGTTGCGGCGAAGCCCAAGGTCCTGACGCGCGTGCGGGGGGCTCGAGAGTCTCCACGCCTGCGGCCTGGCCCATGCGCGCGGCGATCTCGTCCAGCCGGGCGATGCGGTTCTCAACATTGGGGTGGGTGGAGAACAGATTGTCCATCCGCGCGCCCGACAGCGGGTTGACGATGAAGAGATGCGCCGAAGCGGGATTGCGCTCGGCGGGCGGATTGGGAATCTGCTCCGCCGCGCTCGAAATCTTGCGCAAGGCTGAGGCGAGCGACAGCGGGCGTTTGCTGATCTCGGCGCCGATGCGGTCTGCCTCGTATTCGCGGCCACGGCTGATGCCGAATTGCACGAGGGCTGCTGCAATCGGCGCGAGAATGACGAGCAGCAGGCCGCCGATCGGTCCAACGCCGTCGTTGTTGCGGCTACCGCCGAAATAGAAGCCGAAATTGGCGAGCATGGAGATGGCGCCGGCAAGCGTCGCGGTGATGGTCATGGTAAGCGTGTCGCGGTGCTTGACGTGACCGAGCTCATGCGCGAGCACGCCGGCAAGCTCGTCACGGTTCAGCCGCTCGAGGAGCCCGGTGGTGACCGCGACGGCGGCATGCTCGGGATTACGCCCGGTGGCAAATGCGTTCGGCTGCGGATTGTCCATGATGTAGACTTTGGGCATGGGTAGCCCCGCGTCAGATGCGAGCCTCCGCACCAGCCCGTAGAGCTCGGGCGCCGCGCGCTCGTCCACCTCGCGCGCGCCATACATGGAGAGCACCACTCTGTCGGAGTTCCAATAGGCGAACAGGTTCATCGCCGCGGCGACGAGAAAGGCGATAACCATGCCCGTCTGGCCGCCAATCAGATAACCGATGCCCATGAAGAGCGCGGTCATGGCGGCAAGCAGGATGGCCGTGCGGAAATAACCCATCGAACTCAACTCCTGGCGCGCGGGGGAAGTTGGCCCGCGCTCACGGTAAATATGTTGGAAGTGCGAGGCTCCATCACAAGTATTCGGGCCTTGGAGCGCGCCTCGGGGCGCCGGAGGGCGTGCGCTGTTAGCCCGCCGGTTACCTTAACGCTTCATCAAGGGCTCACCGTCATGCTGGCCGGAGGTCAAACACCCGCGAGTCGCGCCCATGTCCTTGACACTGCTTGCTCCGCCGTCCGAGCCCATCTCCGCCAGCCCCTCGCTCACCCGCGAGCAGAAGCGGCACATCCGCGAGACCTTCGCCATCATCGAGCCTGCCTCAGATCTCGTGGCCAGGTTGTTCTACATGAAGTCGGTCGATCTCGATCCTTCGCTCGGCGTTCTGTTCAAATCGCCGAACCGGGTGCAGCGGCGCAAATTCATGGCGGCGATGAAAGTTACTGTGCTGTCGCTCGACCGGCTCCAGTCGCTGCAGCCCATTCTCAAGCTGCTCGGCGCCCGCCAGCGTGAAGAGGGCGTCACCCCCGGCCACTACGAGACGTTCCAGGACGCCTGGGTGTGGACCTTGGAGCAAGCGCTGCAGGCCCGCTTCCCGCGCGAAGCGAAGGACGCTTGGTCGTCGCTGCTCGGCGAGATGACCCGCGCCACAGCGTCCACGCACTGAGGCGTCCGCTTATTGGGGCGGCGCTGCCGCGTCGGCGCCCTCATCTGGAGTCTCTTCGTCGGGACGGGGAGCGTCCGCGCTCAGCGACTTTGCCTGCACCGCCCCGGTCTCGTCGATACTGACCTCGACATCTTGCGTTGGATCGAAATTCTGCGGCTTGCCGTCGATGGTGATGGCATCTTGGGTAGCGGTGATGGTGTGGCCGTCGGCCACGATCTTGACCACCCCATCAGCCGTGCTCTCCTGGGTGAGGTTCTTGAAGTGCGAGACCGTGATCGTCCTTTGCCCGATCGAGATATGCCGGACTTCCTTGCCTTTATCTGAGGTCAACAGTTCGAGCGCGGCGATGATGCCAACAACGAGCACGACAACGAGGCCGAGCGCGATGAGCATCCCCTTGAGCCAGGTCATGTGACGTTTTCCCCCCTTTGCGTCAGGGTAGCTGTCCGAGAGGATCGATCAGGCTGATCCGCGGTTCTGGCGGTTCTCCACGAGATCATCCACCACGGCAGGGTCGGCCAGGGTCGAGATATCGCCGAGATTGGAGAAATCGTCCTCGGCGATCTTGCGCAAGATGCGGCGCATGATCTTGCCCGAGCGAGTCTTCGGCAATCCCGGGGCAAACTGAATGAGATCGGGTGAGGCAATCGGGCCGATCTCCTTTCGCACCCAGTCGCGCAACTCGATCTTCAGCGCATCCGACTCGACCTCGCCGTTCATCAGCGTGACATAGCAATAGATGCCCTGTCCCTTCACCGTGTGGGGATAGCCGACGACCGCGGCCTCCGACACTTTGGGGTGAGACACGAGCGCCGACTCCACTTCCGCCGTGCCCATGCGATGGCCGGCGACGTTGATCACGTCGTCGACCCGGCCGGTGATCCAGTAATAGCCGTCCGCGTCGCGGCGGCAGCCGTCACCGGTGAAGTACTTGCCCTTGTACGTGGAGAAATAGGTGTCGACGAAGCGCTTGTGGTCGCCAAAGACGGTGCGCGCTATCGCGGGCCAGGCATCGAGGATCACGAGATTGCCGGAGACCGCTCCTTCGAGCAGGTTCCCCTCGCCGTCGACGATTGCCGGCTGGACACCGAAAAATGGCTGGGTGGCCGAACCCGGCTTGAGCTTGGTGGCGCCAGGCAGCGGCGTGATCAGGATGCCTCCGGTCTCGGTCTGCCACCAAGTATCGACGATAGGGCAGCGCTCCTCGCCGACCACGCGGTAATACCACTCCCAGGCTTCCGGATTGATCGGCTCGCCCACGCTGCCGAGCACCCGCAGTGACTTCCGGCTGGTGTGCGTGACGTAGTCGTCGCCGGCGCCCATCAGCGCCCTAATCGCGGTCGGCGCGGTGTAGATGATGTTGACCCCGTGCTTGTCCACCACCTGCCAGAAGCGTGATGGGTCCGGATGGTTGGGCACGCCTTCGAACATCAACGTGGTCGCTCCGTTGGCGAGCGGGCCATAGACGATATAAGAGTGACCGGTGACCCAGCCGACATCGGCCGTGCACCAATAGACGTCGCCGTCGTGATAGTCGAAGATCATCTGATGGGTGAGGGACGTATAGACGAGATAGCCGCCCGTCGTGTGCACCACGCCCTTCGGCTGTCCCGTCGATCCTGACGTGTAGAGGATAAAGAGCGGATCCTCAGCGCCCATCTCCTCCGGCGGGCAGTGGTCGGAGACCTTGGCGGCAAGGTCGTCGTACCAGAAATCGCGCCCGGCATGCATGGCGCATTGGCCGCCGGTTCGCTTGATCACGATGACCTTCTCATCGCCAAGCGACTTGGTCAGCGCTTCGTCGGCATTGTGCTTGAGCTTGACCTTTCTGCCGCCGCGCAATCCCTCGTCAGCGGTGATGACAAGCTTCGACTTGCAATCGGTTATGCGGCCGACAAGCGAGTCCGGCGAGAAGCCGCCAAACACCACGGAGTGAATGGCCCCGATCCGCGCGCAGGCCAGCATGGCAAAGGCCGCTTCAGGGATCATCGGCAGATAGATGGTGACGCGGTCGCCGCGCTTGACCCCAACTGACTTGAGCACATTGGCGAAGATATTCACCTCGCGGTAAAGCTCGCCATAGGTGATGTGGCGCGGAGGCTCGGCGGGATCGTCGGGCTCCCAGATGATGGCAACCTGGTGCTCGCGCTTCTTCAGGTGGCGGTCGATGCAATTGGCCGAGACGTTGAGCGTGCCGTCCTCGAACCATTTGATCGAGATGTCTGGATAGGCGAAGCTCGTGTTCTTGACGATGCTATAGGGCTTGATCCAGTCGATCCGTTCGCCCTGCTTGCCCCAGAACTTGTCCGGCTTCTCCACGCTCTTCTCGTAGAGCTTCTCGTACTCGTCCTTATCGATGAAGGCGTTTTTCTTCCAGTCCTTCTGGACCTTGTAGACGGTTTCCTCCGACATCGGCCCGCTCCTCTCTAACGTATGCGAAGCCCGCTTTCATATGAAGCTTGCTGGCATTATGGACGGCAGCGAGGCTGGCGACAATCGTGCGCCGCAACCAAGAGTTCGGATTCTAGGCTCCGAAGGCGCCAATGATGGCGCCCATGACGGCGAGCACCACGAGCCAATGGGCGGCATCGATGACTGTCACAATGGGCTTGGTGCCGTGAAAGGCCTGGTTGGTGGCGGTCGTGGTCAGCACGAAGCCGACCCAGACGAAGAAGCCGCTGATGACGCCGCCCCGCACGGTGACATCGGCCAGATGGCCCATCAGCCCTGCGAGCATCCAGGCCATCAACAGGCACCCTATGGCGGCGATGACAAAGGGGAGCGGGGTTGGCTTGCAGTCTTCTTTCTTTTTGCCGAGTGCGTCCTGCCAGACCTTGCCGAAGATTGTGTACCAGCCCCAGCCCACGAGGAATCCGGCGATGGCGGCGATGACGACTGCGAGATAGTTGATAGAAAATGCCGGCATTTGCTCCCCCCTGTTCTCCCTAGCGTGACTTCTCCTTAAGTCCGGCAATCCGGCTGATGATACTCCACTCTTCGGCCGAGACCGGCTGCACCGAGAGCCTCGAATTGTTGACCAGCACCATGTCCTTGAGCGCCTTGTTCGCCTTGATCTCGGCAAGCGTCACCGGCCTCTTCACGTCGGAGATTGCGGCGACGTCGACGCACTCCCAGACCCCGGTCCCGTCGGTCGAATCGGGATGCGCCTCGGCGACCACCTTGACCACCCCGACAATGCGCTTCTCCTCGCCTGAGTGATAGAAGAAGCCGAGGTCGCCCTTTTTCATCGCGCGCATGACGTTGCGCGCCTGGTAATTGCGCACCCCGTCCCATTCGCCGCCGTGAGCGCCTTCCTTCTTCTGCTGGTCCCAGGACCAGGCGTCCGGCTCGGATTTGAACAGCCAATAGTTCATTGCACTAGGCTCACTGGCTTGGGTTGTTGAGGGTCCAGATCCAGGGGCGGATCTTGACCGAGGCGAACAGCCCTGCTTTGGCGTAGGGATCTCCGGCGCCGATCTCCTTTGCCGCCTGCAGCGACGCTGCCTCGATCACGACGAGGCTGCCGTTCATGGTTTCGCCGTCAACCTCGGTGAAGGGACCGGCGAGCTTGAGCGTATCGCCGAGGCTATTGAGGTATGCGACGTGCTCGGGCCGCTTCTCCTTGCGGAGAGCGAGGCTGTTCGGCTTGTCGGTGCAGATCAAAGCGTAGAGCATTGCTGGTCCCTCGTTGCGGACGAGGCTATTCCCGAGCGGGCCGAGCTGTCCACACAGCTCGGCTAGCCTTCGGGCCTGAGCGGCCTGGCGAGCAGGGCTTCGATTGCCTCGTCGACCGTGGCGAGGCCTGAGACTACGGCGTGCACCGCCTGGGCGATGGGCATCTCGATGCCGCGCGCGGCCGCGATCTCGACCACGGCGCTCGCGGTATAGACCCCCTCGGTCACCGAGAGGCGTGACTTCAACACCTCGCCTAAGCTCCGCCCTTCGCCGAGCGCGCTGCCAAGCGACATGTTGCGCGACTGCGGGCTGCCGCAGGTCAGGATCAAATCGCCGAGGCCCGAAAGTCCGGTCATGGTCTCGCGCCGGGCACCAAGTGCCGCGCCAAAGCGCATCATCTCGGCGAAGCCTCGCGTGACCAGCGCTGCATGCGCGCTCGCGCCAAGCTTCTTGCCGACGACGATGCCGGCGGCAATGGCGTAGACGTTCTTGAGCGCCGCGCCGATCTCGGCGCCGGCTAGGTCATCGCTCCAATAGCAGCGGAACGAGGCATGGCTCAAGGCATGCGCAAGAGCGCGGCCATGCGCTTCGCTCGCCGTGGCAAGGGTCAAGGCGGCGGGAAGTCCGCGCGCGATCTCGGCGGCGAAGCTCGGACCTGAGAGCACGGCGGTGCGCACTTGCGGCAGGACCTCTGCGACCACTTGGGAGAGCAATTGTCCGGTCGATTGCTCGATGCCCTTGGCGCCGATCACGAGCGGCTGATCGGTGCGCATATGAGGGGCAAGCTCATCGGCGATGGCGCGGACCTCCTGTGCCGGTGTCACCATCAGCACGAGGTCGCAGGCGGCGATTTCGTTGAGCCTGGCGGTGGCCTTGATGGCTGGATCGAGCGAGACCCCCGGCAGGTAAAGCGCGTTTCGATGCTGCTGGTTGATCTCGGCGATGGTCTCGGGCTCGTAGGCCCAAAGCATCACGTCGCGGCCGGCGCGGCGCGCGCTGACCGCAAGCGCCGTACCCCAGGCGCCTCCCCCGACAATGCCGACGCTCTGCAGGGTCATGTGACCTATCACTCATGCCATGGTGGATGGGAGCTGCCCCCTTATGCCAGATTTCATCATGCCAGAGCCAAAGGGGAATGATGAAGGATGGAGAACGAAGTCTTGATCGAACGGGCCAAGGCCTTCGTGCAGGCCGTCGCCGCGCAAGCGCCCTGGGCCGAAATCGAGCCGTATTACGCCCCTGATGTCAGCCAAGAAGAGTTTCCCAACCGGCTTCTGCCCAAGGGCACCGTTCGCAATCTGGAGGCCTTGCGCGAGGCGAGCGCAAGGGCCGGAAGGTGATCAAAGCGCAGACCATCGAGATCGTGAACGCCGTCTCGTCAGGCCAATGCGTGGTGCTCGAGGCGATCTGGACCGGCACGCTCGCGGTCGGCTTCGGCACGCTGAAACCCGACGACCAATTGCGCGCCCGTTTCGCCCAAATCTTCGAGTTCAAAGACGGGCTCATCTGGCGCCAGCGCAATTACGATTGCTTCGAGGCTTGGTGATCAGGCCTTCACGCCCGCGCCGATGGCCGGCGCCGCGTCCGGATCGAGCGGCCAGCGGGCGCGGGACGGCGCCGCAAGATCGTCGACGAGCCCTCGGGCGAGCCGCTCAGCTCCGGCCCAGGCCACCATGGCGGCGTTGTCGGTGCAAAGCTCGGCCGGCGGCAGGATGAGTGCGAAGCCTTGCTCGGCGGCCGCGCCCGCGAGGGCAGCGCGCAAGCGCTGATTGGCGGCAACGCCGCCGGCGACGACGAGCGCCTTTTGCGCATCAGGCCCGAGCGCATCGACATAAAGCTCCATGGCGCGGCCCGTGCGGTCGCTGACAACGTCAACCGCAGCCTCCTGGAAGGAAGCGCAAAGGTCGGCCACGTCTTGCTTGCCGAGCGGCTCACGCTTCATCGCCTCGTGCCTGAGCGCGGTCTTGAGCCCCGCAAGCGAGAAATGCGGCTCGGATCGCCCGAGCATCGGCCGGGGCAGAGCGATGGTAGCGCGCCCACGCTTGGCGCATTCCTCGACGGCAGGCCCGCCTGGATAGCCAAGCCCAAGCAGCTTTGCAGCCTTGTCGAAGGCTTCGCCCAGCGCATCGTCCAAGGTCGTGCCGAGACGGGTATAGGAACCCACATCCTTGACGATGAGAAGCTGCGTGTGACCGCCGGAAACGAGAAGCAGCAGATAGGGGAAGCGCAAGCCATGGGTCAGGCCGGGGGTGAGCGCGTGCGCCTCGAGATGGTTCACGGCGATGAACGGGAGCCCGCGCGCCAAGGCGATGGCCTTGGCGGTGGTGACGCCGACGATCAACCCGCCGATCAGGCCAGGGCCTGCGGTCGCGGCGACGCCATCGATCTCCTCCCAGCCGAGGCGAGACTCGGAGAGCGCCTCGGCGATCAGACGATCGAGCAGCTCCACATGGGCGCGCGCCGCGATCTCCGGCACCACGCCGCCGAACTCGGCATGCAGCGCAAGCTGCGACCGCACCAGATTGGCAAGTAGGACGCCTTTGCCACTCGCCTCGCGGCGGACCAAGGCTGCCGCGGTCTCGTCGCAGCTCGTCTCGATGCCGAGGACGACGAGGTCGCGCTTCTCTGGGACAGTAGCCATCATGCTTCTTTACAGGGTAAGACCGGGGCGATTGAAGAGTATGATGCCTTCCTTTCTATTTTGGGCAATGGAGTCAAGCACTTGTCTGATCGCAAGCTCCTCATCGGCACGCGCGGAAGCCCGCTCGCTTTGTGGCAGGCGAACCATGTGCGCGCTCTCTTGATCGCTGCGCATGGCCTTGGTGAGGACGCCGTCGCGCTTGAGCCCATCACCACCTCCGGCGACCGCATCCGCGACAAGCCGCTGCGCGACTTCGGCGGCAAGGGTCTGTTCACCAAGGAGATCGACGAGGCCCTGCTCGATAAGAGGGTCGATATCGCCGTGCACTCCATGAAGGACCTGCCCACGGAGCTTCCGCCAGGCACTACCATCGCCGCCGTGCTGCCGCGCGGCGATGTGCGCGATGCCTTCATCAGCGCCAAGGGTGAGTCGCTCGCCGCGTTGCCGCCTGGCGCAGTGGTGGGAAGCTCGTCGCTCCGCCGCCAGGCTCAGGTGAAGCGCCTGCGCCCTGACCTTCAGGCCATCGACTTCCGCGGCAATGTCGAGACGCGCCTTAAGAAGCTCGATCAAGGCATAGTAGACGCAACCCTGCTTGCCCTTGCCGGGCTCGAGCGGCTTGGCCTCACCCGGCATGTCACCTCGGTTCTGCCGACGGATGAGATGTTGCCGGCTGTGGCGCAAGGCGCCATCGGCGTTTCCTGCCGCAGCGACGATGTGAAGACGCGTGACCTGTTGCAGGCGCTGAACGATGACCGCACCGCCACCGCCGTCTCTTGCGAGCGCGCCTTCCTTGGAGAGCTCGACGGGTCGTGCCGGACGCCGATCGCGGGTCTCGCCGAGATCGCTGACGGCGTCTTGCGCTTTCGCGGTCTCGTGCTCAATCCCGAAGGAACCGAATGGCATGAGATCGAGAAGAGCGGCGCCCCTGAAGATGCCGTGGGCATCGGCGCAAGCTCAGGCCGCGAGCTGCTCGCGCTTGCCGGTCCGAATTTCCTGGCTACCCTCACGGCTCGCTGATGTGATGCGCGTCCTCGTCACGAGACCGGAACCAGACGCCACCAGCCAGGCTGAGCGCCTCGCCGCGCGCGGTCACGAGCCGGTGCTCGCCCCGTTGCTCGCCATTGAGTCGGCAACTAACGTGTCGCTCGAGCTCGATGGCGCTCAGGCCCTGATCGTGACCAGCCGCAATGCCTTGCGCGCGCTGGCCTCTCACCGCGACCTCGCCACGGCGCTGAAACTTCCGCTCTTCGCTGTCGGCGAAGCCACCGCGAAAGCCGCTACAGAACTCGGGTTCACCACGGTGACCGCCGGTCCCGGAACGGGCGAAGAATTGTCGCGCCTGATCGCCGGCACGCTCAAGCCAAATGCCGGGGCGCTCGTGCATCTTGCCGGCGAAACCGTCGCCTTCGACTTGAAATCGGCGCTGCAAGACAAAGGCTTCGCGCTGAGGCAGCCGGTCCTCTACCGGGCTGTTGCTGCGACCAGGCTGCGAGAGAGCGTGCTGTCCTTGCTGAACGCTAGTAAGCTCGACGGCGTTATCCTGATGTCGCCAAGGACAGCCGCCATTTTTGCGGCCTTGGTGGTGCGGCACGGCGCGCTAACGCAAGCTTCGCGACTTGATTGCTATTGCCTTTCGGCGGCGGTAGCACAGGCCGTGGAGCCGCTGAAGGCCAGGGCAATTGTGGCGGTGCGGCCATACGAGGATGATATCCTCGCGCTCCTCGACTCCGACGCGGCATCCTCGTAAGGATCGCGTCCCACGATTTGAACAGCGATGGTAGGCGGAATGGCTGAGCCTTTTGGCGATCAACTGAACCCGGGTACCGGCAAGCGGCCGGCGCCAACCATCGAGGGCACCGCGACCGAAGTGTCCATCGACGCTGCGCCGGGCGAAACCGGTTCGCCCGATCCTGCCGTAGAGGCTGAGACGTCCGATCCAGAAGGACCGGAGCCGAAGCATGGTCCCAAGAAGCCTCCGCCACGGACGAGCCCGACCGAGCTCAAGGGGTTCTTCACTCATCTCGCTGCCGGGCTGCTCGGCGGCCTTATCGGTGTCGTGGCCTTGGCGCTTTTCTGGAACAAGCTTCCGGCGCGGAACGCGGCAGCGCCCGACCTCACGACGATCGAGGGCCGCTTGGCGAAGCTCGAATCGGCACCTCCGCCGGCAGGGGACACTGCGGCGCTTGGCGCACTCGATGCCCGCGTCAAGACCCTGGAAGACCGCAAGGTCGAAACGCCTCCCGACCTCTCCGATCTGACCTCTCGCGTGACACGCCTCGAGGAGTCGATCAATGCCTTGGCCGAGACGGCCAAGGAAGGCGGCTCAGTGCCGGACGCGGCCGCGCTCGACGCAAAGATCGGCGATCTTGAGCAGAGGCTGCAAGGCAAGATCGACAGCGCGCTTGCCGCCCAACGAGGCGAAAGCACAACGGACCTCAAAGATCTGCAGAAAGAGGTCGAGGCGCTCAAGGCAAAGCTCGGGGCGCTGGCCGAGGCACATCTCGCCGGCGACACGTCGGACCTCGCCCCGCAGCTCACCACGCTCGATCAGCGAATTGCCAAGCTCGAAGCGACCCTCCCTGAGCTTTCCACCGCCATCGACCGCTCGTCGGCAAGCGCCAAATCCGGAGCCGCGGCCATCGCCTTTGCCAATTTGCGCAACGCGATTACGGCCGGGCGTCCCTACGCCGCCGAGCTTGCCGCGCTCAAATCTCTCATTCCCGATCTTGGCGATCTCGGCGCGCTCCCCTCTCACGCCGAAACCGGCATCCCGACCGAGGCCGCGCTCGCCGACGCCCTCACAAAACTCGCAGAGGCGAGCGCCGCTCCTCCGCCGGCCCCGGCCCAGACCTCGATCCTCGACAGCATGATGGCGAGCGCAAAGTCGGCGATTTCCATCCGCCGCATCGGCGCCGACGCGACCGGGGACGAGCCTGCCGCCGTGCTGGCAAGAGCCGAAGCGGCGCTGAACCAAGGCGATCTTGCCGCCGCCATCAAGGAGGTCGAGTCGCTGCCTGCGCAAGAGCGCGATCCGTTTGCCGGCTGGCTGGCCGACGCTCAGGCCCGGGCCTCCGCCAACGACACATTGAGCAAGCTCGAAAGCACGGTGCTCGTCTCCCTCGGCGGTGGCGCGGCCCCTGAAGCAAAGCCTTGAACCGATGATCCGCGTCCTCGTCTTCGTCATTGGCGTCATCGCCGCGGCCTTGTCGCTCGCTTGGCTCGCCGACCGGCCTGGCGCCATCACCATCGAGTGGCTCGGCTACGAGATCAAAACCAGCGCCTTTGTCGGGGCGCTTGCGCTTGCCGCTCTTGTGACCGTGCTGATCCTTGCCTGGGCGCTACTGCGCTATCTCTTTTCCAGGCCTGCCGCCATCGCCGCCTATCGGCAGGAGCGCCGCCGCCGCCAAGGCTTCGACGCGCTGACCCGCGGGCTTCTCGCCATCGGCGTCGGCGACCGGGCCCAGGCGCAACGCTATGCAGGCGTGGCGCGCCGCAATCTTCCCAACGAGCCGCTCACCGCTCTGCTCAAGGCGCAAGCAGCCCAGCTCAAGGGCGACCGCGCCTCGGCGCGGCGCGCCTTCGAGGCGATGCTCGACCGCCCTGAGACCGAGCTCTTGGGACTGCGCGGACTGTTCCTCGAGGCCAAGCGCGGCAACGACAACAACGCCGCCCGCGCCCTTGCCGAGCAGGCGGTGCGGACCGATCCGCACGCCGGCTGGAGCGTGAACGCGCTGTTCGACATGCAGGCGCGCGAGGGCGATTGGGAAGGCGCTCTCGCCACGCTCGCCGTGGCGCGCAAGCATGGCAATGTCGAGCCTGACGTGGCGCTCAGGCGCCGCGCCGTGCTGCTCACCGCCGAAGCCCGCGATCTTGAAACCTCGCAGCCCGACAAGGCGCTGGCGCTTGCCACCGAAGCGTTACGGCTGGCGCCCTCGCTGATACCGGCAGCAGAGATCGCCGGACGGCTGCTTGCCTCCAGGGGAGAGAGCCGGCAAGCAAGCCGCCTCGTCGCCCGCACCTGGAAGCTCGCGCCGCATCCCGACCTCGCCACCGTCTACGCCTTTGCCAAGCCTGGTGAATCACCGCGCGAGCGCCTGAGGCGGGTCGAGCATCTTGCGAGCCTCACGCCTGGCGACATCGAAGGACCGATTGCCATCGCCGTTGCCGCCATCGAAGCCCGCGATTGGCAGAGGGCTGAGGACGCGATCTCGCCTTATCTGCACGACCGGCCGCCGGCCCGCGTCTGCGCCTTGATGGCGCGCATCGAGGCCGGCGAAGGCAACAAGGGCCGCGAGCGCGAATGGCTTGCCCGCGCCGTGCGCGGTCCCCGCGACCGGGCGTGGATCGCCGACGGCTATATTTCCGACCGCTGGCTCCCGGTCGCTCCGGTCACCGGCGCCGTCGACGCCTTCGAATGGAAGGCGCCGGTCGACGCCATCGGGCGCGGCGACGCGACCTTGCTGATCGAGGAAAGCCACGAGCCGCCGGAGCCTCCGCCCGCGTTGAAGGTTGCGGCCCCGGTGAAGGAGACGGCCGTGCCGAAAAAGCCCGAGCTCGTATCGCCACGGCCGCTGGTCGCCGGCGATCGCGCCGCCCCGCTGAGGCCGGCGGAATCGGGGCAAATGCGCCCGGCCGTCCCTCCGGTCACACCGGTCCCGCCCGCCGCGCCTCGCGAGCAGCCGCCCCAAGCGCGGCCAAAACCGGAGTTCTACGTGGCGCCGCCCATCCCCGACGATCCGGGGGTGGCGCCCGCCGATCCGGACGAGAGCCCTGCCTCGCTCGAGCGCCTGCGCGCAGCGCAAATCCGCTAAATTCGCGGGCGCAGCGCGGCGCCCAACTTGCCATGGCCGGGCATTGGCATTAAGCACGGGGCGCGCGCAATCATCTTGCCTTAAGCCCGCGCTTCCTCGCGCATGCCGCAATAGCTCAGCTGGTAGAGCACATCATTCGTAATGATGGGGTCGGGGGTTCGAATCCCTCTTGCGGCACCAAGCCTTTTTCGCCTTTCTGAGGGCTACAGCCCCGGGTCCATTTGGTCCGGTCGCGCGACCGGAGCTGGCG
>CAWGVA010000020.1:0-109445 GCA_963825835.1 uncultured Alphaproteobacteria bacterium | reverse complement strand
TCATCAGCGCCAAGGGTAAGTCGCTCGCCGCGTTGCCGCCTGGCGCAGTGGTGGGAAGCTCGTCGCTCCGCCGCCAGGCTCAGGTGAAGCGCCTGCGCCCTGACCTTCAGGCCATCGACTTCCGCGGCAATGTCGAGACGCGCCTTAAGAAGCTCGATCAAGGCATAGTAGACGCAACCCTGCTTGCCCTTGCCGGGCTCGAGCGGCTTGGCCTTACCCGGCATGTCACCTCGGTTCTGCCGACGGATGAGATGTTGCCGGCTGTGGCGCAAGGCGCCATCGGCGTTTCCTGCCGCAGCGACGATGTGAAGACGCGTGACCTGTTGCAGGCGCTGAACGATGACCGCACCGCCACCGCCGTCTCTTGCGAGCGCGCCTTCCTTGGAGAGCTCGACGGGTCGTGCCGGACGCCGATCGCGGGTCTCGCCGAGATCGCTGACGGCGTCTTGCGCTTTCGCGGTCTCGTGCTCAATCCCGAAGGAACCGAATGGCATGAGATCGAGAAGAGCGGCGCTCCTGAAGACGCCGTGAGCATCGGCGCAAGCTCAGGCCGCGAGCTGCTCGCGCTTGCCGGTCCGAATTTCCTCGCTACCCTCACGGCTCGCTGATGTGATGCGCGTCCTCGTCACGAGACCTGAACCCGACGCGACGCGCCAAGCCAAGCTCCTCGCCGCGCGCGGTCACGAGCCGGTGCTCGCCCCGTTGCTCGCCATCGAGTTGGCAACTAACGTGCCGCTCGAGCTCGATGGCGCTCAGGCCCTGATCGTGACCAGCCGCAATGCCTTGCGCGCGCTTGCCTCTCACCGCGACCTCGCAGCCTCGTTGCAGCTTCCCCTCTTCGCTGTCGGCGAAGCCACCGCAAAAGCCGCGACGGAGCTCGGATTCACCACGGTGACCGCCGGTCCAGGAACGGGCGAAGAATTGTCGCGCCTGATCGCCGGCACGCTCAAGCCAAATGCCGGGGCGCTCGTCCATCTTGCCGGCGAAACCGTCGCCTTCGACTTGAAATCGGCGCTGCAAGCCAAAGGCTTCGCGCTGAGGCAACCTGTCCTCTATCGGGCTGTTGCGGCGACGAGGCTGCCAGAGAGCGTGCTGTCTTTGCTGAACGCTAGTAAGCTCGACGGCGTTATCCTGATGTCGCCAAGGACAGCCGCCATTTTTGCGGCTTTGGTGGTGCGGCATGGCGCGCTAACGCAAGCTTCGCGACTTGATTGCTATTGCCTTTCGGCGGCGGTAGCACAGGCCGTGGAGCCGCTGAAGGCCAGGGCAATTGTGGCGGTGCGGCCATACGAGGATGATATCCTCGCGCTCCTCGACTCCGACGCGGCATCCTCGTAAGGATCGCGTCCCACGATTTGAACATCGATGGTAGGCGTAATGGCTGAGCCTTTTGGCGATCAACTGAACCCGGGTACCGGCAAGCGGCCGGCGCCGACCATCGAGGGCACCGCGACCGAAGTGTCCATCGATGCTGCGCCGGGCGAGACCGGTTCGCCCGATCCTGCCGTAGAGGCTGAGACGTCCGATCCAGAAGGATCGGAGCCGAAGCATGGTCCGAAGAAGCCTCCGCCACGGACGAGCCCGACCGAGCTCAAGGGGTTCTTCACTCATCTCGCTGCCGGGCTGCTCGGCGGCCTCATCGGTGTCGTCGCCTTGTCGCTTTTCTGGAACAAGCTTCCGGCGCGGAACGCGGCGGCGCCCGACCTCACGACGATCGAGGGCCGCTTGGCGAAGCTCGAATCGGCACCTCCGCCGGCAGGGGACACTGCGGCGCTTGGCGCACTCGATGCCCGCGTCAAGACCCTGGAAGACCGCAAGGTCGAAACGCCTCCCGACCTCTCCGATCTGACCTCTCGCGTGACACGCCTCGAGGAGTCGATCAATGCCTTGGCCGAGACGGCCAAGGAAGGCGGCTCAGTGCCGGACGCGGCCGCGCTCGACGCAAAGATCGGCGATCTTGAGCAGAGGCTGCAAGGCAAGATCGACAGCGCGCTTGCCGCCCAACGAGGCGAAAGCACGACGGACCTCAAAGATCTGCAGAAAGAGGTCGAGGCGCTCAAGGCAAAGCTCGGGGCGCTGGCCGAGGCACATCTCGCCGGCGACACGTCGGACCTCGCCCCGCAGCTTACCACGCTCGATCAGCGAATTGCCAAGCTCGAAGCGACCCTCCCTGAGCTTTCCACCGCCATCGACCGCTCGTCGGCAAGCGCCAAATCCGGAGCCGCGGCTATCGCCTTTGCCAATTTGCGGAACGCGGTCACCGCCGGGCGTCCCTACGCCGCTGAGCTTGCCGCGCTCAAATCTCTCATTCCCGATCTTGGCGATCTCGGCGCGCTCCCCTCTCACGCCGAAACCGGCATCCCGACCGTGGCCGCGCTCGCCGACGCCCTCACAAAACTCGCAGAGGCGAGCGCCGCTCCTCCGCCGGCCCCGGCCCAGACCTCGATCCTCGACAGCATGATGGCGAGCGCAAAGTCGGCGATTTCCATCCGCCGCATCGGCGCCGACGCGACCGGGGACGAGCCTGCCGCCGTGCTGGCAAGAGCCGAAGCGGCGCTGAACCAAGGCGATCTTGCCGCCGCCATCAAGGAGGTCGAGTCGCTGCCTGCGCAAGAGCGCGATCCGTTTGCCGGCTGGCTGGCCGACGCTCAGGCCCGGGCCTCCGCGAACGACACATTGAGCAAGCTCGAAAGCACGGTGCTCGTCTCCCTCGGCGGTGGCGCGGCCCCTGAAGCAAAGCCTTGAACCGATGATCCGCGTCCTCGTCTTCGTCATTGGCGTCATCGCCGCGGCCTTGTCGCTCGCTTGGCTCGCCGACCGGCCTGGCGCCATCACCATCGAGTGGCTCGGCTACGAGATCAAAACCAGCGCCTTTGTCGGGGCGCTTGCGCTTGCCGCTCTTGTGACCGTGCTGATCCTTGCCTGGGCGCTGCTGCGCTATCTCTTCTCCCGGCCTGCCGCCATCGCCGCCTATCGGCAGGAGCGCCGCCGCCGCCAAGGCTTCGACGCGCTGACCCGCGGGCTTCTCGCCATCGGCGTCGGCGACCGGGCCCAGGCGCAACGCTATGCAGGCGTGGCGCGCCGCAATCTTCCCAACGAGCCGCTCACCGCGTCTGCTCAAGGCGCAAGCAGCCCAGCTCAAGGGCGACCGCGCCTCGGCGCGGCGCGCCTTCGAGGCGATGCTCGACCGCCCTGAGACCGAGCTCTTGGGACTGCGCGGACTGTTCCTCGAGGCCAAGCGCGGCAACGACAACAACGCCGCCCGCGCCCTTGCCGAGCAGGCGGTGCGCACCGATCCGCACGCCGGCTGGAGCGTGAACGCGCTGTTCGACATGCAGGCGCGCGAGGGCGATTGGGAAGGCGCTCTCGCCACGCTCGCCGTGGCGCGCAAGCATGGCAATGTCGAGCCTGACGTGGCGCTCAGGCGCCGCGCCGTGCTGCTCACCGCCGAAGCCCGCGATCTTGAAACCTCGCAGCCCGACAAGGCGCTGGCGCTTGCCACCGAAGCGTTACGGCTGGCGCCCTCGCTGATACCGGCGGCAGAGATCGCCGGACGGCTGCTTGCCTCCAAGGGCGAGAGCCGGCAAGCAAGCCGCCTCGTCGCCCGCACCTGGAAGCTCGCGCCGCATCCGGATCTCGCCACCGTCTACGCCTTCGCCAAGCCTGGCGAATCGCCGCGCGAGCGCCTGAGGCGGGTCGAGCATCTTGCGAGCCTCACGCCTGGCGACATCGAAGGACCGATCGCCATCGCCGTTGCCGCCATCGAAGCGCGCGATTGGCAGAGGGCTGAGGACGCGATCTCGCCCTATCTGCACGACCGGCCGCCGGCCCGCATCTGCGCCTTGATGGCGCGCATCGAGGCCGGCGAAGGCAACAAGGGCCGCGAGCGCGAATGGCTTGCCCGCGCCGTACGCGGCCCCCGCGACCGGGCGTGGATCGCCGACGGCTATATTTCCGACCGCTGGCTCCCGGTCTCTCCGGTCACCGGCGCCGTCGACGCCTTCGAATGGAAGGCGCCGGTCGACGCCATCGGGCGCGGCGACGCGACCTTGCTGATCGAGGAAAGCCACGAGCCGCCGGAGCCTCCGCCCGCGTTCTGAAGGTTGCGGCCTCCGTGAAGGAGACGTCGGTGCCGAAAAAGCCTGAGCTCGTATCGCCACGGACGCCCATCGTCCGGCGACGGCGCCGCCCCGGCGAAGCCGGCGGAATCCGCGCAAATGCGCCCGGCCGTCCCTCCGGTCACACCGGTCCCGCCCGCAGTGCCTCGCGAGCAGCCGCCCCAAGCGCGGTCAAAACCGGAGTTCTACGTGGCGCCGCCCATCCCCGACGATCCGGGAGTGGCGCCCGCCGATCCGGACGAGAGCCCTGCCTCGCTCGAGCGCCTGCGCGCGGCGCAAATCCGCTAAATTCGCGGGCGCATGCGCGGCGCCCAACTTGCCATAGCCGGACATTGGCATTAAGCACGGGGCGCGCGCAACCATCTTGCCTTAAGCCCGCGCTTCCTCGCGCATGCCGCAATAGCTCAGCTGGTAGAGCACATCATTCGTAATGATGGGGTCGGGGGTTCGAATCCCTCTTGCGGCACCAATGCCACCAACGAGTTGTTGGTTTTCGGCCGAGGCGGATGGCAGGCCGCGATAACGCAGTGATAACAAAACGCGACCCCAGGCCGCCCGAGGGGAAGACGTGGGCGGCGGTTCGTGCGGGGGCGGCCGAGATAGCCGGGAAGGCTTCCGGGGCTGGGCCCGCCGCTGTCGGGCTCGGCCAAATTCTCGCGATGGCGGCACTTTCAACGCCGATGCTATGATGATCAGCCACGAGTCCCTTCCCTTGGCGTGCTTACCAGCGAAACGAGCGCCATGAAATCTGCTCGACCTTAAGGGGCAAATCTATGTCAGCCGGACTCTCTGACTTAAAGCACAAGATCGCCGAACTAGAGGCAAAACAGCAGGTCACCCAAGCACCATCTAAGCCTAATCCCGGCGGCGTTCCTGCATTACGGCGCATGTTCACGTACGCAGCGCTTTTGATCATCGTTCCCATTTTTGTGTTTGATATTGCCAACTACGAAGCAACGCCCGCGCGGGGAGTTTCCACAGTCGCCGACGTGGTTGCCTATCAGAAGAAGGCGGAGGAGACGCTGGCGCAAATCTATCGCTACTGCGACCACGCCGCAGAGGTTGAGGAGCGCGAAAACGGCGATCTCGGCTACTTCGGTCGGGTAGCCTTCAAGAGCAAATGTCAGCGTAGGATGCTCGGACTGGAAACGACAACAGCGACTAGCGTATTCGTTCTTGCAACGCGGCTCCCTTTTTATTTTGCATCGAGGTGGCGCCAGAAAATCCGAACGCGGGCGCGGTGAATCGCGCTCTTGCTCACGCCAAACATTCTCGCAAGCGTTAAGTCCGAGTCCTGATCGCCGGATCATCTGGCGATGCGCCGAGGGGTCAGCAAAATGGGTAAGGCTTCTCCGGTTCCATCGGGGGAACCGGTGACGGGAGTGGAATCCACACCGTCACCGATAAGAAGGTAATTGCAGTGCTTTCGTTATCAACGACCCTTGAATAATTCACACCCGTTAACCATTTCACTGGTGTCAGGCGGCGTTTTATCGGCAGTGCCCCCCGTCTAGCCGATGTCGCCTGACATTGCGTCGGCTTCCCTCCCGACGCACGCGCGATAGCGCTTCTGAGGCACCTAGCCCCCCGGTTAGGTGCCTATTTTTTGTTTAAGTTCAGAGCACCATCCAGGACAGTGTAACTTTTCTGCAACTCGATCTGAAAGATTGCGGGATGATGGGGAGGTTGCCCGATCTTCGCCATGGTTGCCAATCTGCTCAGTCGTTAACAATTCGCGCGCAGGCTAGAGGGAAATAGCTGCACGACGACCGGGGGGGAGCTAGGCCGGGGGGCAAAGCTCTCCCTCTTCTTTTATGACGCAATGTGTTCGGCCGGTGCCCTAGCAATGGCATTGCCGGGAGTTGGCACTCGTTTTGCTGAGTTTGTGTCAACCGGAATCGCTAAAGCTTAAAGCGCCTAATATTCCCGTGCTGGTCCTAGTCCCGGCCAGCATCCTCTCCAAAAGGGCGTCGGCTTCGGTCGGCGCCCTTTCATGTCGATCCCTAGTGAGCAGGCTTGCTTCCCCGCCACGGGTACCAACCAGGACAAGGCTCGCATCTGCAGCCTCTTTTGTGAAAGCGGTCGCATACCTTTTGCTGTCCTATCTCGCACTCGCCCGGCAATCCCGGCAGCCAGCAGCCCGCTTTCTCTACCAACGAATGATTTGTTTCAGAGTGGAAGGCCGCGGCGCTGGTCAGCGTCGTTGCCTCGGCATTCCACGCCAAGATTGCAGCAGGCACGAGCGCAGCTACCCCTGCCATTGCAATAGCTAGTTTGGGCATATCGACCCCCTTTCTATCTGGGGCGACAGATTAGGTGGACAATTGGGCGCGAGTTGGGAATTGGCAACCGCGTGGCTCCCAGGGCCTGGCGTCTGCAAAAGCGAACTGCGACAAGCTGTCCTGGCACTCGACAACAATTCGCAACGCTTCGGCATAAGCCAGCAATGATGCCAGGAGAGACTCACCTCCTTCCCAAATGTCTCAGCCCCGCAGCTTTCCTCCCTGCGGGGCTTTTTTTTCGGCCTCGGCTTCGGTCGACGCCCTCTTCATCGATACTCGGGTTACGATCGGCGGCGGCTGATACGCCGGAGGGATAAATGCCAACCATGATCCAGCGCCGAATTAGACGCCTTGAGGCAATTGATCGAAGGCAAACAGCGGTCCACGAAGCTGGTCACGTCGTGATTGCGACAGAACTCCAAATCCCACATATGGGCGCCACACTCCTCTGTTGTCCAGATTCGGACCCTGCCGAAGAAGGCCGCTGGAGCGGTTTCACAAAAGCGCAACTTGATGGCCTACCGCGGCCGAAGAAGGCCATGTTCGGCGTTGCCGGTAGGGTTGCCCAAGCGTGCTGGAAAAAACATGCGCTAGAGGAAATCTATTGGGATGACCCGGACATTATGTCCCCAAGCGATTGGGAAGCAGTCGCCTGTGAACCGGGGCGCCCCAATGACTGTTTAGAGGAAGCCGCCAAGCAGGTTTTTAATCTGCTCAACCGCGAGAGCGGCCGCTTGTGGCCTTCGCTCGTTCGCGAGGCCCGAGTGTTTATCTTGCACTTTCGCTGAAACCAAGGGGCGTCGGCTTCGGTCGGCGCCCTTTTTGTTGTAGCCCTTCGGCTCAAGCGATGACATCGAAGGAAAGGACCGCAGCTATGTCAGAGACGCAGCAGGGCGACTGGACGAAACCCGCCGCCATGGCGATCCCGAAGGGAGGTTATCTCGGCAAGCCCGAACAGGGCAGATACGGCCCGATCTTTCCCAGGACCCCGGCCTGCTACGGCTTCTCCATCATCGCAAAGCTGATCCCTGGTGGTGAGGAAGCCTGCTACAAACATGCCAAGACGATTGAGGAAGCGGTTGCCAAGGACCCAAATTGCCTTGCCGTGCTCAAGCTGCACTATTTGCGTTGGCAGGTCTTCCAGATCAACGGGGAGTCCTACTTCCAATATCAGGGCATCTTCGACACGGACTTCGACAAGTACACCGAGGATGCAGTGGCTCTCTTCTCGGCCACCGGCATTCTGACGGTCTTTGAATATCTCGAAGGCTTCCCTAAAGATTGGAAGACCAGGCCGGAGGGATTCATCGAGTTCGTCCGCGACCACCACTGCCCGAGCTTCCTCGAATACGGGGAATATCCCTATGTGAGTGCCGACGAGATTAAGAAGGCGCTTAAGCTCAAAGCCGCATTTTCGGACATGCTCGATCAGATGCAATGACCGCAGGCGGCGAATCGCCAAAAGGCGCGTGAGCTCGGGTGGATTGTCTAGTCCAGTCTGCTTCGATCGGCGCTCCTGTCGCTCTCTGCCTCCAAGCCAAGCCGGCTTGCGACTGTTTTCCGCAACAGCTCGCGATCGCGGGCCGAGACCCCAAGCAGCTCAGCCACCCGCCAGACGAGGTTCAACTCGAACTCGCGCACCACGTAGTCAGCCATGGCGATTTCCCACAGCATCTCGATGATCTGCTTGCGGCCATCTTGGTCGAGTTGGGCGCAAAGGACGCTGGTAAACCGGTGAAGATCGACGTCGCCGTGGTCGCGGACTATCGCCTCGCGAATGAGCCGGCGTGCTTCATCGTCGCCAAGCCCGAAATGCATTTGCAGCAAAGCATTGAGCTTGCGGCGCTCTTCGGTGGCAACCTGTCCGTCGATTGCCGTGGCGTGGACGAGCAACGCTGCTGCGGCCAGCCGCAATTCCTCCTCGCGTAAATTCCCCGCGTGCACTCCAAGGTGCGTGAGGCGCTCGAAAAGCTCCGTGAGTGTCGTCCAAGATGCCATTTGGCCTTGCGTCAGCTCCCTTTGCGTTTCGGAGAGCCTCCTATAGCGCAACTGGACGCTTATCGCGACCTGCTATATCGATCGGCAGGCAAAGGACGCTGACGACTAGCCTCGATCACTGCACCGTCCCCGGCCCCTGGTGAGGCGTCGCGCCGCTCGCCGTGTTGCAGTGGCCGGTTAGGCCACGCTGCGGTGCGCTTCTCGCACGGCCCGCCGGTTTCGGACAACCTCGTCGAGCCGGCGATGCACGATCGCCTTCTCGCGGTCGTCTCGGTATATGCCAAGCGTGCGGATCGCTCGGGCTTGGTCAACGTCGCTGCGCGGTATAACCCGAAACCGTTTCTCGATCGCCCAAAAGGCCCAAGGCCGTCGGCCGGCAGGGCAAGCAGCGAGGAGCTCCTCGCGGTGCCGCTTCCATTGCACGAGGAGCGTGCTGCGTCCCCCAAGCCTTAGGACGGCGACCTTGGTCGAGGCGCCGGGCCGGCATCCGTCCATCAACAGGCTGTGCATTTCGGGCGATAACGTCATGGCCGCCACCCTCGAGGCTCTCAGCGATAAACCTTGCTTATCTAGCGGCGTTCCCAGCGTCAACGGCGCATTTCCGCCATTTCTCGACATAGACGGTCAGCGCGGCTACCCCCGCCGATCCCAGGGAGCATTTGTGTTTTGTTTTGATCTCCCCCCTGGGGGTTTGTTTCTATCGGTGCTTGTTTGCAGGATGACGCGGGTCGATCGGATAGCCGTCGGCGTCTACGGCTCGTTGATATGCGCTGTGATCCCCGCTCCCAAACGACGTCGTTGTCCTCGCCTCGGCACCATGCCTTATGTCGGCAGCGCGTGGCCGGGGCGATGTTACACCTCTCGCATATCGGGTGAGCATCGAGGTGCTCTGCCTTCATGCGCGCCCATATCGGGCTCTCTCTAAATCGCCGATAGTCTTTGTCCTTGTACGGCACGACGTGCGCCTCATGCGAAGCTACCAGCGCCTTCTAGCGCTGGGGATAGGGTCGGGCCCGTCCAAGTGTCCCGGCCTGGACGGGGCTCCGTCGGCTTGCAGGGCCGCTCCCGGGCCTGCGTTGTTCCGGGGGCCGTTGCCTGTTCGCCTGATGCGCTCACGGTCGGCCCCAGCCTCATGAAGCCCCGTGCGGCGCAATCTCAATTACCTCGGCCGTGTCCAGTGGGCGCGGAGCCCCGTCGCTGACGCGCTGTCGCGCTCCGCACCCTTGCGCCCTTGTGAGGCGCAATTCTCATTCGGCGTCACCTCGCTTGACCGCGAGCCGCCACGCCGGTGAGCCGGAGCCTGGCCGCGCTGTCGTCGTCGATCGGGAAAGCCACAAGCCACCCTGAAAGCTGACGAGCGTGTTCTCGTCGTAGGTCACGCCGCTCTTGTAGGTGCCGCCGAGCTTGAGCTGTCGCTGCTCGAGCTCGACGAGACGCTGCTTGAGCTCCCGCAAGTGCGCGCCGAGCGCTTCGCCGAATGTCCGGGCGAGCCGCGCCGTAGAGACGTCGCTGCCTGACCAGGGGTTGATGACGATCCACGCATTGTTCGGAACGCCGCTGAAGGCGTCGCTAAAGTCGAACATGCTTTCCGTCGGGCTCGCGTTAGCTCCTGCTCCCGACGTTATGCTCGCGGGTTTGGTGCCGCCGGTGCCGCTGTTGCTCGGGCTGATAAAGTCGGCGTCGAGTTGTGCGGCGAGCGCCTTCACCAACTGATCGCGGATAGTTGCTTCCGCGTCGAAACTCTCGTCCTCCAAAACCTCTTTGCTGACGACGATCAACGCGCCCAAGTCGAAGCGCTCAAGGCCTGCAGTGCTCGTCATCTTGATCGGCGAGTTGCGGTAAGCCCCGCCTTCCGCGCGCCACGCAACCACGGGGCCTTCATCCTGAGAAAGTGTCCGCGTGCGAAAACCGATCCGGCGAACCGGCAGCTTGCCCAAGATCGAAGCCGCTCTCACCGTGTCGAAAAATTCTGTTCGGGCCTGTGCCAAGTCGCTCATTTGATCGCCCGCGCCCGGCGGTCGGCGCTAAGCCTGGGACGCCAGCCTTGGTGAGACGAGCAGCGCGGCTCTTGCTGCCCCACCGCTCCTCAGCGTAGAGGCTCGCCTCTCCCATGTCGGGAGCGAGCGCCTTCGCTATGGCGGCGCGGACAAGATCGGTCCCGGGCCTCGTTGCGGAAACGCGCCCCTCGTGGAAATCTCGGGCGGCTTTCAGAATTGGCATCATTGCATTTCGTCCCCTAGTGATTCGGCAAGCTCGGTCCATTTTTTTACTTCATAAGCAAAACGCATGTCGTCATTGCTGACGGCGATCACCATCCGGAGAAACCTGGCGAGCGCCGCGTCGATCTCTTTTTTGGTCGGGGCTTCGTCCAAATAGCCGAGGCCTTCGAGGAGTGCCTCGGTAGCAACCTCGTCACGCTCGATCCTGAAAATGCGGCAGCCAGCTTTCCGGCGCTGACGGTAGCGGCGGCTGTTGCGGCGGTCCTCCGGTGATCGTCGGCCCTTCCTTTCCCCTTTTTCCTGCTTGCCGTTTTTTTCGCTGTCGGGCTCGGCGTCGGCGTAAGCCGTCGCCCTTTCAGGACTTGGGTTCACTTCATGTGTTCCTTTCTTAAATGAGTTAGGGTGACAACCGTGTCACCCCCCGATGTGCTATGCGTGGCACCCCCGATGTGCCATGCGTGGCACCTCTTGCGCGCTCCTCGAACGCGGCGTGGATTTTCCGCAGCAGCGTCCAGTCGATGTGATAGGCGTTGGTCGATTGACCGCGCCGTTGCTTCAAGATCACCTTGGCGTCGACGAGTTCTTGCAGCGCGCGGATGACCGATCGCCGAGGCCTATTGATCTCAAACGAGATGCGATCGACGCTAGGATCGCATCGTCCGGTTTTGGAGTTTGCGTGCCAGATGAGATCAGCGGCGACCGCCGTCGCGGTCTCATTAAGCTTCATCAGGCCGACGGCAAGGACGTAAATAGCTTTCATCTTGTCTCCTTTCTGTGGCGCTTCATATTGCGTCGGCTGCTTGCGGCGACCGTCAGCAAGCTCGAAGTCAGCGATGATGCGCCCATTGATGCTCACTCCTCGTCGCCTTCCTTCCAGGCGTTGTAAGCGTCCATCTGTTCGAGGTAGTCGCGCCGCGAGTCGAACAAGACAAAGCGATCGGTGACGCCGGGGGCCTCCGATCTTGGGAAGTCGAACTCTTTTTGCTCGGGTGACCTTTCTTGCAGTTCGTCGGAAATGGTTTCCCAGAGTGCTGACGTCTCCTCCTCCCATTCGCCGAGATCGCCGACTATCCCGTCGAGTCTCTCCTCGCCCTCTGTGATCTCGTCGGCATATTTTCCGTGAACCTCTTTTTCGATCGCGACGAGGGGCCGACTGATCTCGATCTGTAGGCCCCTGATCCTCGCGGCGAGAGTGCGGTCGAGAAAGTTGTCGATCTCGGATTCGAGCAGCTTGCCGAGTTCGCCGGGATAAAGAGCCTCGATCGCGTCGAGCTCGGTCGCGCCGAACTCCGAACGTCTGCTCGAATTTGTCCTTGCGCTTCTCGGTGTCCTTGATCGGCGTCCGGGGCAGCAGTCTTAGGGGGAGGGCTACAGCCCCGGGTCCATTTGGTCCGGTCGCGCGACCCGGAGCTGGAGCGTCCTCCCCGCCACGCCCCTCCAGGGCGGCAATGGCATTCTTAAGTGTCGCCCGAATGCGTTCGATGGCAGTGGCGTCGACGGCCCTGGGATCGAGGTAGAAGTCGAGGCCGGTCATGTGTTCGCTGAAGATCTCGATCTTCCGACCCGCTTCGTCCAGCACGCCCTCCACGACATAGGGAACCACCATGCGGCCGATACCCTTGACCGAGATCTCCGGCAACGCGCGCGCCGCCACGATGTCGCGCACGAGAACGTAGGTGTCGTAGCTGATGACGATATGTCCAGGCTCAGCGATCGATTGGAGACGCGCCGCGAGATTAACCTCGGCACCGATGGCGGTGTAGTCCATGCGATGCATGCTGCCGAAATTGCCGACGTTGCAGAAGCCGGTGTTGACGCCCATGCGCACGCGGAAGGGCTGTTCCGTGCCCGCGCTACGCCATTTGACATTGAGCTCGGCGAGCCGGCGCTGCATCTCCGTCGCCATGTTGAGGCAGGCTCTCGCGTCCTCCACTGTGCCCTTGGTCTCGGGGTCGCCGAAGAAGATCACCAGGGCATCACCGATGAATTTATCGACGGTGCCGCCATGATTATGGGCGATCGCCGACATCTCCGTGAAATACTCATTGAGGAGCAGCGTGATCTCCTCTGGCTGCAAGTGCTCTGTGGTGGAGGTGAAATCCTTGATATCGGAAAAGAAAATGGTGAGCTCTTTGCGCTCGGTGTGGATGGTGACGTCCCTCTGACCGCTGAAAATGCTCTTGTAGATCTGCGGCGCGAGATAGTGCGAGATCTTCGAGGAAATCCTGGCGAGAAAGTCATTGGAGGCCTCGAGCTCCCGGTTCATGTCCGCCAGGCGTCGATTGAGCTCAGCCTCCTTCTCCTGCAGCAGGGTCATGTCATAGGCCTTCTGCTGCAGGCGGCGGGTCGCGTCGCGCTGCTCGGTGACATCGAACAACACGACCCAGACGGTGTCGCCATCCTGATGAAGATGAAGGTCGGCGGCGCGGCCGCAGTCGAGCTCGATCGAGGGAACGAAATAGGGCGACTCCACGAGCGGCAGAAGCCCTTCGAGGAAGAAGGCCTGCTCGACCGCCGGTTCACCGAGGCGCAAGGCCGCGAGCCCATAATTGTCGAGATGCCCGCCGGCGTCGATCAGAGTGAGCTCGGCATCGAGCTGCAGATAGGCGACAGCCCGCTCGTCATAGGTCAGCTCTTGCAGCCGCTCGGCCAGGCTCGCAGGCAGGCCTTCCATGGTTCAGCTCGAGGCGCGGATTGCGAGGTCCTTGAAGGCATCTTCCACGCCTTCGCCGGTTCGCGCGCTGCTTGGCTGCACCCAGCAGCCGTTCTGGCGCAGGCCCTCCACCTCGGCATCGCCGATCGCCCACTGCTCCTTGAGGTCGCTCTTGTTCAAGAGCAGCACGAACGGCAGCGGACCGTACTCGGCCTCGACGCGCTGGCGGAGCGAAAGCGCGACGTCGAGGGTCGAGGGCCGCGTGCCGTCGGCGACCAGCACGTATCCGGCGGCGCCGCGCATATTGGTCATGCGGAACGTGTTGATGTCGTCCTCGCCAGCGAGGTCCCAAAGGATGAGGTTCACGATTCGATCGGAGAGGTCCACGGTCTTCTTGTCGATCTTGACGCCCACCGTGGTGAGGTAGGTTTCGGAGAATATGCTCTGGACGTAGCGCTTCACCAGACTGGTCTTGCCCACCGAGAAGCCGCCGAGCATGCAGATCTTCTTCTGCAGCACCGGCGTCATGGCTCTTCCTCGAAGCCGATCGACAAGGACACCCGGCGGTTAGCGGAACGGGCGGCCGCTGCGGCCGCGGAAGTGTCGTCGGCAACCGGCTCGAGCTGACCCGCGCCGCGCACTTGAAGCAGATCGGGATCGACGCCGCGCTTCTTCAGAAGAGCGCGGACCGCTTCGGCGCGTGCCATGCTCAGCGACAGGTTGGAGGTGCCCTGACCTTGGCTGTCAGCATGCCCGGTCAGCGTCATCCTGGTGACTGCGTGCAAGGTGGAAGACAACTTCACGAGCTCATTCAGGTCGTTCGCGATCTCATCGAGCACTTGCTCCTGGCCTGTGGCCGGTAGCGACTTGCCGCTGTCAAAATTGATGCTGCGTGCCTGGATGGCATCGCGCAATTTGCCGAGCGCTCCCTCGCTGATATCGCGCATGGCCGACAGGTCTAAAACGGGCGCCCCTGCCGGCAGCGAGCTGCCGACCTTGCGAGCGCGCGAGATCCATGGTGACGGGGCCGACCCTTGCGCCACGATGCGGTCGCCATCGACTGCGAGCGTCACGCCGGGCGGCGGGTTGAGTGAAGCCTGCAGCCGGTTGAGCACGAATTGCGGGTCGAGCGCCTCATAGGGCTCGAAATGCGCCTCGACCCGCGCCGGATCGATTCCCGCCTCGCTGAGGAGTGCGAGCGGGTTGATGGCGAGCGGATCGCGCAAGCCTGACAGGAGGAACTTGTCGTCGCGCGCTTCCGACCGGGTGATCACGATGCCGGGCTCGGCGCGCAGCCGTGCCACATAGGCCTGCCATTGCCGTTCGTCCACCTGCCGGCGCTGCTCGTCCGCCTCATCGTCATTGCGTACTCCGGCAAGGTCGAAGCCTGGTGCGCCGGCGGGCAGCATCTGTGCAACGGCATGTGCGCGGTCGAGCCACGGCCGCGGCGCCGAACCTCGCGCCACGATGCGGTTTCCTGCGATGGCGAGCGTCACGCTCGGCGGCGGATCGAGCGATACTTTAAGCCGCTTCAGCACCGATTGCGGGTCGAGCCCCTGATAGGGCTCGAAATGCGCCTCGACTCTGGCCGGATCGATCCCCGCCTCGCCAAGGAGCTTGAGCGGGTCGACGGCGAGCGGATCGCGCAACCCTGACAGGAGGAACTTGCCGTCGCGCGCTTCCGACCGGGTGATGACGATGCCGGGCTCGGCCCGCAGCCGTGCCACATAGGCCTGCCATTGCCGCTCGTCTGCCTCATCTTCGTTGCGTACCCCGGCGAGGTCGAAGCCGGGTGCCCCAGCTGGCAGCATCTGCGCAACAGCGTGCGCGCGCTCGAGCCACGGCCGGGGCGCCGAACCTTGCGCCACGATGCGGTTGCCTTCGATCGCGAGCGTCACGCTCGGCGGCGGATCAAGCGTCGCGTCAAGCCGTTTCAGCACCGATTGCGGATCAAGCCCCTGATAGGGGATCCAGCTCTCGACAACCCAAGCCGGATTCACCCCCGCCTCGCGCAGTACCGCCTGCGGGTCGGCCGCTAACGGATCACGCAAGCCCGATACCACGAACTTGCCGTCACGCTTGCCCGCTTCGGTGATCACAATTCCGGGTTGCGCCCGTAGCCGCTCCAGATAGCCCTCCCAAAGCTGTTGGTTGTGCCACCACCACGCGGCCCGTGCCCCCGCGACTGTCAGCAGGAGCAACAGCAAGCCCAGAACCACCAGACGCGCCAGCCCGACACGGGGCGGCGCATGCTCGCCAAGCGCCACCAGGTCGCGCAGCCGCGCCTCGACATCGCCGAGGCCGGCGCTATCGCCGTCGAAGCTCTCGAGCGCATGATGGCGCTCGGCATGAATGCGCGACAGGGTGTTGCGCATCGTCTCGTGCAGCCCCTCCGGCGGATCGCCGCGGATCACCGCGACCAGCGCGGCAAACGGTCCCGGCTCGGACCATAGGCGCAGCTCGCCCAGCCGCACCGAGTCGAGCCCCTGGTGCTCGGCGCCGCTGAAGGAATCGCGGACAAAATCCTGGATCGCGATCAGCATCGAAGAGACGAGCTGCGGATCTTGGCTCACCGCATTCTCGGCCGCCACATGGGCGATCAACAACCCGGTATGACGGTGGACCAGGAACACGTGTTCGACCTGGTAGACCAGCGTATGCTTGAGCACGACCTCGGCGAAGGGCCGTCCAGTGCGCCAGGCTTCCCAGCGCCATTGGAGCCCTCGCCAGGTGAGGCTGTATTTCAGGGTCTCATTGAGCCGCTGGAACGTCTCGTCGATGGTCTCGCCGATCGATTTGCGGATCGCCGGCACGATCGTCGGATAAAGGATGTTGACCAGCGTTGTGGGATCGCTCCGGATCGAGCTCTCCGCCGCCTTCTCCATGACGGGCGCCAACACATGTCCCATGCGCTCGTCGCTCGTCGCCTGGGCGATCGCGGTCGGCAAGACGCGCCCGATCACCGCAGCCAAGCGCTCGGGGTCGTCCACGATGCCGGTGAGCCGCCACAACGTCTCGATCTCGCGGCCGACCAGCAAGGTCCGCAGCTGCTCGAGTTGCAGATCGCGCGGCTGCACACCGTTACGCTCCGCGCGCAGCTCGGGCTTCAGGCTCTCCGCGATTTCGACGAGCAGACTGGCGAGCGCCTTCCGATCGATGGCGTCATCGCCCGAGGGCGAGCGAAGCAGCCCCTCAAGGATATCGGGGTAGGTGCTCACCTCACTCGCTAGCTGGCCGCCCGGCCACGCGATGGTTCGATGCCGCCCTTGCCGGTGCTCGCCGCGTCCTGGTTCAGGCACTTGGCGACCTCGACGAACAGCCCGGCCAGCAGGTTGCGATCGGTCTTGACGTTGCTGAGCTCGGCGAACATTTTCTCGATCGCGTGCTGAAGATCCTCGTTCTTGCGCTTAATCTCCTCGCGCAACGACTGCGCTTCCTGGGTCAGGCGGTCGGCCATGTCGCGCTCGAGCTGGCTCAATTGGTCCGACGTCGCGCGAAGCCGTTTTTCCAGCGCTTGATTATGCTCGCGCAGCGTCCGCTCGATCTCCTTGTCGGTATCGGCGCGCAAGTCCTTCTCTTCGCGGAGCTGGCTCGCGAGCGACTCAACCTGCTTCTTCGCGTTCGATTCGAAGGCGCTCAGATTGCGCGCCGTCTCGGACTCGATGTCCTTGAAGCGCTGGAGAAACCGCTCCTCCAGCTTCGAGAAGCGGCGATCGTAGTCTTGCATCTGGTTGCCAAAGAGGAGATCGCGGATCTTGTCCACGCCCACGACTTCGGCGCCGGGAAGCGGACCGTTGCCCAGTTGCGCGGCGGCTACGGGGTCGACCAACTCAGCTTCGGATTTCGATGATTTCCCCGCCACGGTACCCTCCACGATTTTTGCGACGAAAGTAGTTTGGAGTTATGACACCGTCTGTTACGTACTTGCAAGCCTTCGGAAATTCGGTACGCGTTGTGTTCGATTTCTGCCCGAAGTCTCAATCGCCTCAGCCGCCGTCGCACAACGCTGACGCCGACCGGGAACAGGTTGTCGGGTTCAAGAAGTGTCAAAACCAAGGCGAAACGCTCAGGAGGGCCGCTCGCCAAGTCAGATGATCCCCTCATTCGTAATGATGGGGTCGGGGGTTCGAATCCCGCTTGCGGCACCATTGCTCTATTTTCAACTGGGCGACTTTCAGCGCGAAAGGGATCGACCATGCGACACCCACCACAGTCACGCTGGCAGCAAAAGGTATTCGAGGATGTGTTAAAGGAGAGGCGTTATCAGGAGCGCCAATGGGACCCGAACGTCGATGACAACTTGAACACGCCGTGGATGTGGTGCGCCTATATCTGTAGCTATGCGACCAAGTGGATGAAAAACCCACATCACTGGACGCGAGAAGACACCGAAGAATTTTATGACAGGATGATTCAGACCAGCGCCATCGCCGCTGCTGCCGCAGAGAGCATCCTTCGCCAGAGAGAAGCCCACGGCAAGACATTTTACGAATCCGACGCTCGACCCGAGCAGTGACGCTGAGCGCCCTCGTTGGCACGACAAGCGCCGTCGCGCGCCCGCACACACCGACCGCTCCCGCACCCCTCACCACTTTGCGATCAGCGCAAGCAGCCCGAGAGGCGCCGCGACAATCGCCCATTTTCCAATCTCGTGAAGCATCACGGTTTGCAAGGTCGCTTGCCTCGCCTCATTCGTTGCAAGGGTTGGATATTTGGTGACGAGCTCGGCATAGGTGTCGGTAAAGCCGACAAGCGCCTGAACGAGCGAGAACGCTGACAACGCACTCCAGGTGACGAGAAATCCGACCAGAGCTGTGAAGATGATGTCCCGCGCTTTCATGGACGGCCTCTGGGAACTCGCAGGTCGGCTATCTCAGTGCAAAGGACAGATAGCCCATGCCGAGGGCAATCTTGGCAGCGTAGGCGCACGCCACGTAGAGGGCGACCCTCACGCCGCTGCGGAAAAATCCGAAGATGAAGCTCTCTAGGAGGCGGTCAGGCTCGGCACGGCGGCGGATCCGCTGAACGACGCGGGCCGGCAAGCCGGCTGTGCTGCCCTGAGGCGGTGCCCCGATGAAGCCTGCGGCTTCTGTCTCAAACCAAAGAATGTCGTTGTTGGTGTCGTCTGTGTCGTCATTCTCACTATTCATTTCTGCATAGCGCTCCTTTCTTTTGTTGCTTGGTCCTCACTTCGTATATGGGAACAAAGGCACGAATATGCGATTGAACCGCGGCCCATTGACGGAGAGAAACGGTGGAAACCGAATGGTGGAAGACCGCGGTCATCTACCAGATCTATCCGCGCTCGTTTCAGGACTCGAATGGCGACGGCATTGGCGATCTCAACGGCATTCGCCGGCGCCTTGCCTATCTTTCGGCCCTCGGTGTTGACGCCATCTGGATCAGCCCATTCTACCCATCGCCGATGGCCGATTTCGGCTATGACGTCGCCGATTACTGTGACGTCGATCCGCTCTTCGGCACGCTTGCCGATTGCCAGCGCCTGATCGCAAAGGCTCACGCCCTCGGTCTCAAAGTCATCCTGGATTTCGTGCCCAACCACACATCGGACCAGCATCCCTGGTTCATCGAGAGCCGATCGAGCCGGCAAAGCCCGAAACGCGACTGGTATATCTGGAGGAATGCAAGGCCGGGAGGCGGACCGCCCAACAATTGGGTGAGCCATTTCGGCGGGAGCGCCTGGGAATGGGACGAGGCCTCAGGCCAGTACTACTACCACGCCTACCTCAAGGAGCAGCCGGATCTCAATTGGCGCAATCCCGAGGTTCGGAGCGCGATGTATGACGTGCTGCGCTTTTGGCTTGAGCTCGGCGTTGACGGCTTTCGCGTCGACGTGATCTGGCACCTGATGAAGGACGCCGAGTTCAGGGACAACCTGCCGAACCTCGACTATCGCCAAGGGCGGCCTGAGATCGACCGCTGGCTCCCGATTCATTCCGCCGACCAGTCCCAAGTCCACGAGGTCATCGAGGAGATGCGGGCAGTGATCGACGCCTATCCACACCGCGTCTTGATCGGCGAAATCTATCTGCCGCTCGATCGGCTGATGCAATATTACGGCCGCGATCTCAAAGGCGCGCATCTCCCCTTCAATTTCCAACTGCTGCAAGCGCCGTGGAAGGCCGACGCCATTGCCCGGCTCGTCGAAGACTACGAGGCGGCCTTGCCCGATGGCGCCTGGCCCAACTGGGTGCTCGGCAACCACGACAGGCCGCGAATTGCGACGAGGGTTGGGCCCGAGCAGGCGAAGGTCGCCGCTGTTCTGCTTCTGACGCTCCGCGGCACGCCGACCCTGTATTACGGCGATGAAATCGGCGTGGCCGATGTGCCGATTCCGCCGGACCAGATCCGGGATCCTTGGGCCCTTCGGGAACCCGGTATCGGTGCCGGCCGCGATGCGGTTCGAACGCCGATGCAATGGGATCGTTCGCCCCATGCCGGCTTCTCCACGACGCGGCCCTGGCTGCCTTTGGCGGACAATTGGACCGGGCAGAACGTTGCGAGCCTCGACCTCCAGCCTTTCTCGATTCTCAGTCTCTACAAGCGGCTCCTGGCGCTCCGCCGAAGATACGAGGCGTTGCGCATTGGCCGATACGAAACCCTGACCTGCCGTGGCGATGTCTTCGGCTTTGCCCGAAGCGTCGGGCAGGAGAAACTCATCGTGCTGCTCAATTTCGGTCACGAACGGCGAACGGTCTCATTGGGGAGCGAGCGTGCAACGGTTCTGCTCTCGACAGTGCGTGACCGGTCAGGCGAGAGAGCAGCCCCCGAATTCACGCTCGATCCCAACGAAGCCGTGATCCTCACCGAGGAAACCTAGTCTAAGCCTCGGGCACCGGCACATCGAAGGTGTTCAGCGTGATCGACACGAGAGCGTAGAGTCCGACGAGGTAGGACAATTCGGCGGCGCCGTGCTGGCCGAAGGCCTCAACCGCCGTCCGGTAGGTCAGCTCAGGCAGCACGCCGCCGGCCATCAACGCGCTCGCGAAATCGTAGGCGATCGCCTCCTCCCGCGTCAGATCGACGGGGCGCTGTCCGGCGACGATGGTCGAAAGCTTCTCGTCCGACAGGCCGCGCTGCTCGCCGATGAGCACGTGGGCGTAAAGCTCGTAAGCCGATTTGAAATGCGCGCCGGTGACGAGGATGGCGACCTCCCGCACAGGCTTCGGCAGCGACGGCTTGTCGGCAAGCGCCCTGACCAGGTCCCAGCTCGCCTTGCCGAAAGCGGGCTCGTGCAGCCAAGGATTCCATGGCCCGAGCAAGGTGCCGTCGTCACGCATGGCGACGAATCCCTTGAAGCTCTTGGCGATGCCCTCGCGCATGTCGTCGTAGAGGGAGCGTTGTTCCGGGGTGAGATCAGCTGGCGGAATCAGGGGCAAACGCATGGCGGCTCCTCAAATTTTCTGGAGGGATCCGATCCTACGCCACGGCGCTCCCGCAAATCCATGAGCCAGACGCGCGCAGGGCGAGCCCAGGGTGGTCACGCGTCAACTCTTGATGCGCGACATCGTGGCGTCGTAGAGCGGATCGAGAAACACTTGCGCCGGCACGCGCGTGGTGGCGACTTCGAGCTCGTAACGACCCGAGAGCACGCTCTTCCGATCGACGCCGTTTTCAGGGTCGCGGATGTAGCCGTAGCCGATCGAGCGGCCGACCGTGTAGCCGTAGCCGCCGCTTGACAGCCAGCCGACGCGCTTGCCGTCGCGGTAGATGGTCTCGCGCCCCAAGAGCACGACCGAGGGGTCGGCGGTGAATCCGGCGAGCAGGCGTGGCAGCTTCTTTGCAGCCTGGGCCTCGAGCGCCTCGCGGCCCCGAAACGGCCTGTTCGATTTCAGCTTGACCGCCCAGCCGAGGCCCGCGACCAGAGGCGAATGGTCAGGCCCGATATCGGCGCCCCAGGCGCGGTAGCCCTTCTCCAGGCGTAGCGACTCGATGGCGCGATAGCCTGCATTGGCGATGCCGTGTTTCTCCCCCGCCTTCATCAGCGCGTCGTAGATGGTCAGCGCAAACTCGACAGGAATGTGAAGCTCGTAGCCGAGCTCGCCGACATAGGTGACACGGAGCGCAAGGAGAGGCGCCCCGGCCACGGTCATTCGCCTCACCCTTCCGAATGGGAAACCGGCATTCGAAATGTCGTGCTCGGTCAGAGTTTGGAGGATTTCGCGCGACCGAGGTCCCATCACCGATAACACGGCATTCGAAGAGGTGACATCGATCAGGCTTGCGTCGAGCCCATCAGGGATCGAGCGCGAGATCCAGTCGAAGTCGTGCGTGGCAAAGCCGGTGCCGGTGACGATGTAATATTCGGTCGGCGACAGCCTGCCGACGGTCAGATCGCACTCGATGCCGCCGCGATCGTTCAGCATCTGGGTGTAGACGAGGGACCCAGGCGGCTTGGCGACGTCGTTCGCACAGATCCACGATAGCACCGCCTCTGCGTCTTTGCCGGCCAGCATGAACTTGGCGAATGAGGTCTGGTCGAAGACCGCGACGCGCTCGCGGCACGCGGTGTGCTCACGGCCGACAGCATCGAACCAGTTCTGCCGTTCGTAGCTGTAGCGGTCCTCGGCCTTTTCCCCACGTGCTATATCGGCAAACCAGTTCGGCCGTTCCCAGCCGAGCTTCTCGCCAAAGCAGGCGCCTTGCGCTTTCAGCCTGTCGTAGAGCGGCGACCGGCGGAGCGGGCGGCCCGAGCGATATTCCTCGAACGGCCATGCCATGGTGTAGTGCTTGGCGTAAGCCTCGAGCGTCCGCGTGCGCACCCAGCCGGTGTCGAGATGATTCTTGCCGAACCGGCGAATGTCGACCGGCCAGAGGTCGTAAGGCGGCTCGCCCTTGGCTACCCATTCGGCAAGCGCCATGCCGGCCCCGCCGCCGGCGGCGATGCCAAAGGCATTGAAACCTGCGCCGACAAAGACGCCGCGCACCTCTGGCGCCTCGCCGAGGATGAAGTTGCCGTCTGGCGTGAAGCTCTCCGGGCCGTTGATGAACTCCTTGATGCCTGCCGTCTGCATCGCCGGCACGCGGCCAACGGCGAGGTCGAGCAGCGGCTCGAAGTGCTCAAGGTCGTCGTCGAGAAGTTGGAACTCGAAGCGGTCGGGAAGGCCGTCCACAGCCCACGGCTTCGGATTTGGCTCATAGCCGCCCATCACCAGGCCGCCGACTTCCTCTTTCCAATAAGTGAGGCGGTCCGGATCGCGCAAAGTCGGAAGGTCGCGCGTCACGCCGTCGATTGCCTCGGTGATGAGATATTGGTGCTGCACCGAGACGAGCGGAATGTTGACCCCGGCCATGCGCCCGATCTCGCGCGACCACTGGCCGGCACAGATCACGAGCTTGTCGCAGGTGATGCGGCCCTTGTCGGTAGCGACGGCGCGCACGCGGCCGTCCTCCACCTCGACGCCGGTGACGGCCACGCTCTCGAAGATCTTGACTCCGGCATTGCGCGCGCCCTTTGCCAGCGACATGGCGATGTCGGACGGCGAGGCCTGCCCGTCGGTCGGCAGGAACGCCGCGCCGACGACGTCATCGACCTGCATGAGCGGCCACAGAGCCCGGGCCTCCTTGGCGTCAAGGAGATGCATTTCGAGCCCGAAGGAGGTGGCGGTGGTCGCCTGCCGCTTCACCTCGGTCCAGCGCTCCGGATTGCAGGCGAGCCGCAAGCCGCCGTTCCGCTTCCAGCCGGTGGCGAGGCCGGTCTCCTGTTCGAGCCTGTCATAGAGCTCGACCGAGTAGCCGAGGAGCTGGGTGATGTTGGCGCTGGTGCGCAACTGGCCGACGAGGCCCGCGGCGTGCCAGGTCGAGCCGCAGGTCAGCTTGCCGCGCTCGAGAACGAGCACGTCGCTTAGTCCCATCTTCCCCAGATGATAGGCCACCGAGCAGCCGACGATGCCGCCGCCGATGATCACGATCTTGGCGGAGGACGGCAGGTCGCTCACGAGCGGTCCATGGTTTGATAGGCCGCGTAGGCGGCCTCGAAGCGTCTCAGATTCTCAGCCGTGTAGGCCGCATAGTCGAAATCGAGGGTGGAATGGAGCTCGGACACCATGCTCCACATGGTCTCGCGGAGCAGAGATGCAGCGGTCATGGCGGCGGCACGGCGGCGTAACCGGTCGTCGACGGGTTTGCGGAAATAGAGGCTCAATGCCTGCTCAGCCTGCTCGGGAGAAAACTCGCTGTTGGAAGCAAGGCCGCCGAGATCGAACAGCGGCGAATTGAACCCAGCATACTCCCAGTCCACGAGCCACAGCCGGGTCCCGTCATCGATAAAGTTGGCGGCGAGGAGATCGTTGTGGCCGAACACCACGTCGATCGGACCGACGGCGGCTTCGAGCCGCGCGGCGCGGGCAAGAAGATCGCCCAGGATGGCAAGGTGGCAGCTGTTCCCTTCACGCAGCGTGTGCCCGTAGTCGCGCACGACATGAAACACCCAGAACATAACGCCGGGCCCGCGCAAGAATTGCGGAATGTCGCGGTGGCACCGCCGCACCATATCGATCAGGCGCTCGAGATTTGCCGGGTTGCGTACGTCCTCCGGCGTGAAGGTGCGTCCCTCGATGAAATCGAGCACGAGAATGCCCGGCTCGGCGTGCACCACGCGAGGGCTCAAGTCCGCCAAATGCGCCGCCCGGCTCGCTGCCAACTCGTTCGCCCGCACCACCCCGTGAACCGGGATATCGCTGCCGACCCGCACGACGTAGCGGCGGCCGCGATCCTCGACTGCGAAATTCTGATTGGTGATGCCGCCGGTGAGCGGCACGGGCTCCACGCGCCCGAACCAGATCTCAAGCTCGGCCACGCGCGCCGATGAATGCTCTCGCACCGTATCAAGGCTCACGCGTGCGGCCCTCCTTGGTGGGCGGCAAGGGGGGGTGCGGAGATCGTGATCGCGAGCATGGCGGAGACATCGCCAAACTTAAACCGCCACGTCATCAAGGAATCCTCCCGGGCAAGCAGCATAGCATTATTGGAACGGGCTCGGATGGCCAGCCATGCGTCTCCACGCCGGATGGAGCAGGAAGGGGAAAGATGCTTTCCTGCCCCCACCCCCGTGCAGAGCTAGGGCATTTTCACGGCCCATTGCCCCGCATTGGGGAGGCGTTTTACACATGGCCTAGGAGTTAAGAAATATGGTCGTATCCGCCAGCGGTTCGGGGAGACATCAGTGAATCAGAAGCGTGCGGATCCAAGCCTCAACTTGGAATTCGTGGATGAGGCGCTCAACCTTGTCCGTGATGCGGAAGCGAAGGGCATTCGCCTCCGCATTTTGGGTTCAGTCGCCTATCGCCTGCAATGCCCAAACAATCTGCACCTGTTCCAGGATACCAAGCGCGCCCTCACTGACGTGGATTTCGGGGCGGAGAAAAAGCAGAACAGGGCAATCCGCGACTTTCTCGTCGCGCGCGGATACGTTCCCGATGAAGGCATCTACATGGCGTCGGAGGGCGCTCGCCACGCCTATTTGCACCGAGACACCGGTCTGAACGTCGACGTTTTCGCCGACGAGCTCTATTTCTGTCACCGGATCCCGTTCAAAGGGCGCCTTGATCTCGATAGTCCGACCATATGCACGACCGATCTCCTGCTCGAGAAGATGCAGATCGTCGAGATCAACCTCAAGGACTTCAAGGATACGATCGTGCTCATGCTGGAGCATCCTCTCTCGCACGAGCAGCCCGGGCCGAAATCGATCGACACCGATTATATCGTCGACATCATGCGCCAGGATTGGGGCTTCTATTACACCTTCACGACGAACTTGAAACGCGTCCCCGACTTTCTCGATCAGTTCTCCTCTCTTGGAGAGGAGGGGCGCCGCGTCGTCCGCGGCCGCATCGACGGTTTGCGTGCGGCAATCGAGGCGGCACCGAAGACGCTCGGTTGGAAGATGCGGTCCAAGATCGGAACGCGAAGCCGCTGGTATCAAGACGTCTCAGAGAAGTCGCAACAATACTGATCCGGCGACGGCGTTGCGCTGATCGCAGACTGTTCAGCCGGAAACTCGAAAAACCAAACTACGGTTACCCGTACAATGGTTTTCGAGCTCTGCGACTGTCCTGCTTAACCGTCCTCTTCGGACGGCCGATCGAGAGCGGGCCCTCGAACCTACTCCGGAGGGATCTCCTTGAAGGCATAGTCCACGTTGATGCCGTGTGAGCGCTGGACCATCCTCGCCAGGAAATACCAGACGATGGCCACGACAAGGACGCCGAACACCACCTGATAGGCAAGCAGGCTGGTGAGGCCGAGCGCGCTCGAGAACATGAACATCAGCACCAGGACCGCGCCGACAACGGCGCCGATTAGTCCGAAGACCGTCACCATTGGAATGTTCCCGATCTTGTAAGCCGCGCCGGGAGAGGCGTCGTAGAGCGCCTTCGCACGGTATGGCATCAAGGCGCCGGCAAGCGCGGTGACGACGAACACGTAGCCGCAGGCGAAGGTGACGCCGAGGGTCAGCGCCGTCCAGCTGCCCCACAAATTGTAGACCAGGATCACCGGGATGCTCGCGAGGAAATAGGCGAGATGGGCGTTGACCGGCGTGTGCAGCCGGTCGGACACGCGGCTCACCCATTCCGGCAACAGACGATCGAGCGACATGGCCACCATGACTCGGGTCATGCCGATATAGCAGTTGTTGACGATCTGGAACGAATTGAGGATGTAGCCGAAGGCGATCAGCACCACGATGATCGGGCTGCCCGCGAGCGCCATGGCCACGATGTTCGGCCAGAGGAAGACGCCATTGAATTTGCCGGCGTCCAGTGCCGCCCAATAGCCTGCACCAACCACGTACAGGAACTCGGTGCCGATCGCGTGCTCGAAGGCATAAGCCAAGAGGGCGAGCAGCAGGCCGGTGGCGATCAGCGATCCGAGGATGATGATCATCTGGTTCTGGAACGAGCGGGCGCCCTTGATCTCGCCGTTCTGCTGAGCGCTGTACGTCGCCCATTGCAGAGAGGTCCAGGCGATCGGCGCGACGAGCAGCGTGGCCAATAGACTGAAAGGCGGGTTGAGATCGATATTGGCTGCCTTGGCCGCATCGATGCCCGCCTGGTAGAAATTCGGCGCTCCGCCGGACGCGACGACGAAGGCGTCGAGCTTCTGCGCGAAACTCTCAGGCGAGGCGGTCAGCAGCAGATAGAGCATCAGAGCAAACGAGAGCAGCGTCGCGTACCACATCACATATTGGAACTTGACGTAGTTCTTGAAGCCGCTGACCAAGAGCACCATCGCGAGCAGCGCGTTGAGGATGCTGACGATGATGATTCCCCAAGGCGTGGTGAACCACACCCCTACGGCGGTCAGCGAAGGGCTGCCCATGGTGCCGCCGAGCCCGAGGAACAGAGAGGCAAATCCAAGATAAGAGAGCAGCCAGCCCGAGAGAGCGACCCATTGCAGGATCCAGATCACGAACCCCGACATCACGATGGAGAAGCCGACCCCGCCGCCGAACACCCGGCTCTGAAACACATAGTCGCCGCCCGAACGCGGTAGCGCGGTGGACAGCCAGACATAGGTGAGCGCGATGGGAATTTCGAAGATCATGGCGAGCAGGATCCCCCAGACGAGGCGTCCTCCGGGCAGCGCGCCCGGCGCCCACAGATAGGTCCAGGGGAAGATCAGTCCCATCGTCAGAATGTTGTAGATGAAGGCCGAATAGGGCGACATCACCCGCACGAGACCCGACGAATTGCGGGTGAACACTTCTGGCCTTGCTCCAGCGACTGCCATTGTCCCCTCCTTCTCTATCCTAACCAAGCTTCGCTTGCGGCCACGACGGTTCAGCCGGCCGTGAGCTGATAATTCTTCACCTCATCTCGCGCCAAAGTCAGCATGCAGCCGCGCAGCACGCCTTCGCCATATTCGCTGCCGGGGTTCACCGACGTTGTCCGACCGATTTTGACGACGCCGCCAGATTCATGAATATGGCCGTGCAGGCTGAGCAGCGGTTGATACGTTTCGATTGCCCGGCGCACGGCCTTGCTGCCGGCGCCATGCATCACCGCCTGGCCTCCCTTGACGATTTGGGTCGGCGGACTCGTGCTCCAGTCCAGCATCGGACAGGTGTCGAGCGTCGAATCCACCGGCGGTACATGGAAATTGAAAATCGCGTGCTGCTTGTCGGCAACGCCGCCCGCCAATCCTTCGATCATCTTTCCGAGGTCATCGTCGTCGACCTCGCGCGGCGTCTTCCACGGCGTACGATTGCTGAAGCCGACGCTGATCATGGTGTGATTATCGTCGATCGCGACCTCTTTGCCTTCGCAGAAGACAATGGATTGCGTGTTGGCATCTTTCAGCAGCTCGAGCACCTCGGGATCATCGTCATTGCCGCCGATCACGAAGCATTTGATTCCGCTGCCGGCGAGACGCGTCTCGGCGAGGTCGATCCATGAGGCAAGCCGTTCGCGGGCGAGGTCGTGGAACAGCCGATCGACGGCAGGCCTGTCTGATTGAATTGCCTGATACTCATCCTCGTCCATGATCTTGCTGTAGTAGCCGAGCGTTCCGATGCGGTCCTCGAAGTTCTTGAGGTCGGCTTGCCCCTCAAGATGCTCGGTCTTGCCCATGAGGTGGGCCCGGAAATAGCCGTTGCTCTCGCGAATGACGGGAATGGCAAGCTTGCCGACCACGTCACCGCCCATGATCAGGACGTCGGCCTCATAGTATTTTGCGGCGTTTATGAACTTGCGAAAGATGCGCTGTGAGCCATGAAAATCGGAGGCAAAGAACAGACGCGTCAGCCTCTCGGCGGTCTTTGGGGCGCTCCTTCGAAACAGAGACATGAGAATCGGTCCCCCCACTTACCCCGATTTCTTGATTCCAATAACCGCGAGCTTGACTAGTCTACACCCACTGCGACCCCATCGGTAAACCCGCTGAAAAAAATCCTCCGGCCGGTCAACACAATTTCATGGCCCGGTTGCGTTGCTGCCCAAGCCCTAGATTAGGCCCCACGGACGAGGACCTCACCCGTGTATTTGCCAGATTTGTGCTGCTGGGCTAACCGTTCGGGGGATCAAGCAGAGATTTCTCCATGCCGCCGATGGTAACCCGCTTCGTGGCCAGCGTGCTTTTTGCACTACCGTTGGCGGTCCTTGCTTGCCCCTCCGCCCGGGGGGAGCCCGCGCCGGCAGGCGGCGCGCCAAATGCCGTGACCGAGGAGGTTGCCGCACAACCAACGCCAGAGGCGCCAGTGAAGGTCGTGGTCGGCGCCTATATCAACGACATCCAGGAGCTCGACTTCAAGACCAACAGCTACGCGATCGACCTCTATGTCTGGTTTCGCTGGAAGGGGGCTGCCTCCGCGACCATGAGTTCATGAATCGCTACGCCTCCGACGACAACACCGCAGACCATGCCCGACGGCAGCCTCTATTCGATCATCCGCTATCAGGGGCAGTTCTCGACCAAATTCCAGCTTGAGAAATATCCCTTCGACACGCAAGCCCTGTTGGTGGTGATGGAGGATACGGTCGCCGCCGCCGACGCACAAATCTACGTGCCGGACCCAGAAGACGCCGTCACCATAAACCCTGACATTACATTGCCCGGCTTCAAGATCGGCAAGCCCGAGCTGCGCATTGTCGAACGGCCCTATCCGACCAATTTCGGCGATCTCTCCGAGCCTGAGGCGACCGACTATTCGCGCGTGACACTGACCATCCCGGTGACGCGGCCAATCGTGGCGATGTCGATCAAGGCCTTCGTGCCCATCGGGCTGATCGTGGTGTGCGCGGCGCTCGTTTTCTTCGTGCGGCCGCGTTATGTCGAGGGGCGTATCGGCCTCGGCATCACCGCGCTTCTGACGCTCGTCGCTCTGCAGCTGACCTCCGGCGCGTCGCTTCCCGACGTCGATTACCTGATGATGATCGACAAGATCTATCTCCTTGCCTACCTGTTCATCATCTTGGCGCTTGCGCGGGTGGTGATGACGTCGTGGCGTGGCGCCGATGCTGAAGCCGAAGCGTCCATCTCGCGCTCCGACCGCATCTGGGTCGGTGTGCTGCTAGCGGCCTATCTCGCCGCCAATCTCGCCGTCGCCTGGCAGGCTTTGCGTGTGGCCTAGCTCGCGGGCTCTCCGCGCAGCACCACCTCTCAGGTCTTCTGCGGGCGGATACCGAAGACCGCTATGGTCCCTTTGCCCTTGACCTCCATATCGCCAAAGTCCTCGGCCTCGAAGCGCGAGGCGACCTGCTCCCACACAGCCTTGGTGACGGCGACGTGTCCCGGCTTTGATTTGTCGGACATGCGAGCCGCCACATTCACGGTGTCGCCCCAGATGTCGAACTGGTAACGCTCCTGGCCCACCACGCCGGCCACCACCGGCCCGGCATGCACGCCGACCCTCACCTCCCAGCCAAGCCGCGCGTCGATCAGCGTCGATGCCATCTCCAGCCCGCAGCGGACCGCCGAGCCAATCGGATCCTGGATTTCATGGAGGAGACCCCCGGCCGCCATGAAGCCGTCGCCGATGGTCTTGATCTTCTCCAGCCCATGCCGTGCGGTCACCCGCTCGAAAATGACGAACAGCGCATCGAGCCGCGACACCACGTCCTCAGGCTCGTGCTTGTCGCAATAGGAGGTGAAGTTGGTGACGTCGCAGAACAGCACGGCGACGTTTTCGTAGCGCCGCGGGATCACGGTGCCGATGCTGCGGATCTCGTCGGCTGCCTTCTTGGGCAACAGCGCGTGCAACAGCTCATCGGCCTGATTTTGCGCTTCACGCGCCTGCGCCAGCGCGTCTTGCAGAGCGAGCTGGGTCCTGACCCTGGCAAGCACGATCGGCCCGGAAAACGGCTTGTGGATGTAGTCGACCGCGCCGACCTCAAATCCATTCTCCTCGTCAGTGGCGTCCGTCTTGGCCGTGAGGAAGATCACCGGGATGTCGCGGGTGACCGGATTGGCCTTCAGCCGGCGGCAGACCTCATAGCCGTCCATGCCTGGCATCATCACGTCGAGCAGGATGAGGTCGGGTTTCTCCGCGGCAGTGGCAAGGACCAGCGCCTTCTCGCCGTTGGTCGCGACCTTGGTCCGGTACGCGCTTTTGAGCACGCCGGAGATCACCCCGACATTGGTCGGCGTGTCGTCGACGATCAGTACGAGCTTGTTGTTCGATCCGTGGGTCATTTGAGGTTCAAGGACAGACGATCAGTGATCGACGACAGGCATTTGAGCGCCGATTCGAAATTGAAGTCACCGACGAGCTCGCTCAAGGTTTCGATTTCGGCGGCAGTCAGCACGCCTGCTAATTGCGACCTCACGTCGATCATGAAATCGGCCGCCTCGCCGTCGTCGGTTTCGAGCAGCCGCTTCAACCTGGTCAACGGTTCCACCACTGTGCGGGGATCGCGCGAAGAGCCGCCGCCACCATTGGTCGGGGCCTCTTGCGGCAGCGCGGCGCGGATCGCGCCCACGGCCGCGCCAAGATCGATCAACAAAGAGCTGAGCGCTGCGTCGATGCCCTGCCCCATCCTGATCGCCGTTTCGGTCCTGGCCGCGGCCTCGGACAGTGCGATGACGCCGAGCGTGCCGGCGGCGCCCTTCAGGGAATGGGCGGCACGCTCCGCCGTTGCCGCATCGCCTATCGACAGCGCCTTGCGAATGTCCTCGACGGTCGTGGCCTGATGAGCCGCGAATTTGCGTAACAGGCTCTCGTAGCGCTGGCGGTTGCCGCCGGTGCGCTTCAGCGCGGATTTGATGTCGATGCCGTCAATGGCGAGGGGATCGCCGCCGGCGAGATCAAGCCTGGGCGCGGCATTTGCCGCGGACTTCGCTCCAGGCCATTCATGCACGCCCGCGCCGTCTCCGTCTGGACGCTTGATCCAGCGCAGCAGGACTCCGAACAATTGATCGGGGTCGATCGGCTTGGCGATATGGTCGTTCATGCCGGCTTGCAGGCACATCTCGCGGTCGGAGACGAGCGCGTTGGCGGTCATGGCGATGATCGGCAAGGTCGAGAAACGCGGATTGGACCGCAAGATGCGTGTCGCCTCGATGCCGTCCATGACCGGCATTTGCATGTCCATGAGCACGATATCGTAATCGTTCTCGCCAGCCATGCGCACGGCCTCCGCGCCATTCTCGGCAAGATCGACGAAGACCTCGGCGTCTTCGAGCTGGCCGATGGCCACCTCCTGGTTGATTTCGTTGTCCTCGACCAGGAGGACGCGGGCCCCGCGCACGCGCTCGATATCGAAGGATGGCCCGGCGACGACGGCTTCGCTGGCTTCAAGGTCGGCGCCGAGCGCGACGATGGCTGTGTCGAACAGGATCGAGGAGGTCACCGGCTTGATTAAGACATTCTCGAAGCCGCTTTCCTCGGCCTGTTTCAGAACCTCTTCGCGCCCATAGGCGGTGACCATCACGAGGTGCGGCGGAGCATCGAGGTTGGGCAAAGCAAGGATGCGCTTTCCGGTTTCGATGCCGTCGAGACCCGGCATCTGCCAGTCGACGAAGGCGATGTCGTAAGGTTCGCGGGCCTGCGCCGCCTGCCGCACCATCTCGATGCCTTCCTGACCAGATGGCGCCTCATCGGCGACGAAGCTCAAATTGGTCAGCATGCCGGACAATACGCTCCGCGCCTGCGCATTGTCGTCGATGATCAACACGCGCCGTCCGCGCAAATCCGACTGCAGAATGCGCCGGCGCGGGGCCATCTCGGCTTTGCCGAGACGCGCGGTGAAGCGGAAAGTGCTGCCCTTGCCAAGCTCGCTCGTCACCTCGATGGTGCCTCCCATGAGCTCGGCCAGCCGCTTGGAGATGGCAAGGCCAAGACCGGTGCCGCCATATTTGCGGGTGGTCGACACGTCGGCCTGTTGGAAAGCCTGAAACAGACGCCCGATCTGCTCCTGGGTCAGGCCGATGCCGGTGTCGCTCACCGAGAACAGGATGAGCTGGCTCTCCTTGGAATCCTCCACCACCTCGGCCTTGACCACCACCTCACCCTTTTCGGTGAACTTGACCGCGTTGTTGCAGAAGTTGATCAGGATTTGACCGAGCCTGAGCGGGTCGCCGCGGAAATAGTTGGAGACCGAAGGCTCGATGTCGAAGATCAGCTCGAGCCCCTTGGCCGAGGCCTTCTCGGAAATCAGATTGCCGACATTCTCCAGCACCTTGTCGAGGTCGAAATCGATGTTCTCGACGGCGAGCTTGCCAGCTTCGATCTTGGAGAAGTCGAGAATGTCGTTGATGATGCCGAGGAGATGCTGGCCGGAATGCTTGATCTTAACGACGTAATCCCGCTGGCGCGGCATGAGGTCCGTCTTTAGCGCGAGATGCGACAGCCCGATGATGGCGTTCATCGGCGTTCTGATCTCGTGGCTCATATTGGCGAGGAACGCGCTCTTGGCCTCGCTTGCCGCAAGTGCCGCTTCGGTCGCCTTCTCGAGTTCGCGCTGAGCGCCGAGCAGCGCCTGCTCCGCTTCCTTCCGGCTGTCGATATTACTCCACGAGCCCACCACTTCGAGAGGTTCGCCGTTCGCGTCGCGAATAAGATGCTGCTCGTCGCTGACCCAGCAATAGGAACCGTCTTTCTTGCGGAACCGATATTCGGAAGAATGCGCTCCCGTCTCGAACAGCTGCGCCTGATCGGCCTCGACCACGGCGAGGTCGTCCGGGTGAACATGCGCACGCCAGAACGCCGCGTCTTTCAGATATTCTTCGGGACGGTAGCCGAACAGGCTCGCGATGTTGTCGCTGACGAAGGTGGGGGCGAAGTCGCCGCTTGCCGCAAAGCTGTAGATGACTGCGGGAGCTGCCGACAGTAGCAGGTCGAGCCTGGCGCGCACTCTCTCTCGCGTCTCCTCGGCCTCTTTGCGCGCGGTAATGTCCGTCCACGATCCCACGATCTCGAGCGGCTTGCCGTCCGCGTCGCGCACGATCTGCTGACGGTCATCCACCCAAAAGTAGCTGCCATCCGGGCGGCGGATGCGATACTCGATCGAGCGCCTGTCGTTCTCGAACATCCGATCCACCCAGGCGGCGATGCGCGGTACGTCGTCCGGGTGCACATGGTCGCGCCAGAGGTAGGGGTTCTGGAGATATTCTCGCGGGGTACAGCCGAATAATCCGGAAATGCTCTCGCTCACGTAAGTGGGCTGGTAGTCCCCAGCTGCTGACCGGCAATAGATGACCGCCGGCGAGGCATTGAGCAGCACCGCCAGCCGCTCGTTCGCCGCTTGCTCCGCCCTTTCCCTCACCTCACGCTTATGGGCCGTATCAAGTTCGCCCAACATGTCGTTGAACGCACCCGCAAGGCGTCCGACCTCGTCCTTGCTCGCGTCGTCGACACGATGACCGTAATCTCCGGTCTCGCGCACCCGCCTTGCCAATCCTTCAAGGCGACCGAGCGGCTGCACGATATGGCGGTGAGTGAGGAATGCGAGGAGGATGCTGATCGCGGCCAACGCCCCGGTCAGCAACAGGCTGCGGTAAAGCTTCTCGTTCAGGCCGTCGATGCGGCGCTTGAGCAGTCCCCTTAGCGCGTCAAGTCCGCCTGCCCAGGCGTCGATCGCATCGTTCGCGGCACTCCGCCGGAGATCGCCAAGAGCGTCCTGGTCGACCTTTCCCGCATCGTCGAAGCTGTCATCGAGCGCGCCGAGGTAGGAGGTCACGCTGGACAGCATCACTGCCATCGGCGCCTCGATCTTCCGCCGCAGCGTTCCGTCGGAATCGCCGCGGTAGGCTGATGTCAAATTCCTGGCGATTTCCTCAGCGGTGGACCGGGCCATCGCGACGGACGCAAAGAGGCGCGTCTTGTCGCCGGATGACAGCGACGGCACCGAGCTTGCGCCAATCAGCCCGCTTATATCGCCGATTTCGCCAAGCAGGCGCGGCATCTGTCGTACCAGCGTGTCCTGCAAATAGTAGCTGTCGAGATCGGGATCGAGCGCGAGGTTCGAATCGTCGCCGACGCGCGAAATCAGGTCCCTGGCCTTGACCAGCGCTTCCCCCACGAGGCCGCTTTTCGCACTCTCATCGGTGCTGTCCGACCAAAGCCTGCTTAGCGTGTTGGTCAGTGACTGTTCGAGCGACGCGGTATTCAGATTGGCCTCGGCCTCGGCTTTGTTGAGCGAGCTCAAGACTTCTGCCGCAGAGGGCAACGCCTGCGCTGAGACGCCGGTGTTCCCCGGCTCGCCAAGGAGCCCGGAGTAGACGCCCCGGATGGCCTCGATATATTGGACGCCGGTCAGTTCCTTCTTTGCGAACTCAATGGCGATTTGCTGCTCGGCGACGAGGGCATAGATTGCCACGGCAATGGCGACGATGAACGCCCCACACAAGACAATGAGCTTGGTGCTTGTGCTCAGATTCCTGAACATTGTAGCTGCGGCGGAGTCAGCATTTTCGCTTGGAGTCGGCATGACGCTCCTGGGGCCGAACAACATTTTCTCGGGAGCCGGGGCCCCCTTTTCCGGCGGAGCGGCATTCTAGTCCGCAAATGGCCGGCATGCGCAAACCTAAGTTCGAGGACATCGGCGGTATTTGAATAAAAGTAAGGTTATGCCGGTTGCGCCGCCTAGGAGGGAAACTGCGCATGGTGAATATCCTGATCCATCAATTTCAGCCCGACGGCGCCGTCGTCGATGCGTCCGCGCTGGAGCAGTTCCAGCGCCAATGGGCGACCTACCAGAAGCTCGTCGACAGCGACGAGCTTTCGCATCGGGAAGTGGGCGCGTTGCTTCACGACACGCTCAACCAGAGCTTCGATCGGCCCTTCGCCTTTCTCGACATCGCTTGCGGCGATGCGAGCCAGATGCGCGCGCTCTCCGGCACCAAGGTTCGTCACTATCACGGCGTCGATCTTTCCGAGCCGGCGCTCGAGCTCGCAGCGAACAATCTCAAGGACATGCCTTTCGAGGTCGAGCTCGACCATGGTGACTTCGTCGAGGCGGTGACCCGCCGGCCGGAGCCTGCCGACGTCGCGTGGTGCAGCCTGTCCATTCATCACCTCGTCACCGACGAAAAGCTTCGCCTCATGCGGGCCTTGCACGGGTCGACCGGAAGTTTTCTCATGATCTACGAGCCGACCAGGCAAGACGGCGAGACCCGCGAGGGGTATTTGCGGCGCTTCCGCCGCGTCAACCGGCCGCGATGGACCATGCTCACGCCGGAGGAATGGGCGCAGATCGATCACCATGTCACCACCTGCGATCTGCCGGAGACGGAAGCGACGTGGCTCGATCTCGGGCGGCAGGCTGGGTTCTCGAAGGCCCGCGAGCTGTTCCAGGATCCGACCGGCTTCTATCGCGTGTTCCGCTACGACCGGTGAGGCACCGGCCTGCGCTCCACGAAAAAACCCCGGCCGAGCTGACCCGGCCGGGGCTGGCAACTTCATCAGGAGAGCTGGAGAACTAGCGGTGCATTGTTACAGCAGCATCACAGCCGCATGGGCGACCGCCTGGGAGCCCGCGACGTCAACCACATCCGGCGAGCGCCGGACCTCAGGCCACGCCTCTGATTCAGACGTCCCGAACGGTCGCTTCTAAAGACCGGAAGCCCCGTTTGAAGCGTTCAGCGCGAACCGCTTGAGCTTGGCTGAATCGGTTTCGCCAACCGAGGCAAGCGCGACGATAGTCGTGGTCAGCCGGCTTCTCGCGGCGTTCGCATCGACGACATTGCCGCGCCGCTTGAGCTCCCGCCAGGCCTGCTCTAACGCGCGGTCCATCAGCGACAGCGTCTCCGGCCCGTACATTTTAGGAAGTTCCTCAAGGCGCATGACCATTCCTCCCTGTCAGGAGTGGGCAGTTTCAACTCTGTGCCCCGTCATGCCTTTTGGCTTGTTAACTTACTATAGCGCATCGAAGGCCGAAGGGCGAGTCGCTTCGCCCATCGGCGTGTCGTTTTGCTGCACTGCGTCAGAACTTAGCGAGGATCGCACAGACACACGAAGGGCCCATCCGAATGCATGCGCCCCTGCTCTCCCGGGACGTAGCAGTTCGTCGACCCGGCGCCGATCATCCCGCTGCGGATTTCGCCGTAAGGGGCGCCAGTGACATGGCCCGCGCAGACATACGCATCCGGGCGTCCGCCAACGGTGACAGGATGGCGGCAGACGGTCTCGCAAGGAGCTCCAGCAGACTGAACCCACTTGGTGCGCGCTTCCGCTTGTGCGCACCAAGCCAACACCAACAGACCAAAGACCAGCAAAAATCGCATCAAATCCTCCATCTCAGTTTGCCGCACTGCGGCGTGGGGGCCATCCAACTGAGGGTTTATCAACGATTGTGACCTTATTGGGTTTACGATTCCCCCCTGGCGAAGATGAGCGAATGTTTCTTTACCCTGAGGTAGGGATCGAGGCATTAACCTCACGGGAACGGGGCGCGCCGCTAAGATTGGGCCTTAAACGCAACACTTTTTTGGTCCTATTCTTGCGTAACAAGGGGCTATGGAAAAGGGGAGCGAACTAGACGTGGTCGAGAAAGACAGTCCCTCCGTCAGGCTCGGCTGGCGTTTTGCAGTCGGGGTTGTGCTTATTGTCGGCGGATACATTGCCTGGACTCTGATTCCAGTCGCCGTTGCCACGGATTTGCCCACGGGCGTCAAGTCGGCGCTGACCGCCCTCTTGGGCGCGACACCGTTGTTGACCAAGGTTGCTGCTGTCGCGCTCATGGGCAGGCCGGCTTATGATCTTTTTAAGCGCAGCGTGCTGAAATCCCTCCGCCTCCGAGCCAGCTCGTAGCCTATTGCGGATAGGACGCATCCCTGTCCAAGGGCCCTTCCCGCAATAGTGCCTTGAGTCCTGCTGCCGGGGGGCGGTTGACATCCTTGCACAGGCACCAAGCTCTGAGCTCTGACCGCGGCCCAGGTTCAAACCCCTCGATTTGAGGCAGCGCCTATGTCCCTCTCGATGTATCAGGCTTCCGTTCCGGCGTTCGTTGCCATGCTGAAGAATCTCGATGCCATATTGGAAAAGGCCGAAATCTTCGCCAAGGAGCGCAAGATCGAAGAGTCGATTTTGCTCAATTAGCGGCTCGCCCCCGACATGTTTGCCTTCACCCGCCAGATCCAGATTGCGACGGACTTCGCCAAGGGCACAACGGCGAGGCTCGCCGGCGCCGAAGTCCCGAGCTATGCCGACGAGGAGGCAAGCTTTGCCGCGCTCAGGCAGCGCATCGCCAAGACGGTGAGTTTCGTACAGACCTTCAAGCCAGCGGACATCGACGGTTCTGAGGACCGGGACATCACGCTGAAGCTGCGCGGCGAGGAGGTTCGCTTCAAGGGTCAGCCTTATCTCCTGCACTTCTCCCTGCCCAATTTCTATTTTCACGCCGCTACCGCCTGCGATCTCCTGCGCGCTTGCGGCTTGGGGATCGGCAAGCGTGACTTCATCGGTCAGATCTAAATCGCGGACGGCGCGGCGAACATGCTCCGGCTCTTGAATGAGGTGTCGCCTTGGCTGCTGGCGCTCGGCATCGTCGCCCTCGCCGAAGCCTACAGCATCGGCCTCATGCTTCTTTGTCGTAAGCGATGGGGAACCGACCGCCTCGCCCTCAACAATGAAGTCGCCGGCTTCAAATTCGCGGTGGTCGGGGTCTTCTATGCGGTGTTGCTCGCCTTCGTGGTGATCGCCGTTTGGGAGGATTACCGGGACACCGAGACGGCGGTGCGCAACGAAGCCAAGGCACTCGCCGATCTTCACCAAGTCTCCTACGGCCTGCCGGACGAGTTAGGGACCAAGATACGCAAACACTTGCGCGTATATGCGCAGCAGGTCCACGATTTGGAATGGCCGGCTATGGCGCACGGTCTCGGAGACAAAGCCACAACGGATGAGCTGCGTTATCTCGGTCAGGCGTTGTTCGGGGGAAGCTCGAACGAGCTGAAGCACGTTGCCCTCTATCATCACGCCATTGATCTAATGACGGCCATCCATGACAATCGCAACGAACGCCTGGACAGCTCCGACGGCACTGTGCCAACCGCCCTTTGGCTCGTGCTGCTCGCTGGCGCGCTGATTACGCTCGGCTATCCGTCATTTTTCGGAACGTCGAATCTCGGGGCGCAAATCCTCATGACCGCGTCGCTCGCGGCGCTCGTGGCGCTAACCGCCTTTGTGGCGCTGGTGCTGGACTATCCGTTCACCGGGGACGTGCAGATTTCACGTGCGCCTTTCGAACAGTCGCTCCAGGAGATGCCGCAGCAAGAGCCGCCGCCCTGATGGGCGGTTGCTCCTGAAGCAGGTCGCGCAAGCCTATTCGGCGGCGTCAATCTTCGTCCGCTGATCGATTGCCGCGGCAGTATCGAACTCCGCTGCGTTTGCCGGCCGGTTGTCGTTCACCGGCTTCACCTGGGCGGCGGCGCCATAGACCGAGAAGATGCCGCCGGCGAGCACCGCGCCCCGCTCGACTTGCACGTCGCCGCAATTGACGTGGCCTTCCACCCGGCCGCTCGAGCGGACAAGCAGGAATTCCTTGATGTCGGCCTTCTCGGCAAGCGTGCCCGAGACGTCGATATCGGTGGAGACCACCTAGCCCTTGATCGCACCCGATGGCCGATGCGGATCGATTGGGCGGTCACATCGCCCTCCACCACGCCGTCGACAATAATGGCGTCGGGCACCACGATGGCTCCCTTCACCGTCACGCCTGCACCGATATAGGCGAATATCCGGTGCTCCCAGCCGAAATCCGTTGATCGTCATTGGCCTCACTCCCCGCGCCTTTGATTCGCCAAGCGTGGAACAGCTGCCATCGCTTGTGACAGTCATATTTTTGGCGGTCAGCAATATGCACAGCTTGCCCAACTGCTTATTCACAAGGTGAGTTCCGCTAGTCCTCTGTCCAGTCACCGGAATTTCTGACGGTGGTGCAAGTTTGGGCATTGCCTCTGCTATTGTCCTTCTTTTTGTACGGAGAAATGCGCGTTGCCACTACAGCCCGGATTTTCAAGCCCAAATTTCGATTCTGCATGCAAGGAGCTGCGCCGCGTCGTCGGTGACGATCATCTGGTGATTTCCGGGGATCGGCTGGCTGCCTATTTCGATCCCTATTCGCCCGGCTTGGCCGATGCATACGCCCCGTCCGGCGCCGTCCTCCCGGCAAGCGCGGACGAAGTGAGAGCTGTGCTCGGCGTCGCCAATAACTATCGCCTGCCGCTGTGGACCGTCTCGCTCGGCCGCAACTATGCCTATGGCGGCGCTGCCCCCTGCCTCAAGGGGTCGATGGTCCTCGATCTCAGCCGCATGCGGGCCATCGAGGTCAATGCCGAGCTGGCCTACGCCCTGGTCGAGCCCGGCGTCACCTATCTCGACCTCTACAAATTCATCCGGGACAAGAAACATCCGTTGTGGATCGACTGCACCGATCCAGGCTGGGGCAGCGTGCTCGGCAACACGCTCGAGCACGGTATCGGCTACACGCCCTACGGCGATCACGCCGGACATCAATGCGGCATGGAAGTCGTGCTTGCCGATGGCGAAATCGTGCGCACCGGGCTCGGCGCCATGAGCGGCAATCCAGCCTGGCCGCTCTACAAATACGCCTTCGGCCCCACGCTCGACGGGCTCTTCATGCAATCGAATTTCGGCGTGGTCACCAAGATCGGCATCTGGCTGATGCCTGAGCCTGAAACCTTCTCGGTGATGGAAATGATGTTCCGGCGCGAGGAGGATATCGTGCCGATGATCGACGCCCTCAGAGTGCTCCGGCTCGACGGCATCGTTCCGACCGCAACCATCGCCAACTGGATGCGCATCGCCGCCGGCAATACCACCCGCGCGGAATGGTACGACGGCAAAGGCCCGCTGCCGCAAAGCGCCATCGACAGGCTGACCAAGGAGATGGGGATCGGCTATTGGGGCATGCGTTTCGGCCTCTACGGACGGGAGAAGATCCTGGCCGAGCAGCGCAAAGCGGTGGAGGGGACATTCTCCCGCATCGAAGGCATGGGGTTGGCCGTCGCCACTTACCGGCGCGGAGAGGCGATCCCGCCCGAGCATGCAACGCTCGCCGGCATTCCGAGCGTCGACCTGATGCCGCTCAACTGGCTCGGCGGCGCCGGTGCCCATATCGAGTGCCCTCTCGTGGTGCCGATGCGGGGTGCAGAGTTTCTCGATCTCTATCGGCGGCGCACTGAGCTGTTCAACGCCGAAGGCTTCGATCACTATTGCGGCCTGACCAGCACCACCCCTCGCTCTTTCATCAACACCGGCTCGATCATTTTCGACCGCAACGATGCCGAGCAATGCGCCCGCGCTCGCGCACTCGGCAAGACCTTGATCGAAGACGCGCATAAGCGGCAGCTTTCCGGCTATCGCGCCCATATTTCCGAGATGGATTTCGTCGCCGCGCAATTCGACTTCAACGACCACGCCGCCATGCGTCTTTATGAGCGGCTGAAAGATGCTCTCGATCCGGCTGGCGTGCTCTCGCCGGGAAAGCAGGGAATCTGGCCAAAGGATTTGCGCCACGCGAAGGACGAGGAGGCCGGCAAGCCGTGACGCCGCCGCTCGCCATCGATCGCAGAGAGGTGCTGAAGCTCGCCGGCGCGGCTTCTATCGCGCTTCTTGCCTCGGCCGGCACGGCGCCGGTCGCAGCTGTGCCGCGCGGAACTGCTTCATCGACCATCGTCCTCGCTGATCACCGCTACGCCGAGAGCGGGATCTTTGCCGCGAGCCTCGAGCGGCAGGGCGCCAGGGTCATAGAGCTTGCCTCCGACCGAGCCAGAACCTGGTTCGATGCCGTCGAGCCGCTTCTTCCCCTCGGCCTTCGCTCTCTCGCCGGGCTCACCCTTGAATCGGATCTGTTCGTGCTCGAGCGCCTCGCCGCAAAGTCCGGCGCGCGCAAATGCTATGTCGGCATGCACGATTGGCGCTGCCGCGAGGGCTCGGCCCATCGACTATCCGCGACGATCGATCTCGACCCGATCGCGACGGCTCTCGTCACTGGCAAGGAGCGTTGGGCGGAAAGTCTTGGGGAAGCGCTCGGTCAAACGGAGATGGAAAGCCGGACGGAGAGGAGGCTCGCTCTCAATTGCCCGATGCGCGCGGCGAGAGGCCCGCGCTTCTTTGTCTCCTGGCTGATACGTTGGACGGCTTAGCCTGTGAAAGGCGTTAGCTAGTGCGCCCAGCGGCGTGCCTGTTGCGAGGCGACGATCATGCCAGTCTGCGCGTCTTCCGGCAGGAGCTTGGCGATCACGCCCATGGCAAGCTCGATCGAGATCTCGCTGCCTCCGCATTCCTTAAGTTGGTCGCGCAGCCACCCGTAGATCTCTTCATCGCCGGCCTTCAGACCGGCGGCGATCTCCTCGAACATCTGCGTCAAAGATCCAGTTGCCATCGCCCCCCTCCAGTGTGCCCCGCCCTCAGGAGCACATGGCCCAAGTCCGAAAACCTCCTCTACGAATCCGCCACTGCAACTCAGTATGATAGCGGGGAATGCTGCAACTGCGAAGCGTTCTTGCAGCAACAGTCGGCGACCAAATAGCGCTGCTTTAATAGGTTTCGCGACCGGTGCCGACAAAAGAGAGTGGCGTCTTTGCCACAGCTCCCACAGCGTCGCCGCCGGGAAGCTCGGCGATTCCACCGCCGCCATAGGGTGTCGGCTGGCAGAAATGGCGGCCGTTTCGCGCATTGGTGCGGAGCAGATCGAGGTGGAAGTGGTTCGAGTGATAGGGGTCGCTGCCCGGACCGAGCACGGTGTAGAACTCGGCACAGGCTCCGGCGAAGGCAGCTGCCAGGAAAGCCCGTTCCGCCGGACCCCCCCGCCACCAATCCCGCACCACGCTGATCTCGCGCCCGTCGGCAAGCCGGAAGGCGGCGACGTCGAGCGCATTGCCGAAGGCATGCTCCGACATGGCAACGCCGTGATTGTTGCGGGTGCGGCAGCCATAGGAGGCGATCTCGCGGATTTCGACCACCCGGCTGCGGAAATAGGCCGCCGCCGCGGGCTGCACGGAACGCGCGAGCCAGCGATCGACCGAAGCGGTCATCGGGCAACCGATGACGGCGGGCGGCGTGACCGCCACGCGTCCATTGAGCGCGGCGCTGACCTTGAAGGGATGCTCGAGCCCGCAAGAGCCTCGTCCACCCAATGGCGACATCGGCTGCACGAAGGCAGACGGCCTCACTTCGCCGCTCGCGAGGCAGGCCGCCTCCACCTCACCCCGCCAGGCTGCGCGCGGCTCGGAATAGGGGTTTGAGGCGCAACCTGCGACGCCTGAGACGATCGCCAGACTGGCGATGAGATACCCAACCCTGACCCCCATGCGCCTTAAAATGCGGGACGCGCGTGAACAATCCTTCAATGCCGCGGGGCGTCCAACTCAGGTCAAGAGCAGCAAAAGGCCCATGGCGATTAGCGCCGCAGCCCAAATGAGATCGAGATTGACCCATCCGCGGCGGAGGAAACCAAGGCCGACAAAGTCATAGACCACGACGGCGACGACGCCGGTCACGGCCAGCATGGCCAACGTATGCACGGCGACTGCGAGAGCTGCGATCCAGATCGAACCTGCCATCGGCATCGCGTGCATGTGCTCTGCGTGTTGCGCGTGTTCCTGCAGCGGCATCAGGGCCGGGATCAGCATCAGCCCCGCGCCATGCGCGCTCGCCATCAGAAACGACCAGACACCAAGGCCGGCATATCCGGTGCGAAGCCCGATGCGCACCCGGTGGCGATGCCCGTAAACGAGATAAAAAGCGCCCCAGCCGATCAGCAGGCAGCCGGTGAGGATGCGGAGCGCGTGGGCGTCGACCGCTTGGCCTAAGCCCACCACCAAATAGACGACGACGGCAATCGCGAGGGCATGGCCGAACGCGATCGGCACGAGCGACAGGAGAACCACCCGGCGGCTCTGCCGATAAAGCCCAAGGGCCACAGCAAACAGCCACCCCATGGCGGGGTTGAGCCCATGAAAGGCTCCGAGCCCGGCCAAGACGAGCCAAGGCCAGAGCGGGGTCAAGAGGCGCCCGCCGGCAGCACCCTCAAACGGCGCTTGCGATCACGGATAGCAATACGAATCCGACGACGAGTCTCCACCTTCAAGCCGGATCTGATGCGGCCTGTGGCTCTTCGGCCATTCGACGAAGAACTTCGGATCGAACGCAATACCGCCGCCGGGATCGACATCGAGCTTCACCATCCAGCCGTCGATTCCCTCCGGATAGAATTGTGGGTCGACCGCGCCATAAAGCGAGTTGGTGAAATATACACGTTTGCCGTCGCGGCTGATCTCCACCATCTGCGGCCCGCCGTTGAGATGGCCGTTCGCTGCCGGATGCGTAGCCCGCGAGACGATCCCGCCGATCCTGACCTTTCCTACGAGCTTCGGTGCGAAGGGGTCGGAGACGTCATATTGCAGGAGGTCGCCGGTTCCCCAGCAGGACACGTAAAGGAAGCGGTCGTCCACCGAGAGATCGATGTCGGTGACGAGAGGCGGCACCGCCTTGAAGCCTTCCAAGAGCGGCGGCAGCAGATCGGGATCGGCCGGCTCGGCCGGAATCTCGATGATCTTCTTCACCGCCCATTTGTCGCCGTCCCGGTACCAGGTCCAGATCGAAGCCGAGAGGTCCTTGAGGCTGATCACGGCATTGACGAAGCCGTAGGCCTTGGTCGGATCGTGCGCCGGCCTGAGCTCGAACACGAGCTGATACTCAGGCCCGAAATCGATCTCCTGCAGATGCTTGCGCTTGTGCAGATCCCAGAAGTGCAGGCGCCGCCCGTAATTCGCGCCAAGCAGGATCTCCGGCACGAGGCCGTTCTCCACGGTGTTCGGCGTGCCCCACTCGCTCGTCACCACCGTATCGTAGCCGAGATGCCACCACATATCGTAGGCAAGCCGCTGCGGACCCCGATCGACTTCCCAGCGGCCGAGCACCTCGAAGGTCTCGTGATCTATGAGAAACACCCCGCCGGGGCCGTCTCCCGCGGCGTTGCCGAGCGCCGAGACGTAAATTCCGTCAGGCCCGCAATGCACCGTGTGCGGCCGGCTATATCCCGTCGTCTCGATGAGCTCTTCGGGCTCGATGATCTTGTGGAATTTCGGATTGCGCGGGTCAGGCTTGGTGTCGATGACGTAGATGCGCGAGGATCTGAGGCCCGGCACGATGAGATAGCGCCGCTCGACATGCGGGTGCGGCGCGTTCGGGCAAAGGCAGGAGCTGCAAGCGTTCCAGCCGAAATGGTGCAACTCGTCGCCCGGGTGGGTCAGGTCGAGCTTGCCCACGATCTTCGAGTAGCTCTTGGATTTCGGATCGACATCGACCACGGCGAGCGAGTCCGGCACCTTGCGCTCCGGATCGAAGGCCGCGACATAGGCAAGCGTCTCGGCCGGCGCTTTGGCCGCCAAGCGCGGTGAAGGGTAAAACGTCGGATCTGGTGTCCATTGCACCATGGAACGCTCCTCCCACTATTGTTCTATTGAAGAAGTGTACTAAGGAACTGGGCCCCCTTGCGACATGTACTAAGGGACAAGGCTCGGTCGCGTGTGAGTGCAGTGCGGCATCAACGCCGGTCAGATTAGAAGGGCTCCCTGAAAGGCCTGAGGTCGAGCTCGTGCGTCCAGGCGCTGCGCGGCTGGCGGTGCAAGGCCCAGTAGGCGTCGGCAATGTCAGTCAGGCGCGAGCAGCCCGTCTTTGCCCTTGGCCGCAACGAAGTCCGGGAACCGGCTCCGGGCATAGTCGCCGCCGATGACGCCATCGATGACCACATGGGCGACGTGAATGCCTTGCGGGCCAAACTCCCGCGCGAGACCCTGGGCTACGGCGCGCAAGGCAGCCTTGGCTGAGGCAAAAGCAACAAAAGGAGGCCGTGCACGCAAGGACGCGGTGGCGCCGGTATAGAGAATGGTGCCGCTTCCCTTCGGCAGCATGCGGCGCACCGCCTCGCGCCCGACCAGGAAACCGCCCAGCGCGTTTTGCCGCCACATGGTTTCGAACTGCGCCTCGCTGATCTCAAGCGTCGGGATCATGGCGTTGTTGCCGACATTGTAGGCGACAAGGTCCAGAGGTTCCTTCTGGCCGACTTCGTTCAGCAAGGAGACCACGTCCGTTTCACGCGTTACGTCGGCGACGACCGCTTCGACGCTGCCGCCGGCGTCCCTGATTTCGCTGGCGACGGTCGTAACGCGCGCCGAGGTGCGTCCGGCGACGATGACCCGCAAGCCCTCTTTGGCAAACCTGCGCGCGAGCGCGGCACCGAGCCCGGCCGACGATCCTACGCCCACCACAACGGCCGTTTGTACGCTCACGATAATGCCAACCTCATGACGGACACCCGGGTAATTGCAGGCACACCCTGGGGGCCCGCAATGTGGAGTCGCCAGGGAGAAGAGGCAAGCAAGAACGAAAGCCATGCCCACCAGCACAAAAAGAGAAGGGCCGCCCCCTTTCGGGAGCAGCCCTTCCATTGTCGAACCGCGGTCGCTTTGGACCGCTTCAAGCGTCGCTAGCCGACGCTGCCCTCGTAAAAGGCAAGCATCCAGGTCATGTGAGCCGGCGACCGCGGCGGAAGACAATGAGACACTGGATCACCTCCTTTCGTTTGTTGCAGTGATGAGAGCCATATAAGCATGATTCGAATCGATGGAAGATCAGCGAGCAGGTCTAAGACCGGAGAATCCCCGGCTATTTCGGGGCGTTGAAGGTCCGCGTCGGGGACTGGCTGCCGTCGACATAGGTGAGCTGCACCTGCATCGATGCGGTCTTCGGTGGCACCTTTATATAGAGCGTCGCGTTCTCCGGGGTGCTGTTCGGGTCTGCCGGATCGCATGGCGGCAGCTTGAAAATCTTGTCCACCGGACCGTCACCGAGCCCATAGCGCACCTCCCGAATCGCGCAGCGATAGGTCACGAGCTGGGTGAAATAGACCAGCATGCCGTTGTACTCGCGGAACGCGATCCAGCTCGTCCAGAATTGGTCGAGGATCTTCTTCTGCTCGTCGGCAAGCGCCGAGGTCGGATCGAAATTGATCCGCACGATGTCGGCCTGCTCGCCCCGCTTGTCACGCCAGGTGACGTAGATCGTGGTCTTGCCCTGGTCCGGGGCCATCTCGAATGAGGTCTTCGGCATGCGCGTGCCGGTGCGCTGGTCGAGCGCGTCGAGGAGCCCCGCATCGGTGAACTCACCCTTGTCGCCGATGCGGTAGCCGAACTGGGTCGCGGCCTCCGGCAGCGACACATTCACCATCCAGCCGCTGTTTGAGCGGGTGAAGCTCGCGATCGGTTGCGGGCTGGCGGGGAGAGCGGCAACCTTCTGCTCCTGCGGCGGCAGCACGCTCGTCCCCCCGCCCTCTTGCAGCGTATCGACGCCGCCCTTGGCGAGCGCGGCGCCCTCAGGCGCGAGATAGAGGTCGCCGACGATCTGATCGTAATAGGCCGGCACCTGCACATGATCGACCTTGGCGGCAAGCTCCATGACCTGGCTTTGGGTGCGCTTGGCGATCTGCACCATGGAGAGGCCAGGCTCTTCCAGCTCCTTCAGCAGCGTGCGAGTGAACACGGAGTTCGGGTTCTTATCTGTGTCGCTCAACCGATCGAGCGCGGACTGGCCTTGCCCTGCTGAGAACAGCACGAACATGCCTTCCGCCGGATCCATGCGCGAAAGCCCGCGTGTGAGCCCGATGCTGCGCTTGCCTGGAAGCGCGAACGGGTTGTCACGGCAGGCATCGAGGATGAGGATCACGGTCGCTGCACCCTTCTCCTGCAGCCGGTCTGAGAGGCCGTTGGCGGCAAAGGACGCGTCGCGCACCAGCCCCTCCTCGCCAGGACCTGCCGCCGGCACATCGACCGGGAGCAGATAGTTGGTGCCGTCGACGGCAAAGCCGTGTCCGGCGAAATAGATGAGCGCGGTGTCGCCGCTCTCGATTTTGCTTTCGATCTCGACGAGCGCGCGGCTCATGGCGCGGCGCCCGACATTCTCGGCCGAAACCACATCGAAGCCGAGCTTGGCGAGCTCTTGCGAGATGGCTTCAGAATCGTTCACCGCCTTTTGCAGCGCCGGCACGTTCTCATAGGCGTTGTTGCCGATCACAAGCGCCACGCGTTTTGCGGCATAAGCTGGCGCAGCGAAGACCAAGCAGCAAAGGAGAGCGGCTAGGCCAAAAGCCAAAATCTTCCGTGTCGTGTTCTGCATGCGCGGCCCTCGGCTTACGGGAAGCTCACCACCTGATCGGCAAGAGGAAGTTGATCTTTATGCGGTCCGGCGAGCGCATCCTTGTCGATGGTCACGGCGCCGCCGGTCCACAGAGGCTGCTCGTCGGTCACCCGCCCCTGCCCGGTAAAGCCCGTGAACACGTAAGGCAGACCGTTGGAGACGAGCGGCGAGGGGCCATCCATCACGTGGAAGTGGAGATGCGGCGTGTCGGTGTTGCCGCTATTGCCGAGCAGTCCGAGCACCTGCCCGGTCTTCACCTTGTCGCCAACCTTCACCCGCACGCTTCCCGGCTGCATATGCGCGTAGAAGGCGAAGCGCCCCTCGCCGATGTCGACGACCACGCGATTGCCCGCCGCCATGTGGATCGTTGCATCCGCCGGCAGCTTGCCCGGCACCTGCTCTTTGAGTCCGTCCGCGGTGCCGACCACCGTGCCGTCGGCGACAGAATAGATCTCGTCGCCAAAATAGGCATAGCTCGAACGCTTCTCCATCGGCCCCACGATCAGCATGTTCTTGTCGTTGAGCTGCACGAAATCGATGGCGAAGCGCTCGGCGACGTGCATCGCCCCGTTGATCGGCAGCGTCGCGCCGCGATGATAGCTCGGCGGCGCGCAACAGCCGCCGCCGGCAACCCAATTCGAGCCCTTGAGCGGGGGCGCGATCACCACCGCTGCGGGACCTACGGCCAAGGGACCGCCGGTGAAGACGATCGCTTGCGGCGGCTCTGGCGCCGGGTCGTGATCGCCGCTTCCTTGTGCGGGTGCCGTCTTCGCCACGTTGATATCGAAGCGATTTCTGATTGCCTTGGGGACACTCGCGTCCTTCGCCAGCGTCACATCCATGAACAGAATGCCCGAGCCGGCACCTGAAAGCGTGGTTCCCTTGTTGCCGCCATTGAAGTTGAGCATCTGCGCCAGCCCGTCACCTTCCATCGTGCCGAGCACGGCACCGCTTGCGGCGTCGAGCGTCTCCACTTTTTTCAGGCCGATGTCGCCCGGCGCCATGTTCACCAGCACGATTTCATAGGCGAGATGCAGTTTGTCGTCGGCACCGAGCACGGGGTTCGGCGAGGTGAGTGGCATGACGACCAGTGGCGACACCACGTCCTCCGGCTGGATAGCGGCGGCCAGGAGCGGCTGAGCCAGTGGTGAGAGACCCAGCGCAAGCGCGAACACGAGCAGGCAATGACAGCGCAAGCCTAATGGCATGAGGTCCCTCCGTTGGCTTTGCCGCTCCCTATCCAGAACAGGGGCTCTGCTAGTCAAGTCCGAGCGCCTTCTTGGCCTTTGCCGCGATCGATTGGCGGGTGGAGAAGAACCCCTCCCAGGGGTCGCTTCTCTTGGCTTTCAGCCGCATGGGCAGCGTTTTCAGCGTGTACGGGCTTGCGACCTTGAGACCCTTCAGCTCGTCCCAGGCAAGCGGGCAGGCGACCGACGCGTTGGGCTTCGCCCGCGTCGAGTAGTTGACGATCGCCGACCCGCCCCGTTGATTGCGCAGATAGTCGACGAAGATCTTGCCGACCCGCGTCCGCTTCAGCGGGTTGGCCGTGTAGCGGTCGGCGCGCACCTCGACCAGCGTGTCGGCGATGGCTTTGGCGAAGGCCTTCACCTCGTCCCAGCCTTGCTTCGGCGCGATCGGCGCCACCACGTGCAGGCCCTTGCCTCCGGTCGATTTCAGGAAGCTCTTCAAGCCGAGATCGGCGAGGAAGTCGCGCACCTCGACCGCCGCTGCTTTCAGCACATCGATATCCAGGTCCTCGTCCGGATCGAGATCGAACACCAGGCGATCTGGCTCGTAGAGATGATCGAGCGATACGCCCCAATCGTGAATCTCAACCGTGCTGATTTGCACGAGCCCGAACAGACCGGCCTCGCCGTCAAGAAAGAGATAAGGCTTCTTGCTCTCGCCGCCGGAAATGGGAATCTGCTTGATCGCGTCGCTCATGCCCTTCATGGCGTGGCGCTGGAAAAAGCGCTCCCCCTCAATTCCCTCAGGACAGCGGACGAGGCTGATCGGGCGGCTGACCACGTAAGGGAGAATGTAGGGCGCGATCGTCTGGTAGTAGCTCGCGAGGTCGAGCTTGGTGACGCCAACCTCCGGATAGAGCACCTTGTCGGGGCTCGTGAGCGTGATGCCGTCGAACACCGGATCGCCCTTCGCTTTCGCCTTCGCTTTTGCTGCAACGCTTTTTGCTGGAGCCAATTCAGCCTCCTCGCCGCTCGGAACGTCACGTCTTACGTCAGCCGCCGGCTTGTCTTCGCGCAAGCCCTGAAAGCTTGGATGGCGCAAGCGGCCGTCGCGCGTCCATTCGGTATATTCCACCTCGCAGACGAGCTTCGGCTTGAGCCATACCGCGTCTTTGCGCTCGATCACCGGCACCTCGACAAAGGACGACTGCCTCTGCTCGAGCGGCTTGAAGCGCTTGGCGAGCGCGTCGAGGTCGGCGCTTGAGAACCCTGTGCCGACCTTGCCGGCATAAATCAGCTCGCCATTCTCAAAGGTGCCGAGCAAGAGCGACGAGAACGGCCGCCCCCGCACGCTCGAGCGGCTATAGCCGCCGATCACGAGCTCGGCGCGCTGATGGCATTTGGTCTTTAGCCAGCTCTTGGTGCGGCCTGAGACGTATCTGGAGTCGGCGAGCTTCGACACCACGCCCTCGAGGCCCGCGCCACAGGCCTCGCGATAGAAATCGCCGCCAGATCCGAGCACGTGATCGGAATAGACCAGCCAGTCGGGCAGGTTCTTCTCGGCGAGCAACTCATGCAGCCGCTCTTTCCGCTTGAGGAGCGGCTTTGCCCGCCAATCCTTGCCGTCGAGCGACGTGAGATCGAACAGGAAATAGCGGAAGGCAGGATGAGCCGTGTCGATATGCTCCTGCAGCGATTTGAATGAGGTGAGGCCTGAGGGAAGGACGAAGGCGATCTCGCCGTCGAGAAGGGCGCTGTCGCAAGGAAGGCTTAAGAGCGCCTTGGCGATGGCCGGAAAGCGCACGGTCCAGTCAAGCCCGCTCCGGCTGAACAGCGCCACCTCCTCGCCGGCCTTCCGCGCGATGATGCGATAGCCGTCATATTTGACTTCGTGCAGCCAACGGTCGCCGTGAGGCACCTCGTCGACCAGCGTGGCAAGTTCGGGCGCGATGAATTCAGGTGCTACCGCGCGACGGGTTTGCGGCGGCTTTTTGCCGTGCCAGCGGAAGGCTTTGCCGTCGCTCGCCTTGCCGTTGGACTTTTTTTTTGAGCCTTCGAGCTCCAGATGGCACTCTCGCCGTGCTCGATCTGGTCCATGGTGCGGCCGCTTTTCACGCTAGTGTCGTAGGTGAGCGTGGGCTCATCGCCGTCGCCGGCATAGTCGTCGCGCTTCTTGATCAGAAGCCAGTTCTGCCGCCCGCGGTCCTCCTTGCGCGGCTTCATGCGCACCAGCACGAAATCGCCGTTCAGCCGGTCGCCATGCAGCCTGAATTTGAGATCACCCTTGGCGAGCCCCTCGTCGGGGTCGCCGATCGGCTCCCAGGTGCCGCGGTCCCAGATCATAACCGGCCCGCCGCCATATTCGCCTTTGGGGATCACGCCTTCGAACTTGCCGTATTCGAGCGGGTGGTCCTCGGTCATCACCGCGAGGCGCTTCTGCGCCGGATCGAGGCTCGGGCCCTTGGTCACGGCCCAGCTTTTCAGCACGCCGTCATGCTCGAGCCTGAAATCGAAATGAGTGCGGCGCGCAGCATGTTTTTGGATGACGAAGCTGTTGCCGGTCTGCCGCTGGCGCTCCGGCGGGGGCTCTGGAGTTTTGCTGAAGTCGCGCTTGGCGCGGTAGGTCGCAAGCGGGTCCGCCGCCTTCGTCCGCGCCATGACTTAAGCCGATTTTCTTTTCGGCGTGGCGCGCGAGGCCTTCTTGGCTGACGAGCGCGATGCGGCGGCGCGCTTGCCTTGCGCCTTGCCTGGGGTTGCCTGCTTGCCTTGCGCCTTCACGCTCTTCTTGAGTGCGTCCATGATGTTGATCACCTTGGCGGTGCCGGGCTCCTCGGTGACGATCGAGGGCTTCCGATGCTCGAGCTTGGCGTTGATCAGCTCCCACACGGCTTCCGTATATTCGTCCTTGAACTTCTCAGGCTCGAAGGCGCCCGACTTCCGCTCGATCAGCTCGACGGCAAGCTCCAGCGCCTCCTTGTCGACCTTCACGTCCGGCACTTCCTCGAAGAAGGTGTCGGCGGACTTGACCTCATCGGCATGCCGCAAGATCTCGAGCAGCAGCCCCTTCCCGCAAGGCTTGAGCGCCACGATGTTGCCCTGGCCGCGCAGGATGAAATTCCCGACGCCAATCTTGTCGGCCTGCTTCAGCGCCTTCAGCATGATGGCGTAGCCCTCTTCGGCGGACTCGCCGTCGGGCAAGAGATAATAGGGCCGTTCGAAGTAGCGTGCGTCGATGGCCGACGGTTCGACGAAGCGTACGAGCTCGATGGTCTGCTTGCTCTCGAGCTTCAGCTCGTCGATCTCCTTCTGGTCGAGCAGGACGTACTTGCCCTTCTCGTACTCGTAGCCCTTGGTGATGTCCTCGTTCTCGACCGCGCCGACGCCTGGCGCCACCTTCTGATAGCGGATGCGCTTGCCTGAAGGCTCGTGGATCTGGTGCAGCTCGATCTTCCGCTCGGTGTTGGTGGCGGGGTAGAGCCTGACCGGAATGTTGACGAGCGAAAGCCTTAAATTGCCGGTCCAGAAGGCGCGGGGTGCCATACGCGAAAACTCCTTTAGACGCACGCGCGAGCGGAAAGTCCGCGGGTCGGATGCGGAGTATAGCCTGAAACGGCGCGCCCCGGACCGCGGTTCCGAAGACCGGACAATGCGACGCTCCGGCCTCTAGCCTTTGATCCTATGACGTTCTCGTTAAGCATAGGTTCAAGCGCCGCAGATGACCCGCGGGCCCCAAGTCGCCGCTGTGAGAAGCCCGGAATTTGAACGATTTCCAGCGGCATTTGTCGCTCGCGCCGGGATGTGCTCTTCGCGTATTCTAACGCGCCAGCGGTCGGGCTTACCTTGAGAACTCCCTATCCCCGGCACGACGACCAATCACCAAGGCGCCGGCCCCGATGAGGCTCGACGTCCGCTTTTTCGCGAGGTGTTGGAGTTTTTTGGGACGCGAAACTCGGTTCGGGCTTAATTCAAGATGAACGATACCAATCTCCGGTCTGATCCCGGCCTCGCTCTGCCTGCGGTGGTCATCACCGGCGGCACTGAGGGCATTGGCCGGGCACTTGCCGAGGAATTCGCGCGCGACGGGCACACCCTCGTCCTCGTCGCCAGGGACAAGGCGAAGCTCGACCGGACCGCGGCGGAACTCGCCGGCGCCTACGCGGTCGAGGTGAAGGTCACCGCCCAGGACCTCACCACCGTGGAAGGCTGCGCCGGCGTCGAGCAGGCGGTGCGCGGCTTCGGCGTCTACGCCGACGTGCTCGTCAACAATGCCGGCGTCATGTGGGGAGGATTCTTTCAGGACGCTGACCCCGCCGTCATGCGGCGCATGGTCGACCTCGACGTGCGGGCGGTGGTGGACCTCACGTCGCGCTTCCTGCCGGGCATGCTCGCCCGCGGCCGCGGCGGCGTGCTCAACGTCTCGTCCATGATGGGCTACATGCCGGTCCCATATGAGGCGGTTTACGCCGCGTCCAAGGCCTTCGTGCTGTCCTTCTCCAAGGCGCTGGCGTACGAGACCATGGGCACCGGGGTGACGGTCTCGGTCGTTGCCCCTAGCGTGGTTTCGACCGCGCTTCATACCAAGGCCGGAGGCCAGAATTGCCGCTACCTCCTCTGGTTTCCCGCCTGGACGCCGGAGCAGGTGGCGAAGATCGCCTATCGGCGCTTCAAGCGCGGCTGGTGGGTGACCCTGCCGGGGATCGGCAACAAGCTCGGCGCGTTCGTCATGCGCTTCGTGCCGGACTTTGCGCTCGTGCCGCTGATGGGTTGGCTCTTCAGGGTGCGCGACGATCAAGGCAATGTGCTGTGGCCGCGGCCCCTCGAAAAGCCGCCCGAGAGCAAGCGCGCGCCAGAGGCCGCCAAGCTCAAAGCCGCTGACTAGGCAAGTCCCCAGCTCTGGTCAAACGTCGAGCACGACCCAGATCATGGCCATGAGAACAATAACGCCGAACCAGGCAATATCTGTGAACGGAACGCCCGGCGTCATCTCAGCGGCCGGCGAGATAAGCGCTGTCGAGCGCTTTGGCCTGGTCCGTGTAGTCGATGCTCAGCGCGATGACGCCGAAGGCAAAAACCATCGAGACCAACGTGAAATAGGCGACGACGATCAGCTTGAGGCCCATTCGTTTCCCCCTTGAGGGAACCGTACCCAGCCAGCTCTTTACAGGACGTGAATCCGGTGGCCCGCGGTAGCCCCCTGCATCGCTCGGGCTCGAAGCCACCATCCCAAGAGTCGCGGCACTTCAATGTGCTCGGACATTCATCAGCGCGGTTTGCACGTCCGCTTAGTGCCGGCAGCGACAATCCCTCCAACGCCTTTCTCCTGCGTTCTTGAATTGATGCACCCGCGACTACGACGCCCCGGATCAACATTGAGAGTTATTCACCCTTCATCCGCCACCGTCAGGGCCTCGATCTGGCCTGATGCAAGGCAGTGCCGCAGGCAATAGGCAGTAGAAAAAAATCACCGATCACTGGCCTACTGCCTAATGCCAACTGCCCAAACCCCCTATTCCCTCCGCGCTTTCTTCCCCATACCTTGTGTCATCGTTTCGTCATGGCACTGGGAGGGGTTATGGCCGACCAACGATCACGGCGTCAGCGAGGACGTGAAAATCCTCCATGAGATGGGTTATGCGCAGGAGTTGTCACGCCGCATGGGCGCGTTTCAGAACTTCGCCATTTCCTTCGCCATCATCTGCGTCGTTGCCGGCGGCCTGACCGCCTTTCCGGCAGCATTGAGCGCCGGCGGCGGCGCGGCCAATCGGCGTCATGTGGGTGGTCGGCAGCATCTTCGCGCTGGTCGTGGCGGTGGCCATGGGCCAGGTTGCCCCGTCCTACCCGACCGCCGGCGGGATCTATCACTGGCTTCGATCTTCGGCGGCCGCGGCTTCGGCTGGGCGGCGGCATGGTTCAATCTGCGATCATCGTCGCCATCCTGCTCTTCGTGCTGCATGACAAGCGGTTCAACGGGCCCCCGATCGGCGAGGAGATCAAGCGGCGTCAGGCGGCGATCGCCGCTGCCGAGAAGGCGATGTCGGCAACGGGCTGATGATGCTGCAATACGACTCCGCCGGACGCGCCGCCGTGGTGACGGGCGCGGCCGGTGGCATGGGAAAGGCGGTGGCGCGCGGCATCCTCACGGCCGGCGGCCCCGAAGGACCACCCCATCATGACCGCCCCCATCACCGGCTTCCAACTCGCCAACCCGAGTGGAAACCCCACAAGGACCGCGCGTAGCGAGTGTGAGCGACAACGTGCATGGCCGCGCGCCTCTACGGCAACGGCAACAAGCTCAGAGACTTGATGCGAAAAACAGTGAGTGTCTGGTCCGCTTACCAGACAGCCCCATGCATAGCGCCAGGGAGCGGCGGTCAAAGAAAAGCCCCGAGGAGGGGGTCTCGCCGGGGCCAAGGGCATCATCTTTGGGTACGGTCACTAGCTGCGCCCAATCTGGCGCGAATGTGGCAGTCAAACATCAACAGCGTTATTCTCTACAGACACCCTTCATTATCTTGCCAACTGTGGTCTATCGGCAACGACGAAGCCCTGCCGGGGGTCTGACAGAGCTTCCCGCAGTGAGCGGGCCAAATCTCAGGAGGACACCTCATGCTGAGTATGCACAAGGCGAAGGAGATGAAGCGCCGAGCGAGCCAGCGCAAAGCGACACATAAGGCCCGCCTGCTTGCGCTAACGCTCAGATCAGAAACGCGGATGACAGCGGCGACAAGCAAAGCCAAAAAAGGTAAGACCAGGGTCGGGTCCAAAGGACCCGTCAAATCAACAGCGAAAGCAAGCAAGCCGAAGAAGGGATAGCTTGCATGGGCAAGGTGACATGAGGCCGTGTACTCAATACCGGCAATTTTGGGAGCACTAGGTCAATGAGGTATCTGCTGACGCTAATGATTGCTTTGCTAGTCCCAACCGCTGCGTTGGCCAAGGGGGAATGCAGAGGCGACAGAAATAAGTTCTGTGCAGGCATGGTAAAAACTGAACTTTGGGCTTGTTTAAAGAAACACGAGGCTGAGGTCAGCGCGCCGTGCAAATCGAGACTAGAGGCTAGAACCAAAGCTAAGGAAGAGCGGGCAAAGAACAATGGCGAGCCCGAGCGTCAGAACCCCTCGCCCAGCAACCAACCTCAGACAGTCTGCTTCGACGAGAGCTGCCGGGAGAAGTAGCCCAGCGCGGCCTCAACTTCTCGGTAACGCTTTGGCCCGATGAGTTTCTCGACAAACACCCGACAACTCGTGTGGATTGACGAGAAATCATAACACCACTGCGTTTTGGTCGAGCATGTCTGGCAGAGCCACGCGCAATACCAGTGTCTCTCGCACACCGTGACTTGCCCTCGGCCGCGGCAATCGACCAAAACCGTAGAGCTAAGAAAATTGCGACCAATGCGAGCCGGGTGGACGTGCCGTTCATGGACAGTCACTGGCTGATGCGGAAAGCCCCGGTGAACCGATAGATACTGAGGCTCTCCTTGGGGTCGATGCGCGGAGGGGACAGGTCCTCCACACCCAAAAATGCTATTACAACGTTATCATTTTCAGGAACCTGCTGCACGTCGTTAGCGTTATTTGACGATGGCTTGCGGGGGGGTGCGGGCGAAGGCTCGCAATGAAACAATGGCTGGGCGCTATCAGGGCTACCACTACCTTCCAAACAATAGCAAAAGTGTCGAGATCTTTTGGCGAGCCGATGGTTGGTGGTGGTGGCCGCGAGTTACTGGCCATCCGCCGGATGGGGCACCCATTGGACCGTTCTTAACCAGCACCGAAGCCTACCTTAGCGCAAGAGGGGGCGGTCTGCTAATTCCGCGCCCAACGCCTTACAAGGCGCCCTTACATGGTTAGAAGCCCTTAAACAGGTTGCAAGCTAATTAGCAGAGGGCTGGCCATCGGCGGTGGTCCTTTAGCCCCCATAGATCTCTAAACCTTCAAACTCGGGTTCCTACGCAGCACTTTTATGGTCGCTAGTTTCCCTGCCGTCGAACAAGACATGCCGCAGGCCCGATGCCTCCACCAAGGTTACCGTGATCGTCCCTGCTGGATTATGCGCAGTGATCTCGATGTCGCCGCCGTCGTCGATCACAGCGTCGATTGCTTGGCCCATCTTGGGTTGGACGCTGGCAATTTGGATTAACAAGTCCGCGGCAGCAGTCCAAAATTGGTCACTTGGAAGGGTGGGGTCTTCTTCGATACCAATAATATTGAGCGTCATTGGATACCCCCTATAACGCATGACAACGGGGTACACCCAGCCAGGCGAATTTTAGAGGAAAATCAAATGGCTTAGAAGTACCTTCTCAGTGCTGAGGGCAATCATATCGCCAACGCCATAGCTCCCGCTTGTGTCGATTGGTTGAATTGGGAGCGTTTGCTTCAAGAAATGATAATCGGATGCTAGTTGCAAAGTTTCTTGACCCCGCTTCGTACAGAAAAAGGCAGGGAGGACATGAGCAAACCGGTCGCGAAGGACCGTGATGAAGCGGAGGCGCTTCGCGAGGTCATCGATGTACTCAGGGCCGACAACGGGAGGCTGCTGCGGCTGTTAATAGCGGGCTTCGTCAGCAATGGCCGACCGGAGCACAAAGAGCTGACCGAGGTATTGGCCCATCATCCCAACTTGCGAAATTGGTTAGGCACTGGGGAATTGAGAAATTTGAATGCCAATCAAAATCAAGTCACGCAAAGGGAAGACAGCGATAAAAGCTCGGTGCGGCAAACTACGATTAAAACGCGGCATAGACGCGGAAGAAGGGGCAAGCGGAAGAAGGAGTGAGCTTCGCTAGCGAAGCGCCCCATCTAAAGCGTTTGGCGCGAATTATTCGATGGGGCTGTGAGCCAGTTATCGCATGAGGCCGGTTTGTAAGTGCGCCAGAAAAGCTTCATCTGAGGCGCCTCCGGCCTTAAGCGGGATAATGGTGAGAAGCCCCGCAGCAGTGAAACTTAGCTCGTAGACAGGACGTGCAGGAGTTCGATGGGGTCAACGGCCCCACCCGAATGCCCTAGAGGCGCAGCACTGGGACAAGCGGCCGGATGGCGACTTGTAAATGGTCGGCCGTTGCGATCCGCCCCGATTGTTCGGGGAAGAACACCCGCAGGCGAAATTGACTGCGGTAGAAGTTGTCGAGATACGCGCCTCGACACTGCCCGAGCGTGTTTTGGCCGAGCACTTCAGATGCAACCGCGCCAACATCGGTTACATCCGGCGGGGCCAAACTTGGCGGCATATACGGTGAGGAAGATCGTCGGCACCATCCACGTCATTGGCATCGGGGTGGCTGCGCGGGTGATCCTCGTTGGCGAGACCGGCGAGGCCCTTGGTGATTTCTTTAGACGAAACCGACACCATGGCGGCTAGGGTGATCAACGCCACCAAAGGGAACCCAGGCGGCGCATTGTCGTTTGATTCAACATGGATAACCTTCTTCATAAACTCGACGGACCAGACCAGTGGTGGTTCGCGCCCCTAATTTGGGGGGGTGCCTTTGCGGCGATTGTCTTGGTCCTGGCCTATTACGTAATGGGCGTGTAGGAAGCGCCCCGGTTGTCGTGAGTACCGAGACTAATACACGCCGCGTCCATCGGACTTGGTTGGAAAGGCTTAAGCTGTGGCGACACGCTTACGAGACGAGGGTCTTCAACGGCCGCTATGAGGCCATTGGCCGTGGCTCTACTCCCGAGGCATCCCGAGAAGCCGCGCTAAAGCAATCGGTCTCAGAGCCCTCTGCTGAAAAAGAACGCGGTGAAGCCGCTCCATAGGACCGATCACGCCGACCAAATTGCCAAAACCGCGCCGAGCGAAGCCGACGCCACCGTTAGTGGCAATGTGCGGCTCGTTGGCTTAAGCGAACAAGAAATCGCTGGCGGAGAGCGGATGTGCCGTGTTGTCGTAGTTTACTAGCGTCACACTGTCGGTGGACGACGCTGAGGTAGTGATCACCGTGTCAGCACCGTTCTGGACGATGTTCTTGCTCGCGCCCTTGGGTACTCATTGTGATAACCCCCGGACATGGGCGGTTACATCGCCGCCTGTGACAGGATTTGGGAAGCCCTCGACTGCGCTGTTATCATTATCCACCACTGCGGCATCCAGGGCACCAGACCACGCGGGCATACCTCGCTGACCGGCGCTTGCGATGCCCAACTAGCCTTCAACCGTGATCGCCTGAGTAATGTCGTGATGACGGTGGAGTGCATGAAGGATGGTGGTTCCGAAGGTGCGGTGGTGGTGAGCAAGCTTGACGCCATTGAGGTGGGCAAGGATGCCGACGAGCTACCAATCACCTCATGTGTCGTGGTGCCGACAGAGGCGATAGCCGAGGTGCGTAAGGGTAATAAGCCCCAGCCGAAGAACCAGCAGACGATGCTTACCCTCCTAGAGGTGGCAGGCAAGGAAGGGTTGTTGTTGTCAGAGTGGAACGAGAAGGCTAAGGCCCAAGGTATCGGCGTTAAGCGCCACGCCAGCCTGTATGACGCCCAGCAAGCCCTCAAGCAAGCCAAGCTAGCCCATAGCTATGCAGAGCGTTGGTACGCCAACAGTTCTACCCAATAGAGGTTCGGCAGTATGTACGTACGTACGGGTTCTAAAGAACCCCGTACCGTACCGTACAAGCGTACATGCTCTGTACACCGTACGTAGGCCGTACATGTACCGTACACACCGTACATCTTCTTGAAGGCCACAAAAGACGAAGCCCCGGACGGGGGGCAACCCGCCAGGGACTTCTCTCGCCGCTTGCCCTGCGACTACGCAATACAAGCAGGGCCTCAATCGAAGAATAGCATCAGACGCCGGAACGAAGAAAGCCCTGCCAGGGGAGCCTGACAGGGCTTCTCGTCCGATGCGTCTGGAGTTGTCTGGTCTGCTTACCAGACAGCAGCAAGCATACAACCCCGGCAGAAACGGGTCAAAGAAGAAGCCCCGCACGGGGGGGAGCGAGGCTTCTTAGGTTCCTTATGGGGGAACCGGGTGATGAGAGGGACCCATCACCGATATTTCACCATAGGCCTTCGACGCCCGTTAGCAACCCCTGCTAGCATTACATTTGGCCACAATTTGAGGATGTTCCCTCGGGAGGGCGGGTCAACGAAGAAGCCCCGGCAGGAGGCATCCTGGGCCGACTTCTCGGAGTCGAACATGAACGCCTGGACTGGAAGAACCAGGCGCAGAAAGCACCCACCGAGGGGAGGGTCAACTTTCCACCAAGTGGCTCTGACAGCGGTGGGGTAGTTCCCTTCCCATAAATCGGTATTTTTTTTGCTTTTCCGCGGCGTCGTTGTCCCCGCCCAATAAACAGCACCGGCTTCAAAGCCCCAAACAATTTCGGCCTTCTATCGATTTTTTCATTTTTTCGATTATTTGCGCCGCGATTTTCTGATGACCAAATTTGTTTGGGTGCATGTCTAATGTGTAAAAATTCGCGCCGACATCCACTTCTATTGGAATGACGTTGGTTGGCCGGTTAGTACGTGCCAGCAATGCGGGTGCAAATTCGCCCGATATCCCAGCCCCAGCGATGACGAAGACCGTCTTCTGTCTAACCTCCTGAAATTTTCCGATAACTTGCAAGAAGTAGTCAGCGTGAGTGCGAAAATTAACTGGTTCGTACCCGAATATCTCCTCATTTGTCCAAACTCGCGGCCGCCCAATGAGATCGGTGTAGAGGTCCAAGGGGTGTCTCAATATGTACCGTGCGCATGTGATCCTCCTCGTGGGTCACCGCGTTTTTGCATTCACCCGGTGCATGGCCGTGGCTTCCGCTTTGGCATTGGCACTGATCCTGGGGCATCTCGTACCTCTCTAATCGACAGCGGACTTCCGTCCACTTTTATGGGCAGCAAAGCGCCTTCCTGACGGGCGAGTGAAACCCAGCGTGCCGCAGCTTCTAGCCAGTGCAAGCGCCGCTCAACGTCCTCGGCGATGATTGCGTTACGGCAGCAATCCTCGGCACGGCCCCGATAGTATTCTGCCTTGCTGGGCGACATGCCTATTAAACGGCCAACGATGGAGTTTTGATCCCCAGCCGCAAAGCGCCTCGCTGACGGCAAGGCCGAAGGGGAAGCCTCGTTAGCCAAAACAAAAAGGGCGCTGACCGAAGCCGACGCCATCAGCCGTCTTTGCCGAGTAAAGTTGGCAGCTTGGCGATGTTGCTCGCTATACGGCGTGCCTCATCCTCGGTCAGCACTCCCATTGGGCGTCGTTCGGATTCTCGCGTGAATAGACATACGCGAGCGACTGGCCGTTGGCATCGCAGACTTTAAGGCCACCGGAATCTTCTCGACAGTCCATGGTGGCGGGAATCTTCTTTCACTCATTTCTCTATATTGCGCAAATTCGAACGCACCAATCCTGTTGGCGGTCAAAGAAAAAGCCCCGGCGTCTAACGGGGCTTCTCCTTACGCATTACACTGCGCTCCCCTATTAAACCGTGCGAGGCGAAGCCCCGGCGCTTGGGGGTGACCGGGGCTTCTGGGGGCTTGTGCTCATTGGATAGGCTGGCGTCTGGGCTGGGGAGTGCCTATCCAACTGTCTCATTCAACGCGGGATGATCTAGAATCGTTCCAAGTTTCATCAACGGCAAGCAGTTAGGCAGTCAGGGCTGCTTTGGCAAGCCTCGGCCTGCCTCACCCGGGAGGACAGCAATGAAATGGATGCTTTTTGTTTTGGTTTTCGGTTCCCATCCGGTTGAGACCAACCTTTTCTTCGATAGCATCGACGCCTGCCTAAAGGCCGAAGAGACAATGCGTACTGAGTATGCGCGGGCTTACAGCCAGGGGACTTGGGGCGCAGCCGTAGGCGAGTTTAACGATCCCTCCGTAGTCAGCAGGTATGGGCAGAGGACCACGGCAACCTGCATTCCGCATGCATAGGAGTGCTCCGAATTGTAGGTGGCGCACTACTGACGATGAGCAAAGGCCGGAAGGCTATTCACCCTCCGGCCTCCGGCTCTTGTGTCCCGTTCGAGGGGCTGCTCAAGCGGGACTTAGAACTTAGCGGCAGCTCACTTCGCTGCGGCGTGTAAGCGCCGCCAGCCCTGCGAACCCGCATCATGCTCCCATGCGGGGAGGGCGAGCGAAGTTTGGTAGCGCCGAACGATCACGCAATGCGATTACAGGCCAAGTTATTGTTAAAGGATGCCAAGCGGTTTTCTCGGCAAGGAGCGTTGTGAATGCACTCGCTAAGGCAGGGATAGAGCTGGGCGAGAATGGAAGTATCTTCCCAAGGCCGAAGGGGAAAGACGGGCTTGCCCCGTCGAAGCCTCGTTAGCCAAATAAAAAGAGCGCCGAGGTTTCTCGCAAAGAAAAAAAGGCCCAGGAAAAAGAAACGCCGACCGAAGCCGACGCCCGTTTTTGATACCCATATCGAAGCCGAGTTTAGTTCTGGGTAAGAAGCTCCGGTCTCCCTGGCCGGGGGCTTCTTCTTATCGGACGCCGAGGGCGACGATCAGATGGAGCCCGGCCATGGCCAATCCTGCAATCGCTAAGCCGAGGCCGATGTAGAGCAGGGGCACGAACCACCACGGGTCCGTTTCATCCGTTTCATATTGGTCTTGTTGGATAGTCATACGAAATAATTTCAGGTAACGAAGGAAGGTTCCCAATGGGAACGCCCGATCCGATGGCAGCTCAACGTGCAGTGACGCCAATCGTTCCAAGGTCGCCAACGGCAAGGTCGAAGGGGAAGCCTCGTTAGCCAAATAAAGGGGGCGCTGAGCGAGGCCGACGCCTTCAGTCGCTCTTTGCAAGCAAGTTTGGCAGCTTGGCGATGTTGCTCGCGATGCGCCGTGCCTCATCACGAGTCAGCGCCTTGGCGATTGCAGCATTGCGCGAGTTGTCGAGGCCGTAGACATAAGCGAAGGTCTGTCCGTTCGCGAGCCACGATCTTGAAGCCGCTGTCTAGAACCCCACGGTCCATGGTGGTGGGAATCGGCGCATTGGCAGAGCTAATCACCGGCAAGCATGGCGGTGAAGCGAGCGTGGCGCGGGACCCGCAAGAAAAATTGCCGCACCGAGAGTTCCTTACTGGGTTTTAACAATTTCGACAGGCAACTTTAATGCTGGCACTCCATATCCCTCTGCATGGTCCTTTACCGTGCGAGGATGCGATGAGGCTCTGGTCCGGGATTTTGCAAGCGGAAGACACCCTCTTCCGAAAAATATTCAATCACTATCGACCTGAGTTGCACTACATGCGGGGGCCCGGTCCAAAATGGCTTGAGAAGCACAGCGCCGTGGCTGAATGCGCAATGCCGCAACGGAACATAGCAGCGCGTTTCTCCACGACCGTCGCCGATAGCCTCAACAGTCCAGGGTGGCGGGAATCTTCGTTCGCTCATTCCAAGAGATTATAGGAACAGAGCGCCGACCGAAGCCGACCATCATTCCGTTTTACTGAGCAGCGTTGGCTTGGCGATGTTGGTAGAAAGCAACAGCGTACCGACGGCATCCCGCAGGCGGACGACTTCGCCCAATCGAAGGTTAGCGACGGCCTCCTGGTAGGCTTTCTCGGCAGCCTCGAAACTCACTGTAACAGCGAGGACATGCCGGGTGTTGTCCACGGGTTTCCAAAGCTCGACTTCGATGGGCGGCCTCATTTCTGCTCCATACGGCACAAACCCCACCTCGGCCGTTTAGTCCTATTCCGGCGTGGTGTCTTCTGCATCGTGCCGTTCATCTGAGAGATTGTTGACGGCATCATCAGGCAGCGCCTTGGATGTCAACTTCTCTAGGTCCTCCTGCGCCCAAGAAGCGCGCTGGATGTAGTCCTTCAGCAAGATTTCAAGAGCAAGCGTGACGTTAGGTGCGTCTGTGCTACCGGTCTCATTGGCGTCAGCGATTTTCTCTAGCAGCCGCTTAGCCTCATCAAGGTCGCTCATTGCTATCCTCCACAGGCTCCGGCTAATCCGCTCACACAATCCATCCCAGCTCGCGCGCCTTGGCAACCGCAGCCTGAAATGCTTCTGTCACCAGCGCCTCGTCGTCAGTCTTGGTTCGCTCGCGTAGGATGAGGTTTGGTCGGCCTGGAGGCTTGTAGTAGGTGGCCTTGAACTTGCGGTTTAAGAGGCTCACGACGAGATCAACGCCACGCACCTCGATAATGAAGTGTGTTGACTTCTTGCCAACCCGTTTTGCCTTCACCAAAAACCGAAGCTCCTAACTTGCCGCGCAGGGGAACGTACAACAAAAAGAGCGCCGACCGAAGCCGACGCCCCCAGGAACGTACTCGGGAACACCCGATCCGCGTCATGGGTTGAATCGGTATCGACGGTATTTAGCGGCATGGAAAATAATCACTGGGGCTGGCTCTTTATCGCGCTAGGCTTGATCGGGCTTGGCGTAATAATTGCCATGGTCGTTAAGATGCCAGCCTAGACGACGTAGACGAGCCGCAGGAACTCACGCCGAGGCTCAGGAACGCCCACTACTATCGCGCGGGGTACGCCAGTCACGGTATAAAACGATAAGTCCGACGACTGCAGACCCAAGCCCGATCCAGGCCCAAAGGCGTTTTGCTGGGCTCCAGTTAACAACGCGCACAGACGGCTTGCATTTGTGCTTCTCTTCTTTCCATTTCAGACCCGCCTTTTCACAATCAGCTTTGGTCATCGGATATTCTGCGGCGATGGCAGGCGTGACAATTGCGCCTGCAAGACTGAGAGCGATTATCGTAGCGAAAAGCTTCATAGCCTTGGGTTCGCTACCGTACGCCAAAAAGGAGCGCCGACCGAAGCCGACGCAGGAACAATAAAACAACCGCAATCGTTGAGTCCTTGCGATCACCTCGGACAACATCGCATGGGCGTTTATCTCCTGTCGGGACTTTTTCTCTTGGCATTCGGTGCTTTGAACGCGTTCGCTGCTGAGAATCTGGAGAAGAAGACTGCGGTTGGCCTTGGTGAGGTTTGCGACCAGAAAATCGGGCCGTTGTGCAAAGCTGGTCTGGTGTGCAATTCGGCGGAGCCTGGCAAGGCCGGAGTATGCGCGAACGTCACAATACTAAAAGTCGTACCGACCACACCCCAGCGCGCTCAGTAAAAATTAAAACTCCGCCGCCGACGCCTTTAGTCGCTCCTTGCAAGCAAGTTTGGCAGCTTGGCGATGTTGCTCGCTATGCGCCGCGCCTCCTCCTCGGAAGATTTTTCTTGTGCGCCGAGGAACCGGGGAATCGGTAATGACGTTTTGGCTAGTGGCATCGGCGTAGGTTAACCGTGCCCCCTCATGCTAGCCCGTCGATGCTCATGACGAGAGGGAATCGTAGGGAGTAATGCCTCTCACAAGAGTCTAGAGGCGTGCGCGGGTGACTCCGCGCTCCATGGGCTTCTTGCCACCGCGATATTAGCGGAGCCAGCGGGAGCCCGCGCATACCTTCAATTCTGAAGCATTCCGGGGCTTGAGGGAGAGCCATATGAGGAAGCGCGACCCGAGACCAGTCATGGTCATAGATGAGGGCACATGCCAATTAATTGGTGAGGCCAAAAGCAATGAGTTCGACGGCGTGCAGCAACCTTTGCCTGATGCCATGAGGGTACTTCTCTGCTTGATCGATGGAGCAGAGCGTCGGCATCGCCTAGTGAGAAAATGGCAAAGTCAAGCCGCCCACGACCTTCTCGTCGAAGTGGAGGGTGGCGGCATCGTGGTTACTCTGCCGGGAACGAGTTACGCCGTGACCTACTATAAGCTGAAGAACTCCCCACAGCTTCATGGCAGACACTTGCCGGACCAGGTCGATCGACGGTCTCCGATCTCGCAGGCGGCGTTCGTCGGAAAAGCCTGGAAGCTCGCCAACGACAAGGCGCGCGAGCTGGGGTGGATCGGATAAAAGCGCGCCGACCAAAGCCGATGCCCCTTAAGTCGCTCGTCAGCAAATTAGTCGTTCACCGCACTTAGATTGTTTATGAACAACCAGGGAAGGGCTGGCGCGGACGGGGCTGGATTCCCGAGCCAAGCGTCGCGCGTTGACCAGTCATGATCGAGATTGCAAACAGGACACTTTATCCGCGAGCGAATGTCGGCAAGCCGTTCAAACGTTACAGCATCCATTTCCACGCCCGTTGAAAGTTCGCGGCCCGTGGCAGGACACCTAACCATGACGACGCCTGTGTGAATCATCATCAACCCACAGTGCGCGATTCAGTTTGCAGCAGACATTTGATTGAAGGCTTGTCCTCCAGCATCACAGCCACCCGACCATGATGGAGGCAATGTAGGCAATTGCGATCACCACTGCGGCGACCATGGCTTGATCGAAAAGCCCGACGGTCGCGGAAGCGCGAGGGGCATCGTGCAGAGCGTTATTCGGTTGCGTGTGGATTGAGTGCGATGACATGGAGTTGTTCCTCCCTGTTGTCGCGGCCTCCTGTCCCGAATTATATTCGTCCTAATTTGTCGGGCTAATCACAAATTCATCCGCACGGCAAGCGGCCCAAGGGTGCGGTTGGGAGCGCCGACTGAAGCGACTAGAACTAAGCGTCTGCACCTTCCTTTAGGGCATCGATGGTCTCCTGCATGGTGATTGTGGAGTCGCTACCTTGCGTATTTTCCTTGTCTAACGCTGTGCAGAAGGTCGCGAACCAGTGGTGGGCACGCTGTTCCTCCGGTGTACCTTGCACTAGGTCCAGGGCCTCGCTCAGCAAAACCAAGATCTCCTCTTTGATCTCAGCGAGGCGGTCTAGCTGGTCCGTGTTGAGTTGCTTGGACATCCTATGCTCCTAGGTCTATGCGAGAGGCCGCTTACTCATAGAAGAAGCCCGGACGGTGGATGCCAGGGCTTCTTCCACTCTTCCATCAAAGAGGAGAGATGATGATGGCAGGGTAACCATCACCATTCGGCTAACTACCACTTGACGCAGATTAATCAACCCTCAGGGGGCGGACATTAAGAAGCCCCGGCCGCAGGGTGCCGGGGCCTTCCCACTCCCCGCTCGCGCGGAAACGACCTAATTAAGACAAAGGGCCCCTGGCCATGGGACCCTTTGCCGGAAAACCCGGCCTGGGCGACAACACCGTTACACGTTACGAGATACTGGCGTCCGGAGACCGCCTATGAAAAAAATTTGGGAGCGTGGGCCCTGTTTTTCAAGACGCTCAGCAAGTGCGCGGGCAGAGCGGCACTATCACTGCGGTGGTGAATGCACCCGCTAAAGCAGGGATCGAGCTTGGCGAGAATGGGTCTATCTTCCCAAGGCCGAAGGGGAAGGCTCGTTAGCCCAAGAAAAAGGAGCGCCGACCGAAGCCGACGCCCTCTTATCTACGGCAGGACCATTTGGCCTTTGTATGTGCCGCCTGACAGCGTGTCCGTCAGATTGTCGTAGAAGTAGGTGCCACCGCCACTAGCGCCTTTATATTTGCCGGTGCCGCCGGTGATCTTGTAGGTGTACTCCTTGGGGTGCGAACCCTCTTCCCACGCTTCGGTTTTCGTATCGCCACTTTTGTATTTGTCGGTGCAGGTCCCGCTGCCCTTCCAGCTCTGATCGGGCATGTATTCGTATTTTCCTACGCAATCCTCGGCGAATTTCTCGGCGGCGGGATCGTTGGGGATAATTAGCCCCGCGCCCCAACCCTCTGCCGCGCCGACATGCCCTGCTTGCCCGAGGCATCAAGGGCAATGTGACTTTGCATGACGGCCCCACTCGCAAGCCCCGCACAGTGGTCAACATCGAGAAGGCCGCGCCCTGGTGCGTTGGCACCAACCTCGAAAGGTACAAGTGGAAGGCCCCTGAGGTATCCGACAGCAGCCCGCACACGGGCGAAGACGGGTATCTGGTACGGGGGGTGAAAATCGCTCCAGCTTTTTCGTTCGTACCGCTGGGGTAGTTTGCTTCCCATAAATCGGTATTTTTTTGTTTTCCTTGCTACCTATAGGCGAGTTATCTTGGAAGCGCCACCGCCGGTCCCAGACTTGAAGGGTGCCGGATTTTTCCGCCCCCCGGGGGGAGTTTCCTCGCAGAGTAGCTCCTGTGGCACATCCGTCACGTTATGGGTGTTCTGCGGACGGCAAAATTAATCTGCCTCAATCTTAGACTAGAGGCTCGCTATTATTGTGCCTGGGGTTCCTAACGCTCCCTCTGATTTTACGGAAGCAAACGATGCAGGTTTCTCACCATGCAGCGTTAGCATTTGTAGCTGCCGCATCGTTCTGTTGGCCCGGGTTCGCGGCAGAACCTGACGGACCAACGGCCCTCAGCACGCAAACTGAATCTCTGCGGGTTAGCGTGGAAGATCGGCTGCAAGCTAGCCCACCGTCACGGAAAGCCGAACGAGACGCTCTATTCAAATACTATGCCGCACCCGACTGGGCCTTACTTTGGGTCGATCAAAACGGCGTCACCACACTGGGCAAAGCCGTCATCGCCGAAATCGGGAAGGCGGACGACTATGGCCTTCGTGCTTCCGACTATTCTCTGCCCAATACTGATGACTTTAAGCCCAACGATATCACGGCCGTCGATTGGCTCGCTGATGCCGAGATCAAAATCAGTTACGCCGTGCTCGACTATGCGCGTGACGCACGAGGTGGCCGGATTGATCCGCAACGCATAAGCAAGGATCTCGATCCCACACTGGCACTACCTGATCCATACGAGGTCATTCAGTCGATTTCAGTCCGGACTGACCCCGCTACATACTTGCTGAGTTTCCAGCCTCAACACCCCCAGTTCGAAGCTCTTCGCCATAAACTGATCGAGTTGAGACGCGATGCTAACAACGGCAAGAAAGCTAGCGTCAACAAGGCCACGATTAAGACCATTCTCGTCAACATGGAGCGTTGGCGGTGGCTGCCTAACGACCTCGGACCGTTTTACGTGAATGTCAATGTCCCTGAGTTTGTGGTGCGGGTAGTGGACAATGGCAAGGTGATTTATCAAGCACCCGTCATAGTCGGGAAAACCAACAAACCAACACCGGTCTTTTCCGACGAAATGACAGAGGTCGTTTTCAATCCGGTTTGGAATGTCCCCAGCTCGGTCAAGACGGAAGAGATTTTGCCATGGGTGATGAGGTCAGGGGGCGGGGGTTTGTTCGGTGGAGGTTGGAGCACTAGGATTTTCGAGATCAATAATCTGCACGTTAGATATCGGGGCCGAGAAGTTGATCCTCGTACCATCGATTGGGGGCGAGTTGATATTCGCAACCTGGAAATCTATCAGCCCCCAGGACGGGGCAACGTGCTCGGGCATGTTAAATTCGTGTTCCCAAATGAGCACGACGTATACATGCATGACACCACAGAGAAGAACTATTACGGGCAACCGTATCGGGCCGTGAGTCACGGTTGCGTACGTGTTCAGAATCCGGATCAGCTTGCACTAGTAATACTCAGGCATGATCAGAACTGGACACAGGAGCGTGTCGCCTCAGCCTTTCGCGGCAGCGGCGACAACCATGTTGCGCTAGAGCAAAAAATCCCCGTTTACATTTCTTACTTCACCCTAAGGGTGAATGATGACGGGTCAATTTCGACGTTTCGCGATATCTATGGCCACGACGCCCGGATGGTCGCCGCGCTAAACGGGAAGAACATCGGCTTCAATGCGCCGACCAACGACAAGAGAGTTGCCGCAACCCAAGTGAAGCAAGGTGCTAAGCGCGACCGTCGGAATCGCCCCGCTAATAATTTTGCACTGACCCCCTTCGGATTTTAAGAACTGACCGTTCACTAGTCGGGCGCTCTACCCGGTCTGCTTGCGAGAATTTGCGTGGCGATGATTGGCAGCCCCGCTTTCTAACAGTTCTCGGAAAGCCTAGCGGCAATTTGTCCGAGCGCACCGCGATGGTTTGGTCACATCGCCGTGTGAGAATCTGGCTCATGGCAACAGAGATACAAACCGCGCGAGTCCGGCGGACGTGGATTGACAGGTTGAAGCTCTGGCACCGCGCTTACGAGACGAAGATCTTCGATGAGCACCGCGAGGCTTTTGGTCGCGGACCGACGCCCGCGAGATCCCAAGAAGCTGCCGAAAGGCGATGGGTCGATTTGTTTATCGCCGAATAGATACACCCCCTCGAAATCCCTCAATGCACCGGTTAAACGATGGCAGCGTTGAAATTTGTGTGTCCCGGCAACAATAACCGGCGATATCTGACTCCGCATTCGGCAGCTCGTTGCAGTAATTCGTAGAGATCCCACACTGGTTGCCTGCATCCCTGTTGGCAGATTCTCGCAAGACTTTGGCACTGCCTAACATGGCTAATCGCGCGAATCGTTTCCATCTACACGGCAGAGGCGCGCCGCCCTGACGGCACGCGGATGGACACACAGACGATGATCGCAATCGCGGACTTTTTGCAAACGCTGGCGCTCGCCGCCTGCCTGTTGCTTATCGCCTGGATCATGTCGGGCATGGCCGATGCGCCGCTAATCGCGGGTTGAGGTTTTTGGGTAGAGTGAGTGAGGCCGGGGGCGGCAAGTTGTGTCTGTCCCGGCCTTCTAGTTTTTGAGGCGAGGATTCCAATGCGTGATTTGCTCGACGCTATGACGGCAATCGAAGCCGCCGTGTTTACGATGGACGGAGGCGACAGCGCGCCGAAGTTTGAAACAACCGATCCTGCGCAAGCTGAGATGATCCGCGTCCTAATGCAAGGCAAGATGACCTCAGCGAACGGCGTCTATACCGTCACATGGATTGACGGGCCGCAGGACTAATCGCCCCGGCCCTTGCCGCTAATCCGGGGCATTCACTTTTTCAGTCTCACGCAACGCCGCCCGATCCGGGAGTGATCGTCCGCACCAATAAACTCGGATACCGCTTCTGGCGTTCTCTGAATCTTAGTGGCGCGCGACTCCGGCGGTTGCCATTATCCCCATACGGCAAAATTTGTTATGCTACGAGGTAGGGCCTAGACCTGACCTCACGGGGGGCGGGAATGAAGGCTACCACGTACATAGTTCTCATGGCGGCTTGCCTGATGCTGCTCTCCACGGCTCCAGCCATGGCGGTGGATTGCACGGCCATCCGAGCGGCTTGCGTAGAACGCTGCCAAACTCTCGCGCCCGCCCAGCGGCAGGCTTGCGGCAACCGATGTTCAATTTCGTCCTGCCAACAAACGCCGCTTGCGGCGCGTCTTTGTGATGCGAACTCTCGGACTATTTGCAGCACCTCATTTCGCTCCTGTTCCGATGCTTGCATCACATCGTTTGCCGCAACAGCGGCCACGATACAGGCTCAGGCTTCGTGCACGACTTCCTGTTGCACGAAATTCAAGGTGTGTTTGGCACAGCGCCAGTGCGAGATAGGCAGCATCACCGCCATCACGTGCGAGGAAGGTAATCCGTTTTGACTGCTTGATGCAGTGAGACACTTTGCTTTTCTCGTGAGGGATTAGCCTTTCGCCCGCCACGGATGCTCTGTGTGGCTCTGAGCCCCATTGCTGACATGGTGCTGACACAGAAGTTCAAAGGTTAAGGAACCAACCCGATGTCCTTAGATTTATTAACGTTTCCCGAGGGTTAATGGTGGAGCCGGACGGGATCGAACCGACGACCTCAGCAGTGCGATTGCTGCGCTCTCCCAACTGAGCTACGGCCCCAGGATTGAGGCGCCATTTAGGGATTGGCCTTCCGGCCTGTCAAGGCGGCCCAAGGCAGGGTGCCATAGGGGTTGCCCTCATCGCCGCCTCTCCGCTAGATGATGCGTCCGCGAGGAGAGGGTTCATGGCTCCATTGATTGGTTTCATCGTTCTTGTCATCGACCTCTATATCTGGGTCGTGATCGCCAGCGCGATTTTGAGCTGGCTCGTCGCCTTCAATGTGGTCAACATGAACAACCGGTTCGTGCTGTCGATCGCCGACATGCTCTACCGGCTGACCGAGCCGGCGCTGCGGCCGATCCGCAGCATCCTGCCCAATCTCGGCGGCATCGACATTTCGCCGGTGATCCTGATCCTGCTCCTCCTGTTCATCCGCGACGTGGTGCTGCTCGGCTGGCTCGCGCCGGCGGTCATCCCGTCAACTTGAGCGCGGGCGCGGCCAAGCCTCTTGCGCTGTCTTTGCGCCGCGGCCGCGGCGGCGTGACGCTCCCGGTCAGGCTGACGCCGAAGTCCTCGCGCGATTAGGTCGTGGGCGTCGAGGATCATGCCGGCGCATGCGTGTTGAAGGCGCGCGTGCGCGCGGTGCCTGAGGCCGGCCGCGCCAATGAGGCGCTCGAAACGCTGATCGCGAAGTGGCTTCGGCTTCCGCCATCAAGCGTCACCGTCGCCCATGGCGGCAAGTCGCGGCTGAAGCAGGTCGCGGTCGCAGGCGATGGCGACGCGGTCGCAGGCGATCGCGCGCTTGCCCGCCTGATCGCTCAGCGTGTTGCTGAGCTAGCCTGACAAAGCTCTCTCGATCTCTGCGACGATCGCCTCGGCCGCGGCGCGAGGGTCCGGCGCCGCGGTGATCGGCCGGCCGACCACGAGATAGTCGGCGCCGGCGGCAATGGCGCTTGCTGGGGTTGCGACCCGCGCCTGGTCCTGGGTTGCGCCGCCTTGAGGCCTGATGCCCGGCGTGACGATGAAAAACCCGGTGCCCGCGGCGTTCCTGATCGCCGCAGCTTCGAGCCCAGAGGCGACGACGCCGCTGAAGCCAGCCTCTTTTGCCAGCATGGCTCGGTGCAGCACGAGCTCGCCAGGCGGAATGTCGGTGCCCTGCTGCACGAGGTCCGCCGGCCCGAGATTGGTCAACACCGTGACGCCGAGAAGCTTGAGGCTGCTGTCGCCCCTGCCGCGTGCCGCGGCGTCGAGCGTCTTCCGGTCCACCGCGTGCACGGTGAGGAACTCGGCGCCAGTGCGGGCGATCGAAGCGGTGGCGCGCTCGACCGTCGCCTCGATATCGAGCAGCTTGGCGTCGATGAACACGTGCATGCCCCGCGAGGCAAGCTCGCTTGCGAGCGCCATGCCGCCTGCGAACAGCAGCTCAAGGCCGATCTTGTACACGCCGACGCTGTCTTGCAGCGCATCGATCAGTGCCCGCGCTTGCTCGGCGCCCGGCACGTCGAGGGCTACGATCAGCCGGTCGCGTGCGTGGGTCGTCACGCGGCGAACCTTTTGGCGGCGATGGCGAGCTTCTCCACCACGTCCTTCAGCATGTTTTGTTGCGCCTTGTCCTTGAGGCTGCCGTCCTCCTCGAAGGCGTCGCCCGCGCGGGGCAGGGCGAGCTGTTGCGGGATCACCGTGGCGCCGACGCCGACTACGAGAATCTGCCTGAGAGTGAGCAGGCTGCGCATGGCGCCGTAATAGCCTGGCGAGGCCCCGCTGATGGCGAACACGCGCGTCTTGTAGACCTCGAGGCCGGTCTCGCCCTTGGCCCTGACCCGTGTCACCCAGTCGAGCGTGTTCTTGAGAAGGGGCGTGACCGAAGAGTTGTACTCTGGGCTCGCGATGAACACGCCCTGATACTCGCTGAGCAGCGCCTTGAACTCTGCGGCCTTCTGCGGCGGTCCTTCGTTGGCCTCGAGGTCGCCGTGATAGAGCGGCATGGGATAGTCCTTCAGGTCGACGAACACCCCTTCGATGCCGTTTGCGGTGGCGATGTGCTGGGCGAGCCTGGCAAGCTTCTTGTTGTAGGAGCCCTCTCGCGCGCTGCCGGCGAAGAACAAGAGCCGCATCCGTTTAGTCCTCCCGTCGCCCTCCCGCGCCCGACGTCGCACTCTACGCGATTTCCCGCGGGATATGCGCCGATATGCGCGGAAAAATGTGCCGAATTGTGCGGATATATGCGGATATTGGTGGATAGACGCGGGGCCGCTACTGGCCCTCGAAGAATTCCTTCACGCGGGCGAAGAAACCGGTCGACGCCGGACTCGTGCTCTCGTTCGAGGCGTTCTCGAACTCCTTCAACAGCTCCCGCTGCTTGCGCGTGAGGCTCTTCGGCGTCTCGACCTCGACCTGGATGTAGAGGTCGCCCTGCTGCTTCGACCGCAGCACCGGCATGCCCTTCGACTTGATGCGGAACTGCTTGCCGCTCTCGGTGCCCTCAGGGATCTTCACCTTCGACTTGCCGCCGTCGATGGTCGGCACCTCGACCTGGCCGCCAAGAGCTGCCGTGGTCATGGCGATCGGCACGCGGCAGAACAGGTCGGCGCCGTCGCGCTGGAAAAACTCATGCGGCTTGATGGAGAGAAAGATATAGAGGTCGCCGGCAGGTCCGCCGCGCAAACCCGCCTCGCCTTCGCCGGCGAGCCTGATCCGCGTGCCGTCTTCGACGCCTGCCGGGATGGTCACTGACAGTGTGCGCTCGCGCGTGACCCGGCCTGACCCATTACAGGCTGGGCACGGGGTTTCGATCACCTCGCCGCGTCCATGGCAGGAGGGACAGGTGCGCTCGATGGTGAAGAAGCCTTGTGCCGCGCGTACCTTGCCGATGCCGCCGCAGGTGCGGCAGGTCGTTGGCGCGGTGCCCGTCTTGGCGCCTGAGCCGGTGCAGGCCTCGCAGGTAACGGATGTCGGCACGCGGATCTGCGCCGTCTTGCCTTCGTAGGCTTCGGCGAGCGTGATCTCCATGTTGTAGCGAAGATCGGCGCCGCGTTCGCGCGCCGAGCGCTGGCGCGGCCGCCTCTGGCCCATGAACTCGCCGAACAGATCGTCGAACATGGCCGACATGGAGGCTGAGAAGTCGGCACCGAACCCGTGCGGGTGGCCGCCCATGCCTCCCATGCCGTTCTCGAAGGCTGCGTGGCCGAAGCGGTCATAGGCCGCCCGCTTCTGCGGGTCTTTCAGCGCCTCATAGGCCTCGTTGACTTCCTTGAAGCGCTTCTCTGAGGTGGTGTCGCCGTTGCAAGTGTCGGGGTGGCATTCCTTGGCGAGACGGCGAAAGGCGGCCTTGATCTCCTGATCGGAAGCCGCTCTCCCTATACCCAAGACGTCGTAATAATCTCGCTTCGTCATGCGCGCTATCCGGCCTTCCACACCAACCCGCCCACCCGCTGGCGGCGGCGCTTAGCCTCTTGTCTTGGGCTTGCGGCCTGAGGCTGCACGGACACGTGCAAGCCTCACGCCAACGCCTAGAATGCTACTTATGCTGACTTCTTGCTGTCGTCGTCCTTGACCTCCTCGAAGTCGACGTCGACCACATTCTCCTTGCCGTCGCCACCTTCCGAGGGGTCTCCACCGCCGCCCGCGGCGGCTGCGCCCTGGTTTGCCTGATAAAGCGCTTCTCCGAGCTTCATCGAGGCCTGCGCCATGGCGTCGACCTTTTGCTTGATGAGGTCCTTGTCCTCGCCTTGCAGGGCTGACTTGAGGTCGGCGAGCGCAGTTTCCACCACGCCCTTGTCGGCCGCCGGGACCTTGTCGCCATAGTCCTTGAGCATCTTCTCTGTGGAGTGTACCAGCGCCTCGCCCTGGTTCTTCATCTCGACCAGCTCGCGACGCTTCTTGTCCTCCTCGGCATGGGTCTCGGCTTCCTTGACCATGCGGTCGATGTCGGACTCCGAGAGGCCGCCCGACGCCTGGATGCGGATCGACTGCTCCTTGCCGGTGGCCTTGTCGGTCGCCTGCACATTGACGATGCCGTTGGCGTCGATGTCGAAGGTGACCTCGATCTGCGGCACGCCGCGCGGCGCCGGCGGAATGCCGACGAGATCGAACTGGCCGAGCAGCTTGTTGTCGGCGGCCATCTCGCGCTCGCCCTGGAAGACTCGGATGGTGACTGCGTTCTGATTGTCCTCTGCGGTCGAGAACACCTGGCTCTTCTTGGTCGGGATCGTGGTGTTGCGGTCGATGAGCCGCGTGAACACCCCGCCCAAAGTCTCGATGCCGAGCGACAGTGGGGTGACGTCGAGCAGGAGCACGTCCTTGACGTCGCCCTGCAGCACGCCGGCCTGGATGGCGGCACCGATGGCCACCACCTCGTCCGGATTCACGCCCTTATGCGGCTCGCGGCCGAAGAAGGCCTTCACCGTCTCGACCACTTTCGGCATGCGCGTCATGCCGCCGACGAGAACCACCTCGTCAATCTCGGCGGCCTTGAGGCCGGCGTCCTTCAACGCGTTCTGGCAAGGCCCGACCGTCTTCTGAATGAGATCGTCCACCAGGCTCTCGAGCTTGGCTCGAGTGAGCTTCATGGTGAGATGCTTGGGCCCGCTCTTGTCGGCGGTGATAAAGGGCAGGTTGATCTCGGTCTGCGTCGTCGACGACAGCTCGATCTTGGCCTTCTCGGCGGCTTCTTTCAGGCGCTGCAGCGCAAGCTTGTCGCTCCTGAGATCGATACCGCTCTCCTTCTTGAACTCGTTCGCGAGATAGTCGACGAGGCGCATGTCGAAATCCTCGCCGCCGAGGAAGGTATCGCCATTGGTCGACTTCACCTCGAACACGCCGTCGCCGATCTCGAGGATGGAGATGTCGAAGGTGCCGCCGCCAAGGTCGTAGACAGCGATGGTCTTCGAACCGGTCTTCTTGTCTAGGCCGTAAGCGAGCGCGGCAGCGGTCGGCTCGTTGATGATGCGCAACACTTCGAGGCCGGCGATCTTACCTGCGTCCTTGGTCGCCTGGCGCTGAGCGTCGTTGAAATAGGCCGGCACGGTGATCACCGCCTGCTCGACCTTCTCGCCGAGATAGGCTTCCGCCGTCTCTTTCATCTTCTGCAGGATGAAGGCCGAGATTTGCGAGGGAGAATATTTCTTGCCACGGGATTCGACCCAGGCGTCGCCGTTATCGGCGCGGACAATCTTGTAAGGGACGAGGCCCTTGTCCTTCTCGACCATCGGATCGTCGTAGCGGCGACCGATCAGGCGCTTGATGGCGAAGAAGGTATTTTCGGGATTGGTGACAGCTTGGCGCTTCGCGGGAAGGCCGACCAGTCGCTCTTGATCTTCGGTGACGGCAACCATCGAAGGCGTGGTGCGCACGCCTTCGGCATTCTCGATAACTTTGGGGTTCTTCCCCTCCATGACCGCGACACAGGAATTCGTCGTGCCGAGATCTATACCAATTACTTTCGCCATCCGTAGCCTCTCTTTCTGGCAGACCGTCCGGGCCCTTCACTCGGCACCCGTTAACACTGACGCGCGCCTCGCATGCAAAAATCGCGTGGCGCCGGTCCCCTAATACTATCGGCGCGCCCGCCGACTTATCCGGCGGGGTTCCCCGCGGTTATATAAGAGCCAAGCATTTGGGCCGCAAGGAGAAGCGCTGGATTGGGCCCCGATCAACTTGCGTTTCTCACCCAATACGCTTCCAGGCGGCGATCAAAACCGGCGTAAGACAATAGTACCGCCCGTCGGCCCCGGCCTCCGCCATGTCCTTGCGGAACTGCGACGCCCTGAGCGGGTCGGCGATGCCAAGCTCGGCGGCCGCGGCATAAAGACCGTCATAAACCCCGATCAGCATGTTTGCGATCTGCGCGAGCGGTAGATAGTGAACCGCGGCGTCGGTGCCGTCCGGCGTGCCGAGCCCCGCCGCCTCGAATTGTGCCGGCAATTGGCGTCCGGCGCGCAAGTTGCGGCCGTGGGCTCTGAACACGCCCTCGAACAGGCGGTTGAACTCGCCCATGGCCGGGCAGGTTGGCTCGACGGAGATGGCACCGAAATCGAACTCCTGCGCCACCACCACGCCACCCGGCTTGGTCCACGCCGACATTTTTTCGAGGATGGCGACGGGATCGCGCATATGCATGAGCAGGAGCCGGCAGAAGGTGAGGTCGAACGGCACGCCGGCCGGCGCCTCAAGCTTGAGAAGATCAGCGGTGATCTGCTCGAGTTCGGCGCCACCTTCGCGGCGGAGGTCTTGTAGCGCCTCGGCACCGAGCGCGCCGTCGATCTCGATACCGGTGACCCGGCCCTCGGGCCCCACGCGGTCGGCCATAAGTCGCATTACCGCGCCTGGGCCGGAGCCGACGTCGAGGCAGCTCATGCCTGGGCCAAGCCCGACGGCGGCAAGCACATGCGCCGTGGCCTCTTCCCACATGCGGGCTTGATCGCGCAGACGCTGATATTCTTTGGCGTCGCGCGTATGTACGTAGCCGTCGGGATTGGCTTTGCCGGCTCTTGCCATGATCGCCTCGAGAATACCGGTAAACGCGTACTATGGCAGATCGTAGGACGGCTCGAAGTCGAGGCAAAGGCGTGGCCTTGGAACATCTGCCGGGAAAACTGAAGGACGCTGACCAGGCGAAGTTGCTGGACGCTCTCCGCGCCGTGATGGAGGAGGCGCCGCTGTTCACCCCCACCATGCCGCGTTCCGGCAAGCCAATGTCGGTGCGCATGACGAATTGCGGGCCCCTCGGCTGGGTCACTGACAAGGAGCGCGGTTATCGCTATCAGCCGACGCATCCGGTGACGGGCAAGCCCTGGCCGGCGATGCCGAAGCCGCTGCTCGATCTCTGGCGGGAGGTCGCAGGCTATCCGGCCGACCCGGAAGCCTGCCTCGTCAATTACTACAGCGGCGACGCCAAGATGGGGCTGCATCAGGACAAGGACGAAGAAGACTTTGCCGCGCCGGTCGTATCGGTGTCGCTCGGCGACAGCGCCATCTTCCGCGTCGGCGGCCTCACCCGCAAAGACAAAGCGCAGTCGCTTGAGCTTAAGTCAGGCGATGTCGTCGTGCTTGGCTGCGATGACCGGCTTGCTTTTCATGGCATCGACCGCATCCTGCCCGGAACCTCGGCTCTCTTGCCTGAGGGCGGCCGCCTCAATCTGACGCTGCGACGGGTGACGAAGCCCGTCTAGTGCTTGTTGTGCGTGCCCCTGGGATGACCACCACGATGCGGCTCGCCGCGATGTGGTTCGCCACGCGCTGGCTCACCACGAAGCGGTTCTCGGCCCCCTTGCGGTCCGCCGCCGGGGAAGTCGTCATTGGCGGCCTTTGGCGGGCCGTCGCCAGGCTGCTCGCTCGGCGCCGTCTGCTTGGCGCCGCCTTTAGCCACCGCGACCAGCGCCGGGCGCAGGCAGCGATCGCCGATCACGTAGCCGGCCTGCATCACGTCGACCACGGTGCCTTCCGGAACGTCGGCGTTCTGCACTTCATACATCGCCTGGTGGCAGTTGGGATCGAAACGCTGGCCGACAGGATCGATGCGGGTGACGCCGTGGCGCTCAAGAACGTTGAGGAGCTCACGCTCGGTCAGCTCCACCCCATCGAGGAAGCTTTTGAGCGCGGGATCCTGAGCTGCGGCATCGCCCGGAACATGCTCGATGGTGCGGCGGAGATTGTCGCCGACCGTGAGCACGTCGCGGGCAAAATTGGAGATGGCGTAGCGGGCGGTGTCGGCCTTCTCGCGCTCGGTGCGCCGGCGCAAGTTCTCCATATCGGCCATGGTGCGCAGCAGGCGATCGCGCATGTCGGAGTTCTCGGCAACGAGCGCGGTCAGCTCGGCACTCGCCTGGGCCGCAGGATCGGGCGCCTGGGCATCTTTGTTGGCAACTCCCGCTTGATCTTCGGGACGCGCGTCGGTTTTTTCGTCGGACATTGGCTCTCTCAACGAAGGGATACCGGAACCTTCACGGGATATCGACCGTGAGGCCAGAAAAATCAAGGGACAAGGCGCCCCAACAACCTGGCCGTGTAGTCCACCATGGGAATGATTCGGGCATAGTTGAGTCTCGTCGGGCCGATGACGCCGAGCACGCCTACGATCTTCTGCTCTGTGTCCTCGAAGGGCGACACGATCAGCGCCGAGCCTGAGAGCGAGAACAGCTTGTTCTCCGATCCGATGAAGATGCGCACGCCCTCGGCGCGCTCGGCAAGCCCGAGCAGCTGGATCAGGTCCTTCTTGGTGTCGAGATCCTCGAACAGAAGCCGCACCCGCTCGAGATCCTCCATGGCGCGCACGTCTTCGAGGAGATGGGAGCGCCCGCACACGATGAGGCTCTTCTGCTCATCGCCGCTGCCTGACCAGGTGGCAAGCCCCTCGGTAACCACGCGGGCGGTCAGCTCGTCGAGCTGGGCGCGGCGCTGCTCGATCTCCTTCTCGATGCGGGAGCGGGCTTCCGCGAGCGTGAGCCCGGCGATACGGGCGTTGATGTAGTTGGACGCTTCGGTGAGCGACGAGAACGGCAGGCCTTCCGGAAGCGCGATGATGCGGTTTTCCACATCGCCGTCCTCGCTCACCAGCACGGCGAGCGCCCTGCCCGGCGCGAGATTGACGAACTCGACCTGCTTCAGCGTCTTGCTCAGCTTGTCGACCAGCACCACGCCGGCGCAGCCGGAAAGCCCCGACAGCATGGCGCCGGCTTCGGCGAGGAACTCCTCGACCGCGCGGTGGCGGCCATTGCCGGCGATGCGGGCCTCGATGTGGCTTCGCTCCTCCTCGCTCACCTCGCCGATTTCGAGCAGCCCGTCGATGAACAGGCGCAAGCCAGACTGAGTGGGAAGCCTGCCGGCGCTGGTGTGCGGGGCGTAGATGAGGCCAAGCGCCTCGAGGTCCGACATGACGTTACGCACCGAGGCCGGCGACAGCGTCATGGGCAGCGCGCGGCTCAGATTGCGCGAGCCGACCGGCTCGCCGGTGGTGAGATAGGTCTCGACGATGCGCTTGAAGATCTCGCGCGACCGCTCGTTGAGCTCGCGCAAGCCGACGACGCCGTCGCTCGCGGGCCGAAAGGCGTTGATGTCGGTGTGACGCATAATGCCCGAAATCTAAGGACGGGCTGGGCTTGCGTCAAATGCCGGTCTTCGCAGGAAGCTAGTTGAGCGCGCCGAACTCCGCAGGAATCGGAGCGGAAAGCTCATCAGGCGAGCCGAAATGGGCGAAGTAGCGGGTGTTGATCGCTTCGACCGGCATGATCACGAAGACATCGGTCGTGCCGAATTGATGGTCGATGACGGCGCCGTCGCCGATATAGGCCCCAACCCTGAGATAGCCCTTGATCAGGGGCGGAAGTGCCTTGATCGCGGCGCGCACGTCGACCGCGTCGGCAGGCATCATGTTCATGTCGACGCGGAGGTGCTCGTGTGCCTTGACGCGCCAATCCTCCGGCGCAAGCGCGTTGTGGTAGAGGAAGCTCAACGCCGTGGCATGGGCTTGTGGGTCGGTGCCGGCGAAGCTCGCGCAGCCGATCATGACGTTGGCGCCGTGCTCGCGCACGTAAGACCACACGCCCTGCCAGAGCAGCTCGAGCGTGCGCTTGTTGCGGTAGGGCTTGAGCACGCAGGAGCGGCCAAGCTCCATGAAACTATAGCCGGCGCCTTTGGCGCGGATCAGCGGCTCAATGTTGTATTCACCTTGCGTGTAGAAGCCGTCATTGAGGTCCGCCACCTCCTGGCGCAGCACGCGATAGGTGCCGACCACGCGCGCCCGGTGCCAGCGTCTGCCGTCATTGGGATCGCCGCCATCGACCACGAGCAGATGATCGAAGATGGGGTCGAACTCGTCCTCGTCGCGGCGGGACAGCATGGCGAGCGCGCCGGGCACCGCCGACATCTCCTCGTAGAACACTTTGTAGCGGAGGCGCTGCGCCTGCCTGATCTCGCTCTTCTTGCGCGCGAGCCGCACTTCGAGAGAGCCGATGCGGCCGTAGATTTTCGGCGGGTGCCAGGCCCCGAGGCGTCTCGGCCTCGACCGCCAGCGCGTTGTAAAGGGCAGGAGGCCTCCGTGCGAAGGCCGGAACGTCAGTCCTGGGATCATGGGAAAGATCAGGCCTGGAAACATCGGGCCGCCGCGGAATCGCTCCGCGATGCCCCCAGGTGTCAGCTTCATTGCCATGTCTCAGCCAGGCTCGCTGTGAATTGAGGCGGCCGCGCGACGCGAAGCGACTGAAGCAACGCAACTGTCGCGGCAGCCCCGATTCGGCCACAACAAGGCCCGGTTAGCAAACCAATTCGAACCCTGTGTGACAGTTTGGGGATATTGGGGGGCCGCTCGGCTTTTCACCCAAGATTAGTGTTTATCCAGAGCTCGGCCAAACTCACGCGGCAGCTTGCGCGCGGCGCAGAGTTTCGCCGCGATAGCTGAGCGCCTCGGCGATGTGGATGCGGGCGACGCGTGCCTCGCCGTCGAGATCGGCAAGCGTGCGGGCGACGCGAAGTGTCCGGTGATAGCCGCGTGCGCTCAAGCTGAGCGCGTCGGCGGCCTCGCGCAGAAGCGTGCGCCCGGCCTGGTCGGGCGCGGCGATATCCTCGAGCAGGCTCCCGTCGCAATCGGCATTGGTGCGCGCGCGGGGATGTTTCAGCGCGGCGAAGCGCTCGGCCTGGATGGCGCGGGCCGCAGCGACACGGGCGCGCACCTCGGCACTTCCTTCCGACGCCGCAGGCAGCACGAGGTCGGCGGCAGAGACCGCAGGCACTTCGATCTGCAGATCGATGCGGTCGAGCAGGGGCCCTGAGATGCGCGCCTGGTAGCGTTCGACGCAACCGCGGCCCTGGCGGCAGGCATAGCCAGGCTCGCCGGCGCGGCCGCAGCGGCATGGATTCATCGCGGCGATGAGCTGAACGCGCGACGGGTAGGAGATCCGGTGATTGGCGCGCGCGATCACCGTCTCGCCGGCCTCGAGCGGCTGGCGTAGCGCGTCGAGCGCTTGCGCGGCGAACTCCGGAAGCTCGTCGAGGAACAGCACGCCGAGATGTGCCAATGCCACTTCGCCGGGCCGCGGGCGCGTGCCGCCGCCGACGAGCGCCGCCATGCTCGCCGAATGATGCGGGGCGCGGAAGGGACGCGTCCTGCCGATGCGCCCTCCGGCAAGATCGCCGGCGAGGCTCCTGATCATGCTCACCTCAAGCATCTCGGCTGGCTGAAGCGGCGGGAGGAGGGAGGGGAGCCGCTTGGCCAACATCGACTTGCCGGCGCCAGGAGGCCCGATCATCAGGAGGTTATGCCCGCCGGCGGCAGCCACTTCGAGCGCGCGCTTGGCAGTCTCCTGGCCCTTGATGTCGCGCAAGTCGGGCATCGCCTCATCGCCTGGGTCAGGCGTCGGCAGCGGGCGCTTCAGCGTCTGCAGGCCTTTGAAGTGGTTGACGAGCTGAAGCAGATTGCACGGCGCGAGGATCGTCATGTCGGCGGCGGCCCAGGCGGCCTCTGCGCCTGAATCGCGCGGGCAGATCAGGCCCTTGCCGAGCGCGTTCGCCCCGATTGCCGCTGGAAGCGCGCCGGCGATCGCCGCGATCGAGCCGTCAAGGGCAAGCTCGCCGAGCACGCAATAGGCTTCGATCGCGTCATGGGCCACGGCCCCAGTCGCGGCCATCAGCCCGAGCGCGATGGGGAGGTCGTAGTGGCTGCCTTCCTTCGGCTGGTCGGCTGGGGCGAGGTTGACGGTGATGCGCTTTGGCGGGAGCGCCAAGCCGATGGCGTTCAGCGCGCCGCGCACCCTCTCGCGGCTCTCGGCCACGGCCTTGTCGGGGAGGCCGACGATAGTGAAGTGCGGCATCCCCGGCCCGATCTGCACCTGCACATCGATCGGCCGCGCCTCGATGCCCTCAAAGGCGACGGTAGTGACCCGGGCAAACATCGCTGAAGCCCCCGTTCAGGCTCAACTCTACAGCCTCAAGTTCCACTCTAGCCAAGTTGCACGCGAGCGGCAAGAACATTCCGCGAACATCCGGGGAAGAGGCAGACTTATGCCCACAGATAAGGCCGGAGGCTCGCGGTAGCGCGGCACGACGCGCATCAGAGTCAGCGCGCCGTAGAAGATAAAGCCAAGGATGAACCCGGTGAGGAGCAGCGCCTTGCCTCCGCCTGCCCCGCCGGTCTTTGGCGCGAGCAGCAGCACCACGACGATGCCGAGCCCGACATAGGGGCAGTAGAGGCCGAACAGCCAGATCGTCTTGATCGAGCCGGCGCGGTCGGTGCGCCATTGCTCGCGGAGCGCCGGCAGGCTGGCGACGAAGGCAGCGACCACGACGAGGAGGACGCCCAAGCCTTCCATGCGCCGCTCCCTATTTCGGGATCAGCGTGTTGGAGGCGAGCTTTGGATCGAGCAGCCGCGCCAGCCTGCTCGGCGCCGGTCACGGGCAGCGCCGATGGATCGAGCAGACCGAGCTGCACCAGCATGGTCGCCTGGTCCCAATAGATGTGCTCATGCGTGATCTTGTCGTCTTGATCGAAGCCAACGATCACTACGGTGGGAACCGTCACCTTGCGCCCGGTTGGTTTGATGCCCGGCAGAATCGTCGGCATCTCGCAATCGTGGGTGAAAGAGAGGATCAGCTCGTCGACCAGCTGGCTCTCGCCAGCCGTGCGCGAGACCAGCGTGATCTTGGTGTCTTCAGGCCAATGGCCGATGAACCAGGTCTCATAAAAGCTGCGCACCGCGTCCGCCCCGTGGCCGCCGGTCATGACGGGCACGTGGGTGACATGAGGGGTTTTCGCCCATCGTGGGCATGGTCGCCTCGATATCGCGCGTTTGGAACTCGGCTGCGGTGTGGGCGTCGAACACTTCGCCGAAGGATTTGCTTTTCCCCGTCATCGTTTCTTCTCGCGCTTCACCTTCGCCTCGATCACGTCCCAGATCATGGCGGCGATGTCGGGGCCGCCGAACTGCGCCACCTGGCGGATGCCGGTCGGCGAGGTGACGTTGATCTCGGTGAGGTAGTCGCCGATCACGTCGATGCCGACGAAGATCAGCCCGCGCTTCTTGAGCTCGGGCCCCAGCCTGGCGCAGATCTCCTTGTCGCGTGGCGTGAGCGTCGCTGGCTCCGCCCTGCCGCCGACATGAAGATTGGAGCGCGTGTCGTCCGGCGCTGGCACGCGGTTGATGGCGCCGGCGATCTCGCCGTCGACCAGGATGATGCGCTTGTCGCCGCCGCGCACCTCGGGAAGATAGCGCTGCACCATGATCGGCTCGCGGAAAGTCATGCCGAGCAGCTCGATCAGCGAGTTGAGATTGGTATCGCCCGGCGGAACGTGGAACACGGCGGCGCCGCCATTGCCGTAAAGCGGCTTCACCACGATGTCCTTATGCTCGTCGCGGAACGCCCTGATGGCGTCTGGCGAGCGGGTGACGAGGGTGGGCGGCATCAGATCGAGAAAGTCGAGCACGAACACCTTCTCCGGCGCGTTGCGCACCGCCGCTGGGTTGTTCACCACCAGAGTCTTTGGGTGGATGCGCTCCAAGAGATGCGTGGTGGTGATGTAGGCCATGTCGAATGGCGGGTCCTGGCGGAGATGCACCACGTCGAACTTGGACAGATCCTCCTCGCGCTGATGCGCCAGCCGGTAATGATCGCCGGGCTTGTCCTCGACCGTGAGGCTATGGCCGAGCGCGATCAGTTTGCCGTCGCGGAGCGAGAGATTGTTCGGCGTGTAATAGAACACGTCGTGGCCACGCCATTGCGCCTCGAGCAGCAGGGCGAAGGTCGAATCGCCCCTGATATCGATGCGCTCGATCGGGTCCATCTGGAAGGCGACTTTGAGGGCCATGGCGCATCCTTATAGGCAAAGTCTAAGCAAAGTCTCCACCCCCCTTGCGGCCAGGGAATTAGACCGGGAACGCGTTCTCGATATATCGCGGCCAGGCCCAGGGCGCGGCAAGCACGACGTCGAAGGCGATGTCGTGGCCGGCAAAGTCGGGGTGGCCGGCGAGCCAATATTGCGCGGCCCTGACGATGCGCCGCCGGGCACGCGTCGGCAGCGACCAGCCTGCCTCGTCCAAGGTCTTGCGCTGCTTCGCCTCGACGAAGGCAAGCCGCTTGCCCTTCAGCGCCACGAGATCGATCTCGCCAACGGGCGTCTTGTAGCGGCGCGCGATGATGCGATGACCTTTGAGGCGAAGCAGGAGCGCGGCGATGGTTTCGGCGAGCAGCCCATGACGGTATGCCCTGACCCGCTTCTCGCTCACGGCCGATTGCTGCCTTTGCGCTCGAGCGTTAGCCCAAGCTCGTAGACGCGGCTCCGCTTGAGCTTGAATTTGTCGGCAACGCTGCGCACGGCGTCGCGGAAGCTTTCCTGCTGCAAGGCCTGCTTGAGGCTCGCCACGATCGCGTCGTCGCCGATTTCCGCTTCGTGCGGATTTGGCGGACCGACCAGAACCACGAACTCTCCCTTGAGCTCGGTCGAGTCGAACGCCGCAGCAAGCGCGGCAGGACTCCCGCGAGCGACGCTCTCATGCAGCTTGGTGAGCTCCTTGGCAATCGCAGCCTCCCGCGCGCCGTAGACCTCAGCCATGTCGGCGAGAGCCGCGTGGAGCCGCGATGCGGTCTCGTAGAAGATCAGCGTGGCAGGAACGGGCTTCAGCTCTTCGAGCCGCTTCCGCCTTTGGCCTCCCTTCGGCGGCAGGAAGCCTGCGAACAGGAATGTGTCGGTGGGGAGCCCTGCGCTGGTCAACGCTGCGAGCGCGGCGGACGGACCTGGCACGCTCGTCACCTGAAGCCCAGCCTCAAGCGCTTCGCGCACGAGCTTGTAGCCAGGATCTGAGATCAGCGGCGTGCCGGCATCGGAGATCAGCGCCACGGAGAAGCCGGCCCTGATGCGCGCGAGCAGCCGCGGGCGCTCCTTCGCAGCGTTGTGCTCGTGATAGGGGGTGAGCTCAGCCTTGATGCCGAAATGGGAGAGGAGCTTGCGGCTGTGGCGCGTATCTTCCGCCGCGATCAGGTCGGCGCGGGTGAGAACGGCGAGAGCGCGAAGCGAAATGTCGGCGAGGTTGCCGATCGGCGTCGCCACGAGATAGAGGCCGGCGGGAAGCTGCCGCTCCATTTCGCCGGCGAGCGCGGCTTCAACGCGCTGAATCCTGCGCGCTGCGTCTTGGTCGTCGTGGCGATGATCCTGCACGCATGCGCTTATAGCTCAGGCAGGCTGCCGGTGAACTGCCTAAAGTGCGGGCTTGAGCGGCGCTATGCTAGAAGAGGTGCCATGCTATAGTGGCGCTTCGCGCCCATCACGAATGAGCCATAGTTGCGGTCGAAATTTTGTCCAAAGGGCGGACGGCGGCGGTTTTTGCAGGGCCGATGGACGAAGGTAAGCTTGCGTCTGCCGCTCGGGGACACAAGGCCTCGCGATAGCCTCGCGCTTCGCTCGCCTTGAAGCGAAGGGGTCATGCGACTTCCACCACGGATTGGTCTGACGCTTCGCGCCGCGAAGGCTCTGCTCGCGGGCTTTACCGTTTCGATGCTGCTCGCCGCTTGCGGCGGCGGCAGCGGCCCAGGGCCGATAAGCCCGGGCGTGACCGGCTCGACCGGCGCGGTGAAGGTCGCTCTGCTCCTGCCGCTCACCGGCTCGGGCAACACGCCCTCAGTGGCCAAGGCGCTGAAGCAAGCGGCCGAGCTCGCTCTGTTTGATTTCGACAATCCGTCGGTCTCGCTCGTGCCGAAAGACACCAAGGGCACGCCGGCGGGCGCGCAGGCGGCGGCGCAGAGCGCGATCCAGGACGGCGCCGAGCTGATCATCGGGCCGCTCTTCGCGCAAGAAGTCGCTGCCGCCGCTCCGATAGCGCGCCAGTCGAACATTCCCATGATCGCTTTTTCCAGCGACGAGAAGGTCGCCGGCGGCGGTGTTTATCTTTTGAGCTTCCTCGCCGGACGCGACGTGCCGCGCATCGTTTCCTACGCCGCCTCCCGCGGCAAACACAATTTCGCGCTGCTGATCCCGCAGTCGCCTTACGGCAGGCTGGCCGAGGAAGCGTTTGCGCGCAGCATCGGGCGGAGCGGAGGGCAGGCCGTGGTGCGCGCCACCTTCCCGCCGAACGACGCCAACGCCATGCTCGGCCCGGTGCGGCAGGTGGCAAACGCTATGAAGGCCGGGCAGGTGGATGCGCTGTTCTTGCCCGCGGGGCCAGAGGACCTCCAATCGCTCGCGCCGCTGCTTGCCTCGAACGGCGTCACCAGCAAGGGCCTGCAATTCCTCGGCACCGGGCAATGGGACTATCCCTCGATCGGTAGGGAGACGGCTCTCGTCGGCGGTTGGTTCCCTGCGCCCGACCCGAAAGGCTGGAGCGATTTCGTCGGCAAATACGCCAAGACCTATGGCTCGACCCCACCGCGCATCGCAAGCCTCGGCTATGACGCGGTGAGCCTCGCCGTGTCACTGTCGCCAAATCCTCCGGGGCAGCGCTACACGGCGACGACGCTGACCAGGGGAAGCGGCTTTGCCGGTGTCGACGGGCTGTTCCGGCTGCTGCCCGACGGCACATCGGAGCGCGGGCTCGCCATTCTCGAAGTGCGCGAATACGGGCCGCAGGTGATGGAGCCTGCGCCGAACAGCTTCACCTCCGCTCAATATTAGGCGGCGAGCTCGACGATCAGCCGGTCGAGCACGAGGCGTCCGGTGTCGGTCGCCCGCAGCCGGCCGGGGGTTCGCTTGACCAGGCCTTGCGCCTCGAGCTGTTGCAGCCGCGCGCCGTCGAGCTTCCGCCCATCGATGGCTTTGAGCCGCGTCACGTCGATGCCTTCGGCGAGGCGCAAGCCCATGAGGAGATATTCGTCGGCCGAGTTTTGCGGGCTCAAGCGCTCGGCCTGCTCGATGCCGTGACCGGAGACAGCGACCGCTTCGAGCCAGGCTTCCGGCGATTTGCGGATGGCGATGGCATGTTTGCCGTCATCTTGGGTGATGCGGCTATGGGCGCCTGGGCCGACGCCCGCATAGTCGTGACCGCGCCAATAAAGAAGATTGTGCCGCGACTCCGCTCCAGGCCGCGCGTGGTTCGACACTTCGTAGGAGGGGAGGCCCGCGGAATCGCAAAGCTCCTGGGTGAGGAGATAGAAGGCCTCGGCTTGCTCGCCGTCAGGGACTTTGAGGGCACCAGAAGCGTGGAGCGCGGCGAACGGCGTGCCTGGCTCGATGGTGAGCTGATAGAGCGAGAGGTGGTCGTGCGCGTGGCTGAGCGCGCTGGTGAGCTCGTCGCGCCAGGCCGGCAGAGCCTGTCCCTGCCGCGCATAGATCAGGTCGAACGACACGCGCTCGAAATTGAGCTTGGCGATGGCGAGCGCGGCAAGGGCCTCATCGCTCGTGTGCATACGGCCGAGCGATTTGAGACTCGCATCGTCGAGCGATTGCACGCCGAGCGACACCCGGTTGACGCCTGCGGCGCGGTAGCCTGCAAAGCGCCCCGCCTCGACGGATGTCGGATTGGCTTCAAGCGTGATCTCGGCGTCAGGGGCGACGGTCCATAGCTCGGCGATACGGTCGAGGATGGCGCCGACGGTCTCAGGTGCCATCAGCGACGGCGTGCCGCCGCCAAAGAAGATGCTTGAGACGACGCGGCCTGGAGCGAGTGTGGCGAAGTGCTTCAGCTCCGCCAGATATGCGGTGACGAAGTCACCGTGGTCGATGCCGCCGTGGCGCACATGCGAGTTGAAGTCGCAATAGGGGCATTTGGCGAGGCAGAACGGCCAATGCACATAGACTCCGAACGGCTCAGTCATGGTCATAAGCAGCCAACATCAGCTTCTCAAAAGCGCGGGCGCGGTGTGAGATCGAGTCTTTCAAGCTCGGCTCCATCTCCCCGAATGTCTGTTTATAGCCTTCCGGCACGAAGATCGGATCATAGCCGAAACCGCGGGCGCCGCGTGGCGGCCACGTGAGCGTGCCGAACACCTTGCCTTCGAACACCTCCGACTTGCCGTCGGGCGAAGCAAGCGCCAGCGCGCAGGTGAAATTGGCGGTCGAGTCCTTGGCATGGGCAGCAGCGAGCTCGCGATGCACGCGCTCCATGGCGAGCCCGAAATCTCTTGCTGCTCCGCCCCAGCGCGCCGAATGGATGCCTGGCGCTCCGCCAAGTGCCTTGACCTCCAGTCCTGAATCGTCGGCGAGCGCCGGCAGCCGTGAGTCTCGCGCTGCGGCCGCCGCCTTCAGTCTGGCATTCTCGACGAAGCTATCGCCGGTCTCCTCAGGCTCAGGCAGTCCGAGCTTGCCTGCGGACACCGCCTCGACGCCGAATGGCGCGAGCAGATCGGCGATCTCGCGCACCTTGCCTTCATTGTGGCTGGCGATGACGAGGCGCGTCCCCCGCCGCAAGGTTACGCCCATCGTCAGGCGACGGTGAGCTTCTGCAGTTGCACGAGCTCGGCGATGCCGCGCTTCGCCAGAGCCATCAGCTGATCGAATTGCGCCTGGCTGAAGGCTTGCTGCTCGGCGGTGCCCTGCACCTCGACGATGCCTCCAGAGCCCGTCATGACGAAATTGGCGTCGGCCTGCGCCTCTGAATCCTCGGCATAGTCGAGGTCGAGGATGGCCTCGCCGCCATAAAGCCCACAGGACACGGCGGCAACGTGATCGCGTAAGGCAACGCCGTTCTTCAGCATGTTCCGCGCCTTCATCCAGGCGACGGCGTCATGGAGCGCGATCCATGCGCCGGTGATGGACGCGGTGCGCGTGCCGCCGTCGGCCTGGAGCACGTCGCAGTCAAGCGTGATCTGCCGTTCGCCGAGCGCGGGAAGGTCGGTGACGGCGCGGAGCGAGCGCCCGATCAGCCGCTGGATCTCTTGCGTGCGGCCTGATTGCTTGCCGGTCGCAGCCTCCCGCCGCGTGCGTTCGGCGGTGGCGCGGGGCAGCATGCCGTATTCCGCCGTCACCCAGCCCTTTCCCCCGCCTTTCAGCCATGGGGGTACCGACTCTCCAACGCTCGCCGTGCACAGCACGTGGGTGCCGCCGAAACGGACGAGGCAGGAGCCTTCGGCGTGGCACGAAATGCCACGCTCGAGGCTGATGGGGCGCAAGGCGTCTGCCGCGCGTTTAGACGGGCGCATGCTCTCTCCGTTGAAGCCCAAGATTGAAGCCCAAGTGAAGCGCGGCGCACCCTAGAGGACGCTTGCGCGCCAAGCAACCGGGGAGGGCGGCCTTCGCCGCTGTGGACGATTGAAACGGGGAGAACGGCCTCGCTTGTCGGGTCGCCTAGGAGCGGTTACCACCCTAGCCATGGCCGAGGCAGAGACCGGGGCTCACGCCGAACGGGGGGGATTTTCCGCGGGAGACGTCCCGCGCCCTGACGAGGTGGGGGCCACGGGCCCCGCGAGCATCGCCACGCCGATGATGGCCCAATATCTGGAGATCAAATCGGCCAATGCCGATTGCCTCCTGTTCTACCGCATGGGCGATTTCTACGAGATGTTCTTTGAGGACGCCTCCATCGCCAGCCGCGCGCTTGGCATCGCGCTCACCAAGCGCGGCAAGCACCTCGGCGAGGACATCCCCATGTGCGGCGTGCCGGTGCATGCCGCCGACGAATATCTTCAGCGCCTGATCGCGCAAGGCCATCGCGTCGCGGTGTGCGAGCAGATCGAGGACCCTGCCGAGGCGCGGAAGCGCGGGCCTAAGGCCGTGGTCCGGCGCGACGTGGTGCGCCTCGTCACCCCAGGCACGCTGACCGAGGAGAGCCTGCTGGACGCCCGGGCGCATAACTTTCTCACCGCGATCTTCCGCGCGCCGGGGGGCGAGGCCGGCGAGGCCGCTTTCGCGCTCGCCTCTCTCGACATTTCAACCGGGGAGCTGCTGGCGGCGACCATGAGCGGCAGCGATCTTGCCGGCGAGCTTGCGCGGCTCGCCCCCCGCGAGGTGCTGATCGGTGACGATCAGGCCGGCGATCCTTCGCTTCGCGCCGTCATCCACGAGGCCGGTGCCGCGCTGACGCCGATCCCGCGCGCCCATTTCGACTCTGCCCGCGGCGAGCGCGCGCTGAAAGCGAAGCTCGGCGTTGCTGCGCTCGACGCCTATGGCGAGTTCTCGAAGCCGGAGCTTGCCGCGCTCGCCGGCCTCTTCACCTATGTCGAGATCACCCAGGTCGGCCGCGCGCCACTGATGCGGCCACCGCGCAAAGAGGCGCCCGGGAGCCTGCTCCTGATCGACGCCGCGACCCGCGCCAATCTCGAGCTCATGCGCTCAAACCAAGGCGCCCGCTCAGGCAGCCTCCTCGCTGCCATCGACCGCACCGTCACCGGCGCCGGCGCGCGCGAGCTTGCAAGCCGCCTCGGCAGTCCGCTCACCGATGCCGCCGCCATCAACGACCGCCTCGACGCCATCTCTTATCTCGCCGGCGAGCCGCGCTTGCGCCAGACGCTTCGCGATGAGCTGAAGCGCGCGCCTGACCTGGCGCGGGCGCTGGCGCGGCTTGCGCTCAACCGCGGCGGTCCGCGCGATCTCGGCGCGGTGCGCGACGCCATCGCCTCGGCCCGCGCGCTCGCCGCGCATTTGGCCCGTGCCGCCGGTCTCGGCCTGCCGCAGGAGCTCGATGCTGTCGCTGCGAGGCTCAGGTCGGTGCCTGAGGACGTAGAGCGGATTCTCGACTCGGCACTCGCCGACGAGCTGCCGCTGAACAAGCGCGACGGCGGCTTCATCCGCGACGGTTCCGATCGCGATCTCGATGAGCATCGCAAGCTCCGCGACGGCAGCCGCCGGGTGATCGCCGGGCTGCAGACGCGTTACGCCGAGGCGACCGGCATCAAATCGCTGAAGGTTCGCCATAACAACGTGCTCGGTTATTTCGTCGAGGTCACTGCTACCAATGCCGGCGCTCTCGCCAAGCCGCCGCATGTCGAGATGTTCGTGCACCGGCAGACTCTCGCCAACGTCATGCGCTTCTCCACGCTCGAGCTTGGCGAGCTCGAAGCGCGCATAACCACCGCAGCCGACCGCGCGCTCGCGCTCGAGCTCGACATCTTCGCCAAGCTCGCCGAGCGCGTGCTTGCCGAACAGGACTCGCTTGCCGCAGCGAGCGCGGGCCTCGCCGAGCTCGACCACCATGCGGGCCTCGCCGAGCTTGCGGTCGAGCAGAACTATGCGCGGCCGAAGGTGGATGAGAGCCCGGTCTTTGCCGTGGTTGAAGGCCGCCACCCCATGGTGGAGCAGAATTTGGCACACGGCGACGGCGCCAACTTTGTAGGCAATGATTGCCGGCTCGGAGCAGAGAACAAGGACACCGGCACCCGCATCTTGGTGGTGACCGGGCCGAACATGGCCGGCAAATCCACCTTCCTCCGCCAGAACGCGCTGATCGTGGTGCTCGCGCAACTGGGATCGTTCGTGCCGGCGAAATCGGCCCATGTCGGCATCGTCGACCGCCTGTTCAGCCGGGTCGGCGCCGCCGACGACCTCGCCCGCGGGCGCTCGACCTTCATGGTCGAGATGGTGGAGACGGCTGCGATCCTCAATCAGGCGAGCGAACGGTCCTTCGTCGTGCTCGACGAGATCGGCCGCGGCACCGCCACTTTCGACGGCCTCTCCATTGCCTGGGCTACGCTCGAATATCTCCACGAGGTGAACCGCTGCCGCGTGCTGTTCGCCACCCACTATCACGAGCTGACCGCGCTCGCCGAACGTCTGCCCCGCGCCGCCAACGCCACGGTCGAGGTCAAGGAGTGGCGCGACGAGATCGTGTTCCTCTATCGCGTGGTGCCAGGCGCCGCCGACCGCTCTTACGGCATCCATGTGGCGAAGCTCGCCGGCTTGCCGGGGGCCGTTCTCGCCAGAGCCAATGAGGTGCTGACTGAGCTGGAAAAGGCCGACGGCAGGCCCAAGCCCTCCGATCTCGCCTCCGATCTACCCTTGTTCAGCGCCGCCAAAGGTGTATCACCCGCGCAAGCCCAACGGCCGTCCCCGCTCGAAGCAACCGTCGGCGCCCTCAGGCCGGACGCCATGACGCCGCGCGAGGCGCTTGAGGCGATTTACACGCTGAAGGGCTTGTTGGACCGCACTACCGAGCCTTAAGTCCCAATGTGCTAAAATTCACGCCGCCCATGGACCAGGCAGTCGTCAAAACCGCGCCTTATTTCAATCTCGACGCGCTCCGCGAGGAGACCTCGCAGCTTGCCCGCTCCTATTCCGGGCAGGATTCCTCGCTCCGGGCGGCGCTTGTTGAGCGCCTGCGGCAGCTCGTCGACGACGCGCGGACGGAGGCTCGGCGCCAGCTTGAGCGGGACGGCGACGGGCGGGCCTGCGCCGAGGGCCTTTCCGCCTTCCAGGATGCCCTAATCAGGCTCACCTACGACTTCACCACCAACCACGTCTATAGCGCCAAGAACCCTTCCGCCGCCGAGCACATGGCTATCGTCGCCCAAGGAGGCTACGGGCGCGGCATGCTGGCACCTGGCTCAGACATCGATCTCCTGTTCCTGCTTCCCTATAAGCAGACCGCCTGGGGCGAGAGCGTCGCCGAATACATGCTCTATCTGCTCTGGGATCTCGGCTTCAAGGTCGGCCACGCCACGCGCACCATCGATCAATGCGTGCGGTTGTCGCGCTCCGACATGACCATCCGCACGGCGCTGCTCGACGCCCGCCTAATCCTTGGCGACGAGGTGCTGTTTGCCGAGTTTCAGCGCCGCTTCCGCGAGGACGTGCTGAAGACGAGCGTGCGGCCCTTCGTCGATGCCAAGCTCGAGGAGCAGAACGCCCGTCATGCCCGCGCCGGTGCCTCGCGCTATCTGGTCGAGCCGAACATCAAGGACGGCAAGGGTGGCTTGCGCGATCTGCATACCTTGCACTGGCTCGCCAAGCACCTTTACCCCGACACGGCCGAGGAGGAGTTCGTCGATGCCGGGGTGTTCACCCCAGCCGAATACAGCAGCTTCCGCCGCTGCGAGAGCTTCCTCTGGTCGGTGCGCTGTCAGCTGCATTTTCTCACCGAGCGCCCCGAGGAGCGCTTGAGCTTCGATCTTCAGCCGCTGATGGCGGAAAAGCTCGGCTATCGCGGGCATGCCGGCTTGCGCGCCGTCGAGCGCTTCATGAAGCACTATTTCCTCGTCGCCAAGGAAGTTGGCGAGCTCACCCGCATCGTCTGCTCGGCTCTCGAGATGAAACAACTGAAGTCGCTGCCGAGCCTCGGCACGCTTCTGTCGCCGTTCGGCTGGAAGCGCCGCGCCCATCTCCGCCGCACCTCCGACTTCCGCATCGAGAACGGTCGCATCAGCGCCATCCACAAGGACGTCTTTGCCAAGGACCCGGTGAACTTCATCCGCCTGTTCGCCCTTGCCGACGAGCAGCAGGCCACCTTCTCGCCGGAGGTCTTGCGCCAGGTGCGGGCGAATTTGCGGCTGGTCGACGACTTTTTGCGCGCCAATCCAACGGCGAACCGGCTGTTCTTGCGGCTGATGACCGATGCCCGCGACCCGGAGGGCGTGCTGCGCAGCATGAACGAGGCCGGCGTCCTCGGCCATTTCATCCCCGAATTCGGGCGCGTGGTCTCGATGATGCAGTTCAACATGTATCATCACTTCACAGTCGACGAGCATCTCATCCGCACCATCGGCTTCCTGTCGGACATCGAGCGCGGCAAGTTTGCGCTTGAGCATCCGGTCTCGACCGAGATCATCCGCACCATCGACAATCGCCGCGCGCTCTACGTTGCCGCCTTCCTGCACGACATCGCCAAGGGCCGCGATGAGGACCATTCGCAGGTCGGCGCCCGCATCGCACGCGAGCTCGGGCCTCGGCTCGGTCTCACTCCGTCGGAAGCCGAGACCGCGACCTGGCTCGTCGAGCATCATTTGGTGATGAGCACCTTCGCCCAGAGTCGCGACCTGAACGACCCGAAGACCATCCGCGACTTCGCCGATCTGGTGCAGAGCCGCGAGCGGCTGAAGCTCCTGCTCGTGCTCACCGTCGCCGATCTCCGTGCCGTGGGGCCAGGGGTGTGGACCGGCTGGAAGGGGCAGCTTTTGCGCAACCTCTATTTCGAGACCGAGCCGTTGCTTGGCGGCGGCCATATCACGCTCACCCGCAGCGAGCGGGTGACGCGCGCCGAGGATGCACTCAGAGAGAAGCTCGCCGACTGGCCGAAGGCGGAACTCGAGCGCTTCATCGAGCGCCACTATCCGGCCTATTGGCTTCGCACCGATCTTGACGTCATCGCCGAGCACGCAAGGCTCATCCGCGATGCTGAGGCGCAGCGAAAATCGCTCGTCACCCATATCGCCACCCACGAATTTCGCGGCGTCACCGAGATCACCTTGCTCGCGCCCAACCACTCGCGCCTGCTGGCCATGGTGGCCGGCGCCTGCGCCGGGGCCGGCGCCAACATCGTCGATGCGCAGATCTCGACCACGCGCGATGGCATGGCGCTCGACACCATCCAGCTCGAGCGCGAGTTCGACCATGGCGACGACGAAGAGCGGCGGGCGAAGAAGATCGCCACCACCATCGAGAGGCTGTTGAAGGGCGAGGTGCGCTTGGCCGATGTGGTCGCTACCAAGAAGAAGCCGAAGGCGCGGCTGTCGGCCTTCACCGTCGAGCCGCAGGTGGTGATCGACAACACGCTGTCCGACGCGCTCACCGTCATCGAGATCAACGGGCTTGACCGCCCCGGACTTCTCTATGACGTGACGCGCGAGATCTCCGACATGAATCTCGATATCGCCTCGGCCCATATTGCCACCTTCGGCGAGAAGGCGGTCGACGTGTTCTACGTCACCGATCTGACCGGCAAGAAAATCACGAGCTCGAGCCGCGAGAGCATCATCCGCGATCGTCTGACCAAGGCCTTGATGGCGCGCTCTGCGGCGCTCGTCCTGGCGTGATCGTCTTATAGATTCCGCTCGGCCCCAGATGCCACTTTACCGCGCCTTCGCCACCGTCGGCGCCATGACCATCTGGAGCCGCATCCTCGGCTTCATCCGCGACGTTCTGATCGCCGCGGTGCTTGGCGCGGGGCCGGTCGCCGACGCCTTCTTCGTCGCCTTCCGCGTCCCCAACCTGTTCCGCCGCCTGTTCGCGGAGGGCGCGTTCGACGCTGCCTTCATCCCGCTCTTCGCCAAGCGCTTTCATGGCGAGGGCGGCGAGCAGGGGGCGCGCGCCTTTGCCGAGCAGGCCCTTGCCGGGCTCACGCTTGCCCTCGTCGCCTTCACCCTCCTTGGCGAACTCGTCATGCCTTGGCTGATGCTGTTGCTCGCGCCTGGCTTTGCCGACGACCCGGCTAAATTCGACCTCGCCGTCCTGCTGGCCCGTATCGCGCTCCCCTTTCTGCTCTGCATGTCGCTGGTCGCGCTCTATTCGGGCGTGCTCAACGCGCTCGGGCGCTTTGCCGTGGCGGCCTTCGCCCCGAGCCTGCTCAACGTCGTGCTCATCGCCGTGCTGCTCAGGCTGATCGCCATTGGCGACGTCGAGCAGAGCATGGCCGCGGTTGCCCTCGCCTGGGGCATCGCCGCGTCGGGGGTGCTGCAGGTGATCGTCGTCGCCGTTGCCGCTGCGAAATCGAAGATGCGCCTCTCCTTTCGCCTGCCACGCCTCGATGCCGACATGCGCAGGCTGCTTGCCCTTGCCGCCCCTGGAGTGATTGCCGGCGGCATGAACCAGATCACCATCGTGCTCAACACCATCATCGCCTCGCTGCAAGACCGGGTGGTGTCGTGGCTCTATTACGCCGACCGCTTGTTTCAGCTTCCTCTTGGCGTCATCGGCGTCGCCGTCGGCGTGGTGCTCCTTCCAGAGTTGAGCCGCCGCTTGCGCTCAGGCGACCACCAAGCTGCGATGGAGAGCGAGAACCGCTCGCTCGAGACTGCGCTGCTCTTGACCCTGCCGGCGGCCGTCGCCCTGTTCGTCGCGGCAAACCCCATCGTGCGCGTCCTGTTCGAGCGCGGCGCATTCAGCGCTATCGATGCGCATTCGACCGCCGCCATGCTTGCCGCGCTCGCCCCAGGTCTCCCCGCCTTCGTGCTGATCAAAGTGTTCCATCCCGGCTTCTTCGCCCGCGAGGACACCAAGACGCCGATGATCTATGCCGGCATCGGCATGGCCGCCAACGTCATGCTGGCACTTCTCCTGTTTGTTGTGCTCGGCGCCGTCGGCATTGCCATCGCCACCACCATCGCCGGATGGCTCCAGGCTGCGCTCCTTGCCGGCACGCTGAAGGAGCGGGGTGAATTTGCCCTCGACCAGACCTTCAGGCGCCGCTTGCCTGCGATCCTCGCCGCGAGCCTGATCATGGGCGCGGTGGTTTGGGCGCTGGTTCATGGCTTGGGCCCCTGGTTCGAGCCCAAGAACGGCGCGGTGGTGCAAGTGGCGGCGCTTCTCCTTCTCGTCGGCAGCGGCCTTGCCGTTTACGCCGGGACCGCGGCGGCCCTCGGGGCCTTCGACGCAAAGTCCCTCCTCGCGCGATTCGGGCTGCGCTAAGCCCCGAAACGGAAAGGGTTGTCCGGCCCCAAGCGCCGGTCTACGCTGCACCGCACAAAGAGGGGATCGATTGCCATGGAAGGCCGCCCGCGCCGGAGCGTGCTCTATATGCCTGGCTCCAACGAACGCGCGTTGGAGAAGGCCAAGACCCTCCCCGCCGACGCCCTTATCCTCGATCTCGAGGACGCCGTGGCGCCGGACGAGAAGATCAGGGCGCGCCAGCAGGTCTGCGCCGTGGTGAAAGGCGGCGGCTATGGCGCGCGCGAGGTGGTCATTCGCGTCAATGCGCTGGAGACGCCATGGGGCACCGAGGACATCCTCGCCGCCTGCGATGCCGAGCCCGATGCCATCCTCGTGCCGAAGGTCGTGCATGCCGGCGACATCGTCAGCGTCGCCAAGATCCTGCAAGGCGTGCATGCACCCGACAAGATCCGCCTCTGGGCCATGATGGAAACGCCGATGGCGATCCTCAATGCCCGCACCATCGCCGCCACCGCGGTCTATGCCGAGAACCGGCTTTGCTGCCTCGTCATGGGCACCAACGACCTGATCAAGGAATCGCGCGCCCGGGCGCTGCATGACCGCTTCGCCGTGGTGCCCTGGCTTGCCATGACGCTGGTCGCCGCGCGTGCCTACCGCCTCGACATCATCGACGGCGTCTACAACGATTTCCGCGACGAAAAGGGCCTGCGCGAGGAGTGCGAGCGCGGCCGCACCCTCGGCATGGACGGCAAGACTCTCATCCATCCGAGCCAGGTCGGGCCGTGCAACGAGATCTTCTCGCCGACGCAGGAGGAGGTCGACTGGTCGCGCAAAGTCATCGACGCCTTCGGTCATCCTGAGAACGAGAAGAAGGGCGTGATCGTGGTCGAGGGCCGCATGGTAGAGCGGCTGCATTTCGCCATGGCCCAGCGCACCGTGACCATCGCCGAGCAGATCCGCGATATGGAGCGCACCTGCGTTTGATCGGCCCCATTCGCGTGCCACGCTTGCGCCTGCGTCGCGCCCAAGCCATAACCGGGGCGACAAGAGCGACCCATGCAAAAAACTAGAACCAAGACCCGCGTATTCTCGGGCGTTCAGCCCACCGGCAATCTGCATCTCGGCAACTATCTCGGCGCCGTCACCCGTTTCGTGGCGCTCCAGGCTGAGCACGACTGCCTCTATTGCGTGGTCGATCTCCACGCCATCACCGTCTTCCAGGACCCCGACGAGCTCAAGTACAACACCCGCGAGGTGACCGCGGCCTTCATCGCCTCAGGCATCGATCCCACCCGCCACATCATCTTCAATCAGAGCCAGGTCAGCGGCCACGCCGAGCTTGCCTGGATCTTCAATTGCGTGGCGCGGGTCGGCTGGCTCAACCGCATGACCCAATTCAAGGAGAAGGCCGGCAAGGACCGCGAGAACGCGTCAGCCGGCCTCTACGTCTATCCGAACCTGATGGCCGCCGACATTCTGCTCTATCACGCGACCCACGTTCCCGTGGGCGAGGACCAGAAGCAGCATCTCGAGCTTGCCCGCGACATCGCGCAAAAGTTCAACAACGACTTCGCCAGGACCATCGCGCGGGCCGGCTATGACGGCGGCTTCTTCCCGCTGCCCGAGCCGCTGATCACCGGCCCAGCTACCCGCGTGATGAGCCTGCGCGACGGCTTGAAGAAGATGTCGAAGTCGGACGAGTCCGACATGACACGCATCAATCTCACCGACGACGCCGACACCATCGCCAAGAAGATCAGAAAGGCGAAGACAGACCCAGAGCCGCTTCCCTCCGAGACCAAGGGGCTCGAGGGGCGGCCCGAGGCCGACAACCTCGTCGGCATCTATGCGGCGCTCGCGGAGACGGATAGGGAGGCCGTGCTGCGCGATTTCGGCAACGCCTCCTTCTCCAAATTCAAGGAGTCGCTCGCCGAACTTGCCGCGACACGTCTCGTTCCCATCGGCACCGAGATGAAGCGCTTGATGGCAGACCCGGTGGAGATCGACTGCGTCCTCGACGATGGCGCGAAGCGCGCCCACGCCATCGCCGACCCGATCCTCGCCATGACCAAGGACATCGTCGGCTTCATCCGCAGCTAGGAAAGGCTGCACGCAGTTTGCAAACGTGTGGTTGTCAATGCGGCGATGCGCTCACGCCGCGCTGCTAAAGCGTGTGCTATAGGCGCGCCATGACGCAAGTGATCCAGAACGTTTCCGACACGGCCTTCATGGTGGCTGGCTTCCGCGCTGCCGAGAATGAACGGCCCAACCCCCTTTTCCGCGATCCGCTGGCGGCGAGGCTCGCCGGGGAACATGGCGGCGAGATTCTCGCAACCATGCCGTACAGCGTCGTCGGCGCGTGGTCCGTGGTAATCCGCACCGTCATTATCGACGAACTCATCACACGCGCGATCGGAGAAGGCGTCGATACCGTCCTCAATCTCGGCGCAGGACTCGATACGCGACCCTACCGCATGGCGCTACCGGAAGATCTCCGCTGGGTGGAGGTGGACTATCCGCATGTGATCGGGTTCAAAGAGAGCAGGCTTACCGAAGAGGCGCCGCGTTGCCGGCTGAAGCGAATCGAGCTCGACCTCACCGACCGGGAGGCACTCCGGCGCTTCCTCGCTGACATGAGCGCGCGAGCAACCAAGGTGCTGGTGCTCACCGAGGGCGTCGTACCCTACCTGACCGAGACCGACGTCACCGGTCTTGCGGGCGATCTGAGGCGCGAGGAAAAGATTCGCTATTGGATCACCGATTACTTCTCGCCCCAGGCGATTCGCTCCGGCGACAAGTTGCGCGCGAAGTTCATGCGCAATGCTCCGTTTCAGTTCAAGCCCGCCGACTGGTTCGGCTTTTTCGGCGCCTTGGGCTGGCGTCCCGCGGAGGTGCGCTTCGTCTGGGAAGAAGGCGAGAGGCTCAAGCGGCCCATCCCGCTGCCGTTACGCGTGAAGCTGTTACTGGCGCTTGCGGGCCTGTTCGGCTCGCGCGGCCGTCAGGCAGGCATGAAGCGCTTCGCAGCTTATATGTGCCTCGTTCCGGATTGAGCCGCCTCGCCGCTGAGCTTGTCCCCGTCATGGCCTCGAACCATCGGCGCCACCCCATGACAAAGCCTGCGAGTGATGGCAGCATGGCGCCCCATGGCGACCAAGAAGCAAACTGAGGCGGCGAGGAAGCACATTGCCGCGGCGTCTAAGCCCCGCGTGAAGCGGCAGGTCTTCGTCGAAGGCCATAAGCGCAAATTCCTCGTCGTCGTCGACGAGACGCCGGAATGCGAAAGCGCGCTTGCCTTCGCCGCGAGCCGCGCACTGCGCACGCAAGGCCAGCTTGCCCTGCTCTATGTGATCGAGCCGGGTGCCGAGTTTTCCCACTGGCTCGGGGTTGAGGAGATCGCCCGCGAGGAGGGGCACAACAAAGCGCGCGCCGTGTTCCGCCTGTTCGGCCGCAAGCTGAAAGCGATGGGTTTCGAGGAATTGGCGCCTGAGGAGATCGTGCGTGAAGGCAGCAAGGCCGAAGAGATCACCAAGCTGATCGAGGATGACCCCGACATCGGCGTGCTCGTGCTCGGTGCCTCCAGGGACCCGTCGGGCCCTGGCCCGCTCGTCACCACGCTCGCCGCCGGCAGGTCCGCCGGCACCTTCCCGGTTCCCATCACCGTGGTGCCCGGCTGTCTCGGCCTCGAGGAGATTTTGGCGCTGGCCTAGGGACACCTTTACCCCTCCTGCAAACGCTGGACGAGCCAGGCCGCAATGCGACGTCGCGCGCGGCCATGCGCCTTGCGCAAGACCCGGCCCATATTCATGAAGCCGTGGATGGTGCCTTCGCAGCACTCGTAGTCGACCGGCACGCCGGCAGCCGCCAGGGTTTCGGCATATTCGGCGCCTTCGTCGCGCAACGGGTCATGCCCTGCGGTGACGATCAGCGCCGGAGGCAGGCCGGTGTAGTCCTCGTAGAGCGAGGGAATCGCGCGCGGGTCGGCCGTCGGCCAGGCGAGGCCGAAATAATGGCCGAAGAACCACTGGATCATGTCCTGCGGGATCGGGAAATGATCGGCGAGGTCTTTGCGCGACGGCAATCGCCCACGCAGGTCGAGCGCCGGGTAGATCAGAGCCTGCGCCCGCACCGGCGCCACCAAGCGGTCCTTGGTTTCATGCAGGGCGACCGCCGCCAACCCGCCGCCGGCGCTGTCGCCGGCGACGGCGATACGCCTCGCATCGAGCCCAAGTGCTTCCGCCTCGTGCGACAACCATGCAAGCGCCGCGACGGTGTCCTCCACCGCTGCCGGGAACGGATGCTCAGGTGCCAGCCGATAGTCGAGCGACAACACCGTGGCGCGCGTGTCGTGGCACAGCGTGCGGCACAATATGTCGTGAGTTTCGACGTCGCCGAGGACGCAGCCGCCGCCATGCATGAACAGGATGGCGGCTTCACCTGAGCTGCCAGCATCGGCGGGGACGTATCGGCGAATGCGCATCGGCCCTGCAGGGCCAGGCACGGCGAGGTCGTTCGCCTCGCCGATGTGGGGCGGGACAATCTCGGTCTTTGACAGCGTGCGGCGATATTCCTCGCGCGCGTCGCCGGGGGAAAGAGTCCAGAGTGGGGTGGCGGTGGCCGAAGATGCCCAGTACAGCAGCGCTTCTGTTTCGCGATCGAGCTGCAAACTAGGCGACGCCCTCCCAACCGCGCTCGCGCACCGCCTTGCGCTCGGCCTCGCTCGCGAAGCGCTCATCCCAATCGGCGAGCAACTTCCTCATGATGTGGCGCCAGAGCGGCGGGGTGAGCGCGATGAAGGCCATGGTTTGGTAGCCATAGGGCAATGTCGGCGCGTCTTGCTGGGCGTTCAACTGCCAGAACGCTTTGCTGGCGAACATATGATGGTCGGCGTGTCGCGGCAAATTGTAATGCAGGACGTTCGAGAGGGTTCGATAGCAGTCCCAGCTGTGATGCGGCATGATCGGCGAATTTTCGACGCGCACCAACCCATAATGCTCCACGTAGTTGATGAGCTCGTGAAACGAGCGCCCGATCAGACCGGCGATGGCAAGCCTGTTGCTGCGATGCGTGAGTTCGTGCGCGACCGTGGCACCGGCAAGCGCAAAGAGATAGCCGGTCAGCCTATAGCGCGCCGATCGTTTCCAACGGCTGCTCGGTCAGGCTGGGGCGCAAGGCGGCGAAACGGACCAGGAGAAACGCCAAGAGGCCGACCAGCGGAAGCGTCAAATAACGATTCACCGTGCAAAAGATGCACCGGCTCTCTTTGAGCCACGTGCGTCTTGCGCCGGTCAGCCGGGAAACTCGATGTACTGCGCCTCGAAATGGGCGCTGGAAGGATGGGCCGAGTCGCTTGCCTACGAAGTCGATCCCTTCGGCATCGACGTCGTTCTCATCGAGCCTGGCCCCTATCGCACCGAGATCTGGAACAACACGAAATGGGTCGTGCCGGCAAGCAGCGCCTATCTCTCGTGGCTGAAGCTGTTGCGCCATGCCGCCGACCGGCATCAGGCCAAGACCTCACGTGACCCGAAGGAGGTGGCGCTCGTCGTGGCAAAGGCGCTTGAAGCGCGCCGTCCGCGCTTCCGCTATCAGGTCGGTCCCTTCGCCAAGCTCGACTATTTCCTGCGCCGCAAGATGCCGACGAAGCACATTCGCAGGGGCACGACGCGCTATCTCGGGCTGCCGCTTGCTCGGTGGTAGCCGGTTGTTCGGCTCACTTGCGCGCGAGCAAAACGTCCTTTGCCTCGTTGATGCGACAAGCAAGATAAGTGGATCCGCCTCGATCCGGGTGCAGCTTCATCATCAACCTTCGATGCGCCGCGCGAATTTCGCTCTCTGCCGCGCCAGGCTTGAGTCCGAGCACCTCATAAGCCTCCTTGGCCGTCGTGCGACCTGCTTGGCCTCTTGGCGATCGCGCATCGCCGCGTGGAGCGTCCTCGGTGCGGCGGTCACGCCATCCTTGCAAGCGACGGTCGAGATAAGCTTCGAGCAGGGCCGCGCCTTGCGGGTCGGTGGCGCCGATTTCATCGAGTAGCTTGAGGACATCCTCATCGCGCAGCGAGGAGAGGGCGCGGCCGGCGAATCGGCCTTTGAGACACCTTCCGTCCATGTGCCCGCTGTCGTGATCGAGCACCATTTCCAGCGTGTCGGTGCGCACGCCGGACTTCTGCCCGGCGGACTTCCGTGGAGGGCGGAACAGTCCTTCAAAGCCCGGCCACGGCGGCACTGGCAGGCCGAGGCGGTGGCCGTAGATGATGAGCATGAAGGCCGCAAAGGCGACAAAGATTGGCAACGGCGTCACCCCCGGAAACTGGCGGTCTGACTCGGTCCTTTACCAACCGAGCCTTGCAAATTGGGTAGGCGCCAATCAAAGCGCAATGGTCGCGATTAGTGCGCATGTTTGTTGGGATTGAGCTCGGGTTGACCGGTGGACTTGCCTTGACTTTGCGGCCCCTGAGCCCAACTATGGTCTAGAACAATTCTAAGCTGGCGCGCGAGAAGACTTTCCTTGGATTTGCGCGTTAGAACAGCGAAAGGCCAAGCCATGTTCATCCAGACCGAAGCGACGCCCAATCCGGCCACGCTGAAATTCATTCCGGGCCGCACGGTACTCGGCGACGGCACCTTGGAGTTTCGCGCTGGCGAGGAGACGGAAGGCTCGCCGCTGGCGACGCGGCTGTTCGAGATCGACGGCGTCACCGGAGTGTTTTTCGGCTCGGACTTCATCAGCGTGACCAAGGGCGACGGCGAGTGGCAGCATCTCAAGCCCGCCATCCTCGGCGCCATCATGGAGCACTACCAGTCCGGCGAGCCGGTCGCCGCCGGCGCGCAGACCGAGGTGAGCTTGGGCGAGGGCGAGTCCTTCGCGCCTGAAGATGCCGAGACCGTCAAGACCATCAAGGAGCTGCTGGAGACGCGGGTGCGTCCCGCCGTTGCCCAGGATGGCGGCGACATCACCTTCCAGGGCTACCGCGACGGCATCGTGTTTCTGCATATGCGCGGCGCCTGCTCGGGCTGCCCGAGCTCGACGGCGACGCTCCGTCACGGCATCGAGAATCTGCTGCGCCACTTCATTCCGGAGGTGCAGGAGGTTCGCCCGGTGTGACCGAGGTCGCCTACCTGATCACCGCAGCCTAGGGTATGGCGACGCCGGCGTGTCGCTTCCCCGCCCGCCGCGCTTCGGCTTCGATGAGCTGGGGCGCATCATCTAAGCCCCGATGAACATCCTAGCTCTCGACACCAGCATGGGCGCCTGCAGCGCCGCGGTGCTTCTCGCCGATGGTGCCACGCAGCGCATCGTCCTTTGCGAGGAGAGTATGGCGCGCGGCCATGCCGAGGCCCTGATGCCCATGGTGGCCGAGGTGATGACGGAAGCAGGCCTCGACTTCGCCGCGCTCGATCTTATCGCCGCCACTCTGGGACCAGGGAGCTTCACCGGCGTGCGCATCGCCATTGCCGCCGCGCGCGGCTTCGCCCTCGCCACCGGCGCTCACCCCTGGGGGACCAACTCGCTCACCGTGATGGCCAAGGCGGCATTGGAGAGGGGCATCGCCGCGGACGGCAAGCCCTTCGCCGTCGCCGTCGATGCGCGGGGCGAGAGGCTCTATTTCGGGCTCTATGACGCCGACGGCCGCAAGCTCGCAGGCCCACTTTTGATCGACGCCGGCGAGGCGGCAGACCTGCTTCCCGGCGAGCTTGCCGCAGCGGTCGGGAACAGTGCGGCGCATCTTGCGGAAGCTGCGATGGTGCGCGGGCATCGCCTGGAGGCGAAGCTTGCCGATTTGCAGCCAAATGCCGCGGCGCTCGCCGAGCTTGCGCTTGAGGCAGAGGAAACCTTGCCGACCTTGCGGCCCCTCTATCTCCGGCCTCCGGACGCGAAGCCCCAAGCCGCCGCTGCTGTGGCGCGGCGCTGATGCGCGGAAGCGGTCCTCTGATCGAAATTCGAGCGGCCTGCGCGGCTGATGCGTCGGCCATGTCCGCCATTCATGCCGCCTGCTTTGCCAAGAGCTGGGATGCGCTTGAGATCGGACAGTTTGTCGGCGTTCCCGGATGCCTTGGGCTGGTTGCTTTGACCTCGGCGGCGCAAGCCCCGCAAGGGTTTCTCATCGTGAGAAGCGCCGGCGACGAGGCCGAGCTGTTGACGCTCGCGGTCGACCCGGCTTGCCGCCGGCTTGGCCTTGCGAGCGCGCTCCTTGCCGCCGCCACGGGAGCCTTGCGCGGCGTCGGATCGAAGCGGCTGTTTCTCGAGGTTGACCAGGGCAATTCGGCCGCGCGCGGCCTTTACCAGTCTCTCGGAGCAGTCGTCGTCGGGCGCCGTCCGCGCTATTATGAGCACGGCGCCGATGCCGACATCTTCAGTCTTGCCCTTTGAGGCTCGACTGCGGATGATGACCGAGGTCCGGAGAGAGCGCCCTCTAGATGGACAAGACAGGCTCACGGGAAAGCCGGATCGAGCGCCTCTGCGCCGAGCGGGGGATGCGCATGACCGGTCAGCGCCGGGTGATCGCCAAGGTGCTGTCCGAGGCCGAAGATCACCCCGATGTCGAGGAGGTTTACCGCCGGGCGTCCGCCCGCGATCCGCGCATCTCGCTCTCCACCGTGTACCGCACCGTGCGCCTATTCGAGGGCGCCGGCATCCTCGATCGTCATGAGTTCGGCGACGGCCGCGCGCGCTACGAGCCTGCCGGGCACGGTCATCACGATCACCTCATCAACGTGAAGACCGGCGAGGTGATAGAGTTCAAGAACGAGCAGATCGAGCGCTTGCAGGAGGCCGTGGCGCGCGAGCTCGGCTTTCGCTTGATCGGCCATCGGCTCGAGCTGTTCGGCACCCCGCTTAAAGCGGGAACGCCGAAAGACAATAAGAGCTAGCGCGGCGGATCATGCGGGCATTACGGGCTTGGCTGGTGCTCTCGGCGTTCTTCGCCTTCACCTTTCCGCTGATGCCGCTGCAGCTCCTGTTCCTGTGGACTGGATCGCGTTACGCCCGCACCTTCCCCAACTGGTACCACCGCCAGGTCTGCCGGCTTGTCGGCATCCGCCTGCATGTCGACGGCAGCGTGGCGCGCGAGCATGGCGTGCTGCTCATCTCCAATCACGTCTCTTGGCTCGACATCACCGTGCTCTCGGCGGTTGCGCCGGTGTCCTTCGTGGCCAAACAAGAAGTGGCGTCGTGGCCGTTTGTGAAATGGCTCGCCAAATTGCAGCGTTCGGTGTTCGTCGATCGCACCCGCCGCAGCGAGGTCACCGACAAGGCCAACGAGATTCTGAGCAGGCTCGAGGCCGACGATCATGTCGTGCTCTTCGCCGAAGGCACCTCGAGCGACGGCAATAGCGTGGCGCCGTTCAAGACGCCGCTGTTTGCCGCGGTCAAGCCGACACGCGGCGATCCGCTCGGGGCTGATCTTTGCGCCCAGACCTTGGCGCTGACCTACACCAAGCTGCACGGGCTTCCGCTGTGCCGCCGCGGACGGCCCGTTGTGGCCTGGTACGGCGACATGGATCTCGCGAGCCACGCCTGGCGGCTCCTTGGCTTGGGGCCGCTTGACGCTCACATCCGCATCGGTCCGCCGGTGCCGCTCGACGACTTCACCGACCGCAAGGCTCTCGCCCGCTATGCCGAGGACAAGGTGCGGCGGGACGTATCGGAGCTGTTGCGCGGCCGCCGCCGCCCAAGCTCAATTTGAAGCTTACATCGCCCGCCTGAACCTGACGGTCTGCGCCAGCGTGGCGGGCGCGAAGGTTCCGTCCTGAAGCTGGCGGATATGCTCGTTGCGATGAAGGCTGACGAGGGCGCCGTGCACGCTGCGATCGGCATTCTCGGCATCGGAGAAATACCCTTCCTTCGATGCCAGGTCCACGATGTCGTCCTTCGCCATGGGACCGATCTCGTTCAGCGTTTGCATGATGAAATCGGCTAGCGACAATTGCGGCGCCGGCCCCTGCACCGCGAGCGGCAGCACATTCGCCATCCGCCGGTTCTCGACCTCCATCAGCTTGCCGAGCGCGGCAAACTCGGATTTCAGATCCGACACCTTACCGTCGCGCTCGTTCTGCAACTGCTCGAGCATTTTCTCGAACTGAGCATAAGCAGCGCTGATTTGATCCTCGATCAGTCTCGCTCGTTCCGCCAAATCATTCCTGATGTCACGCATGGCCCCCTCCCCGCATTTCGCTGGAAATCCGCGAGCCGTGGCGTAGCTCGCGACCCCCACTGTGGACGGCCTAAGCCCCTGACGGAAGGGGCGAATGCAAGTTCCTGTGCATATGATTCCCGGGGCAACAGGACGTACGCTGATTTTTGCCGGAATCTCAGGCGTCTCCGGTCTTCCGCCGCCCTCTCGCCTTTGCAGTCTCCGGCAAAAATGCCGCAAGCAGCCCGATCGCCGGGAGAAAGGCGCACACGTGATAGACGAACACGATCGACGTCTGATCGGCGACCCAGCCAAGCACGGCGGCGCCGATGCCTGCGATGCCGAAGGCGACGCCGAAGAACAGCCCCGCAACCATGCCGACGCGTCCGGGGATCAGCCCTTGCGCGTAGACGACGATGGCCGGAAACGCCGAGGCGAGGATCACGCCGATGATCACGCTGAGCACCGCCGTCCAGAAGAGATCGACATAGGGCAACATCATGGTGAAGGGCAGCACGCCGAGGATCGACCACCAGATTACGCGGCGCGTGCCGATGCGATCGCCGATCGGCCCGCCGATCACCGTGCCCGCCGCCACCGCGCCGAGAAAGATGAAGAGATAGACCTGCGCGCTCTGCACCGTGAGGTTGAAGGTGTGGATCAGGTAGAAGATGTAAAAGCTCGTGATGCTGACGAGGTAGAAGTGCTTGGAGAAGGTGAGCGCGAGCAGGATGGCGATCGAACGCCGCACCTTGCTTTGCCCGAGGCTCGATATCGCAAGCATCTCGTTGACCGACGCGCCCTTGCCGTTGTTGACCTTGATGGTCTTGCCGTACCAGCCGCCGATGAAGGTGAGCATCGCCATGGCGATGAGCGCCACGACCGAAAACCAGGCGAGGCTCCTCTGCCCGTAGGGCAGCACGATGAAGGCCGCGAGCAGCGGGCCGAGCGCCGTGCCGAAATTGCCGCCGACCTGGAACACTGACTGGGCGAGCCCATGCTGTCCGCCTGAGGCGAGCCGCGCCACGCGCGAGGATTCAGGGTGAAACACCGAGGAGCCCATGCCGATCAGCGCGGCTGCGGCGAGCACCATCAGGTAGTTGGTGGCAAACGCCATCAGCAAGAGCCCGATGAGCGAGGACGACATGCCGAGCACGAGCGAATAGGGCGTCGGATAGCGGTCGGTGTAGTAGCCGACCACCGGCTGCAGCAGCGACGCCGTGCCCTGAAAGGTGAAGGTGATGATGCCGATCTGGCCGAAATCGAGCGAGAGCGCGCTTTTCAGCATGGGATAGATCGCCATGATCAGCGACTGGATCACGTCGTTCAGCATGTGGCAGACGCTGATCGCGGCGAGCACGGCGACCACGGTGCCTTCGCTGCCGCTGCCGCGCGAGGGGGCCGCGGCGGTGCTCTTGCCGCCCCGACGGTTGGGTGTCTTAGCCTCGATTGCCATGTTTTGTGCCGTAGGTGTGTCGGGCGGCAGAATTGGGACAACCCAACGCGCACTTCAAGGATTCATTTTTGGGGAAACGTGGCGGATGGCCGCGGGATGCACGCACCGATGATGTTTGCGGCTTGGTCTTGGTTGCGGGAGCTACATTAGGGCGCCATGCGGCCTGTCCTGGTCCTGGAGCTTTTGATCCTGCTCACCGTGGCCAACGGCACGCCGGTGGTCGCGAAACGCCTATTCGGCAGCGCGTTCGCCCAACCCCTCGATGGCGGGGCCCTATTCGCCGACGGCCGACCCTGGTTCGGCCCATCCAAGACCATCCGCGGCGTCGTGCTTGCCACGCTCGCCACCGCCGCGGCCGCGGGCGTGCTCGGGCTTGGCTGGAAGGTTGGTGCTCTCTTAGGCGTCGTGGCGATGGCCGGCGATCTCT
>CAWGVA010000019.1:0-39532 GCA_963825835.1 uncultured Alphaproteobacteria bacterium | reverse complement strand
GCGGTCGAAGCGCCAAAGCGGAATATCTCGGTCCGGTCGAAAGAGGCCTTGAGCAAGGCTTGCGCGAGATCGGCTCGGAGCGGTCCGAGCGGCGATTGCCAGATAAGGCTGACGCCGGTCGACAGACGGGTATCCAGACCGTCGTTGATGAAACTCCCTTCCGTGGCCACGGCGAACTCGGCAAGTCCGCTCGGCATCCACAGCGATCCGGCATCGACGAAGACCGCGCCCTGCATACCGAGATTGTCGGGAATGAACGGAAGCGGGAAGCGAGCCTCGGCGGTCGCCGCCCAGAAGGCCTCCCCGCCCAGAGGATCCTTGGAGCAGTTCTTGACACCTTTTCCGGTGATAGGGTCTTGGCAGGCGTCACGTGGGCCGATACCGGCGCGTTCAAAGCCTCTGATGGTCTCACCGCCCTTGAAGAAGAGGTCCGTCATGCGGACGTCCTCGCCGCCCCATCCTTGGATGAAGCCACCCTGGACGCGTCCGACCAGGGTGACCTTCGGCGTGAGTGGATAGTAGCCACGCGTATCGCTCACCGACCTGAAATAGTTCACGTCGCCGCCGACGCCGGCGAAATCTTCGGAGAAGGACGAGAAAATACCGCTGGTCGGCGACTGAGGCAGATTGCGGGTATCGTAGGCGACCGTGAAGCCGACGCTCGATACGTTGGAGACGCCCTCGGCTTCCTTCACCGCTAGCGAGGCGTTGTTGGCGACGTCGAAGATTTCTTCGCGCTCGAGCCGGTAGCGAAGACCAAGCTGGGTATTGAAGGCGATCGGGAATCCCATCCTGAGATTGCCGCCAGAGTCACGCTCGCGATAGGACGCCACGTTGGTGAAGTCGACCTCCTTGTGGAAGAGATCGAAGCCGGCCGCGAGATTGCGGTCGAGGAAATGCGGCTCGGTGAAGCTGAAGTCGACCTGGGCGCGCTCAAGGCTTCCGGAGAAGCCCAGCCTGACATACTGGCCTTTGCCCATCAGGTTGCGCTCGGTGATGCTGATGTCGCCGATCACACCCTCGCTCGTGGAGTAGCCGGCGCCGAAGGACAGCTCGCCGGTCGGCTGCTCCTGCACCGTGACGTTGAGCACGACACGGTCCGGGGCGCTGCCTGGCTCGGTGTCGATATCGACAGTCTTGAAGAAGCCGAGCGAGCGTAAGCGCCGCCGGGCAGCCTCGACCAGCAGCCGGTTGAAGGCGTCGCCCTCGGCGAGACTGAACTCGCGGCGAATCACGTCGTCGTGGGTGCGGAAATTGCCGACGATGTTGATGCGCTCGATATAGACGTGCGGACCTTCCTCGATGACATAGGTGATGTTGATGCGCCGGTTGACTTCATCGCGGTCGAAGCGAGGCTTGACCTGAGCGAAGGCATAGCCCTGTTGCGAGGAGGTGATGGTCAGGGCCTCGGCCGTCGACTCGATCCTTTGGATGTTATAGACGCGGCCGGTTCGGGTCACGATGGAGCGGCGCAGCGTGCGCACGTCGAGCGAGGGCAGAGTGGTCTCTACGTCGATGTCCCCGAAGCGGTATTTCGGGCCTTCGTCGAGGGTGAAGGTGATGAAAAAGCCCCGCCCGTCGCGGTCGAGGTCGGCGGTGGCCGAGATGACCCGAACATCGGCAAAACCGTTCTTGAGATAGAACTGCCGCAGCAACTCGCGATCGAGGTTGAGCCGGTCTGGGTCGTAGATGTTGGTGCTCTTCAAGAAGCTCAGCAGCGTGGTCTGCGTGGTGCTGATCACGTAGCGAAGCTGAGAATCGCTGAAGGCGGTGTTGCCGATGAAGTTGATGGCGCGGACCTTGGTGGTCGGTCCCTCATTGATCTCGAACACGACGTCGATGCGGTTGTTTTCGAGCTTGATGATTTTGGGATCGACTTGAGCCGCATAGAGGCCCTGGCGGCGATAGACATCGAGAATGCGCTGTACGTCGGCCTGCACGCGGGCGCGGGTGTAGACGGTGCGGGGCTTGAGCTGAACCTCGGCGGTCAGCGCGTCGTCCTCGACCTCCTTGTTGCCTTCAAAGGCGACCCTGGACACGATCGGGTTCTCGACCACCACGATGACCACCGTGCTGCCTTCGCGCCGGATGCGAACATCCTGGAACAAGCCGGTGGCAAATAGAGCCTTTAGCGATTCGTCGACCTTGGCGAGGTCGTAGGGATCGCCGACATTGAAGGTGAGATAGGTGCGGACGGTTTCGGGCTCGACGCGCTTATTGCCTTCGACGCGGATGGCGCCAACGGCGGGCCCAGCCTGGGCGTAGGCGGAAAGCTCGCCCAGGCTCGCGCTCATGCCGATGGACAGCACGATCGCACCTGCTGCGAGCAGGGCCGCAGACAGCCCTCTAGCCAACCACGACCGCACCATCACTGGTGTCGTCCCCTCAACACCGATCCCCCGTGGACGCAGAGCCCAGGATCGAAAGTGGCCAGTTTTTGTGGCCGATTTTGGTCCGAACCCCCACGGGGGGCGTAAGGAAAACTACGCGTAGTCGTTGTGTATTGATTGACGCCGCAGCTTAGAGAAACTTCAAGTGAATCAAGTCGTTCCAGGTCGCGAAGATCATTAGCATAAGGACGAAGGCAAGGCCAATGCGGAAACCGATTTCCTGTATGTTTTCGCTCAAAGGTTTGCCGCGGACCGCCTCAATTCCGTAAAACAGCAAGTGACCGCCATCGAGCATGGGAATCGGGAACAGATTGATCAGCCCGATACTGACCGAAATGATGGCGGCGAGATTGAGCAGGGCAAAGAATCCTGCCGTGGCAACTTGTCCCGACACTTGCGCGATTCGGATGGGGCCGCCAAGCTGATCGGCGGCTTCGCGGCCTGTGATCACGTCATAGAGATAGCCGAGCGAGCGGGAGATCACGAAGTAGCATTCCTTGACCGCCATGACGAAGGCGGTGAGCGGATCGTGCCGCTTCAAGGTCCAGTCGTCCGGCGAGGCGCTGCGCTGAATGCCCAACAGGCCGATGCGCATGGTGTTGCCGAAATTGTCGGTGATCTCTTTCAGCTCGGGCGTGGCGGTCAGCTCGACAGGCTTGCCCTCGCGCTCGACCTCGAAGTGAAGCTGCTGGTTGGGGCTCATGCCGACGATGCGCTGCATCTGACCGAAGTTCTCGATGGTCGTGCCGTCGATCTTGACCACGAGGTCGCCGGGCTTGAAGCCCGCGCGCTCGGCGGCGCTGCCGGGATTGACGATGTCGACCTTGGCCGCGGTGCTCCGCTCGCCGAAGAAGGTAAAGATCGCCGTGAAGATGACGATGGCGAGTACGAAATTGGCGATCGGCCCGGCGGCGACGATGGCGGCGCGGGCGCCAAGCGACTTGCCCTGGAAGCTGGTCTTGCGCTCCTCTTCGCTCAGCGCTTCGAGAGGCCTCTGCCCTGCGCTCGCTGCATTCTCGTCGTCGATGAATTTCACATAGCCGCCGAGCGGGATCCAGGACAGCCGCCAGCGCGTCCCGTGCCTGTCGTTGAAGCCGACGATCTCAGGCCCGAAACCGATCGAGAATGTCTTGACCGCCACGCCGCACCAGCGGGCCACAAGAAAATGGCCGAGCTCGTGGAAGAACACCACGATGGTGAGCACGAAGAGGAAGGGGAGCAGATAAGACAGGACGGTGTCGCCGAAGCCTGAAAGCTTGAGTATCGTTTCCATAGGGTATCCTGGATGCCGAGGGCTTCCTAGCGCGCCTGAGCCGATTGTGCAAATCGCAGGAGCTGCGAGAGCGCGATGGCCCGCGCTTCGGCGTCGATGGCGAGGACCTCATCGACGCTATCGGGCGAAGGCGCGGAAATGTGGGCCGAGGAGCCGAGCGTGGCCTCGACCAGGGCCGCGATCCCCAAGAAGCCGATGCGGCCGTCGAGGAATGCTTGTACCGCGACCTCGTTGGCAGCGTTCAGCACCGTGCTCGAACCGCCTCCGGCGGCGAGCACCTGGCGTGCAAGGCGCAAGGCCGGGAAGCGCGCCTCGTCAGGCGCCTCGAAGGACAGCGCGCCGAGACCGGCAAGATCGAGCCGCGCGGTCGGCGCTTGCATGCGGTTGGGCCAAGCAAGGCTGTAAGCGATGGGCGTGCGCATGTCGTGGCAGCTCATCTGCGCCAGCACCGAGCCGTCGCGATAATGAACGAGACAGTGCACGATGGATTGCGGGTGGATCAGAACGGAAAGCCGCTCTGCCGGCACCGAGAACAGATAATGCGCTTCGATAAGCTCGAGCGCCTTGTTCATTAGCGTCGCCGAATTGATGGTGACCTTCGGGCCCATCGACCAGTTGGGATGGGCGAGCGCCTGTTTCGGGGTTACGCTCGCCATGTCGGCGAGGCTCCATGAGCGGAACGGCCCGCCGGAGGCCGTGAGGCAGATGCGCTCGATGCTCTCCGGCGCGCCACCGGCCATGACCTGCATCGCCGCTGAATGCTCCGAGTCGACGGGCAGCAGCGCCGTCCCGTACCGGGCGACCTCGCGCATGAAGATGGGTCCGGCCGAGACGAGACATTCCTTGTTGGCGAGCGCGGTGCAGGTGCCTTGGCGCACCGCGGCGAGCGTCGGCTTGAGGCCGGCGGCGCCGACGATCGCTGCCATCACCCAATCGGCCGGACGGCTTGCCGCTTCGACCAGCGCGTCTTCGCCGGCAGCGGCCTCGATGCCGGTGCCGCTCAGCCGGGCGCGAAGCTCGGCGTAGCAGGTCTCGTCGGCAACGACCGCAAGCTCGGCCCGATGCTTCACGGCAAGCTCGGCGAGGCGCGCGGCGTTGCGGCCTCCGGTCAACGCCACCACGGTGAAGGACGCTGGATCGCGGCCGACGAGATCGAGCGTGTTCTCGCCGATCGATCCAGTGGCTCCGAGCACCGAGATGCGCCGCGGGCGCGCCCTAGGCGATGTGAGCCTGACGGTTTGTGATTGAACGGCGAGCACGGTCATACGCAACGCCTCACCAGATCAGCAGGCCGCGGCCGGGATTGGCCGGATCGCGCAAGGCGATCAATGCCGCCGCGATTGCGGCGATGAGAAGGCCATCGATACGGTCGAGCAACCCACCGTGGCCGGGGATGAGATTACTCATGTCCTTCGCGCCAAACCGGCGCTTCGCCGCGCTCTCGCTCAGATCGCCGATCTGACACGCCGCGGCGATGGCCACGCTGACCAGGGCCAGGCGCCAGCCCGAGGTCTCCCCCAAAAACCAGGCAAAAGCAAATCCTATCAGCGCCGGCGCAAAGGTGCCAACCAGAAGCCCGCTCCAGGTCTTTCGCGGCGAGATTTGCGGGGCGAGTTTCGGGCCGCCGATCAGCCGGCCCCCGGCATAGGAAGCGGTGTCGGTGGTCCAGGCCACGGCCAGCAGATAAAGCAGCGCGGTGACGCCCAGGGTCTGGTCGCTTCTCAGCCACACCATGGACCAGGCGGGGAGCACCGAATAGGCGATGCCGAGCAGCGACCAGCCAAGCGTGGGGAACGAGGCGGCGGCAAGTCCGGTCCCGGCGAGCGCGAGCGCTGTGGCAATGAGAGCAAGACCGGGCCTGGACACAGCCACAGTCACGGCGACGGCGGCGACGGCCGCGGATTGCATCATGGCGATGGCATCGAAGCCGGCCTTCCGCACCAGCCGTCCCCATTCCCAGGAGACGATCACGCCTGAGGCTATGGCGAGGGCCACGAAGGTCCAGATGCTCACTACCACGGAGCCGAGCGCGAGCACCGCCATCACCACGGCGGATGTAAGCCGCGTTGTCATCTCCGATTTGTTGGGTTGAGCGCGGGGCTCGGCGCCGCTCGGCGTCACATCGAGCGGCGTCACGCGGTGGATCTCGCCTTGAGGCCGCCGAAGCGGCGCGTGCGCCGCTGATACTCGGCAATCGCGGCTTCGAGTGTCTCGCGCGAGAAGTCGGGCCAATAGGTATCGACGAAGACGAACTCGCTATAGGCGAGCTGCCACAGCAGGAAATTGCTCAAGCGCAGCTCGCCGCTCGTGCGGATCAGCAAGTCTGGATCGGGCAAATCGGCGGTGTCGAGATAGGAGCCGAACCGCTCAGGCGTGATATCGGACACATCCAGCGTGCCTTCAGCCACGGCCTCGGCGACGCGCGCGGCGGCGCGGGCGATCTCGTCCCTGGAGCCATAGTTGAAGGCGATGGTGAGATTAAGCGCCGAATTGTCCTTGGTGAGGAGAACGGCGTCGTCGATCAGCCGCATAATGTCGTCATCGAGGCCTGAGCGGGTGCCGATCACTCTGATCCTCACGCCATTCTTATGCAGATCGGCAAGGTCGCGCCTGACGAAGCGCCGCATGAGGCCGAACAGATCGTAGATTTCCTGCCGCGGGCGCGACCAATTCTCCGACGAGAAGCTGAACAGCGTGAGATGGGTGACGCCGAGCTCGAGCGCAGCCTTGACCGTGCGCCGCACGCTATCCACGCCCTGGCGATGACCCTCGGCGCGCGGCAGGCCCCGCTCGGCTGCCCAGCGGCCATTGCCATCCATAATGATGGCGATGTGCCGGGGTACCGGTACCTCGGTCTCAGACCAGCCAAGCTCCTCTACTGCAAGCGTCACGTGTTCGGTGCTCCAATAAGAGTGACAGGCATTGTGCTCTTGGCGCCGGCTCGCCGGCTAGACCTGCATAATCTCGGCTTCCTTGCTCGCGAGCGTCTCGTCGATTTCCTTGATGATCTTGTCGGTCAATTCCTGCACCTTGGTGGACATCGAGTGATGCTCGTCCTTGCCGATGTCGCCGTCCTTCTCCATGCGCTTCAGGTGCTCCATGCCGTCGCGGCGAACGTTACGCACCGCGACGCGCGCCTGCTCGGTGTATTTGTGCGCGACCTTCGCGATCTCGTGGCGCCGCTCCTCGTTCAGCTCCGGGATCGGCAGGCGAAGCAGCTGTCCTTCGACCACAGGGTTCAGCCCGAGATCGGATTCGCGGATGGCGCGCTCCACGGCGCCGACCTGTGACCGGTCCCACACCTGCACGGTGATCAGCCTCGATTCCGGCACGTTGATGGTGGCGAGCTGATTGAGCGGCATTTGGCTGCCATAGGCATTTACCATGATCGGGTCGAGCAGGCTCATATTGGCTCGGCCCGTGCGCAAGCCGCCGAACTCCTGTTTGAGCACGGCGAGCGCGCCACGCATCCGCCGCTCGATCTCCTTAAGGTCGAAGCCAGCCATGTCGCCTTTCCTCCTCGCGCGGTTGAAATCCGCGCTTGGGTCAGCTTGTGATCCCGCCCATCCGCCCGAAGTCGTCGGGTTGCGGCGGGCTAGGATATCGTGGTCGAGGACCCCTTCCCTTGCAAGACGGCAGCCAAACCGCCTTTTTCCTTGATGGAGAACACAATTATCGGAATCCGATTGTCGCGGGCAAGGGCGATTGCCGCCCCGTCCATGATCCGCAGGTCCTGGCGCAGCACATCGTCGTAGCTTAGAGCATCGTAGCGGCGCGCTTTGGGGTTCTTGGCGGGGTCGGAGTCATAGACACCGTCGACTTGGGTGGCCTTGAAGATCGCATCGCAGCCCATTTCCGCCGCCCGGAGCGCCGCCGTGGTGTCGGTGGTGAAAAACGGGTTGCCGGTGCCGCCGACCAAAACGAGCAGATGGCCGTCTGCCAAATGGGCAAGCGCCCGGGCCCTGATGAAGGGCTCGCAGATGCTTATCATGGGAATGGCCGACATTACCCGCGCCGACCGGCCCCTGGCTTCAAGCGCCTGGCCGAGAGCGAGGCCGTTCAGCACCGTGGCGAGCATGCCCATGTAATCGCCGCTCACCCGGTCCATGCCGTCGGTGGCGGCGGCGAGGCCGCGATAGATGTTGCCGCCGCCGACCACGAGGCAGAGCTCGAGGCCAAGATCGGCGGCCTCACAGATATCCGCGGCGACCTGGTTCAGCACCTCCACGTCGATGCCGTAGCCGTTCTTCCCCATCAGGGCCTCGCCGGAGAGCTTGACGAGGACCCGGCGGTAGCGGAGCGATCGGCCCGTACGTGGTTGTGCCATCAGCCGATCCCCCCGCCCTGCCTCTAGGATCCAGACGCTGCCGCGGCAACCTCCGCGGCGAAATCACTGTCAGGCCGGTCGATGCCTTCGCCAAGGGCGAAGCGATGGAAGCCGGCGATCTTGATCGGCGCGCCGGCGCTTTCTTCGGTCGCGGCAAGCGCCTTGGCGACGGTCGTCTCCGGATCGTGGACGAAGGCCTGCGACAGGAGAACGACCTCTTCGTAGAATTTGCGCAAGCGGCCTTCGACCATCTTCTCGATCACCGCCGCCGGCTTGCCGGACTCTTTCGCCTGCTCGGTGAGCACCGCGCGCTCGCGCTCGACAAAAGCCGGATCGAGACCGGCCACATCCACGCTTTGCGGATTGGCGGCGGCAATGTGCATCGCCACCTGCTTGCCGAAGCTCTTGAGCTTTTCGGCGTTGCCGGTGGATTCGAGCGCGACGATGACGCCGATCTTGCCAAGTCCGGGCGAAATGGTGTTGTGCATGTAGCTCGCCACCGCGCCGGTCTTCACGCCGAGATAGGCAGTGCGACGGAGCGTCATGTTCTCGCCGATCGAGCCGATCATCTCCTTCAGGTGATCGGTCACGCTGATCTTGCCGCCGCCATACTTGCCCTTGGCGAGCTTGTCGAGGTCGCCCTTGGCTTTGAGCGCGTCGGCGGCGATGGTCCGCACCATTTCCTGAAACTTGTCGTTGCGGGCGACGAAATCGGTCTCGGAGTTGACCTCGACCAGCGCAGCCTCTTTGTCGTTGGCGGCAAAGCCGATCAGGCCTTCAGCCGCCACGCGGCCCGCCTTCTTGGCGGCCTTGGCAAGACCTTTGGTGCGCAGCCAATCGACCGCAGCCTCCATGTCGCCAGCGGTCTCGTTGAGCGCGGCCTTGCAATCCATCATGCCCGCGCCGGTCTTCTCGCGCAGGTCCTTCACCATCGTTGCATTAATCGCTGTCATGCCATCCTCTATCGGGCCGGAGCTGGTTAGCCCCGGCCCTAAACTTTGATCGTCACTCTATTCAGGCTTGGCTTCGGCGCTCGGCCTCGGTCCCCTTGCGGGGCGCCTTGCCTGCGACGGGCCCTTGCCGTTGCCGGCTCTTGCGTCGGGCCGTCCCGGCGGCCTCCGCCGCTGGGGCCTGCGCTCGCCGTCGGTCTGAGGACGCTCGGCCCCCTCCCCGCCTTCCTCTCCCTCATCAAGTGCGGGCTCGCCCGCAGGCGTGTCGGCGGCGCCGAGGTCGACCCCAGCTGAGCCTTGCGCCCGCTCGATGCCGTCGATGGCGGCACGCGCGATCATATCGCAATAAAGGGTGATGGCGCGGCCGGCGTCGTCGTTGCCGGGAATGGGATGACTGATCCCATCAGGATTGCTGTTCGAATCGACCACGGCGACGATCGGCATGTTGAGCTTGCGTGCCTCGGCGATGGCGATCGCTTCCTTGTTAGTGTCGATCACGAACATCAGGTCAGGCGGGGCGCCCATGTCCTTGATGCCGCCAAGCGCCCGCTCGAGCTTGTCCTTCTCGCGGGTGAGCTGCAACAGCTCCTTCTTGGTCAGGCCTTGCGTCTCGCCGGCAAGCAGCTCTTCCAGGGACTTGAGCCTGCGGATCGAGTTCGAGATCGTGCGCCAGTTGGTGAGCGTGCCGCCGAGCCAGCGGTGGTTCACGTAATACTGGGCGCAAGAACGCGCAGCGTCCGCCACGGCCTCGGAGGCCTGCCGCTTGGTTCCGACAAACAGCACGCGGCCGCCTTTGGCCACCGTGTCGGCCACGGCGAGAAGCGCCTGATGGAACAGCGGCACGGTCTGGGTCAGATCGATGATGTGGATGTTGTTGCGGGAGCCGTAGATGAACGGCGCCATCTTCGGGTTCCAGCGATGGGTCTGGTGACCAAAATGCACGCCAGCCTCAAGCAGTTGGCGCATAGAAACATTAGGCAGTGCCATGGGACTGCATTCTCCTTTTTCCGGTTCTGCCGCCGCGGGAGGATGAGACCGGTTTCCCGGTCACCGGAGCGAGCGTGAGAGCCCTTGAGGGCCTCGCGGCGCTGAGATCCCGCGTGTGAGATGTTGCGGTTTATAGGGATGCAACCCCCTCTTGGCAAGGGTTGCGGCCCCGGGTTTAAGCCGGTCAGAGGGCGCTGACCGCGGCCACGCCCGCAACCAGCTTGAGAGCGCTCCGTTGCTTCGGCGTGGCGTCGATGCCTTGCGGCAGCACAAACTCGACCTCGCGTCCGGCATCGTCGAGACGAAGCACGAGCCGGAGCTCACCCTGCCCTCCCCGGTCGCCGACCTGCTCGGCGATGCTATCGAGCGCGCTTGTGCCCTCGAGATAGATCTTGATGCCGCTATGGCGCGCCTCGGCGGCCGCATCGAGCGAAGTGATGCGCTGGACCCGCGCCTTGACGGTCTCGCCGTCGGCTTCGGCCTCGACGTCGAGCAGCACGGCGCTGCCCGGCTGGAGCAGCTCGCGCGAGGCGGCCAAGGCTTCCGAGAACACCACCGCCTCGAACTGGCCGGTCGGATCGGAGAAGGCGACGAAGGCGTAAGCGTTGCCGCTCTTGCCCTGGCGCTCGCGCGTCGCGAGCACAGTTCCGGCGAGCGTGCCGACGACGCGCCGTGTGCGCGCCTTCGCCGCGAAGTCCGCCCAGGAACTCGGCGCCAAGCGCTTCGAGAACCTCCTGATAGTCGTCGAGCGGATGGCCGGTGAGGAAGAAGCCCACCGCCTCAAACTCATGCGACAGTCGGTCGGTGGGCACCCAAGGCTTTGCCGCGCGGAGCTCGATCGGCGGCGGCGTGCGCGCGGCACCGGCGAAGAGGTCGTTCTGTCCGCCGGTCTCGTCCGCAAGCGATCGATTGCCAGCGGCCATGATGCGATCGACATTGGCGAGCGCCGTGGCCCGGTCGATGCCAAGCTCATCGAACGCGCCGGCGGCGGCGAGCATCTCCAGCGCACGCTTGTTGACGAGGCGCGGATTGATGGCGCGGGCGAATTCGGAGACGTCCTTGAAGAGCCCGCGCTTTTCTCGCTCGGCGCAGATATGGTCGACGGCGTGGCGGCCGACATTGCGCAGCGCCGCAAGCGAATAGCGGATGGCGCCGTCGCTGGGCATAAAGCCGGCCTCGGAGCGGTTCACCGACGGCGGCTCGATGCGAATGCCCATGCGGCGCGCTTCCTGGGCGAAGCCGTTGAGCTTGTCGGTGTTACCGATGTCGAGCGTCATGGAGGCGGCCAGGAACTCGATCGGGTGGTTGGCCTTGAGATAGGCGGTCTGATAGGCGATCAGCGCGTAGGCCGCGGCGTGGGACTTGTTGAAGCCGTAGCCGGCGAACTTGGCGACCAGCTCGAAGATGAACTCGGCGCTGCCACGATCGACGCCCTTGCCGACCGCGCCCTCGATGAAGCGGTTCCGCTGCTGCGCCATCTCCTTCTTGATCTTCTTGCCCATGGCGCGGCGGAGCAGATCGGCCTCGCCGAGCGAGAAGCCTGAGAGGGTCTGCGCGATCTGCATCACCTGCTCCTGGTAGATGATCACGCCATAGGTCTCTTCCAGGATCGGCTGGATCAGCGGGTGCAGGTAGTCGGGCTGCTCGCGCCCGTGCTTGCGGTTCACGTAGCTGTCGATGTTGTCCATCGGCCCAGGGCGATAAAGCGCCACGATGGCGATGATGTCCTCGAAGCGGTCAGGCTTCAGCTTGCGCAGAGCGTCGCGCATGCCCGCACCTTCGAGCTGGAACACGCCGACCGTATCGCCGCGCGCAAGAAGCTCGTAGGTCGCGGGGTCATCGAGGGGCAACCGCGCCGGATCGAGCGCGACGCCCTTGCGCGCGAGCAGCTCGCGCGCGGTCTCGATCACGGTCAGCGTTTTAAGCCCAAGGAAGTCGAACTTCACGAGCCCGGCGGCCTCGGCCCATTTCATGTTGAACTGGGTGGCGGGAAGCTGGGCGCGCGGGTCGCGGTAGAGCGGCACGAGGTCGATCAGCGGCCGGTCGGCGATCACCACGCCTGCGGCATGGGTCGAGGCGTGGCGATAAAGCCCCTCGAGGCGCTGGCCGATATCGAGGAGCTTGGCCACGATCGGCTCGGAGTCGCGCGCCTCCTGTAGCCGCGGCTCGCCGGCAATGGCTTGCGCGAGCGTGACCGGGTTCGCCGGATTGTGCGGCACGAGCTTGCACAGGCGGTCGACCTGGCCATAGGGCATCTGCAGCACGCGGCCGACGTCGCGGAGCACCGCGCGCGCCTGCAGCTTGCCGAAGGTGATGATGTGGGCGACGCGGTCGGCGCCGTAGCGCTCGCGCACATAGGCGATCACCTCGTCGCGGCGGTCCTGGCAGAAGTCGATGTCGAAGTCCGGCATGGACACGCGCTCTGGGTTCAAGAAGCGCTCGAACAACAGCCCAAAGCGCATGGGGTCGAGATCGGTGATGGTCAGCGCCCAGGCGACAAGCGAGCCGGCGCCTGAGCCTCGTCCTGGCCCGACCGGAATGCCTTCCTTCTTGGCCCATTGGATGAAGTCGGCGACGATCAGGAAATAGCCCTGATAGTTCATGCCGGTGATGACGTTGAGCTCGAAGGCGAGGCGATCGGCGTAAGCGGATGCGTCGTAGCCGGGGGCTGTACCCTCCTCGGCAAGTCTCCTGGCAAGACCCGCCTCTGACTGGCGGCGAAGCTCGGCCGCTTCCGTCTCGCCTTGCGCCACGGACGAGGCCGCGCCGTTCACGAATTGCGGCAGGATCGGCGCGTGCTCGCGCGGGCGGAAGGAGCAGCGGCGGGCGACCTCGATGGTGTTCTCGATCGCCTCGGGCAGATCGGCGAACAGCTCGGTCATTTGCCGCGCGCTCTTGAAATAATGCTCGGGGCTCAGACGCCGCCGCTGGTCCACCGCGACATAGCTTCCTTGGGCGATGCAGATCAGCGCGTCATGCGCCTCGAAATCATCGGGGCTCGCGAAGTAAGGCTCGTTGGTAGCGACGATCGGCAGATGGTTGTCGTAGGCGAGATCGAGCAGAAGCGGCTCTGCCGTCCGCTCCTGCGGCAGCCCATGCCGCTGGAGCTCCACATAGAGCCGGTCGCCGAAGATGCTTTTAAGTGAATTGAGAGCAGACTCGGCAAACCTGAAATCGTTGGCGGCGATGGCGCGGTCGATGACGCCGTCAGGACCGCCGGTGAGCGCGATGAGTCCGGCCTGGTGGAGGGCAAGATGGGAGAGCGTGACGAGAGGGTCGCCGCTGTCCGCGCCATAGCGATAGGCCTCGGTCGAGAGCTTGATGAGATTGGCGTAGCCGGCCGCGTCCTTGGCGAGGAGTGCCACGCGGCCATGATTTACATGCCGTCTCAGCTCCCCGTTTTCCGGCTGGGTCTCGGGCTCGGGTGCAAAGCTCAGCGACAAAGTGCAGCCGACGATCGGCTGGATGCGGGCCTGGGCCAAACTCTCGGAGAATTCGAGCGCGCCAAACAGATTGTTGGTGTCGGTGAGCGCAAGCGCCGGCATGCGCTGCTCGGCGACAAGCGTTACGAGATGGGGAATGGTCAGAGCCCCTTCGAGCAGCGAATAGGCCGAGTGCACGCGAAGATGCACGAAGGGTTGGCCGGTTGCGGACAAGGCTAGCGTCTCTCCTCACGTTCGGTACTCACAACCAACCCTCCGCGACTCGCGGTGGCCGGGCAAACACGCGGCCCGAACTATCGGACTTTTCAACAGATGTTCTCATTTTGTTCCATTTAAAAGAATGAAGCAAGTGTGGCTTGCCAAGACGTCCAGCCAATCCGGCTAGGCCTGGGAGACCCGCACCACGGTCACCTGCTCCTCGACCAGGGCGCCGTCCATGAGGCGCAGGACGCGGTCCATGCGGGCGGCGAGGTCTAGATTATGGGTGGCGACCAGCGCTGCCACGCCCGACTGGCGCACGAGGCTCAGGAGCTGATCGAACACGCGCTCGGCCGTATGCGGATCGAGATTGCCGGTCGGCTCGTCGGCGAGAAGTAGCCTCGGCCCGTTGGCGACGGCGCGGGCGATAGCGACGCGCTGCTGCTCGCCGCCGGACAGTTGTGCCGGACGATGCTCGGCCCGCTCGCCGAGGCCAAGCGCCTGCAGCAATTGCCTGGCGCGCTCCTCGGCCTCGCGCCGCGTGAGCCCGAGGATAAGCTGAGGCAGCACCACGTTCTCCAGCGCCGAGAACTCAGGAAGCAGGTGATGGAACTGATAGACGAAGCCGATCTCGGAGCGGCGCATGCGCGTGCGCTCGGCGTCGCCGAGCTTGACGCAATCGACGCCGTCGATCAGCACGGCGCCGCCGTCAGGCCGTTCGAGGAGACCGGCGATATGGAGCAAGGTGGACTTGCCGGCGCCGGAGGGCCCGAGCAGCGCCACCGCCTCGCCAGGATAAAGAGACGCGGTCGCGCCCTTCAGCACCTCGATGAGGCGGGAGCCTTGCGCGTAAGCGCGCTCCAGCCGGTCGAGATGCAGAGCCGGAGCCTGATCTGATTTCCCCACGGCCCCGCCCTACTCGTAGCGCAAGGCTTCGACGGGATCGAGACGAGAGGCTCTCCAGGAGGGATAGAGCGTGGCGAGGACCGACAACACGAGCGCCATGATCACCACCGAAGCGGTCTCGCCAGTGTCCATCTCGGCCGGCAACTGCGACAGGTAGTAGAGCTCAGGCGAGAACAGCTCGGTGTCGGTGATCCAACCGACGAACTCGCGGATCAGCTCGATGTTGAGGCAGACGAGAACGCCGAGCCCGAGGCCGGCGAGCGTACCGACGATGCCGATGCTGGCGCCGGTGATGAAGAAGATGCGCATCACCGCGGCACGGGTCGCCCCCATGGTGCGCAGGATGGCGATGTCGTGGCCCTTGTCCTTCACCAGCATGATCAGGCCCGAGATGATGTTGAGCGCGGCCACGAGCACGATCAGTGTGAGAATCAGGAACATGACGTTGCGCTCGACCTGAAGCGCGGTGAAGAAGGTCGCGTTCCGCTGCCGCCAGTCGCTGATATAGACCGAGGAGCCGCCGGCCTCGATGATCTTCGGCCCGAGCGCGCTCACCTCGTCGGGGGAATCGAGAACGACCTCGAGCACGGTGATGCTGTCAGGCTTGGAGAAATAGCGCTGCGCCTCGGCAAGCGGCATGAACATGATGCTCGAATCATACTCCGACATGCCGATCTCAAAGATGGCGACGATCGGGTAACGCTTCACCCGCGGTGCCGTGCCGAGCGCGGTCGAGGCGCCGCGCGGGGTGAGCAGCGTCACCTGATCGCCGAGCTTGACGTTGAGGTCGTTGGCGAGCCGCGTGCCCACCGCTACGCCCTCCTTGCCGTCAAAGCCGTCGAGGGTGCCGAAGCGGATATTGCTGGAGACGGCCTTCAGCTGTTTCAGGTCGGCCTCGCGCAAGCCGCGCACCAGTGCCCCTGTGGAGGATGACGGCGTCGACACCATCACCTGCCCTTCGATCAGCGGCAGGGCATATTTGACGCCATGCACGCCACGCACATTGGCGGCAATGGCGTCGTAATTACCGAAATTGGGATCGAGGCTGTGCACCACGACATGGCCGTTCAGCCCGAGCATCTTGTTGAACAGCTCCTGGCGGAAGCCGTTCATCACCGCCATGACGATGATCAGCGTGGCTACGCCGAGCATGATGCCGAGGAAGGAGAAGCCGGCGATCACCGAGATGAAGCCTTCTCTGCGGCGGGCGCGCAAATAGCGGAGCGCCACCATCCATTCGAAGGGCGAGAAGGCCCTTGTGCCGTTGGGGCGCGTGGCGTTTCCGCTCATGCCGCTTCCCTGCCCGGCTCGGCCGAGGCGGCGAGACGACGCAAAGCTGCGTCGAAGCCGAGTGTGTGCCTTACCCCGGTGGCGCGTTCCTTCAGTTCGACCTCGCCGGTTTTGACGCCCTTTGGTCCGACGATCAGCTGCCAAGGAAGCCCGATCAGGTCGAAGGCCGCGAATTTGGCGCCGGGCCGGTCGTCGCGGTCGTCGTAGAGCACGCTCAAGCCCGCGGCCTCGAGCTTGGCATAGAGATCCTCGCAGACCCTGTCGGTCTCGGCATCGCCGCTCTTCACGTTGATCAGGCCGACGTCGAACGGGGCGACACTCGCCGGCCAGATGATGCCGGCATCGTCATGCGACGCCTCGATGATGGCCCCGACGAGCCGCGACACGCCGATCCCGTAGGAGCCCATCTGCACTGCCACCAAGCCCCCATCGGGGCCTTGAACCTTGCATCCCATGGATTCGGAGTACTTGGTGCCGAAGAAGAAAATATGGCCGACCTCGATGCCGCGGGCGGTGACGCGGTCGGCTTCAGGCACCTCCTTGGCAAATCCGGCGGCATCGTGCTTCTCGCTGGTGGCCGCGTATTTGCCGGTCCAGGACTGGATAATTGGAGTGAGATCGCTGTCGTAGTCGAGGTCGGCCCCCGGCGGCTCCAGCGTGGCGAGATCGCGGTGGCAATAGACTTCGCTCTCGCCGGTATCGGCGAGGATGATGAACTCGTGGCTCATGTCGCCGCCGATCGGCCCTGATTCGGCGGCCATGGGGATCGATTTCAGCCCCATGCGATTGAAGGTGCGCAGGTATGAGACGAACATCTTGTTGTAGGAGATGCGCGCATCTTCGAGGGTGAGATCGAAGGAGTAGGAATCCTTCATCAGGAACTCGCGCCCGCGCATCACGCCGAAGCGCGGCCTGATCTCGTCGCGGAATTTCCACTGGATGTGATAAAGGATGCGCGGAAGCTCCTTGTAGGACTTCACGCCGTCGCGGAAGATCTGGGTGATCAGCTCCTCGTTGGTGGGCCCGTAGAGCATCTCGCGCTCATGGCGGTCGCTGATGCGCAGCATCTCCTTGCCGTAGACCTCATAGCGGCCGCTTTCGCGCCAGATCTCGGCCGGCTGGATGGTCGGCATGAGCAATTCGAGCGCGCCGGCGCGGTCCTGCTCCTCGCGCACGATTTGTTCGATCTTGCTTAACACCCGATAGCCGAGGGGCAGCCAGGAATAGATGCCGGCGCTCGATTGGCGGACGAGGCCGGCACGCAGCATGAGCTTATGGGAGACGATCTCGGCTTCCTTCGGGTCGTCGCGCAACAGGGGCAGGAAATAGCGGCTGAGGCGCATGAGGAGCCGTGCTCGTGGCTTGTAGGGCTGGCGAAACCGTTTCGCGGCTATAGCTTACTTTGGCGCGGGTTAGCAATCGCGGGAGGAGCGGCCCGCTCTCTCCACCAGACGTTGCGAATCGCTTTGGCCGCTTACCGATTGGGTCGTGCAACAGGACGTGGCGATGAGGCCACGAATTTCTCGATCTGACTAATTTTGAGGCGATCTGCCTACGCCGAACGGGGGCGAAGGCATGAAATTATGCCGTTCAGTCACAATCATGGTGACAATTTGGCGCGGCCTTGCTAGTGTCCCTGCCACAACGTGATGAGGTTCGGGACCGGTAGTGATCTCGGAGTTAGGCGTTGAGATTGGACCAGGTCCAAGTCTTGGGAGGAAGTAGCTCCAGGCGCGCTGATAAGCAGTAAAGCAGGCGCAGCCGCTCATGCAGCCAGCAACACTCGACAGTCAAGACTGACGGCGAGCCTCGTCCGGGCCGGTGAGATAAGGAGTATTGAGACGACAAAGAAAGCAAGGTCGTTTGACCTTGCTTTTTTTTGTGCGGACGCCTCGGAGGCCAGCGGTCAGCGCACCGTTTCATAGCGCGGCAGGAAGGGAATCTGGTCGAGCGTGATCACGCGGTGGACGACGATCGCATAGACCGCCGCGAACACCAGGCTCGCGACCACCGTCGTGGCCAGCATCTTCGGCAGCAGTCTCGGCTGGTGCGGCGCGCTTTCCGGCGTGCCGGGAGAAACCTCGCCTTCCTCGGCCTGGGTGCGCACGCCGATCGGCAGCATGGCGAACAGCACGATCCACCAGATCACGACGTACATGGAGATGGCGAATACGAGCGCCATGGCTTACGCCTGCTCGAGCTCCACCAGCGTGCCGCAGAAATCCTTGGGATGGAGGAAGAGCACGGGCTTGCCATGGGCGCCGATCTTGGGATCGCCTTGACCGAGCACGCGGGCGCCTTCGGCGACGAGCCGGTCGCGCGCCGCGACGATGTCGGGCACCTCGTAGCAGAGATGGTGGATGCCGCCATTGGGGTTACGCGCCAGGAAGGCAGCGATCGGGGATTTGTCGCCGAGCACGCCCAGCAGCTCGACCTTGGTGTTGGGAAGCTCGATGAACACCGTGGTGACGCCATGCTCAGGCTGATCGACCGCCGGCGAGACTTTGGCGCCCAAGGTGTCGCGATACACCTTGGTCGCCGCCGCAAGATCGGGAACGGCAATGGCAACGTGGTTCAAACGTCCGATCATCTGCTTTCTCGCTCCAATCGTCATGTCCGGGACTGCGCGCGGTCATGAGAAGCCATTAGCATGGTCTTGAGCAAGTTATCTAATGCGCTATCGCGCTTCGCGCTACTTGAGCGCTAGATCACCGTCAGCAACACGGAGCATACCGGCTTCTTGCCCCAGGCCTGATTGACGGCGGCGCGCACGCCGCGGCGGACAGCTTCGCTGACAAGCGCCTGATCTTTGCGCCGCGGCCGCGGGATGCTCTCGATAGTGCCGATGGCGGCCTCGCGCGCGATGGTCTCGAACGAGGTGCCTTGCCCGTCCGTCGCGGGAATGCCGGAAAGCGCCACCTCCGGATCGGCGAGCAGCATCCCCTTGTCCGACAGCACCAGCGACACCGACACGGAGCCGGCAAAGCTCAGCTTGCGCCGCTCGCGCACCTGCCCGTCATCGGCGCGGGTGATGATGGCACCGTCGCGATAGAGACGCCCCACCGGAACATCGTCGATGATTGCCGCGGGCGGCGGCGCGAGGCGCACCATCGCTCCGTTCCGCGCGCGGATCACTTCGGGCACGCCGAGCGTCTCGGCGAGCCTCGCCTGAGCCTCAAGATGCTTGCCCTCGCCATGCATCGGGATGGCGATCTGCGGGCGCACCCAGCGGTAGAGCTGCTCGAGCTCGCCGCGCCGCGGATGCCCCGACACATGCACCGGGGCGTCGCCGTCGGTGATCACCTCGATGCCGAGATCGGCGAGGCCGTTCTGCACGCGCCCGACCGCCTTCTCATTGCCCGGGATGGTGCGGGAGGAGAAGATAACGCGATCGCCGGCGTCGAGGCTGACATTGGGATGCTCATCCAAAGCGATCCGCGCCATGGCGGCGCGGGCCTCCCCCTGGCTGCCGGTGCAGAGCGCAACGACCTTCCGCGCCGGGATGTTCTCGAATTCGCCCTCCTCGTGAAAGGCAAGGTCAGGATCGAGATAGCCGGTCTCTTGCGCGGCTTCGATCACGCGGTACATGGCGCGGCCGACCACCACGAGCCTGCGGCCAGCGGCGCGCGCGGCATTGGCAACGGAGCGGATGCGGGCGACGTTCGAGGCGAAAATGGTCACCGCCACGCGTCGCGGCGCCTCGGCGATCAGGCGCTCGAGCGTGACCGCGACATCGGCCTCCGACGGCGACATGCCGTCACGGATGGCGTTGGTCGAGTTGCAGATGAGCGCGGTGACGCCTTCTTCTCCCAGCGCCTTGAGGCGCGCCACGTCGGTCGGCGCGCTGGTCAACGGGTGCTCGTCGAGCTTCCAGTCGGCGGTATGGAACACCGTGCCGAGATCGGTCTTGATGATCACCGCCGAAGGCTCGGGGATCGAATGGGACATGTTGACGAGCTCGATGTCGAACGGACCGATGGTGAAGCGGTGTCCCAATGGAACGACATGAAGCGGAAAGTCCGGGAGAAGCCCGGCCTCGCCGAGTTTCGACTTCAGCATCGCGGCGGTGAAGGGCGTCGCATAGACGGGCACGCCGCCAAGCCTTGGCCAAAGATCGGCCACGGCGCCGAGATGATCCTCATGGGCATGGGTGAGGAGCAGGGCCTTCAAGTTCGGGCGTTCAGCCTCGAGGAAACCGATATCGGGAAGGATCACGTCGACGCCGGGCTCCGTCTCGCCGCCGAAGGTGATGCCCAAATCGACGATGAGCCACTCACGGTCGTCGGCCGGGCCATAGCCGTAGAGATAGAGGTTCATGCCGATCTCCCCCACGCCGCCAAGGGGGACGAACACGAACTCTGGCCTTTGTCGGTCGGGACGTCGGGACATGCTCTAGACTAAGGCTAGGGGATTGATCACGGGGTGGCGAAAAACACGTCGCCGGCGGCGATGCGGCGCTCGGCACCATCGCTCATCAGGAGCCTGAGCGCACCCCCTAAATCGAGGCCGGCATAGGTTCCTTCCGCCTCTTCGCCGGGGAGGCGCACGCGCAAGGGACGGCCGGTTGGCCCCGCCCGGTCGAGCCAGGCGCGCCGCACCGTTTGGAACGCCACCCCCTCCGCCCAGCGGGAGAGCCAGGCATCGGTAACGGCGGCGAGGGTCTCGAAGGCTGCGGCCGGGGTCGCCGAACCGCCATGCGCGGCAAGGCTCGTTGCCGGCTGCTCAAGCTCGGGAGGGTAGCTTGCGAGGTTGATGCCGGTGCCGATCACCACCTTGCAGCGGTTCTGAGCAGCCTCGCTTGTGCCTTCGATCAGCATGCCTGCGACCTTGCCGCCCTTGAGCAGCACGTCGTTCGGCCATTTGAGCAGAAGCTCGGAGCGGGCCTCGTCGGGCAGAAGCTTTGCCGCGGTGTCATAGGTCACGACCCCGGCAAGGAGCGCGAGCTGCCCCGCCGTCCTCAACGAGCAACCAAGCCCGATGAGCAGGCTCGCAAACAGATTGCCGTGCTGGGACTGCCATTGCCGTCCGTAGCGGCCACGTCCAGCCGATTGCCGGAGAGACCAGATCCAGAGAGGGCCAGGCTCGCCTCCCTCAGCCCGGCGGCGCGCCTCGGCGTTGGTGGAGTCCACCGTCTCCAGCCGCAAGAGGCGGTAGCCGGACGGAACTTTCGGCAATGATGAGGCGAAAGGCGGCATCAGAACAGGGATTTGGCGGCGGCCTCGGCAACGTTCACCAGCGGTGCCGGATAGACGAAATAGAACAGAATGAAAAGACCGCTCGCACCGAGCACAGCGGCGAGCAGCCCCGGCATGGGCTCGAACCGTTCGACGGGAGCGTCGAAATACATGATCTTGACGATGCGGAGATAATAATAGGCGCCGACCACGCTGAGCAGCACGCCGATGACCGCGAGTGCATAGAGGCCGGCGTTGATGGCGGCGAGGAAGACATAGAACTTGGCGAAGAAGCCGGCGAGCGGCGGGATGCCGGCGAGCGAAAATAGCAGCATGGCGAGCAGGAAGGCCATCATCGGGCTCGTGTTCGATAGCCCGGCAAGCTGGTCGATGTCCTCCACCATGCGCCCGTGGCGGCGCATGGCGAGGATGCAGGCAAACGTGCCGAGCGTCATGGCGAGGTAGATGGCGAGATAGATAATCACGCCCTGCACGCCCTCCGCCGTGCCGGCAGCGAGGCCGACCAGCGCGTAGCCCATATGGCCGATCGAGCTATAGGCCATCAGGCGCTTGATGTTGCGCTGGCCGATGGCCGCGAAGGAGCCGAGCGCCATCGAGGCGATGGCGAGGAAGGTGACGATCTGCTGCCATTCATCTGTTACCGAAGGGAAGGCGGCGAACAGCGTGCGCACGGTGAGCGCCATGGCGGCGAGCTTTGGCGCAGCGGCGAAGAAGGCGGTGACCGGCGTCGGCGCGCCCTCATAGACGTCGGGCGTCCACATATGGAACGGGACCGCGGAGATCTTGAAGGCGAAGCCGGTCATCAGAAAGACCAGGCCGAAAATGAGGCCGAGATTGGTGCCTGAAGGCTGCACCGCGGCGGCGATGTCGGTGAACAGGGTCGAGCCGGTGAAGCCGTAGATCAGCGAGGCGCCATAAAGCAGCATGCCGGAGGAGAGCGCCCCGAGGACGAAATATTTTATCCCGGCCTCGCTCGATTTCGCCGAGCGCCGGTCGAAAGCGGCAACGACGTAGAGCGCGAGACTTTGCAGCTCGAGCCCGACATAGAGCGCAATGAGATCGTTGGCCGAGATCATCATCAGCATGCCGGTGGTGGCGAGCAGCACGAGTATCGGGAACTCGAATTTGAGGCGCCCTTCCCCCCGCCAATAATCGATGGACATGATCAGCGTGACGGCGGACCCGGTGAGCGTCAGCAGCTTCAGGGCACGGGCGAAGGGATCGACGATGAAGCTGTCGCCGAACAGGGTGATCGTGCCGCTCTCCCGCAACACGAAGAATCCGGCGAGCGCGAGGAAGAGGACCGCGGCCCACAGGATGAGTTCGGCCTGCTCCTTGCGGGTGGAGACGCCCACGAGCAGCAATACCATGGCGCCGGTCGCCAAGGTCAGCTCGGGCAGCGCGACCGACAAGTGCAAGGCTGGTGACACTGTCTTCCCCTATGGCAGCAGCGCGACGCGCGCCTGCCCTGCCGCAGCAAGTGCGGTGTGATAGTTCTTGATCAGCGCTTCCACCGAGACCGCGCTCGCATCGAGGATCGGTCCCGGATAGAAGCCGAAGAAAATGGTGAGCACGACGAGCGGGCTCATCACCGCCACCTCGCGCCAGGAGAGATCGGTGATGTATTTGAGCGCAGGCTTCTCAAGCTTGCCGAAAATGATGCGTCCATAGAGCCACAGCGCATAGGCCGCCGAGAGGATGATGCCGGTCGTGGCGAGGAACGCCACCCAAGTGTTGATGCGGAAGGCGCCGAGCAAGCTGAGGAACTCGCCGACGAAACCGCTCGTGCCGGGAAGCCCGACATTGGCGAGGGTGAACACCATGAAGCAGAAGGCGTAGAGCGGCATGCGGTCGGCGAGCCCGCCATAGGCCGAGATCTCGCGGGTATGCATGCGGTCGTAGATCACGCCGACGCAGAGGAAGAGCGCGCCCGAGACGATGCCGTGCGACAGCATCTGGAAGATGCCGCCTTGCAAGCCCTGCATGGTCAAGGTGAACACGCCGATGGTGACGAAGCCCATATGGGCGACGGAGGAATAGGCGATGAGCTTCTTCACGTCCTCTTGGGCGAGGGCCACGAGCGAGGTGTAGATGATGGCGATCACCGACAGCGCGAAGATCAGCGGCGCGAACTCGGCCGACGCGAGCGGGAACATCGGGATCGAGAAGCGCAAGAAGCCGTAGCCGCCCATCTTCAGCAAAATGCCGGCAAGAATCACCGAGCCCGCGGTCGGCGCCTCCACATGGGCGTCAGGCAACCAGGTATGCACCGGCCACATCGGCAGCTTCACGGCGAAGGAGGCGAGGAAGGCGAACCACAGCCAGGTCTGCATCGAGGCCGGGAAGCCGTGGGTGAGCAGGGTCGGGATGTCGGTGGTGCCCGCCTCCCAATAGATCGCCATGATGGCGAGCAGCATGAGGAGCGAGCCCGCGAGCGTGTAGAGGAAGAACTTGAAGCTCGCATAGACGCGGCGCGGACCGCCCCAGATGCCGATGATCAGGAACATCGGGATCAGGCCGCCCTCGAAGAACAGATAGAACAGCACGAGGTCGAGGCTCGTGAACACGCCGAGCATCAGCGTCTCGAGCACGAGGAAGGCGATCATGTACTCCTTCACCCGCGCAGTGATCGACACCCAACTTGCGAGAATGCAAAGGGGCATAAGCAGCGTGGTCAACAGCACGAAGGGCAAGGAGATGCCGTCGACGCCCATGTGGAACTTGATGACGCCGAGCCAGGCGCGCTGCTCCACGAACTGGAACTGCGCCGTGGTCGGATCGAAATCGCGCCACAACACCAGCGACAGCGCGAAGGTGACGAGCGTGGTCCATAGCGCGATGAAGCGGGCGTTGCGGTCGGCAGCCTCGTCGCCACCGCGCAAGGCGGCGATCAGGAGCGCTCCAAGCAGCGGCAGGAAGGTGACGGTGGAGAGGATCGGCCAGGAGAAGCTCATCGCGGCAGCCCACCCCCGGCAAAGATGAAATAGGTGATGATCAGAGCCACGCCGATCAGCATGACGAAGGCATAGTGATAGATGTAGCCGCTTTGCAGCTTGACCACGCGGTTGGTGATGTCGATGACGCGCGCGGCAACGCCGTCAGGGCCGATGCCGTCGATGACGGTGCCGTCGCCCGTCTTCCACAGGAAGCGCCCGATCCGCTTCGCCGGACGCACAAAGAGAAAGTCGTAAAGGTCGTCGAAGTACCAGGCGTGCAGCAGGAACTGGTAGGCGCCGCGGAAACGCTTGGCGAGGCCGAAGGGAACGAGCGGATTGGTGATATAGAAATACCAGGCGACGGCGAAGCCGGCCGCCATGGCGAGCGTTGGTGCCAGCATCACCAGAATCGGCACCTCGTGATGGGCCTCGCCGTGGGTCACGAGCGAGCCGCGCCAGAAAGAGACTTCGTCTCCCCCGATAAAAAAGCGCATGAACACGGCGCCGGCGAGCAGAGAGCCGAGTGCGAGCAGGATCAACGGCAGGCCCATGGTCCAAGGCGGCTCGTGGGCGTGTTCCAGCACCTCAGGCTTCTCGCGCGGCTTGCCCTCGAAAGTGAGGAACATCAGCCTCCAGGAATAGAACGAGGTGAGCAGCGCCGCGATCGCGGTTAGCACGAAGCCGTACATGCCGATCGGCGTGCCGGCGGCATACGCGGCCTCGATGATGGCGTCCTTGGAGCCAAAGCCCGAGGTGAAGGGAAAGCCGGTGAGCGACAGGGTGCCGATCAGCATCATCGCCCAGGTGAAGGGCAGCACCTTACGCAAAGCCCCCATGCGCCGCATGTCCTGCTCGTGATGCAGTGCGTGGATTACGGCGCCGGCTCCCAAGAACAGCAGTGCTTTGAAAAAAGCATGGGTGAAGAGATGAAACATGCCGGCGCCGTAGTTCCCGACGCCCTCGGCCACGAACATGTAGCCGAGCTGCGAGCAGGTCGAATAGGCGACGACCCGCTTGATGTCGTTCTGCACGAGGCCCACCGTGGCGGCAAAGAAGGCGGTGGTGGCGCCGAAGAAGGCGACGACGGCAAGCGCGATCGGCGCAAGCTCGAACAGCGGCGAGAGCCGCGCCACCATGAACACGCCGGCGGTGACCATGGTCGCCGCATGTATCAGGGCCGAGACCGGTGTGGGGCCTTCCATGGCATCAGGCAGCCAGGTGTGCAGCAGGAACTGCGCCGACTTGCCCATGGCGCCCATGAACAGCAACAGGCAGATCAGGGTCAGCGCGTCGACCTGCATCCCCAAAAATTCCATGGTCTTGCCGACCTGATCGGGAGCTGAGGCGAAAATCGTGTCGTACTGAACGGTGTTGAAAACGGTGAAGGTGGCGAAGATGCCGAGCGCAAAGCCGAAATCGCCGACGCGGTTGACGATGAAGGCCTTGATGGCGGCGGCATTGGCCGAGGGGCGGTGGTACCAGAAGCCGATGAGGAGGTAGCTCATCAGGCCGACGCCCTCCCAGCCGAAGAACAGCTGCACGAGGTTGTCGGCGGTCACGAGCGCCAGCATGGCGAAGGTGAACAGCGAGAGATAGGCGAAGAAACGCGGCCGGTGCGGGTCGTCCTCCATGTAGCCGATGGAGTAGAGGTGCACGAGGCCCGAGACCGTGGTGACCACCACCAGCATCACGGCGGTGAGCGTGTCGATGCGGAGCGCCCAGGAGGTTTGCAGCTCGCCGGAATCGATGAAGCGGAAGAGGTCGATGCGCGTCTCATGGCCTTCCATACCAACCTGGTAGAGCGCGAGCCAGGCGAGCGGCATAGTGACGAGCACGAGGCTCGTGGTGATCATTTCGCTCGCGCGGGCGCCGATCAGCCTGCCAAAGAAGCCGGCAATGATCGCGCCGATCAGCGGGAGAAAGACGATGGCCTGATACATCGACGCGCTTCTAGCCTTTCAGGAGATCGATTTCGGCGACATCGATGGTGCCGCGGTTGCGGAAATAGACGACGATGATGGCGAGGCCTATTGCCGCTTCGGCGGCGGCAACGGTCAGCACGATGAGGGCGAAGATTTGGCCGACGAGGTCGTGGTGAAACGCCGAAAAGGCGACGAGATTGAGGTTCACCGCAAGCAGCATCAGCTCGACGCTCATCAAGATGACGATGACGTTCTTGCGATTGAGGAAAATGCCGAAAATGCCGAGCGTGAACAGGATCGCCGCGACAGTCAGGTAATGGGAAAGGCCGATGGTCATGAGAGCCCCCTCCCCGTTTCGACCTCGACGACTTCGACGCCGCTCTCGCGCGTGCGTGTCACTTGGCGTGCGACCGACTGCCGTTTCACGTCGCGCTTATGCTGCAGCGTCAACACGATGGCGCCGATCATGGCGACGAGGAGGATCAGACCGGCTCCTTCGAACAGATAGACGTATTTGGTGTAAAGGATCTGCCCGAGTGCCATGGTGTTGCTCATTTGCGAGACCGGCGGCGTGGGCGCTTGTGCTGTGATCTCCGGTGCCGTCACCCAAGCCACGAGAATCAGGATCAGCTCGACCAGAAGCAGAATGCCGATGGTGGCGCCGACCGGCAGATATTTGAGGAAGCCGGCCCTGAGCACGGCAAAGTCGACATCGAGCATCATCACCACGAACAGGAACAGCACCAGCACGGCGCCGACATAGACCACGACCAAGATCATGGCGAGGAACTCGGCGCCGAGCAGCACGAAGAGGCCGGCGGCATTGAAGAAGGCAAGGATGAGGAAGAGCACGGCATGCACCGGGTTCTTCACGGCGATCACCATGAAGGCGGAGGCGACGCACATCCCGGCGAAGAGATAGAAGAACAGGGTGCTGAGCGTCATGCGAGGTTCTCAGCCCTCACCGATACGGCGCATCGAGCGCCAGATTCTTGGCGATCTCGCGCTCCCAGCGGTCGCCATTGGCGAGCAGCCGATCCTTGTCGTAGTAAAGCTCCTCGCGCGTCTCGGTGGCGAACTCGAAATTCGGCCCCTCCACGATGGCGTCGACCGGGCAGGCCTCCTGGCAGAAGCCGCAATAGATGCATTTCACCATGTCGATGTCGTAGCGGGTGGTGCGGCGCGTGCCGTCGTTACGGCGAGGGCCGGCCTCGATGGTGATGGCCTGCGCCGGGCAGATGGCTTCGCACAGCTTGCAGGCAATGCAGCGCTCCTCGCCGTTGGGGTAGCGGCGAAGGGCATGCTCGCCGCGGAATCTCGGCGAGATCGGCCCGCGCTCGAAGGGATAGTTGATGGTCGCCTTCGGCCGCACGAAATATTTCATGGCGAGCCAGAAGGCCGAGACGAACTCGGTCAGCAACAAGGCTTTGGCGGTGCCGGCAAGGCGCTTCACGGGTCGTCTCCTCTCATGCTCCCTGCTGCCAAAGCTTGAGCGCGGCCGCTACGATCACGACCATGGCGAGCGACAATGGCAGGAAAACCTTCCACCCGAGCCGCATCAGCTGGTCGTAGCGGTAGCGGGGCACCATGGCCTTGACCATGGCGATCAGGAAGAACAGGAAGCAAACCTTCCCGACAAACCATAGCACACCTGGAATCCAGGTGAAGGGCGGCACCGGAAAGAGCGGCAGCCAGCCGCCCAGGAACAGGACTGTGCCAAGGCCGCACATCAGTACGATGGCGACGTATTCCCCCAACATGAACAGCATATAGGGGGTCGAGGAATATTCGACCATGAAGCCGGCCACGAGCTCGGACTCGGCCTCGAGCAGATCGAAGGGTGGCCGGTTGGTCTCGGCAAGCGCCGAGACGAAGAACACCACGAACATTGGCAAGAGCGGCAGCCAATACCAGCCGAAGATGCCGAAGGCGCTGTCTTGCGCCTTGACGATGTCGTTGAGGTTGAGCGAGCCGGCGCAGAGCAGAACGGTGATGATGACGAAGCCGATCGAGACCTCGTAAGAGACCATCTGCGCCGCTGAGCGGAGCGCCGCGAGGAAGGCGTATTTCGAGTTCGAGGCCCAGCCGGCCATGATCACGCCGTAGACCTGCAAGGACGAGATAGCGAAGATGTAGAGAACGCCGACATTGATGTCGGCCACGGCCCAGCCATCGGCAACCGGAATGACCGCCCAGGCGGAGAGCGCGAGCCCTGCGGTGACAATCGGGGCGAGCAGGAAGATGCCCTTGTTCGAGCCGGCCGGGACGATCGGCTCCTTGAACACGAATTTCAGCAAATCGGCGAAGGATTGCAGCAGGCCGAACGGCCCGACCACATTCGGTCCGCGCCGCATCTGCACCGCCGCCCACACCTTGCGGTCGGCATAGAGCAGGAAGGCGACGACGATCAGCAGGGTAACGAGCAGAAGCAGGCTCTGCCCGATGATGAGGGCGATGGGCAGGCCATAGCTCGACCAGAACTCAGCCATGTGTGCCGGTCGCCCCTTCTGCGCCAGCTTCATGCATCGCGCTCAAGCTCGCCATAATCGCGGATGCCCGTGCAATCGGGTTGGTCAGATAGAAATCGGTGATGGCCGCGCCGAAGCGATCTCTGCCGGTCTTGCCGGTGTCTTGTGCCGCAAGCCTGCCGATGGCGGCGCTGTCGGCCGGCGTGACCTGATCCAGCAAAGCAAGATACGGACACGCGGCGAAGAGTTTGGCACGGAGCTCGGCAACGGTGTTGAACGGCAAGGCCTGGCCGAGCGCCCCTGACAACGCCCGGATGATCTTCCAGTCTTCGCGCGCGTCTCCCGGCGGGAAGACGGCGCGAGCCGTCATCTGCGGGCGGCCTTCGGTGTTGACGTAGACCGCGTCCTTCTCGGTATAGGCGGCGCCGGGTAGGATGACGTCGGCGCGGTGGGCACCGCGGTCGCCATGGCTGCCCTGATAGATGACGAAGGCGTTGCCGAGCCTCTGAGTGTCGATCTCATCAGCGCCGAGGAGATAGACGACATCGATCTCGTCCTTTTCGGCACCGGCGAGAATCGCCTCGACGTCCCTGCCCTCTTTGCCCGGCACGAGGCCGAGGTCGAGGCCGGCGACGCGCGCCGCGGCGGTATGCAGGACGCTAAAGCCATTCCAACCGAGATCCGGCTTCACCGCCCCCATTGCCATCGCAGCCTTGGCGGCGAGCGCGAGCACGGCGGCGCCATCAGGCCGCGCAAGCGCCGCTTGGCCCACGATCACGAGCGGCCGCTCCGCGCCTTTGATCTTTTCGAGGAACGGGTGCGCTCCGCTTGCGAGATTTGCCAAGGTCTCCGGCCCGGCGCCGAGATGCTCGTGAGCATATGTGAGGTCGGCTTGCGTGCCGATGAGGCCTATGGGGAGGTGACCCTGCATCTGACGGAAGCGCTTGAGGATGCGGGCGTTGAGCACCGGGGCCTCAACCCGCGGATTGGTGCCGATGAGAAGAACTGCGTCCGCCTGCTCGATGCCTTCGACGGTGGCGTTGAACAGATAGGTGGCGCGGCCGAGCGCAGGATCGAGCTTCGCTCCGTCCTGCCGGCAATCGATATTGGGCGAGCCGAGCTGCCCGGCGAGGAGCTTCAGCGCGAACATCTCTTCGGCCGCGGCGAGATCGCCGGCGATGGCGGCGAAGCGTTTGCCGTCGAGACCGCGCAGCCTTTCGGCGATGGCGCGGAAGGCGTCGTCCCAGGCGACCGGCTCGAGCTTGCCGTTGCGGCGGAGGTAAGGCCGGTCGAGACGCTGCACGCGCAAGCCGTCCCACACATGGCGCGTCTTGTCGGAGATCCATTCCTCGTTGATGGCGTCATTCACCCGCGGCAGGAAGCGGAGGACCTCGCGGCCGCGGCTATCGACACGAATGTTGGAGCCGAGCGCGTCCATGACGTCGATCGATTGGGTCTTGGTCAGCTCCCAGGGCCTGGCGACGAAGGCGTAGGGCTTCGAGGTCAGCGCCCCCACCGGGCAGAGATCGACCACATTGCCGGAGAGCTCCGACATCATGCCGTGCTCGAGATACGTGGTGATCTCCATGTCCTCGCCGCGGCCGATGGCGCCAAGCTCTTCCACGCCGGCAACCTCGGTCATGAAGCGGATGCAGCGGGTGCAATGGATGCACCGGGTCATGTACGTGCCGATCAGAGGCCCGAGATATTTGTCCTCGACGGCACGCTTATTGTCGGCGAAGCGGCCGGCGTCGAAGCCGTAGGCCATGGTCTGGTCTTGCAGGTCGCATTCGCCGCCCTGATCGCAGATCGGGCAGTCGAGCGGATGATTGATCAAGAGGAACTCGAGCACGCCCTCGCGCGCCTTCTTCACCGTGGGCGAGTTGGTGATGATGGTCGGCGGCGTGCCGTCGCGGCTCGGCCGAAGATCGTTGACGCTCATGGCGCAGGAGGCGACTGGCTTCGGCATGCCGGCCACCTCGACCAAGCACATGCGGCAATTTCCGGCGATCGACAGGCGCTCGTGATAGCAGAAACGCGGGATCTCGATGCCGGCGAGGCCGCAGGCCTGGATCAGGGTGACGTCCTTCGGCACCTCGTGCTCTTTGCCGTCGATGATGAGCTTAGGCACGCTTCTTTGCCTTCTTTTCTGGCGCGTCGATCCGGGCGACGTTTGGCGGCCCTGGCGGTGTGTAACGAGGATCGCTCAGAGCTTCGCGCAGGAACGTCCGAAACCTTGGGCCGTATTGGTCAAGGTAGCCGGATTTCTGAAAATAGGGCGACAGCAAATAGTCGCGATGCGGCTTGAGCTGGATGCGGACCGCCACGTCCCATTCCTTGCTCGGCGAGACCTCAAGGATCTCCTCGCTCGCGTTGAGGATGGTGTCGACATAGAGCTCGTATTTCTGGAACAGCTCGATGCTGCCGTCGATGGTGCGCGCCTCGTAGTCGAACTCGGCGAGCTTCAGCGTCGGGTCGGAGAGCTTCGGGTTGTCGAAGGCAAGCCGCAGCGTCTCGCGCCACAGTTCATTGGCATTGGCGCGGCGCTCGGCCCTCTTGTTCTCGGCGATTTGCAGATGGGCATAGATCAGCGCGGCGATGGCGGCCGCGGCCATGACCAACGTCGATAGCGTCATGGCGTTGTCCCAGAGCCAGGTCATCGCCATCACTCCGCCGCCACCGGGACTGAAGGCGCGAGCGGTTTCGTCGCTTGCGCATCGATCCGCTCCTCAATGACATGGCGGAAATGGCGGATCAGGCCCTGCACCGGCCAGGCCGCGGCATCGCCAAGGGCGCAGATGGTGTGGCCCTCCACTTGGTAGCTCACATTGAGCAGCATATCGATCTCGCGCTTTTCGGCCTGGCCCTTGGCCATGCGCTCGAGCACCCGCCACATCCAGCCGGTGCCCTCGCGGCAGGGCGTGCATTGCCCGCAGGATTCATGCTTGTAGAAGTATGACAGCCTGGCGATGGCGCGGATCATGTCGGTCGACTTGTCCATGACAATGACCGCCGCCGTGCCGAGCCCGCTCTTCAGGTCGCGGAGCGAGTCGAAATCCATCGGCAGGTTGTCGCATTGGCTCGCTGGGATGCAAGGCACCGAAGAGCCGCCGGGGATGACGGCGAGCAGATTGTCCCAACCGCCGCGCACGCCGCCGGCGTGGCGGTCGATCAGCTCGCGCAAATCCACGCCCATCTCTTCCTCGACGTTGCAGGGCGTGTTCACATGGCCTGAAAGGCAGAATAGCTTGGTGCCGGTGTTGTTGGGCTTGCCGAGCGCCGCGAACCAGGTGGCGCCGCGGCGCAGAATATCGGGCACCACCGCGATCGACTCGACGTTGTTGACCGTGGTCGGCGCACCATAAAGGCCGACATTGGCGGGGAACGGCGGCTTAAGGCGCGGCATGCCCTTCTTGCCTTCGAGGCTTTCGAGCAACGCCGTCTCTTCGCCGCAAATATAGGCGCCTGCCCCGTGATGCAGATGAAGGTCGAAGTCCCAGCCGTGCGAGTTGTTCTTGCCGATCAGCTTCGCGTCATAGGCCTCGTCGATCGCCGCCTGCAGCACCTCGCGCTCGCGGATGAACTCGCCGCGGATATAGATGTAGGAGACATGCGCCCGCATGGCGAAGGACGCGAGCAGCGCGCCTTCGACGAGCAAATGCGGGTCGTGGCGCATGATGTCCCGATCCTTGCAGGTGCCTGGCTCTGAACTCGTCGGCATTGATCACGAGGTAGCTCGGACGACCGTCGGACTGCTTCGGCATGAACGACCATTTGAGGCCGGTGGGAAAGCCCGCGCCGCCACGGCCTCTGAGGCCTGAGGCCTTCACCTCCTCGATGACGGCTTCGTGGCCCTTCTCGATCATGGCCTTGGTGCCGTCCCAGGCGCCGCGGTCGCGTGCCGCCTTGAGCCGCCAGTCATGGAAGCCGTAGAGATTCTTGAAGATGCGGTCGGAGTCTTTCAGCATCACTTTCGTCTCCGGCCGGAGCTGTCGCGAAGGGGAGGCTTCGGCACGGCTGCCTCGCGCTCGCTTGCCGCGTCCCCAGGCTCCTTTGCCTCATCGGCGATGAGTGCGAACTCACCCTCAGCTGCGTGAGAGCCGCGCGCCGGCGCCTCGGCATAAAGTCCTTGCGCGATGAGCGTCGTCACTCCTCCCTCGGGCTCGGAGGAATGCCGGCCATCCTGCGGTCCAGGCTTCACTTTCCGGCCCTCGCGCAAGGCGGTCAGGATCTTTTCGAAGCTCTCCGGCGTCAGGTCCTCGTAATAGTCCTTGTTGATCTGCACCATCGGCGCATTGACGCAAGCGCCGAGGCACTCGACCTCGGTCCAGGAGAACAGCCCATCCTTGGTCACGTGGCCCGGCTCGCCGATCAGCTTGCGGCAGGTGTCTTTCAGCGCCTCGGCGCCGCGCAGCCAGCATGGCGTCGTGCCGCAGAGCTGCACGTAGTAGCGGCCAACCGGTGCCAAATTGAACATGGTGTAGAAGGTGGCGATCTCGTAGACGCGGATGTAAGCCATATCGAGAAGGTCGGCGATATAGCGGAGCGCGGGCTCGGGCAGCCAACCGCCGCATTGCTCCTGCGCCCGCCACATGAGCGGCAGCACCGCAGAGGCCTGCCGGCCTTCGGGATATTTCTTGAGCTGGTCCTTCGCCCAAGCGAGGTTCTCAGGCGTGAAGGCGAAGTCTTCTGGCTGCTCGGCGGCGAGACGGCGGACGCTCATAGGCTCGCTTCTTCTTTTGGTTTCTGGATCGGGCGCAAGAGCGAGACGACGCCTCTTAGCGGAACGCGGTGCAGGAGGCGATGTCGGTCAGGCCCTCCTTCACATAGGCCTTGAGCGTGTAATAGCAAACCGCGATCGCCGTTTCTTTTTGCAGGGTGAGAAGGACGGCGTCGGAGGAGACCTTGCCGATCTGGCGGGTCACCGCCTCGGCGGGAACGAGCACCGTGGTCCTGATCAGAAAGCCTTCGGCGAGAATGTCCTTCAACTTCACCGCAGACTGAATCCCGCCTGCGGCGGGAGGCGTTTCCTCAGCCTTCGCGTCAGGCGGGGGCGCTTCATCGGGCTTGGCCTCCTCCTTAGATTTGTCGGCATCCTTCGGCTCGGAGGCTTCAGGGGCTCCCTTCTCCGGAGAAGCGTCCTTGTCGGCTGCAACGGCAGCGAGCGGGAGGGTGAGAACCAATAAGAGGACGGCCGCGCCGGTGGCGCCAAAGGCCTGCAACTCGTTGATAACTTTACCCATTTCTCCCCTCCTCCGATCTCGTAGCCAACGCCTAGCGATCGACCTCCCCGAACACGATATCGATCGATCCTAACACTGCCGAGACATCGGCCAGCATATGGCCTCGGCATAGGAAATCCATGGCCTGCAAATGCGCGAAGCCAGGCGCTCTGATCTTGCAGCGGTAGGGGCGATTGGTGCCATCGGCGACAAGATAGACTCCGAACTCGCCCTTGGGCGCCTCGACCGCGGCGTAAACCTCTCCGGCGGGCACGTGATAGCCCTCGGTGTAGAGCTTGAAGTGATGGATCAGAGCTTCCATCGAGCTCTTCATCACGGCGCGCTTAGGCGGCACCATCTTGTGGTTCTCCACCGTCACCGGCCCTAGCTCAGTGGTCAGCCTCTCGCAGCATTGCTTCATGATGCGCACCGATTGGCGCATCTCTTCCATGCGCACGAGGTAGCGGTCGTAGCAGTCGCCGTTCTTGCCGATGGGGATGTCGAACTGAAGCTCCGAATAGCATTCGTAAGGTTGGCTCTTGCGCAAATCCCAGCGGGCGCCCGAGCCGCGCACCATGACGCCGGAGAAGCCGTGCGCCCAGGCGTCCGCGAGCTTCACCACGCCGATATCGACGTTGCGCTGCTTGAAGATGCGGTTGTCGGTGAGCAGGCCCTCGATGTCGTCGCACACTTTGAGGAAGGGGTCGCAGAAGGCGTAGATGTCGGCCACGAGCTCTGGCGGAAGATCCTGATGCACGCCGCCGGGACGGACGTAAGCCGCATGCATGCGGCTGCCGCTTGCCCGCTCGTAGAACACCATTAGCTTCTCGCGCTCCTCGAATCCCCAGAGCGGAGGCGTCAGCGCGCCGACGTCGAGCGCCTGGGTGGTGACGTTGAGGAGGTGGGAGAGGAGCCGGCCGATCTCCGAATAGAGCACGCGGATGAGCTGGGCGCGCTTCGGGACGGTGACGCCGACGAGCTTCTCCACCGCGAGCGAATAAGCGTGCTCCTGGTTCATCGGCGCCACGTAATCGAGGCGATCGAAATAAGGCAGCGCCTGGAGATAGGTCTTGTACTCGATCAGCTTCTCGGTGCCGCGGTGGAGCAGCCCGATATGCGGATCGACGCGTTCGACGATCTCGCCGTCGAGCTCGAGCACGAGCCGCAACACGCCGTGCGCGGCGGGGTGCTGCGGCCCGAAATTGATGGTGAATTTGCGGTCGTCGCCTTCGCGCTGACCGCTCTCGAACTCGGAATCCTGAGCGCGGGTTTCGATCTCAGCCATCATGCCTCAACCTTGGCGTTGGCCTTGGCAGCCTTGGCGGCGACGGATTTGTTGAAGCGGTCCCAGCTGACGATGAACCGCTCATGGGTGCCTGACCCGATCTCGTCGATGCCGTCATGCGCCCTCACGGCGAACTTGGCGCGCGGTCCCCTCACCTCGATGCATTCGGCGTCGACGGTGATGGCGAAGCCGACCGGCGTCGCAGCCTTGTGCGACACGTCGATATGCACGCCGAGGCTTCCTTCGCCGGGGTCGAGATGGGGACGGAGCAGCTGCACGCAGGTCCATTCCATGAGCCCGACCATGAAGCCGGTGGCAAACACTTCAGGCATCTCCGCGAGCTCGGGCGACTCCTCATAGAGATGCGGCACCGTCTTGCCCGCAGGAACCGTGTAAGAGAAGGAATGCTTGAGCCCGTCTTCAACGTCGGCTTCATGGCTTGGCATCCTTCTCGGCGCGCGGCTTTGCCTCGCCGGCCTTCTCGTCGCCGGGGATAGCGGTATCCATGCCCTCCCATGGGCTCAGGAAATCGAAGCTGCGGAATTCCTGCATCAGCTTCACCGGCTCGTACACCACGTGCTTCAATTCATCGTCGTAGCGAAGCTCGACAAAGCCGGTGAGCGGAAAGTCCTTGCGCAAGGGATGCCCCTCGAAGCCGTAATCGGTGAGGATGCGGCGAAGGTCGGGGTGGCCTGAGAACAGGATGCCGTAGAGATCGTAGGCTTCGCGCTCGAACCAGTTGGCCGCGGGGAAGACGGTCACCGCGCTCGGCACCGGCGTCGCCTCGTCGGTCTTCACCCGGACGCGGATGCGGCGGTTCTGCCAGGGGCTCAACAGATGATAGACCACGTCGAAGCGGCGCTCGCGCTCGGGGTAGTCGACGCCGCAAATGTCGATCAGGCAACCGAAGCGGCAATTTGGATCATCGCGCAGAAACTCAAGAACCGGAACAAGCTGCTCGCGGTCGATCTCGACGCTGAGCTCGCCAAGGGCCAGTTGCGAGGACAGGACCGCGGGGCCGAGGCGATCTGCGAGATAAGCGCCGAGCTCGTTAAGGGCGTCGTCCATCAATCATCCAGGACAAGGAAAAGCCTCAGCGTTCGATCGTGCCGGTCCGCCTGATCTTCTTCTGCAGGAGCAGCACGCCGTAAACGAGCGCTTCGGCGCTTGGCGGGCAGCCAGGCACGTAAATGTCCACGGGCACGATGCGGTCGCAGCCGCGCACCACGGAATAGGAATAATGATAATAGCCGCCGCCATTGGCGCAGGAGCCCATCGAGATGACGTAGCGCGGCTCAGGCATCTGGTCGTAGACCTTGCGCAGCGCCGGGGCCATTTTGTTGCACAGCGTGCCGGCGACGATCATCACGTCTGACTGCCGCGGACTTCCGCGGGGCGCAAAGCCGAAGCGTTCGAGGTCGTAGCGCGGCATCGAGGCCTGCATCATTTCCACTGCGCAGCAGGCAAGGCCGAAGGTCATCCACATGAGTGACCCGGTGCGCGCCCAGTTGACCAGCTCGTCGGCGGTGGTGAGGAGGAAGCCCTTGTCGGCGAGCGCATCGGAGAAGTCGCCGAATTGTCCTTGCGCCGGCGTGATGAGGCCGGAGCCCCTGCCCTCCTTGGGCTGCTCAAAATTGATCTCGGGGCCTAATCCCATTCGAGCGCGCCTTTCCGCCACTCATAGATGAAGCCGATGGTGAGGATGGCGAGAAACACCATCATCGACCAGAAGCCCAACATGCCGACATCCCCGAAGGCTATCGCCCAGGGGAAGAGAAACGCGACCTCCAAATCGAAGATAATGAACAACAGCGACACCAAATAGAAGCGCACATCGAATTTCATGCGCGCGTCGTCGAAGGCGTCGAAGCCGCATTCATAGGCCGATACTTTCTCAGGGTCGGGATTGCGCGGCGCGATGAAGAAAGGCGCGATCAGCAGCGCCGCACTGATCGCAAAGGCGATGCCGACGAAAATGACGAGCGGCAGATAGGCTTGTAGGAGCTGGCTCATGGCTTCTGCGCCTCACGCTGACGATTGATATGAAACGGCGTTCCCGGAAGTCAGCGGCGGCCTATTTGGAATTAATGCCTGAGGCTTACCGCAGCAAGGTGACCGTGGCAAGAAAGCCCCTGGGTCTCAACAGGCAAAAAGCCTCATTTCGCGGGGGGTTCGGTGACGGTCAGGGGGCGTGCCTAAGAGGCAGGCAGTTTTGGCCGTCTGTCAGCTTTGAACTTGAAGGCCGTCGCTCACCGTTGGCCAGGGCTTTTCGACCTCACGCACAAGCGGCAGCCAGGCCTGTTGCTGATCGAGCGCAGCCTTGTTGTGACGGTCGAAAACGGTGAGCCCGTCGCGCGCAAGGTCTGAATAGATCTCGCGCTCGGGAATCCGTGCCGTCAGAAGCAAGCCTTCGCTCAGGAGAAACTCTTCGAGGCGCCGGCTCGCCGAGCGGTCGGTGCGGTAGCGGTTGGCGACCAGCAGCACGCGCTTCTTGTGCTTGCGGACCGACTTGATGGCCACCAAGCGCTTCAGGAACGCCAACGTTGCCATCTCGTCGAAGATCGAAGGCAAGATGGGCACGACGGCGATATTGCTCTCGGCGATGATGGCGCGCACTCTTTTGGTCCTCAAGGAGGGCGGGCAGTCGACAATGAGGCGCTGAAGAGAGTTGGGACTCCGGCCGAAATCCTTCCGCCAGTTGATGAGCGATACGGCGACGGCGTCCTTCGGCCGCAGCTTCTCCCAGAGCTTGGCGGTCTCCTGCCGGTCGTAGTCGGCAAGTCCGGTCTCAAGGCCGCTTGAGGCAAGCGCAACCGCAAGATGGGTGGCGATGGTGGTTTTGCCGCAGCCGCCCTTCCAGTTGATGACACAGACATGCTTGGTCATGCCGAAGCGTCTAGCTCAATCCTCTCAAAACCCTTCATCGCCTCTTCGGCACGGTCGACCAGGCTCGCGGCGGCGGCTCCCGACCAGCCGCGACAGAAATGCTCAGCCGCCTCAAAATTGCGGCGGCTGCGGCCTTGAACATGGGGCCGGACGCGGGCGAGGAAGGGCGCGATGGTCTGCAAGTCATTGAGGCGCCCAAGCGAATTCTGCAGCCGGCTGAGCTGCTTTGACAGCCTTTCGGTGTCGATCTTCGGAGCCAGGGCCTGGAACAGGGGCTCGCCGGCATATCTCAGTCTCTTCGCAGCAATGCGCGTGCGATGCCAATCGTCGAGCGTCCCGCAGCGAGCCTTGGCCCCCTGCTTCAAGAGCTTCGCATGCAGCGCCCTGATGCGCGGGACGGCGAAATCCTCAGCCGCGCGCGATAGACCACATCTTCGGCTAGACGGGGGGAACTACCGATAAAGACGATGTGGCCTATGGTCGAATAAAATCATGGGCCGGGTCGTGGTTCCTTGATCCAGATCGACCGCGACGGTTGTTACTTGCGCCAAGACGGAAAAAATGGCGGGAGTGACGGGACTCGAACCCGCGACCTTCGGCGTGACAGGCCGACGCTCTAACCAACTGAGCTACACCCCCTCGCCGGCCGCAACAGCGGCCAGGGGCAATCCCTCAAGGCATGTACGGGTTGGGATTCGCCAAGTCAAGGAGACGACCTGCGGGTGGCCTCGATTAGGCGCTTGTGCGCGAATTTCAGCGTTCCACGGTGCGGGTGGCGGATGTGGCCGCCGGCGAGCACGTAGTCCTGCAACAGCGCGTCAATCTTTCGCCGGTTCGCCTCGGAATGATATTCGAGCATGATCGCGTCGAAATCGAGCGACGCCATTCGGGCGAGAATATCGACCTCCGACCCTTCGGTGTCGATCTTCACGATGTGCGCCTTCGGCAGGACGTCGGGCGCTTTCGTCTCGACCTCGACCGTGTTCGTCGTTTGCTCGCCGATATCGTAGAAGCTCGCCTCCCCGCAATTGTTGCGGCCAAGGTAGAGCCGCGTCAGGCTCGGATCGCCGACCGCGAAGTTATGCAAACTCACCGACCGGCCCTCGAATTGTCCGAGGTTTCTCTTGAGCAGCGCGAAATTGTCGGGGAGCGGTTCGTAGCAATGGACGTAGCAACCGGGCCAGCGCTTGAGCGCCCAGGCCGCGAAACTCCCGACATTGGCCCCGATGTCCAGGATCACCGGTGCGCTGTGCCGGTAAGGAATGTCGTATTCCCCGCCCAGGACCTTCTGGACGTGGCGGCGCATGGTTGCTGGACACTCGATGTTCATGGCGGCCGGTCCGGTAGCAGGATGCCACTCCAGTCCGTCTTCGCTTTCGCTTCGCTCAAGCTACGCCGGACACTGCTTCGGCCTAAAGGCCTCCGCGTGGCTGTGCCACGCGTAGCCCTTAAGGGCGAAGCGTGGTGGGCGGTGACAGTCTCGAACTGCCGACCTCCTGGGTGTAAACCAGGCGCTCTTCCAGCTGAGCTAACCGCCCCGCCAAGGATGCGAGATAAAACGGCGGCCCGCTCCTTGCCTAGCGGAAACAGCAAGGCGGAGCCCGCTCGAAAGCGGGACTCCGCCTCAGTAAAGATCGATCGCTTTCGAGGCTAGCTGTTGCAGGCCTCTTTCAGGGCTTTGCCGGCGCGGAATTTCGGGACGCGCGAGGCAGGGATATGGACCTCGGCACCGGTGCGCGGATTGCGGCCGGTTGAGGCTTTGCGTTGCGCGACCTGAAAATTGCCAAAGCCCACGATCCGGACGGTATCGCCGACCTTCAAAGCCTTCTCGATATTCTTGAACGTCGCGTCCAC
>CAWGVA010000018.1:0-38699 GCA_963825835.1 uncultured Alphaproteobacteria bacterium | reverse complement strand
ATTACATGAACCCGGAGACGGGGCGGCCTTGGAAAAAGCGCTGACGCGCAACCTGACGCTTCGCCAATCGAGTTCGACTTTCTAGGCCTTGGGGGATCAGTCGCGCCCGTCGACGCGGACTCTTATTCCGGCCATGTCAGGGTTGGCCTCGAAATAGGCTTTGAGCGCCGCAAAAAGGGCTGGGTGCTCTTTCTCGTCGATGGTGAACTTGTCGTTCTTGCCGGTCTTTTTGCCGGAGACCTTGATCACCGTGGGTTTGTCCGCCATTGGGATGCTCCTTGTACTTTCTGAAAGCTAGTCGAGTTCCACGTTCCGCAAGCGGAGCGCGTTGCTCACCACCGAGACCGACGACAGGCTCATGGCCGCCGCCGCGATCATTGGCGACAGCAGCATGCCGAAGGCTGGATAGAGCACGCCCGCCGCGATCGGCACGCCAAGCGCGTTGTAGACGAAGGCGAAGACCAGGTTCTGCTTGATGTTTTTCATGGTGGCGCGGGCGAGGTTGATGGCGCGGACGATGCCGCGCAAATCGCCTTTGAGCAGGGTGAGGCCCGCGCTTTCCATGGCCACGTCGGCGCCGGTGCCCATGGCGATGCCGACATCGGCCTTGGCGAGTGCCGGCGCGTCGTTGATGCCGTCGCCGGCCATGGCTACGACCCGGCCTTGGCGCTGAAGCTCGGCGATCAGGTCGAGCTTCTCCTCTGGGCGCAGGCCGGCGCGGACTTCGTCGATGCCGAGCTCTCCGGCCACCGCCTTGGCGGTGGTCGGGTTGTCGCCGGTGGCCATGACGATCTTCAATCCGAGCGCGTGAAGCTTAGCGATCGCCTCCGTAGCGCCAGGCTTGATCGGATCGGCGACCGCGACCAAGCCGGCAAGCTTGCCGCCGTCGGCGAGCAGCATCACCGTCTCGCCCTTCTGTCGCCGGCGCTCGGCAGCCTCGCTCAACGGCGCAACATCGACCCCGGCTGCTTGCATCAACCGGGCATTGCCAAGGGCCACGGCGCGGCCGTCGACGGTTCCCTTCACGCCCTGGCCGGTGACGGCCTCGAAGCCCTGCACTTTGGGCGGCGTCAATCCTTTCGCTGCGGCGCCGCGGAGGATCGCATCGGCGAGGGGATGCTCGCTGCCGGCCTCGAGCGAAGCGGCGATCCGCAAGACCTCATCCTGTTCGAAACCTGGCGCCGCTTCAACGCCGGTGAGCGTCGGCTTGCCCAAAGTCAGCGTGCCGGTCTTGTCGACCACGATTGTATCGACCGACGCAAGGCGCTCGAGCGCCGCGGCGTTGCGCACCAGCACGCCGGCTTGCGCCCCGCGGCCGGTCGCCACCATGATCGAAATCGGCGTGGCGAGCCCGAGCGCGCAAGGGCAGGCGATGATCAGCACGCTCACCGCCGCAACCAAGGCGTAGGCGAGCGAAGGCGACGGTCCCAGGAACAGCCAGGCAAAGAAGGCGATCACCGCGACGAGGATCACCGCCGGCACGAAATAGCCTGACACTTTGTCGGCAAGCGCCTGGATGGGGGCGCGCGAGCGCTGCGCCGAGGCGACCATCTCGACCACCTGGGCCAGCGTGGTCTCGGCCCCGGTGCGGTCGACGCGCATGTCGAAGCTGCCGGTGCCGTTGAGCGTGCCGCCGGTGACGCGCTCGCCGGCGACTTTCTCGACCGGCACGGGCTCGCCGGTCAGCATCGACTCATCGACCGAGCTTCTGCCCTCGATCACGGTACCGTCGATCGGCACCTTGTCGCCCGGGCGCACCCGCAGCACGTCGCCGACCCTGACCTCAGCGAGCGGCACGGTCTCGGTCTTCCCGCTCTTGTCCACCCGCAGCGCGGTCTTCGGCGCAAGGTCAAGCAGGGCGCGGATGGCCCCGCCGGTGCGCTCACGGGCGCGAAGCTCAAGCACTTGCCCGACGAGCACCAGCGCAACGATGACGGCGGCGGCCTCGTAATAGACCGGAACCAGTCCGTGAGCGTCGGCCATCGAGGCGGGGAACAGGCCGGGGGCGACTGTGGCGACGACGCTGTAGAGGAACGCAGCACCTGTGCCCATGGCGATCAGCGTGAACATATTGAGCCGGCGCCAGCGCAGCGAATCCCAGCCGCGCATGAAGAACGGCCAGCCGCAATACAGCACCGCAGGGATAGCGATGATGAGCTGCAGCCACTGCTTGGCGTTTGCCGACAGGAAGGGGAGGAGGTCGATGCTGAACACATGGTTGCCCATGTCGAGCGCAAGCAGCGCGAGCGACAGGGGCACGGCGACTTTGAGCCGCCGGGTAAAGTCGATCAGCTCTGGGTTGTCGGTGATCTCAGGCGGCACCCCCATGGGCTCGAGCGCCATGCCGCAGATCGGGCAATGGCCAGGCCCTTCCTTCACGATCTCAGGATGCATCGGGCAGGTGTAGAGCGTGCCCTTGGGCAGCGGCTTCGGCTCGTCCTGCTTGGTGAGATAGTGCTCAGGCTCGGCCGCAAACTTCCCGCGGCAGCCTTCCGAGCAGAAATAATAGTTGTGGCCGGCATGCTTCGCGCTCGGGCCGCGCGCGCCGATGTCGACCTTCATCCCGCACACGGGATCGGTCGCCATCTTGGCGTCGCTTTCGGTCATCTCGGCAGTGTCGTGGTGCATCGCAGGTGGGCTCTTCCTAGGCGGGAACTCGATAGTGTAATGGATTTGGCGGCTGTCGCGCCTCTCATCAATTGGGTGAATAGTCCATGAAGCACCGTGGCTGGATGGTTGGGATCGCGCTGATTGCCGCCTTGGCAGCAGGAGTTGGGGCCGGCTACCTCATCTGGGGTTGGCCGACCAATTGGTATGCGCGCGACGTCACTAATCTTCCGGCGAGCCCTGAGAACGACATCATCCGCTACGGCCATTCCCTGATCGTCGATACCCCCAAGCAAATCGGCAAGAGCGCAAGCGATCCGAAGAAGCGTTATGCCGGCAACGACCTAGCTTGCAAGAACTGCCATCTCGACGCGGGCTTGAGGCCGTTCGCCGCTCCCTTCGTCTCGACCTTCGCCACGTTTCCCATGCTGGTGGACGATCAGGTGATCACGCTCAAAGAGCGCATCAATGGCTGCATGCGGCGAAGCATGAACGGCAAGAACCTGCCGGAGGATGGCCCTGAGATGGAGGCCCTGATCGCCTATATCAAGTTTCTCGGGCACGGGACGCCGGAGGGCGTGCGCGTGGCCGGCATGGGACTTCTGCCTCTCGCCGATCCGCCTTTGGCGGCGGATAGCGGGCGAGGTGGAAAGGTCTACGCCGATCTCTGCGCCAACTGCCACAAGGATGAGGGGCAGGGGGAGCGCAACCAATCGCCGCAACTTGGCTATTCGATCCCGCCGCTTTGGGGCGACGACAGCTTCAATGCGGCTTCGGGCATGGCCAAGCTCGCATACGCCGCGGCCTATGTCCGCGCCAACATGCCCTTCGGCGTGCGCTATCTCGATCCGGTGCTCTCCGAGCAGCAGGCGTGGGATGTCGCGGCCTACATGATTTCCATGCCGCGGCCTCCGGCCCCGCCGGGCGCAGGGTCGGAACTGCGCTAGCGGCCGAGCCTGGGGGCTTCGCTTAAAGATTGCCACTACGCGGCTACGGCTCTGCCGAAGCCATTGCCGGCGACCGCCCCGCGGCGAAGCTTCGCAAGCGAAGCGAGATGCAGCACGATCGACAACGGCACGAGATAGACCGGGATCATCACCATGGGCAGCACAGTCATCAGCTCGCTCGTCGGCTGAGTTTCGAAAGGTACCAACAGCGATGGTGCGGTCAAGAAACCGGTCCCGACCGCGATCATGAGATCGAGAATACCGAACACGTTCCAGGCCGCGACGAGGCCGGCGGTATTGCGCGGCGCCCGTGCATAGGCGAGCCCCACGATGGGCGCCAACAGACCGATGGCGATGTCGCCGATGCCGGCAGGCCAGGCGAACAGGCTAGGCAATTTGCCGGTCGCATAGAGGATCAGGAAGATTACGCCGAGCGCGCGATAGAGCTGCACGCCGACAAGCCATGGTTGCGGCACGGCAGCGATGACGCTCTTCGCCGTTTCCGAGCGCCAGATAAGCAGCGCGCCGATGACGATGGGCAGCAGGATGCCATACTGGATCGTGGGAATTTCGGTTGAATTCGGCATGGTAGACGCCGAGTGCACCGAGCGCGACGCTCACGGCGAGCCAGCCAAGGAGAATGACAGCCGAGGTGCGAAACGTCCGCGCGCGATCCGAAGGCGGCCACTTCGCCTGCACAAGAGATCGATGCAAGCCGTAGAGGATGGCAACGATTGCGGCCGCGGTCCCGGCGAACACGAAATAGGGGAGATAAGCGGGAATGGTCATGACACGCTCCTATTGAAGGATTGCCGATAACCAGTAACTATAATTTAACAAGTGACTTGTCAATAGCAAGGTACTTGATTTCTCTAAGGCGGGATTCTATGTAGCGGCCATGGCAAACGGATACGGCCAAAAAGATTGCCCGGTGGCGCGGGCGCTCGATGTGGTTGGCGAGAAGTGGTCGCTGCTCATCCTGCGCGACCTGTTCCGCAAGGGCCCGCTACGCTTTCAGCAGTTTGAAGCCGGGCTCCCGGGTGTGGCGCCGAATACGCTGTCGTCGCGGCTGAAAAGGCTCGAGAGCCAAGGCGTGATCGCCACCCGCCTCTACGAGAACCACCCACCCCGCTACGAATATTTTCTGACCGACAAGGGAAAGGCGCTCGGCCCGGTGCTCAAAGCGCTTTACAGCTGGGGCGAGCGCTATTAGCCGGCGCGCTTCCGTGTGGGCAGAGCCGAGAATTGGACATCAGAACGAGACCGTGTCGGCCCCTTTGAGATGCAGGATGTCGCGCGCCTCGTCCGGCGTGGCCGGCGCGAGCCCAAGCCCCTCGACGATGCTGCGCACACGGCGAACCTGCTCGGCGTTGCTGCGGGCAAGTTGACCCTTACCGATCCACAGGCTGTCTTCCAGGCCGACGCGCACATGGGCGCCCATGGCGGCCGCCATGGCGGCGATCGGCATTTGCATGCGTCCAGCCCCCAGCACTGACCAGCGGTAGTCGGCGCCGAAGAGACGGTCCGCCGTGCGCCGCATGTGCATCACATCCTCCGCATGCGTGCCGATGCCGCCGAGGATGCCGAACACGCTCTGTACCAGGAAAGGCGGCTCGATCAGCTTGCGCTCGGCGAAATGAGGGAGGTTGTAAAGGTGACCGACGTCGTAGCATTCGAACTCGAAGCGCGTGCCGTTTGCCGACAACGCGGTCAGTGCGAATTCGATATCCTTGAAGGTGTTGCGAAAAACGAGATCGCGGGTGCTGTCCAGATATTGCCGCTCCCATTCGTGCTTGAAGTCCTTGAACCGGTTCAGCATCGGAAACAGGCCGAAGTTCATCGATCCCATGTTCAAGGAGGCGAGCTCCGGCTTGAAGCGGATGGAGGGTTTGATGCGCTCTTCGATCGTCATGAAGGGGCTGCCGCCGCTCGTGAGGTTCACGACGGCGTTGGTGGCCTGCTTGATGCGTGCGAGGAACGGCTCGAACGCCAGGCCGCTGGTCGGGCCGGCCGGTCTCGGGGTCGCGCGCGTGAAGATGCAGGATCGCGGCACCTGCCTCGGCGGCCTCGAACGCCGAGTCGACGATGTCGTTCGGCGTGACGGGCAGGTAGGGCGACATGGACGGGGTGTGAATTGACCCGGTGATGGCGCAGGTGATGATGACCTTGCCGTTGTGCGACGGTGATGTGGACATACATTGTCTCGTGTGTGCGCCGCTTGCGCTCAGGCCTCAATACGGGCGAAAAGCGTCGGGTGATAGCGTACGAAAGTGCATATGAGACGCCGCGTGGGCGCCCAAGCCGAAGAGAAAATGCAGTTAGATCAAGGACATAAATTCTGCGTCGCCCCGATGATGGAGTGGACCGACCGCCACTGCCGCTATTTCCTGCGGCTCATCTCGAAGCACGCACTTCTCTATACCGAGATGGTGACGGCGGACGCGGTGCTGCGCGGCGATCGGAACCGGTTGCTCCAGTTCCACGTGGATGAGCATCCCGTTGCCTTGCAGGTTGGCGGCAGCGACGCGGGCGCGCTCGCCGAGGCCGCGCGCATCGGCGCCGAGTTCGGCTACGACGAGATCAATCTCAATGTCGGCTGCCCGTCTGACCGCGTGCAGGCGGGGCGGTTCGGCGCCTGCCTGATGGCGGAGCCTAAGCTTGTCGCCGATTTGATCGCGGCGATGGGCGAAAGCTGCAAGGTGCCGGTCACGGTCAAGTGCCGCATCGGCATCGACGACCAGGATGCCGAGGAAAGCCTCGACCGCTTCATCGATGCCGTCGCCGAAGGCGGCTGCCGCACCTTCATCCTCCATGCGCGCAAGGCCTGGCTCGAAGGCCTGAGCCCGAAAGAGAACCGCGACGTGCCGCCGATCGACTACGACCGCGTCTATCGCATGAAGGCGCGGAGGCCTGACCTCACCATCATCGTCAATGGCGGCATCGGGTCGTTCGCCGAGGCGGCCGATCACCTTGCCCATGTCGATGGGGTGATGCTGGGGCGCGCCGCCTATCAGGATCCCTACATCCTCGCCGAGGTTGACCAGCGCCTGTTCGGGGCCGAGGAGCCTGCGCCGTCGCGGCTCGAAGTTCTCGACAGCTTTATGGCGTACGCGGAAGGAGAGCTTGCCCGCGGCGTCCGTCTCAATCAGATGACGCGCCACATCCTTGGCCTGTTCCACGGCCAACCGCGGGCGCGAGCGTTTCGCCGGGTGCTCGCCGAGAACGCGCATCTCGATGGCGCGGGCCTCGACGTGCTGAAGGCCGCGCGCAACGTTGCTGCGGGTGAGAGAAGCCACGCGGTCGCTGCGGAGTAGGGCTTAGCCCGCCTGACGCGAGGGCTTCTTGCGGTCGAGCAGCGCAAGCAGGCCCTGGATATCGAGGAAGCGTGAGGTCTCGCGGCAATAGTCGCGGTAGGGCGCGCCGTAGAGCTGCTTCAGCCAATCCTCCTCGACCAGAGCCATCATGACATAGGCGCCGCTCATCACCACCGACATGATGATGGTGAGGATCGAGTTGGCGCCGATCGACAGGCCGATAAGGCCGATGATCGAGGCGGTGTATTGCGGGTTGCGGCTGAAGCGGTAGAGGCCGCCGGTGACGAGGCCGTCGGCGCCGCAATAGGTATTGCCGAGGCCGAGATTGAAATAGCCGCACACCGTGATGAACAGGCCGGTGAGCCCAAGCGGCAGCGCCACGATGAAGCGCGTCCAGTCGAGGAGCGGCGTCGCGTTCCAATCGAGCGCAGCGACGATGAAGGTGGCGACCATGCCGCCGCGGAACAGTCCCCAGAAGGTGAGGCTCTGCCAGCTCCCAGGCTCAGGCGTCGGCCAGATGCGGAAGGGAGGGGCGAGGAGAGTCCGGAGCAGGAACAGGTCGAGGATGAGGCCGGCGCTAAGGCCGCAAGCGAAGACGAGATATGTCATGGCTTGGGGAACCAATCAGATTCCCTTTGCAGAAATGCGACAAGTCGTTGACGGTTTTGCTACGGCCGTCGCGGTGTCATCACATCCTAGATCTTCTGATTATAGGCGCCGACCTCCGGCTGCTTGCCAAGTTCGGCGTCGATCTCGGCGAAGATCGCCCGCATGTTCGCTTCCGAGGTCGGGCTCTCCACCACGACCACGAGCTCAGGCTTATTGGAGGAGGCGCGCACCAGACCCCACGTTCCATCCTCGAGCACGATGCGCACGCCGTTGACGGTGATCAGCTCGCGCACCTTTTGTCCGGCGAGACTGCCGCCGTTGGCGGCGACCTTCTGGAAGTGATCCACCATGCGGTCGACCACCTGATACTTCAACTCGTCGTCGCAATGGGGCGACATGGTCGGCGATTGCCAGGTGCGGGGCAGCTCGTTCTTGAGGTCGGAGAGAGACTTGCCGGGGTTGCGGTCGAGCATGTCGAGCACAGCGAGCGCCGCCACCAACCCATCGTCATAGCCGCGGCCGAGCGGCGGATTGAAGAAGAAGTGCCCCGACTTCTCGAAGCCGACCAGCGCGCCGGTCTCGTGGCTGTAGCGCTTGATGTAGGAGTGGCCGGTCTTCCAGTAGAGCGTCTTGGCGCCGAGCTCGCGCAGCACGGGATCGGTGAGAAAGAGACCCGTCGATTTCACATCGGCGACGAACAGCGCGCCCTTGTTGCGGGCGGCGATGTCGCGGGCGAGCATCACGCCGACTTTGTCGGCGAAGATCGCCTCGCCCTCATTGTCGACCACGCCGCAGCGGTCGCCGTCGCCGTCGAAGGCAAGACCGAGATCGGCGCTTTCTGCCAGCACCGCCTCGCGCGTGGCGTCGAGCATGGCGAGGTCTTCGGGGTTCGGGTTATGCGCGGGGAAGGTGTAGTCGAGCTCGCAGTTGAGCGGCACGACGGTGACGCCAAGCTCGGCGAGCACGCGCGGCGCAAACGCCCCCGCCGTGCCGTTGCCGCAGGACACCACGGCTTTCAGCGGGCGTATCAGCTTCGGCCGCTTGAGCAGGTCGGACATATAGCGCTCCGGCATGTCAGGCACGAAGATGTAGCTGCCGCCGCCTCTTGGTGAGAGCGCGCCTTCCAGCACGCGGCTCTTCAGCGCGCTCATATCGTCAGGCGCGAAGGTGAGCGGCCGCTCGATGCCCATCTTGATGCCGGTCCAGCCATTGTCGTTATGGCTCGCGGTCACCATGGCGACGCCTTCGACGCCAAGATCGAACTGCGCGAAATAGGCCATGGGCGACAGCGCCAAGCCGATGTCGTGCACCTCGGCGCCGCCGGCAAGCAGGCCGTTGATCAGCGCAGCCTTGATCGAGGCCGAGTAGGAGCGATAGTCGTGGCCGACCACGACGCGAGTGGGCACGCCGCGCGCGCGCATCAGATCGGCGAGAGCGAGCCCCACGGCTTCAAGCCCAAGGAGATTGATCTCTTCGGGATAGCGCCAGCGGGCGTCGTATTCGCGAAATCCGGTCGCCTTGACGAAGGGAAGGCGCTCGAATTCGGCCGTGTTGGGTCGGAGATCCTGGCGCGGCTTGGGAAACATGCTGCCCCCTGATAGGCGATTTTGGACGTTTCACCAACAGCGCTGAGGAGGGCGAGGTTCCCGCTGACATAGGCCGAACAACTCAGTCCTTAACGTCAGCCGCGGAGCGTCAGGAAATCCCCGGAGAATTCGTAGGATCGCAGCCGCCCGAGGAAGCTCATGCCGAGCAGGCTCTCGGTCAATGCCTTGGGTTCGGCAACGAGCGCATCGACATCTTCGCGCTGAAGCGGGCCGATTGCCACGCTGTCGAGGCGCACCCGTGCCGCGACCGTGCGGCCGTTTGCGGTCATCACGGGCACGGTGAAGCTGAGCTTGCTCACGTCGATGCCGGCCTTCTTCGCATCCTCCGGGCGCAGCACGATGGTCGAGGCGCCGGTATCGACGATCATGGGAATGGAAATGCCATTGACCTCGGCCTTGGCGGTGAAATGGCCGTCGAGGCGCTTCCTGATCTTGATCTCGACCGGCCCGCCGGGGCTTTGCTCGACGACCATGGCGCTGCCGGGAAGAAGCTCGCCGGCAAGGCGCCCGGCAACCGGCAAAAGCTCCTCGCGATAGGAGTAGAGCGTGACGAGCGCGAGCCCGAGCGCAAGCCAAGTGACCGCGTCGCGGAACATGGCGCCGGCCTGCCCGCGATAGCGCACCAGCACGCCGCCGCCGATGAACACGAGAAGCGCAGTTCCGAGCGCCACATAGCCGAAGGTGTCGCTGTCGAGATTGGCGATGGTGCCGGAGGAGTTGCTCACGAGCAGCATGGCTGCGAGGGCCAGGACAAAAATGGCAATCCACGCCGACAATTCTTTAGCCTTTCACTGTCTCGTTGAGAGCCTTCCGGGCCGGCAGCACCGCCATGATGGCGCGCCGCTCCTCGGGGCTCATGTCCGCCCACCCCGCGATCTCATCGAGAGTACGCCCGCAGCCAATGCACAGACCTGAGCAAGCGTCCATCTCGCAGACGTCGATGCAGGGAGTTTCCAAGGGAGGCTTCGGTCCGGTGGTCAACCAAGCCTATGTAGGGGGTGAACAGCCGCCGGACAATCGCCTTTCCGCCGCGGGGATCAGGTCTTGGCGCCGGCTCCCATCGCAGCGGAAGAGTTCTGCCGGTCCTTGAGCCATCGCGCGGGCTCCACGATCCGAGGGACCGGCTCCATGACGCGCTTGCGCGGAAAGCTCACTTTGACCTCGGTGCCCTGGCGAAGCCTGCTCTTCAGCTCGAACGTGCCGTCATGCAGCTCGGCCAGTCCCTTGGTGATGGGAAGGCCAAGCCCGGTGCCGCCTTCCGCCGTCTGATGGGCAAGAGACCCCTGGCCGAAGCTCTTCAGCACGCGGGGGATCTCGTTCTCGGGAATGCCCGGCCCGGTATCCTTGACGCTCAGGAACTGCCCTCCGGACTCGGTCTCGCCGATGGCGAGCGTGATCGTTCCGCCCGGCGGGGTGAACTTGATCGCATTCGACAGGAGGTTGAGGCAGATCTGGCGCATGGCCCGCTCATCAGCCCACAGCTGAGGAAGCTCTGGCTCGAACTGCTCGATAATGCGAAGGGCCTTGGTCTCGGCGCGTAAGCGCAGCAGACGCTGGCAGTCCTCGACCACGGTGGCGAGCGCGACCGGCGCCTCGTGCAGCTCGTAGCGGCCCGACTCGATGCGGGAAATATCGAGGATCTCGTTGATCAGATTGAGCAGGTGCTGGCCGCTCTGGTGGATGTCGTTGGCGTATTCCTTGTAAACCGGGTTGTCGTGCGCCCCCAAGATCTCCGAGCGCATGATCTCCGAGAAGCCGAGGATGGCGTTGAGCGGCGTGCGCAGCTCATGGCTCATGGTGGCGAGGAAGCGGGACTTCGCCTGGCTTGCTTCCTCGGCGCGCAGCCGCGCCTCGTCGGAGATCGATTTCGACTGCTCGAGCTCGGCGATGAGGGCGTCCTTCTCGGCGCGAAACCCGATCATGGCGGTGATCGTGGCGTTGGTGCCGTTCATCAGCCAGATGAAATAGACATAGACGCCGATGGCCATCGCCGCCATCGCCCAGTAGAACGGGTTGTCGAGCAGCGCGAAGCGGACGACGATCGCCGCCGCCATCGGCAGCGTGCCGGCGAAGACGATGGGCATGACCGGCGAAGCGAACAGCATGCGCATCGAGATGACGATGAGAAGAGCGGCAAAGACGAAGGTATGCGCGGCCTCTCCGGCGGCGCCCGAGCTGACGAAGGCAACCGCCGCCCAGGACAATCCGTAGAGAAACTCGGCTGCCATCATCTTGGCGCGCCAGGCCTGCGGCTTGACCTCCTCCCGCGGCGTCTTGATGAATTGCCGGCAAAGGCTGATGAGCAGGCCCTTGGCGAAGAAAACCGTGGCGAGCCAGAGCAGCAACTGCGCAGGCGGCGCCCAGAACATCGCCCCCACGGCGACGATCACCGCGAGCAGCGGCGTGGTCACCGCCGCCGACAGCTCGTTCTTGGCGAACAGAAGCAGGAGCTCGTAATCGAGCTCCGAGCCGAAACCGGAGAGGGCGGTGAGCTTGTCGTGAGCCTTCCGGTGCCCGCGGGAAGGAGGCCGTTTGGCGTTCATTGCCGCCGAAGCGGCCGCACGAGCCTCGGCTGAAACGCCTGTCGTCATGCCTGTAAAGCCCGCAAAACTCGACCGAACCCGGAAAAAGAAGGCCGTGGCGGGAGCGCGGAGCGTGCTGCACCCCTTAACCAACGCCTCACGGATGACTATGTGGGGAAATCTTTAATGCGGCGTTTACTGTCGCTCCGCGCTGAAACGCCCATCCATGCATTGCGGCGGCGCTTGGCGTCTCGTAGAGAGGCAACGTTCGAAGAGAGGCACCGTCCGGCTATCATGCGTCTTACGATCATAGGGTGCGGGGATGCTTTTGGCGCCGGCGGGCAGCTGCAGACCTCGTTCCACGTCCGTTCCGGCAACTCCACCTTCCTCATTGATTGCGGCGTCACGACGCTGATCGGGATGCATCGACTCGGGCTCGAGCCGAACGAAATCGACATGGTGTGTGTCAGCCATCTGCATGGCGACCATTTCGGAGGTTTGCCCTGGCTCCTCATCGACGCCCAATATGCGAGCAAGCGGACGCGTCCGCTGATCGTCACCGGGCCGAAGGGCATCGCCCAGCGCTTCCAGACGGCGGCCGAGGCTCTCTATCCCAACATCACCAACTGCCCGTGCGCGTTCGGCTTCGAGTTCGTCGAATATGAGGAGCAAGTTCCGCTTGCGCTGAACGGCGTCACCATCACGCCGTTCGAGGTGAAGCATCCCTCGGGCGCGCCGCCTTACGCGCTCAGATTAGGGTTGGAAGGCAAGGTGCTTTCCTTCACCGGCGACACCGGCTGGACGGAGAGCCTGTGCCCTGCCGCGCAAGGCGCGGATCTGCTCATCAGCGAATGCTTTCAGTACGATGTGAAGCTCCCCATTCATCTCGACTACATGACGATCGATGCCAACTACGAGAGGCTCGGGGCGAAGCAGGTGCTCTTGACCCATATGGGCGAGGCGATGCTTGAGCATGTCGATAAAGTCGACCGTTCGCGTTACATGATCGCCAATGATGGTATGACGCTCGATCTATGAGGGCAGAGGCGTCCGATCTCGACCGCTTGATCGCTGGCATCCGCGGCTGCCGTCACTGCGTCGAGACGCCGAGCGGCAAGCCGCTGCCGCATGAGCCTCGGCCGGTCTTGCGGGTGAGCGAGACGGCGCGGCTTGCCGTATGCAGCCAGGCGCCGGGCACGCGGGTGCATGCCTCAGGCATTCCCTTCACCGATCCATCCGGCGATCGCTTGCGCGACTGGATGGGAGTCAGTGCGCAGGAGTTCTACGATCAGGCCCGCATCGCCATCATCGCCATGGGCTTTTGCTTTCCCGGGCAGGATGAAAATGGCGGCGATCTTCCGCCGCGCGCGGAATGCTCTAAGCTTTGGCATAAATCCCTGTTCGACCACTTGCCGCAGCTCGAGCTTGTACTGGCGGTCGGCTCCTATGCTCAAGCTTGGCATCTCGGCTCCGAGGCGGGGGCAAGCTTGCAGGCGACCATGCTCGACTGGCGCCGGCACCTGCGGCGGAGACGCCAACCTCGCATTTTGCCGCTTCCTCACCCGTCATGGCGCAACAATGCGTGGATCACGCGCAATCCGTGGTTCGAGGAAGAGCTGCTGCCGGTGCTGCGCCGTGAGGTCCGCAAACTCCTCTAAGTGGGCAGCTTGAAAAAAACCGCTTGCAGCGTCAGAGGGAATATTCTACTAACTAGGTAGGGTTAGTATGGAATAAAAAAGGAATCCCGATCGTGCTAGAATCACGGAAAGATATTATCAGGACCGCCATGCTTGACCGGATGGATAGAAAAATTCTCGATATCCTGCAGAAGGACTGCACGATGCCGGTCGCCGAGATCGGCAAGCAGATTGGCCTCTCGACCACGCCCTGCTGGCGGCGCATCCAGAAGCTTGAGGAGAGCGGGATCATTCAGCGGCGCGTGGCCTTGCTCGACGCCAAGAAGGTCAATGTGGGGGTGACGGTGTTCGTCTCCATCACCACGAGCCATCACACCCAGGAGTGGCTCGACCAGTTCCATGAGGCCTTGAAGGACTTTCCCGAGGTCGTCGAGTTCTACCGCATGAGCGGGCAGGTCGATTATCTCTTGCGCGTGGTGGTGCCCGACATCGAGCGCTACGACGCCTTCTACAAGAGGCTGATCGCCAGGATCGAGCTGTCAGATGTGAGCTCGGCCTTCGCCATGGAGCAGATCAAATATACGACGTCGCTGCCGCTCGACTACGCGGCAGAGTAGGGGCTCTCAGGGCTTCCGTTCGAGCAGCGCGATCAGGCTCGACGTATCCCAGCGATTGCCGCCCATCGACTGCACCTCGGCGTAGAACTGATCGACAAGCGCGGTAACGGGAAGCTCGGCGCCGTTCCTTCGCGCCTCGTCGAACACGAGCGCGAAATCCTTGCGCACCAAATCGACGGCGAAGCCGAAATCGAACTTGCCTTCGACCATGGTCTTCCAGCGGTTCTCCATTTGCCAGGACTGCGCAGCGCCCTTGGAGATGGTGTCGATCACCTTCTCGATGTCGAGGCCGGCGCGCTTGGCGAAATGCAGCGCCTCAGCCAATCCCTGAATCAATCCGCCGATACAGATCTGGTTGACCATCTTGGTAAGCTGGCCTGAGCCCGGCGGGCCGATCAGGGTGACGGCCCGCGCGTAGGCCTTGATCACGGGCTCGGCTTTGCGGAAATCCATTTCATCGCCGCCGACCATGACCGTGAGCGTGCCGCCCTCCGCACCGGATTGGCCTCCTGACACCGGGGCATCGAGGAAGCCTGCGCGACGCTCCTTGGCCGCGGCGTGAAGCTCGCGGGCAATTTCCGCCGAGGCGGTGGTGTTGTCGATCGCCACCGCGCCTTGTTTCAACGCCGAGAAGGCGCCGTCAGGCCCAAGCGTCACCTCGCGAAGATCATCATCGTTGCCGACACAGGTGAAGATGAAGTCGGCATCGCGCGCGGCCGCCGCAGGTGTGCGCGCGGCAGTGCCGCCGAATTCGGCGACCCAAGCCTCGGCGCGCTTGCGTGTGCGGTTGAACACGACGACGTCGTGGTGTCCGCGCATCTTGAGATGGCCGGCCATGGGGTAGCCCATGACGCCGAGCCCGATCCAGGCGACTTTGCTCATTGCCTTGCCCTTCAGTCATGGCCCGGCCCGGCCGGGCGCTCATAAGGGCTATAGCAAAAAGCAAATGGCCGGGACGAGCCCGGCCATGAGGAAATTGTCGGATCTCGCCGAGCGCGCCGCTCAGGCGATCGGCGCTTCCGGGAACGAGAGCTGCTCGCGCGCCCGCCACTCATTGGTCACGTAGTTGATGATCAGCGAGGTGCGCACGCCCTTGATCGGGCGCTTCTCGAAGCCGTGATAGGTGTTGTTCCCGGGGATGAACACCATGGCGCCGTTGGGCGTGAAGGCCGAGCGGCCGAAATGACGCTTGTCGCCGTCATAGATGTCGGTGCCGAGGTCGTGATGGCTCGGATCCTGTGACAGATAGAGCAGCATGGTGAAGGTCTTCACGCCGAGGTCGGTATGCGGCTCGAGCCAGAAGCCGTCGATGTCCTGGGCGAACTCGATGCGGAGATAGGTGCCCTTGAGATCGGTGCCGAAGGCCTTCTCGATGTGGCTCGTCACCCGCTTGTCCTGAAAGGCTTGCGCGATCGCCTCGCAAACCGGGAAGCGCTCGCGGTTCTCCACGTCGAAATATTTGCGGGTGTTGTTGTGCAGCTCGCGCTTGCCGGAGACGCCGTCGAGCGAGGGAGCGTCGAAGGGAAGCGTCATCACGTCGTCGACGCTGCCGGCCGGGAAGCAGGCTTGGAGCGCCCAGTGGCGATAGGGTTGCTCGGAGCGCTTGGCGCTATCGACGCTTCTCAGGAACGTCTTGACCACATCCTCGGCGGAACTCTTGACCTCGGGTCCAGGCGCACGCTTTACCGCGACGTTTTCCCTCATGATCTGATTGATCTCCCCTCGAAAACCTCAAGCTGGCGGCTCATTGCTGACGTCCAGCAGGCATCGTTCATTGGTTGTTAGCACCGGCACGCCGCCCGCGCAAATCGGCACATATCCGGCTAAATCGCGTAATTTGCGGCTTTTGTCCCCTAACGCGTCAAAGCGATGCCTTGCCGGCACCGAAAAGCATTGACCAAAATCAAGGCTTGCTGATTTGGCGCGCCGATTTGGCCGAAAACAAGGAGGCCAAGTTCTACGGACATGGCGGCTGGGGCGGCGTCGAGGACGCCGCCAAAGCGCAATTCTTCGGTTTTCGGCGTTAGTTGAAATTCACCCAGCGGAAATGGTGCGCTTCGAGATTCTCCGGCGAGGCATCCTCAGCGTCGGTGGACACTTGTTCGGAGCGCAGGCACTGGGCCAGAAGCTCAAGCAGCGAGGCGTGCAGCTCGCGCTCCGCCGATAGCTGTGGCGGGTTCGCGGCGAGAAACGCCAAGATCTCCCCATAGTCTGGCATTGGATTCCCCCGTGCTGTCCCCCAGCCGAGTCACAACACGGTGCCTAAACCATGTGTCAAAACTTTGTTCCATGGGCGGAGCAGAATCTGCTCCACCAAGCCGGGAACCGAGGATTTCTCAGGCGCCCAGGCGGTAGCGGCCGATGAGCCGCAAGGGGGCCCGCCCGCCGGTCTCGCCGAACAACGAAAGACCGTCGACGGTCACGCCCGAGGCGCAGATCTCCTCCAGCATCGGCCAAAGCGCCTGCGAGATGCGCTCGAGGTGTGCGGGATCGAGAGGTCCGGTGAGCGTGATGTAAAACCGGTACTCGCTCAACACATGCGGATCGCCGAAGCTCTTCAGCAAGAGACGCTGGTGGTCGTTGAGGGTCACGCCGGCTTGGGCAGTGGCGCAAGCCGCGGGCTCGGCGAAACTGTCGAAGGCGGCGACGCATTGCGCCGCGAGCCAATCGAGAGCAGGCGTCGGCTGGATTGGGCGAAGCACGAGATAGCGGCCGGCGCGTGCCAGCGTCAGCGGACCGGTCTCCACCCGCTTCCGGCGGGCGGCAAAACTGATCAACCGCGCTTTGAGCGCATCGGGGCCCATGCCATCGCGCAGGCAGAACGGCGCCTTGAACACGGCGTGCAGTCCACTATAGCGAGATGATCTGGCGAGCGGCTTGGCGGCAGTGGCGCCGGTGAGGCCGGCGTCGGAGAAAGCCTGCAGCGTTGCGCCGTCATTGGCGCGGCCGAACCAGGAGCGTCCAAAGGCGGCGAGCGGCGAGCCAGGCAGCGGCGTGTAGTAGATCGCATAGCGGACGAAGTTCGCCTGATGCGCGCCGTTGAGTTCATTGTCGAGTTGCGCACGGTCAAGCATTGGTTCCTCCCAACTAGGCGCCTGCTCCGAATAGCCATCATCTCGATAGCAATCGGCTGTGGCGTGGACGCGACAGGTTCGCGGCGATAGGAGGGCCGATGAATGAAGACTTGATGAATCGAATCATCTCGCAGCTGCGAATGAGAGTTGTGCTGCATTGCGGGCAAGACTCGCGAAGGCTTGCATGGATGCGCAACTTCGCTAGCTAAGATGCGTGATGCGATGCACAGAGGCGCGCGATTAGGTCGCGGGCAGGGGAGCGGAATGATCGAGCTTTACACCTGGTCGACGCCGAACGGGCAGAAGGTGTCAATCATGCTGGAAGAAGTAGGGCTGCCCTATCGGGTGCATCCAATCGACATCGGCAAGGGCCACCAGTTCCATCCCGACTTCCTTGCCATCTCTCCCAACAACAAGATCCCGACGATCGTCGATACCGACAACGGGCTTCGGCTCATGGAGTCCGGGGCGATCCTGCTTTATCTCGCCGAGAAGACCGGCAAGCTTTGGCCGCAGAACTTCCCCACCAAATGGCGCGTGGTCGAATGGCTGATGTGGCAGATGGGCGGGCCCGGCCCGTTCCTCGGGCAAGTTCACCACTTCGTGAAGTTCAATCCGGGAAAGAGCGCCTACGCCGAGGAGCGCTATACCAAGGAAGCGCGCAGGCTGTGGAGCGTGCTCGACCGGCGGCTCGCCGAGCACGAATACGTGGCGGATGACTATTCGATTGCCGATATCGCTATCTGGCCTTGGATTTCGAGATTCGAGTGGCAAACCGTCACGTTCGACGACTATCCCAATGTCAAACGCTGGTACGTGGCGATCACGGCGCGGCCGGCGGTGCAAAGGGCGTGGCATGTGCCCCCCCGTGATCGCGGCATTCCTATGCCTTGAATGACGCTTAGGCTGTAGCGGGACGGGCGGCTCGTATGGCAGAATGCCGCACGAAGCCCGCTCGTTGAGCGGGGCGCGGGTGATGGCCGGGTGGCTCGTCGATTTTGAAGCGGCGCGAAAACAGGAGGACATCATGACGCGCAAGTGCGGGGCTTCAATCAATCGCATCGCGTGGCTTTCAGCTTTGTCGCTGGCGTTGCCGGCGATGGGTCTATGGCCATCGCACGCGCAGGCGCAGGTCATCGAGCGTGGCGTGCAGGGCGGCGTGGTCGGCGCGATCATCGGCGGCATTGTCGGAGGCGGCAGGGGCGTTGGAACCGGCGCCGCCATTGGCGCAGGCGTCGGTCTCGTCACGGGTGCCGCGGAAGCCGATGCCAACGCTCGCGCCTATTATGATAGCCAATATTACGGAGCGCCGCCCCCGCCTGGTGGATCCGAGCTCGTCTACAGCATCCAGACGTCGCTGGCGCGGCTCGGCTACGACCCAGGCCCGGCCGACGGCCTCTATGGCGAGCGCACAGCAGATGCGATCAGTCAGTATCAGCACGCTAACCGTTTGCCAGTCGACGGCCGGCCCTCGCCGCAACTGCTCAACATCATGATCAGTCAGGGGGGCTAAAACCCGAGTCCTCAAATACAGTCACCATTTCGCGCGCCTCGGCCTGTCTTGCGCCAAGGCGGCAGGGACAGGTGGTGCGGTGACGATACGCGAGTCAGATTTCGTTGGAGCGGTTCCTGAGAGAGGACCCGGCGATGAGTGGAGAGGGGTAATGCAGAAACTGATGATGTTGGTTTGTGTGTGCGTGAGCGTCGCAATCTGTGCCACGGCCGCAATCTCTGCCGAGGATTTGGTAGCAGCGGTGAAGGAGCGGCGGGATCTGATGAAGAAGACCGTGGCGCCGGCGGCCAAGCTCGGCGGTCAGATGATCAAGGGCGTGAAGCCTTACGACGCCGCCGAGGCGGCCAAGGCCATGAACGAGATCAGCGCCGTGCCCGACAAATATGTGACGCTGTTTCCCAAGGGGACGGAGCATGGCGGGGTCGCGGATAGTCAAATTCCCGACAAGGATGACCAAAGCGAAGCCAAACCGGAAATCTGGGAGAACTTCGACGACTTCAAGAAGATCGCCATGAAGCTCAAGGATGCGAGCGCCAAGGCGGCGGGCGCAGCCGAGCAGGGGAAGGGCACTTTCACCGCCGCGTTCAACGACATGACCAAGGTGTGCAAGGAGTGTCACGAAACCTATCGCGAGAAGCTGGAGCAGTGACGGGTAGGGCGTGGTCAGCAAAATGACCACGGGCGTCCAGGAAGGAAACGCACGCAGAGCCTGGTGGTGGGCCCTGTTCGCCCTGGCCATCGCGGGAGCGATCGTCTTTTACTTATTGACCATGCCGAAGACGGTGCCGGCTTCCGAGCTCCCCGCGCATACCCCCGACGTTGCCAACGGCGAGTACATCTTCACGGCAGGCGGCTGCGCGGAGTGCCACGCCGCGCCTCTGGCCAAGTGCAAGGATACCAAGGTCAAGGACAAGACGCGCCTCGCGGGCGGACGCTGCCTGAAGACGCCTTTTGGCGTCTTCAACGTGCCGAACATCTCCCCCGACAAAGAGACGGGCATCGGCAATTGGAGCACGCTCGACTTCGTAAACGCGATGAAGCGCGGAATAGGACCCGGCGGCGAGCACCTCTATCCGGCGTTTCCCTACACCTCGTATCAGCGCATGACCTATGAGGATCTCATCGACCTCAAGGCCTATCTCGATACCTTGCCGGCAGTGAAGCAAAAGACGCCGCCGCATGAGCTCGCCTTCCCCTACAACATCCGGCGGGGGCTCGGCCTTTGGCAGCTGCTTTATGTGGACGGAAAGACCTTCACGCCTGATACCAAGGCGAGTGACGAGCTCAATCGCGGGGCGTATCTCGTCGAGGGCCCGGGCCATTGCGGGGAGTGTCATTCGCCGCGGAATTCTCTCGGGGGAATCATTCAGAGCCGGGCCTTTGCCGGCGCCCGCAACCCCGAAGGCAAGGGCAAGATTCCGAACATCACGCCGAGCCATGACGGTCTTGGCGAGTGGAGTGCCGACGACATCACCTATCTGCTCGAGACCGGCAATACGCCGGACTTCGACGTGATCGGCGGCGTCATGGCGCCGGTGCAGGAGAATATGGCGAAGCTCAAGCCGGAAGATCGTTCTGCCATTGCCGCCTATCTGAAATCGCTGCCTCCGCTGCCGGACGCCGTGCCGAAGAAAAAGAAAGCAAACGGCGAGGACGAGGAGGAGAAGGAAGGCGACGGGAGCGGGGGCGAGACCTCTGACGGAGGCTCAAAGCAGCCTGACGGCGCGGAGCAGTAACTGGGCGAGTCGTTCCAATGCATAAGCGCAGCAAGGGCCGGGTTTGTGGCAAGAGCCTTTCGACTGCGCTCGCTCTCCTCTTCTTTGCGGCTATCGCCGCGCCGGCCGGCGCCGGCGAACTTTACGGCCTCGTGGTCGGTATCGACGACTATGTTGGGACCGCCAACGATCTCGATGGCGCCGCCAACGATGCCAACGACATCGCGAAATCGCTGACCGGGGCCGGCGCCAAAGAGGTGGTGCGCCTGATCAACGACGATGCAAGCAAGGACGGCATCCTTGCCGCATGGGAGGGATTGGTGGCGAAGGCAAAGGCCGGCGACACCATCGTGTTTTCCTATGCCGGGCACGGCGGCCAGGAGCCCGAGCCGAAAGGGCGTCATGATGAGGCCGATGGGCTGAACGAGAATTTTCTGCTCGGGCGCTTTATCCCGGTCGGGCCAGCGACGCGCGAGCGCATTCTCGACGATGAGGTCTTCGGATGGATGCAGGAGGCCGACAAGAAGGGCGTGAAGGTCGTTTTCGTCGCCGATTCTTGCCACTCAGGCGGCATGGAGCGGAGCGCCTCGGCTCCCGGCGTGCGCTTTCGCAAGATGGACACCCCGACCATCGCGGGCGATCAACTCAAGCTGCCGCCGCCGGAAATCTCCAAGCTCACCGAGGACGACTTCGCCAATGTCACCTTCGTCGGTGCCGTCGCCGAGGACAAGCTGACGCCTGAGGTGACCATCGACGGCAAGAAACGCGGCGCCTTGAGTTGGGCCTTTGCCCGCGCGCTTGAAGGCCGGGCCGATAAAGACGGCGATGGGCAGGTGAGCGAGCTCGAATTGCTCGGCTATGTCGTGCCGGCCGTGCATGCCCAGGTCGAGAGCCAACAGACCCCACAGGTGTTGCCGCTCAGGGCGCGCTCCGTGCAGCTTATGACCTTGCGCGAGGCGAAGGCGCCTCTTCCGGCACCGGCAGGTTTGGATGAACTCAAGCTCAAGGTGGCGGTGGAGGGCGGCGATGGCGCGGCGTTCGCGGATCTGCCCTTCGTCACCGTCGTCGCCGACAAGACGGAGGCCGATCTCGTATGGTCGGTGCCGAAAGGGACCGTCGAGCATGTGATCGGCGGGGTCGTCGCCGAGAAGATGGACGCGACCAGCATCAAGGGCGTCGTCTCCAAATGGGCGGCGCTCAAATGGCTGAAGCAGCAGGCAGCGCTCGATCCGGCGGAAGCGAGCCTCGCCAGTGGCAATCAGCGCTACGCCGTAGGCGATCTCGTCGACATCGAAATGCAGGGCGCGAAATACCCGCATCTCACCATGTTCAACCTTCCGCCGGACGGGCATGTCGAGTTCTTCATTCCCGATCCGCAGAAGCCGGCTGACGCCACCAAGGACTGGAGCCGCGAGACGATTCACGAAAAGTTCAAGGTCGACAAGCCCCCTTATGGCGCCGAGCACATGGTTGCGATCTTCTCCAAGGATGAGCTGCCCGATCTCAACGCGGCGCTTCAATCGATGACGACGCCACAGCGGTCGGAAGCCTTGCGCCCGGTGCTGGAGCAGGCCCTTTCCGGCAAGGACGCGCAGATCGGAATCATCGACATCTATACCGGGGCTGGAGGCTAGAATGCCTCGCTCCAGGCAGACCGCAGATTCGCGCCGCCGTTCATGCAGCGTTCAGTTGCAAGCGTCTATGCCAGACGCCATTGACTGCATTTCACGCAAATGGAGGTTTCCCATGACCTTGCGCAGGAACACTTCGATCGCGGCTTTCGCGTTTCTCGCGCTCGCCTGCGCCATGCTCAGCTCAAGCACGCCTTGGGCGGCCGAGCCGGCGCCTACCGTCGCTGCGGGTCCTGGGGAAAGCGCAAGTCCAGGCGATGCCGATACCGCTCCGGGCGACACCTCCGATAGCGCTCCCGCGGCGGCGCCTGGCGAGGATCAGGCCTCGCCGCAAGGAAGCGAGCCAGGAAAGGATGCCGGCGCGCCAGGAGCGGAAGAGACTGCGGAGCCGAAAGAAGCCGCGCCTGAGGCCGCACCTGCTGAGAAGGCGGAAGAGCCCGCCAAGGGCGAAGAGCAGGCCGCTCCCGCCAAGCCTGACGAGGCTGACGGCAAGGACGAGAAAAAAGAGGCTGCCCCTGCCAAGGAAGAGGACAAGGGCAAAGAAGCTGCGGCTCCCGCCGAAGGCGAAGAAGCCCAAGCTGAGAGTTCGGCCGCGGCGGAGAAGGTCAAGGCCGGCGACATTCCGGTCCCCGCCGACCCGGTGGCCCAGGCGGCATTTGAGGCGCTCGAGCAAAACTGCTCACGCTGCCATCAGGCCGGCCCCACCTTGAAGCGCGAAAAGCCCGCCAAGAATTTCGGCAACATCCTGCATCTCGACGAGCTCGCCAAAGACCCGAATTTCATCCTTCCCGGCAATCCCGACGGCTCCAAGCTGTTCATCCAGATCGCCAAGAAGGAGATGCCCTACGACTGCTATCAGGATTTCGATTGCAAGCGAGAGCCGACGGAGCAGGAGATCAAAGCGATCTATGACTGGATCAAGAACCTCGGCGGATTTGCCGTCGCCGCCTGCACCGACCGCAAGCCGATCGACGAGGAAGCGATCGTGACCAAGATCGCGGCCGACCTCGACGAGCAGCAGGAGCATTTGCGCAAGGGCATGCGCTACATCACCCTTTCCAATCTGTACAACGCCTGCGCGCCGGAGACCGACATGGTGCGCTACCGGCAGGGGGTGGTGAAGCTGCTCAACAGCTTGAGCCGGGAGCCGGACGTCCTGAAGATGCGCACGATCGATCAGGAGCAGACGATCATCGCCTTCAATCTCGAAGACCTCGGCTGGACCGAGGCCGACTGGAACCGGATCATCAGCGCCTATCCCTACGCCATGAAGCCTGATGCGACCGTGTATCAGACGGTCGCCACGCTCACCAACACCCCGCTCGCTTGGGTGCGCGGAGACTGGTTCGCCTTCACCGCATCGCGGCCGCCGCTCTATTTCGATCTGCTCAAGCTGCCTGCGACTTTCGCCGAGCTCGAGAAGCAGGAGAATCTGGATATCAAGAGCGATATCGAGAAGTTTCTCGTCAAGCGTGCCGGCTTCCAGCATTCCGGTGTCTCCAAGCACAACCGGCTGATCGAGCGGCACGGCATCTCGACCGGGTATTTCTGGACCTCCTACGATTTCAAGGGAGACAGGCCGGAGCAGAGCCTGTTCGTGCACCCGCTCGGCCCGGATGGCGCCGACGCCTTCAAGCATGACGGTGGCGAAACCATCTTCAGCCTGCCGAACGGCTTCCAGGCCTACTACCTGAACAAAGCCACCGGCGAGCGTCTCGACAAGGGACCGACGGAAATCGTGCTCGACGACAGTCAGCTGGATCGCGCGGTGACCAACGGTATCTCCTGCATGGGGTGCCACAACCAGGGCATTCGCCAGGCATCCGACGAAATCCGTCAGCACGTGCTGAACGATCGCACCTTCTCCAAGGACGTGCGCACGAATGTCGAGGCCCTCTACCCGGAGCAGACGGAGTTCAAGAGCGTGCTCGACGAGGACGCCGATCACTTCCGCGGCGCCATGAAGCGCGCCGGGCTCGACCCCGAGCTCGACTCACAGAAGGTCGGCGTGGAGAGCATCAACTTCCTGTCCAAGGCCTATGAGAAGGCCATCGATCTCCGGCTCGCCGCTGCCGAGTACGGCCTTGCGGTCGAGGCTTTTGCCCGCGGTTTGGAGGAGGCGGGCGGCGCGGCTGGCCAGCTCAAGCGCCGGCTCGAGCAGGGGGTCTTGCCACGTGAGATTCTCGAGGCTGACTTCAAGGACCTGATCGTCAAGGTCTCCGACAACGAGCCGATCGTGATCACCGCCGTTGCCGCGGCCGATGTGGCCAAGGTCGGCGGCAAGACCAAGGAGGAGGCGCACGACTTCGACCTCGCGCTCACCGCCGACAACACCGAATACAAGGTGGATGATCGTCCCGTCTTTACGATCAAGTCGGCGGAGGACTGCAACCTCACCCTCGTTAGCATCGATTTAAAAGGGGAAGGTGAGCCGTTGTTGCCCAACCGCTTCCAGCAGGACAATTTCCTGCCGGCCGGCAAGGAGCTGAAGTTCCCGAGCGCCGACGCTCCGTTCACGTACCGTGTCAGGGACCCTGAGGACGTCACGGTGGTAGCGGTGTGCAACGCTTCCGGCAAAGACGTCGACGGCATCAAGCACGACTTCAAGAAGAGAGACTTCACCGATCTTGGCAACTACCGCGACTTTATCACCCGCCAAATCGTCGTGGACGGTGCCAAGAAGATCGCCGAGGGCAAGAAGGCCGAAGAGACGGGCAAGAAGGCTCCCGCGGCTGAGATCACGTCCCGCGCGGCGATCAAGATTCATGTGAAATAGCCTATAAATTAGGCGGCGAGGGTCTGAGCATCCTCGCCGCCGCCCGCCTCAGCCCGCTCCTGAAGCTCGAGGCCGCATCTAGCGGTGAATCGCCGGCGAAAACCGCTTTACAAGCCTGATCAGATTGCATACGTCACCACACCGCTCTGGCATTCGTGCACGAGGGCAGCAACTGACAATCTCAATCTCGTGTGGGAGTAGACATGGGATGGACGTTTTCACTTCTGCTGCGGAGCTTCTCCGTAATCATCGCCCCGAGCGGCCGGTCCTCTGCCTGAGGCCTCATGCCGCGGCGCGTGCCGCGCGCTGGTTCCTCGCCAACTTCCCCGGTCAGGTGCTCTACGCCGCCAAAGCGAACGACGCTTCGCCCATCATCGAGGCTCTCGCCGAGGCGGGGATCACCAAGTTCGACGTGGCGTCTTCGGTCGAGATCGCCCGCATGGCGGCGGTGCCGAACGCCGAGCTCTATTTCATGAACCCGGTCAAGTCGCGGGTCTCGATCCGCACGGCCTTCGACGAATTCGGGGTGCGCAGCTTCGCCTTCGACAGCGAGGATGAGCTCGACAAGATCCTCGAGGAGACCGGCCGGGCGCGTGACCTCGCGCTTTATCTCCGCATCGCCTGTCCCAACACCCACAGCCTCATCCCGCTCGAAGGCAAGTTCGGCGTGCCCATGGCGGAGGCTCCGGCGCTTCTGTTGCGCGCGCGCCAGGTGGCAAAGCGGCTCGGCATCACCTTCCACGTCGGATCGCAGGCGGTCGTGCCGGCAGCGTTCGGCGAAGCGCTCAGGCAGGTCGGTCAGTTGATCGTGACCTCCGGCGTGCTCGTCGACGCCATCGACATCGGCGGCGGCTTCCCGAGCCGCTATCCCCATTCCGATCCGCCCGAGCTTGCCGACTACGCCGAAGAGATCGCCAAGGCTTGGGACGAGCTTGCCGTCAAGGACAGTTGCGAGCTTCTTTGCGAGCCGGGCCGCGCGCTCGTGGCCGAAGCCGAGTCGGTGATCGTTCGCGTCGACGCCCGCCGCGGCAACGCGCTCTACATCAATGACGGCGCCTTCGGCACGCTATTCGATGCCGCCTATTCCCGCTTCCGCTATCCGGCCAGGCTGATCGGGGCGAGGGGGGCCAAGGGACGAGGCGAGGCCGAGTTCTCGCTCTACGGCCCGACCTGCGACAGCTCCGACTATTCGCCGGGCCCCTTCATGCTGCCGCCCTCGGTCAAGGAAGGCGACTATATCGAGATCGGCCAGATCGGCGCCTATGGCCGCGTGTTGGCGAATCGTTTCAACGGGTTCGGCGAATACGATGAAGCGGTGCTCACCGACGAGCCCATGCTCTCGATGTACGCCGATACCGAACAGCCGATTGCCGCCGAGGTCTCTTTGAAGACCGCGCGGGCTTAGGCGCATGATCCCGAAAAGTTGCAGACTTTTCGGATAAGATCATGCGTCACAGACAAAGAGCGTAGCACCCGCGCATCTCCTCGCTTGCAGGTGAGCTTTCCGTTCGGCTTCACGCTGATGTCGCGGCCACGGCAGTCGAGCGTGTTGATGGTGGTGTCAACGCGCGACCCGTCGCTTGCCTTGCACGAAGCCCGCAGGATCGGCCCGGCCATATCTGCGTTCTTGCATTGGGCCATGTAGCTGCCGGGAGGCGGCGCAAACGGATTTGGCCCCGATTTGCAGACAAGACTACCATTCTCATTGCGGATGTCGCCCCCGCAAGGAAGCGTCAGCACCGCGTCGACCGGCTTGCCGCTCTTCTTCTGGCAGGTGGCGGTGAGATTCTTGCCGGGTCCGCCGAGAAGCTTCTGAACCTTGATATTTGGTGCAGGTGCCCTGATAGCTGCCGGGCGGCGGGCTCTCAGCTGCGGCCGGCAGGGCGATCGTCGCGGCGACGGCAAAGAGAATTGAGCTCAAGGACCAAAGGCGCATCTCGTCTCTCCCCTTATGACGGGCGCGACCCTAGCCCGCGGTCCTGACGAAAACGAGCGAAAGATTGTTCGCGGGCATCTCGGTCACCTCGCGCAGCTCGAGCCCGTAAGGCGCGGCTTCGCCGACGAGATCATCGATATCGCGAACGCCCCAACTTGGGTCGCGCCTCTTGAGGTCTGCGTCGAAAGCGGCGTTGGACGGTGCTGTGTGGGCGCCGGCCCTCATGAAAGGCCCGTAGAGATAGAGAATTCCGTCCGGCCGCAAGAGGCGTCCGGCGCCAGCGAGGAGCCCGAGCGCAGACCCCCAAGGCGCGATGTGGATCATGTTGAGCGACACCATCGCGGCAAAGGGCGCTTCGTCCTCCACACCCCAAATTGCCTGCCGTGTATCGATTGCCACCGGCGCGCGGACATTGGCGAGCCCTTCGGCGGCAATCCACGCCGCGATGCTGGCGCGGGAGGTGGGATCAGGGTCGCTCGGCTGCCACAGGAGGCCGGGAAGGGCCTTGGCGAAGCAGATGACGTGCTCCCCGGTCCCTGATCCGATTTCGAGCGCGATGCCGCTCTTTGGAAGGATCTTCTCCAGAACCTCGCGAATTGGGCCGCGATTGCGCGCTGCGGAGGGCGAGAAGTGCCGCCCGTCGTCCGTGCGGTCACGGTTCTCAAGCGCCACGGGATTTTGGGGAGTTTCGGACTTCGTCATGAAGTGGTGGGCGGTACTGGACTCGAACCAGTGACCCCTGCGATGTCAGGGCTGCGGCGGGGCCGTCGATACCAAGATGCACTAGCGGGAGGGATGCGAATTGGGTGCCGCCGCGCCAAGACCTTTGACCTCAAAAGTGATGCTGACCTTCCCCGCTTTCTCGAACGTAAGGGTACCTGAGAAGGTTTCGCCTTCCTTCAAAGGTCGCTTCAAATCCATGAACATGAGGTGGTAGGAGCTGGGCTCGAACGCGACCGAGCGATTGGCCGGTATTGTCAAGTCTTCCGTCACCTCCCGCATCCGCATCATGCCATCCGCCATGCTCATTTGGTGGATACCAGTGCGGCCCGCGACATCCGCAGTCACCGAGATCAACCGGTCTGGACTGTCACCGGAATTTTTGATGGTGAAATAGCCAGATGCGACCTTGGCTCCGCCGGGAGTAGCCCGCGACCAAGGCTGCTCAATTGTGATCGCGCCTGCCATAAAATCCTTGCCGAGCACGGCGAGGTTCGACGAGAAGGTCGTGGCGGCAACCGCAAGCGCAGCGGCAGCGCGGCCAAACCGACTTAGGATCATGAGGCTCATTTGCTAGGCTCTAGCTCCCGGTGGGCTGGCCATCAAGTCCGTCATTGGACGCAGAGGCGGTATCGGTGAGACCTAGCCTGGGCGCGCTAACCTTCTCGGGGAGCGCCTCAAAGTCATGTGCTGCAATCGCGATCACTGGGACCGCTGCTGCGTTATCCGTCTGCATCCGTAAAGGAGAATTCGGGATGAACCACGCACTTAGGATATTCGCCGTGCTGGCATTCGCCTTCCTGTCCAACGCGGCCATCGCACAGACCCTAAAGGGAACGCTCTACAAGCAGCAGCAGTGCGAATGTTGCGAGGCCCACGCAGACTACCTGCGCAAAAACGGCTTCGAGCTAGAGATCATGTCTGTGAAAGATTTGGCAAGCATGAGCATTGGCGCGGGGGTGCCTGCGGGCTTCCAAGGCTGCCATCTCATCAAGCTCAACGGCTACGTCTTTGAGGGCCACCTCACCAGCGAAATTATCAAGAGGTTCCTGGCTGAGAGGCCACAGGACACCGTTGGTCTCAGCATTCCCGGCATGCCCAGTGGGGTTCCCGGGATGGAGGGCCCAAAGGACGGACCAGTCACGGTCTACGCCGTGAAGAAGGACGGCACGACGTCGACCTACGCGACGCAGTAGGAGATTAGGTCGTCGCCTCGACACTGCGCAGCTCCCCGAGAGCCTGCCGAAGAATCTGCACCGAAGAGGTGACGAAGACGCCCGCCATCAATGCCGCAACGATTAGGTCGGGCCAACGTGTCCCTGTGAGCCAAACACCCAGCGCCGCGAGCATCACCGCCACGTTGCCAATCGTTGCGCGAGCAGAGCCAAACCGACCTGACGTTGGCATCGCCTTCCCTATAGCGCATGAGGATCAGCACGCTTGCGAGGTTGGCTGCCAGTGCTAGTAAGCCGACTACGCCCATTACCTCAGCGCGGGGAGCGCCAACAATGAGCACGTGGTAGGTTGTTGCTCTCAGGACCCACACTCCCATCAGGGTGAGGCTTGCGCCCTTCACGAAGGCGGCCCACGCGCGAACTCGCAGAGCCGTTCCGATCACGGCGAGGGTCATACCGTAGGTCAGCGTGTCGCCGAAGAAATCGAGCGCATCAGCCTGGAGCGCTCGCGAACCTGCCAACGCACCTGCACCCATCTCAACGAAGAACATAACGGCGTTGATGCCGATAACCAACCAGAGGCGACGCTTGTAGTCAGGGTCAAGCCCGTCGAACCGCGCCTCATTTCCACAGCAGCTTGCACCCATGCCTGCAACATAGGGAAAGCTGGCAGAAACCATGGTTCAACGCCTGCGACCACTAACTCCCCTCATCACCTTCCTCGTGGCGCGACCGTCTGCGGGCGTAGAACCTCTCGTCGTTTATTAGCTGTAGCTCATCCCAGCCACGCTCAAACTTCCAACCCACGGGCAGCTTCATCGTCTTTATGGCGCGCATCAAGGCATCGCGCTGGGATTTGCTGTTCTTGCCGCCGTACACATGTTTGCATAGCCAGCTTGTCGTCCAGCCGACATCTTCCGAGCCGCTGCTCTCGATTAATTCGATGATCGCGCGCTGAAGCCGTCCAGGATTTCTATCCATAAACCATTGGTCCGGCCGTTTTCTAAGGAACCTTGGAACCAAATAAGCCGGTCGCCAGGGATGCTACCCTCGGCAAAATGACGTGTCGACGTCTCAGGGCACATTGAAGGCTTGCTAATCCAAAACAGCCGCTTTAGGGGCACGAGGATCTGATGATGTTCAGGTCCGGCGATTCGCTCAAACCGACATGGTCAATACGGCAGTAGGCATCCTTTTAATCTTGGTTGTAGGAATGTGTGTCGTAGCGTTCCCGTTCGTCCTTTGGATGCTGTTTGGTGATGGACCTCGATCCCGGCACACGCGCCGGACCTCTCGCCCGCGTGGGGACGGCACTACGGGTTCTTCCGGCTGGAGCGAAGATCGTAGAAAAGCTCCGAGGTATGACGAGGCTGAGGAGTAAGGCGGCCCTCCAAAGGGCGTCAGGCAGCCGCAGCAAAAAGGGTCACGCACTTGTAGAACAAAGCGCCGATCAGCGCCGCGGCGGGCAGTGTGATCACCCAGGCAATGATTATACTTCCGGCAATACCCCAACGAACCGCTGAGACCCTGCGAGCAGCCCCGACCCCCATGATGGCGCCAGTGATCGTATGCGTCGTCGACACTGGAACCCCGAACGACGTGGCCAAATAGAGGGTCATCGCCCCCGCCGTCTCGGCGCAGAACCCTTGCACCGGCTTCAGCCGCGTGATCCTCGATCCCATTGTTTTGACGATGCGCCAGCCGCCGACGAGCGTGCCTAGCGCCATCGCCACCTGGCAGGACAGTACCACCCAGAACGGAACGTAAAAATCGGGCCCGAGCAATCCTTTCGCGAACAGGAGGCTGGCAATGATGCCCATGGTCTTCTGCGCATCGTTGGCGCCATGGCCGATGGAGTAAAGCGCGGCGGAGCCGAGCTGGAGCACGCGAAACTTCCGGTCCACGGCAAAGGGCGTGCTCCGCATCAAGAGCCAGGCAACGACCAGCCACAAGAGGAGCGCCAGCGCAAAGCCAAGCAGCGGCGACCAGACGATGGCCGCCACCGTCTTCAGCGTGCCCCACCACACGACCGCGCTGAAGCCGGCTTTCGCTGCGCCCGCGCCGATGAGGCCTCCGATCAGGGCATGTGAACTCGACGAAGGGATTGCCCCCCGCCAGGTCAGCAGGTTCCACACGATCGCGCCCATGAGCGCCCCGAAGATGACCTGCCCGTCGACGATGTCCGGAGAGATGATCCCGGTGCCGACGGTCTGCGCCACATGCAAGCCAAAGAACAAGAAGGCGATGAAATTGAAGAACGCAGCCCAAACTACCGCGACATTGGGCGAGAGCACGCGCGTCGAGACCACCGTCGCGATCGAATTGGCGGCATCATGCAGGCCGTTGAGAAAATCGAAGATGAGGGCGACCGCGACTAGTGCGACAAGCAGCATGAGCGAATCTGGCATCGCGGAAGGGCCCCCGGTCGCGTTCAGACGTGCTCGATAACGATGCCTTGAATCTCGTCGGCGACGTCGTCAAGGCTATCCACGGTATCCTCCAAATGCTTGTAGATCTCGCTGCCGCGGATGAACTCGAGCGCATCCCGGCCTTTGGCCTTTTGGTAGAGCAGTTCAAGGCCTCGGTCGTAGGTGTCGTCGGCGTTCCCTTCGATGCGCGTGATCTGCAGGCAAATCTCGTTTAGCGCCGCGGCGTTCTTCGCAACGTTGGACAGCAACGCCACGGCGCGCTGCGCGAGTTCCGAACAGTCGACGACGGCGTCCGCCATTTTCCGCATGTCCGGTTCGAAACTCGTCATCTCGAACAGCATGATGGCCTTCGCAGTCGCCTTACATTGATCGACGGAATCGTCCATCGAGGTGATCAGGCTCTGAATGTCGGCTCGGTCGAACGGCGTAATGAACGTCGTGCGTAAGCCCAGAAGCACTTCGCGGGCAATGCCGTCGGCTTCGTGCTCAAGATCGAGGATCTCTTGGAAGCAGGCCTTCAGCTGATCGCCACCGGCGACCATTTCGCGCAAGGCCACTGCCGTTTTGACCATCACGGCGGCGTGTCGCTCGAAGGCGGGGAAAAAGGCGTCCTGGCGCGGCATCAATCGCTGAAACCATTGCAGCATCGAGCGCCTCTATCCCGCTAATGCTCTGATGAATGACTGCAAAGCCGGGTTACGGTCAAGATGGGCATTTGATCACCCGCGAAACCGCAGAATCGCGATGCTGCCAATGTCCGCTTTGGGTCAAAAGCAGACGCACTAGGAACGGAAGCGCAAGTCCGTTTTGCAACCCATAACAGACCTTCGATTGATCATCGGTCGGCAATCATCGTCGCCAAGCGCGTCATTAACCTGCGGAAAGAAATCGTATTGAACAAAGCCGCAAACTCATTATGTACGTTTGCGAGAACATAAAGTGAACAAAGGGGTTGAAGATGGCCAAAACCAAGAGAAAGCCCGTCTCTGATAATACAGAGAAAAAGCTTGAGAAACCTGGTGCCTTTCAAGCCGGGGCAGAGCGGCAATCCTAAGGGTCGCCCGAAGGGAGCGCGTAATCGCATTGGCACACAGTTCCTCGAGGCACTCGAAGCCGATTTCAACAAGTTCGGATCTCAGGCCATCGCCCAAGTCAGCGGACGTTGGTGCTGACCCCACCAAACGTCAGCTGTTATGGGTACGCATGGTCTTTTTGCCCACCTTCGATGGCGGCCCAATGTGCCCTTCACAAGGCGCTGTTTCATGGCGCTGGAACCTGAGCAGCAGGGTGTGGCTGGAGGACTTCAAAGAACACAAAGCCAAGCGCCGCTCCGCCGACTAGCGCCAACAGCACAAGAAGCAGGACCATGATGCGCATTGCACAAGCATATCACGGGGGGAGAATGTTCTTAGGCCGAGCCCGACTGGGAACGGTAGGTGAATCAGCAAGAAGAAGCCCCGTTGAGGGGTTAAATGAGGTCCATTCGGCGGCGAGTTCAGACGCGGGGTTAGACGTCGAGGACGATCCAGATCATGGCCAAGAGGATGATTACGCAGAACCAAGCGATACCCATGAACATGACACCCTCCGGCGTGTCAGCCTGCCACTCATACCTCGACGGATTTAGTTCTGGGAACGCTTCCGGTCGATCCCGCCTTCGCTCCGCCAATCGGCGGCTCGTGCACGCAGCCAGCAGCCATCAGCGTCAAAGCCATCGCGGCAATAACAGCAAGCGACTTCATGATCTTCCCCGATGGGAAAACCTATCAGGGCATTTCTTGACGCTTAGTGAATTGCAAGCAGAACTAAACTAACCCTCACGGCCGGCCCCATGGCGCGCGTGCATCCCACCACAAGACCGCGAAGATGGCGAGCAAAGCCCACCAGAGCGCGTTGGTGGCTTGGTGCGTCGCGATTGCGAAGATGATGCTGATCACGATGCAGATCAGCGCGACGAGATTTCCTATGCCGAAGGTCATTTCATTCCCCCTTTCCCAAAAAGTGAACCGTATCGAAAGAGGGAAGGGAGTTGAAATGTTTGGAAGTGAGCTTGGCGGGATCGGCGCTACGGAAACATCGTCGCGCTGTTAGGCTGGTGTGCCAACTCCCACTCGGACTGCGCAGCTTCGTGAGCGTCTTGAGGAGTTGGGCCCCGGCCAGTGACCTGCCGGACGCCGTCGCTGATTGTTGTCAGGTAAGCAACGCCAATCCCGGCAAGTCTTTCGAACAAATTGGGGGGAGTGAGCTTGGTGGTAATTTCAGGTTCTGCATCACCAGCAGCTTGCCGCCATGCGCGGCTGCAAGGGAGGCCGCTTTGCGGCCACGCGAAGATATTTTGTTTCGCTCTTTGTCGAACCACGGCGGACTTCCGGTGACCAACGGCTGGCGGTAGCGAAGAAACCTAGTCGCAAAAGCGCCGGCGAGGTCATCCCCGTGACGACCTCGCCAGTCGATTACCCGTCGCGCTATGGCGGCGAGAGTCGTCGCCGGCCTCATTCGTATTCGGATTGGAGTTCCCCCAGCCATGCCGCCACGTGCGCAAGAAGGTGCGGCTGTTCGCAATGAGGGCAGGTCAACGTAGTGATGTCGCGCGGAAGGCCGGCGAAGCTCTGAGGATCCAAGTCAATATCAGTTTCGACTTGGTGTCCGGTCGCTGGGCATACAAATCTCAGTACTGGCATCACTATCTGCTTCTTTGCGGGCGTGGAAAATTCGGGGTGAGTAGATGTCGCTTGTGACGAAAAAGACTGCTTCATCCACAACCGTCAAGCGCCTTGAGCGCCGCTGACCGGCGGCATAGCGGCTCACCCCGCCAGAAGTTTCAAGGCAAAGTAGGCCAACATCAGCAGACCGACGGTGAAGAACACCACGGCCCAGATGTGTTCGACCTTGATGTGTTGCAGCTTCATCTGGACCTCGTGGCGCGCACTAACAGCGAGCGCCGGGCGGGCGTCTTATTTTGTCCAGATCGGAAAGCCGACCGCGACGGCGTTAATACTCGCTGGGGTAGATGGGTGGGCCGTAGTAATCGTAGCTCCACGCCGGGCCATAGCCATAGCCGTAGATCGGACGCTCGTCATAGGGACGGAACACGTGGTGGCGCAGGTAGTCGTGTCGCTCAGGTCCACCAGGACCGATTATCATGTACCCGCCACCAAAATCGCCTTCATCATGAAGGGAATTCGCGAGCGTCGGCCCAGCAAAAAGCGCGGCACTGCCCAGTAAGGCAAGCGCCAACGCGCCATGTTTCATTGTCATTTTCATGGTTTTCAGCCTCCTTTCGTTGGCTTCTACCTAAGGGACCAACGGCTGCGTCTAGTGAGGGTTCCCATGATTGGCCAAGTTTTGAAGTGCTCAAATGAGAACACTGTGGGGGCCTGGGGCTGACTGATCGGCTTGTTCTCCTCGGTAAAGTCCGAACAGCACTCGAGTCGCACAGCAGTTTTACGCAGCGGCGCTCTCAGTGACGAAATCAGTCTTCGCCTGTTATCGAGCATCTGATGACGACGCCGCAGCTTCCCGAAACAGCTCCATGAGATACGCGAGCTGATCGGCATCCATGACAATACGGTTGACGGATTCAATCCGGGCAAGCATTTCCTGAACATCAGCTTCCGAGGCGCCGTTCGCGCGCTGTTGCGCAACTTCTCGTTTGAATGCAGCAACGATGGGATTGAGCATTCTGCTTACGAAGCGACGCGTCTCTTCGTGCATGGTCGTCCCCCAGTTGGCGAACAGTAGCGCACAGAAGGCGGTCGGTCGATGCCCCAACAAATTGTCGCTCGGAACCAACCGCGGGTTTACCACGTTTGTGGTGCAGGGAAAATTTGGGGGAGGGCACACTGAACATTGAGGGAGAATTGCCATGTTCAAGATCGTGGGCACTCTTCCGGTGAAGACGCGCTTACCGCCCGTGGCGTGGGTTCTTGCCGGACTGGTAACCCTGTTCTCGTTAGTGACCTCGCTGACACAGGTCAGCGGCCCAATGGTACAGGCAGCGAAGCCGGAAACGGCTCACTATGCCTCGATGACCGATCTACTCAATTTATTTGGGGCGCTCTAATCCCAAAATGAGTGCGCTATCTGCAACTCCCGCTTGGCATGGCGTTTTTGTCTGTGGAAAATCCGTTGCTGCGGGCACCAAATGCCAGTGGAACGCGTTGTCTGATTGGGCACTGCCAAGGTAGGTGATCAATGGACCCGAGTCTCTCTTCACGCCGCGCGTTAATCGTCGATGATGAGTTCCTTATTGCATTTGACTTAGAAAGTTCGATGCGGGAGTTGGGCTTCGACGTCTGCACCGTGGCGTCAAATGAGAGAGATGCAATCGAATTAGCCAAAAGTAACCTGCCGGATGTGGTGGTTATGGACGTTTATCTCGGCGGCACTCGTACAGGAATCGAAACAGGGCGATGGCTGCGCGAGGTGTGTGGCGTGCCTGTTGTTTTTGTGACAGCCCACAGCGACGCGGAGACCCTGGAGCGCATTCACGCCGTTGTGCCCACTGCGCCTGTGCTGTCCAAGCCGGTTTATCGACAAACGCTGGCCGACGCGGTGACGGCGGTTACACACTGAAGGCTTGGTATCGGGGGACGGCATAATGGCCTATTACTGGCTCACTCCGCCGTCGCGAGCGGTATTCTTCATTTCCGTGTTGCTCGCGGTTTTGGCGCTATTGGTGCGCTATGCTCACGTCGCTATTCCGGTCGTTAGCAACCACAGCTTTGAGACACTGTTGATCGCCTTCCTGTTGCTATTAGCCGGGAACTTGTTCAAAGGCTTTTAGATGTCCGCTAGTGGCACTAAGCGGACGTGTCACTCGCGCTGACGAATGTCTGCTTTTGGTAAAGAGGACATGACGCGGACGCGACGCGATGTCTGCTTTTGACCCATAGCGGACATAGCCGTGCCATCGGCTTTCTCAAAACGGACCCGTGCCTGCAGTTAATGACGTTGAACCACGTACGAGATCGAGGGCGTATTGGAGTTGGGTGTCTTTGTCCTTCTCCTCCGGTACATAGGACGAACTGCCATCGTCCTCTTGGCCAGAGCCCTCCGTGTTTTCGGGCCTGAGGTGACCCCGCAGATTGGCCTCAGCCTCCCTATCTTCAGGCCGCTTGTTTTTGCCTTCTGGTAGTTCCTCCTCAAGCATAACATCAGGCTTGATACCTTGTGCCTGAAATCGATCTCCCTGAAGGCGTGTAATAGCGAGCCGTCGTCAGCATGAGCGCACCGTTCGAACCGAGCGGGATAATGGTCTGCACCGATCCTTTGCCGAAGGATCGGGTGCCGACAAGGGTCGCGCGGTGGTGATCCTGCAACGCGCCGGCAACAATCTCGGAGGCCGACGCCGACCCACCATTGATAAGCACCACTAACTTCTTCCCGTCAGCAATGTCGCCAGGCCTCGCATTGGACCGTTCCGTCTCTTGCCGCCCTTTGGTAATCACAATGGTGCCTCGTTCGAGAAATGAGTCGGCAACTGCGATCGCCTGGTCTAGCAGACCTCCCGGATCGTTACGCAAATCCATCACATATCCCTTAAGCTTCGGACCAATCTGCTTCTTCAGATTCTTTACGGCGTTTTGCAGATCAACGGTGGTCTTCTCATTGAAGCTAGTAACCTGGAGATAGCCAACGTCGCCCTCAGCTTGATACTTGACCGGCACTACGTGGATTACGCTGCGGATGAGCTTTACTCTGATCGGATGATCCACACCTTCTCTGACGATGGTCAAGGTGATCGGCGCCCTCGGCGCCCCTCGCATTTTGTCAACGGCCTCCTGCAGCGTTAGTCCGCGAATCTCTTTCTTATCGAGCGAGGTAATCACATCGCCGCTATGCAGACCTGCTCGTGCGGCTGGCGTGCCATCGATTGGAGAAACGACTTTGATTAGCCCCTTCTCCATTGTCACTTCTAGTCCGAGACCGCCGAATTCGCCGCTCGTCTGCACCCGCATTTCGCGTAGTGCTTGCGGATTAAGATAATAGGAATGAGGGTCGAGCGAGCTCAGCATGCCGTTAATCGCCGCTTCGATCAGCTTGGAATCATCCGGCTTCTCGACATAGTCGGAACGTACACGCTGCAACACCTCGCCGAACAACTCCAGTTCGCGATAGAACTCCGAGTCGATCCTCGGCCTAGTCAGGCCGCCCGCCAAGCTGACTGTCGTCGAGCCCACCAGCACCGCTACTATGAGAAGCACCCCAGACCGCGCGGATTGCGATTTCGGCATCAATGCTCCTACCTCTTCGGCTAGGGCAAATGCACTCTCATTTGCCGTTCGAAATGGCTGTGAGTTGCGGGTCCGGTCACTGAACCGGACTCGCAACCATCACGCCTATAGTGGGCTTCTTCAGTAGTAATTGACGCAGGCGTAATACCGATTCCACCAGTAGGGGCTACCGGTATAGAGCGCTTGATCATACAGCCACGAGCACCCGCCGTAGCCATACCCATAGTAACCGGGCCACCACCCGCCGATACCAACTGATACGAAGCGGTTGTGGAAGCGATCGTGAAAGTGATCGTGAACGAAGTGATCGTGATCATGACCGCGCCAGTTGTCGCCATGCCAAGCAGGACGGCCACCATTCCAGTTAGGACCGCCATGCCACGGCCCACCTGCAACCCGTGGGCCGCCCATCGGGCCAGCAAAACGACCACCACCAACACCAAAGTGGGGTCCACCACCGAAGTGGCCTCCACCCATGCCTCCAGCGAAGTGGCCTCCGCCTGCAAAGCCTCCACCACCGAAACCGTGGGCGGCGTTCGCTTGCTGCATGGCGGCAGGGGTAAGAAGTAGGCCGCCCGCAAGGGCGGCTACTGCAAGAACTGTAAGGGTCCTCATGATACATCTCCTTGGACACGCTCTCAGCGTGATCCCGTCCGCCGATTTGGTTTTGAGTTTAATCATTAAAAGACGACAGAGTTGCGTCGACCGCGCGCGTCAAAAAGTCCCGTCAATCCGATGTGAACTAATGTCCACCCGAGGCAGCCCTCGACGCTCCAGATCCGAACGCCCATCACGCTGCACTTAGCGGTCATTGCGGATCTTCGCCACGACGTCTGCTAATGACCCAAAGCGGACTTTGGCACAGCCCGCACCGGGGGCGTTCTTGAAGGTTGAAAGCCGCGACATCCTTGGCCAAGGCGCTTGGGCAGTGGGCGAGGTTTTAAGTAACCGTCGTGATCACTTGGCCCGCGTACAGCGCCTGAGGTCTCACTTTAACCTGTCGCGAATCTTGTCCAGCCCAGAGCGCGCGCAAGCGTCATCCAACTTAGCTCCTGGAGCGCCGCTCGCGCCAATAGCACCAATCGTTTCGTCGCCGAGCTTAATGACAACTCCGCCGCCAAAAAACATCACGTGCGGAAGCTTGGACAATGGCGCGATCTCAACTCTCCCGCGCTCTTCTAAGGCAATCGTATCGTTCTTGAACGAGACGCTAGTGTAGGCTTTATCATGGGCTACTATCGAGGGTGTGTATACCGGCCCCGTCGCCACGCAGCGCCACGATTGTCGCTCCGTCCGCATCGACCACAACGGCGGTCTCTAGGTAGCCCTGCTTCGCGCAGACGCCGACGGACTCGCGGGCTGCCTCCAAAGCAAGCAGCGCGGGGATACGATGTGTGTTCAAGATTTCTGCGGAAGCCAACGGCGCTCCAACCACCAAACCCGCAAGAACCATTGGCATTATGGGGGTGAAATGCATAGCACCTCCTTGTGATTCCTTATGGTTCGGTAGCGAGGTTGGTGGTTGCTGATGGACAGCGACGTCTGCACTGCCCATTTTCGCCGCTCGCCTTCTTCATTGGCGCCGCGTTCATTGGCAGAGACTCGCCCGACGCTGCTTCATGTCGAAATGAAAA
>CAWGVA010000017.1:0-138067 GCA_963825835.1 uncultured Alphaproteobacteria bacterium | reverse complement strand
TGCTGACGTCGAGGGCGCGGTTCGCGACGTGCCAGACCACGCCGCTTCTCTCGCGCACCAAGCCTCGCGGGCTACTCAGTCACTGTTTGATCAAGACACACGCGATAATCTTCTACTTGGTACGGCAGGCTTGGCCGTTTTGGCGGCGTTGGGTGTGGCCTATCAGCGTAGAAACGCAGAGTTCGAACTCACGCTGAGTTCCTTACGCGGATAGACTCAGCGATCTGCCAATATCCGCTCTGTTAGCTGTGGCAAGCGGCTCAATTCGAGCCAAAGGCTAGACGCGTCTCTTTCACCTCGGACATTTTGTGCGAGGAGAGGTCTTTTCATGTCACCACGCTTCCCCATCTTCGCCTCGAGCTCAGAAGCGCGCACCGCGACGCTTCAAAGCCTGCTCATTGCGGCCATCGTCATCACCGGACTTTATGTTGCGCGCGAGGTGCTTCTCCCGCTCGCTCTCGCCATTCTGTTGAGCTTCGTGCTCACGCCGGCACTTCTGTTCCTGCGACGGCTGAAGGTTCCGCGCGTGGTCGGCGTGGCGATCGTCGTCGCCTTTGCCTTTGCCCTCATCTTCGGGCTTGGCTGGCTCATGTCGCAACAGGCGACGCAGCTCGCCGGGGATTTACCCCGCTATCAGCACGTGCTAGCCGAAAAAATAAGTGCGCTTCGCAAATCGGCGGCCGGTTCGCCAGCCCTAGAGAAGGCCACCGAAGCGGTAAAGGGTCTGGAACGCGAACTCGCCAACCCGACGCCAGAGCCAAAAGTCGGCACCGAGCCGAGTCCGCCTGAGCAAGCCGAAGAAGGGCGCAAGCCGATCCCGGTCGAGATCCATGAGCCGCCGCCCCAGCCCCTTGAACTTTTTCAGCGCATCGCAGGGACGGTACTTCCGCCGCTGGCCACCGCCGGCATCGTCATTCTCTTCGTCATCTTCATACTGTTACAGCGCGAGGATTTGCGAGACAGGGCAATTCGCCTGCTCGGCGCTTCGGACATGCAGCGCGCTACCTCAGCGATGAACGACGCCGCCGAGCGCCTCAGCAAGTATTTCCTCAGCCAGGTTTTGATCAACTCTGCTTACGGCGTGTTCATCGCGCTTGGACTTTGGCTAATCGGTGTGCCGAGCCCCATCGTGTGGGGCATCCTTGCCATGCTCATGCGCTTCGTACCCTATGTGGGCCCGTTCATCGCCGCTGCCCTGCCCTTGCTGCTCGCCGCGGTCGTCGAACCCGGCTGGACCACCTTCCTGCTTACGGCAGCTCTCTACCTTGTCTCCGAATTGACGATGGGTCAGGTGGTGGAGCCCCTCGTCTTCGGGCACGGTACGGGGGTCTCGCCGATCGCAGTCATCCTCTCGACCGTCTTTTGGACGTGGCTGTGGGGGCCGCTCGGTCTCCTGCTAGCCATGCCGCTCACTGTATGCCTCGTCGTTCTCGGCCGCCATGTCGAGGGATTGAATTTCTTCGAGGTGCTGCTCGGCGACAAGCCGGCGCTTACCCCGCAGCAAAGCTTCTATCAGCGTGTGCTCACGGGCGATTCAGCGGAAGCCACTTACCAGGCCGAGCTTGCCCTTAAGGATGAGCCGCTGGCGAACTATCTGGATGACGTGGCCCTCAAGGGTTTGCAGCTCGCCGAGCGCGATTTCGAGCGCGGTGCCCTCGATGAGGAGAATCTCAAACGCATCAACTCTACCGTCAAAGAGATCATGGATGACCTTGCTGATTTCGAGCCGCGGCGCTGGTTCAGGAAGGTGGAGCCTGTCGAGAAGAAGGAAAATGCGGAAGAAGCGCAAAATGGATTGGCTTCGCTCAGCACTATGGATGAGGCGGACGAGGAACCGCTTCCGATTCTTGAGCCTGCCGATCTCGCGCCGGGCTGGGAAGAAGAGGGCTCAGTCCTGTGCATCGGTGGCCGAACGCCCCTCGATGAGGCAGCTGCTGCCATGCTTGCCGCGCTACTTAACAAGCATGGCCTGAAAGCGCGCGTCGCCGAGAGCGGGACGATTTCGGCCGGCAACATCGTTTCTCTAGAAGCCGCCAAAGCCAAGCTCGTCTGCCTGTCGTTTCTCGGCATTGGAAGCAGCTCTGCCCAGGTACGCTATCTCGTGCGGCGGCTCCGGCGCATCCTTCCCTCAGGCTCCATCATCCTTGTTGGCTGTTGGACCGACGATGCGGCAGGCGCACCTGTCAAGGCTCTGAAAGAAACAGCCGAAGCCGATGCCTATGCCACCTCGTTTCACGAGGCCGCGGAAATAGCTGTAAACGCTGCGCGCCGTCCAGGACTGAACTGGTAACGCCTTTGCAACCTGGTACCACAGCCCACGGGACGAGCAATCTCATGGAGGTTTTTTCGGATAAAGAGGCTCCACTCAAATCGTGCCCCAACCCCCAGCGGACAGTTCTCTTCCAGCCAAGAATCGAAAAGATCGTACTGGGGAGAGATGGGCGGGTTGGACCCTAAGGCGTCGGGTTTGTGGCAAGCCAATAAGCGGCTGACCGGCAGTGACGCCTTATGAAGGTTTAAGAAGCTGAGTTGGCGATGTTAAGAAGCAAATCTTCGTAGGGCAGATACTATCTCGTTGTCACGATATGGCTTCGAGAAAAACAAACCCCTCTCTGGAATGTCGCCTTCCGGCACATCGAAATGACCCGAGGTAAGAATGAGTTCTATTGGCGGCCAGCGGCGTCGAATGGCACGAGCCAACTTCAGTCCATCCATTGAACCTGGCATGTCTATGTCGGTAAAGACGATGCGGATGTCTTTTCGCGCTTCCAAAATGGCGATGGCTTCATCGGCGTTGGATACTTCTATTGCTCTGTATCCCGCCGCTTCCACCAAATCGGCCGCGTGCATCCGACTAAAAAATTCATCCTCAACGACAAGAACGTATGGTTGTGACGCCGAAATCAAAATTTTGCCTTGGGATCTTAAGAGCGATGCGAGCAGAAACAATGAGGCTAATTTACAGAACCCAGATGAGGGTCGAACGTTCCAGGTCCTGTCAGGCACTTCAGGGTGTGCCATTAGGAACGTCGCCGGAGATGGGATGGCGGCCCGCTCTGGTTTCGCAACTCCCGGGCCGCAAATGTCGAAGCGATTCACCGTTTCGGAGGTCGAAAAATGAGTGATCTGGGTCGCATACGTGACCGGAGTGAAAACACCCTCGTCCCGGATCTATTGGGGTGGATGGGAGCCGCCTTCGGAGATGCCGTCGATCGCGCAGGGGTCCGATCGCTCCGTCTTGGCAGGGCCCAAATGGAAGACGTGATCCGAGCTCTACCAGCCGCCATCTACACAACCGACGCCGCCGGTCGCATCACGTTCTATAACGAGGCCGCCGCCGAGCTCTGGGGTTGCCGCCCCGAGCTAGGAAAAAGCGAGTTCTGTGGATCCTGGAAGCTGTTTTGGCCCGATGGCAGGCCTATGCCACATGGCCAATGTCCCATGGCGGTAGCCTTGAAAGAACAGAGGGAAGTCCGTGGCATGGAGGCGGTGGCCGAGCGCCCGGACGGTACCCTTGTTCATTTCGTTCCCTATCCAACGCCCCTGTACGATGCCTCGGGTACCCTCATCGGTGCTGTGAATATGCTGATTGACATCACCGACCGCAAACGCGCGGATATTCACGCGCAGCGGCTTGCGTCAATTGTCGAATTGTCTGACGACGCGATTGTCAGCAAGGACCTCAACGGCATCATTACAAGCTGGAATGGCGGTGCCGAGCGGCTGTTCGGCTATAAGCCGCACGAGGTCATCGGCAAGCCAATCACGATCCTGATCCCGGCAGATCGCATTGATGAAGAACCAGAAATCATCGAACGCGTGCGCCGTGGGGAGCGTGTAGATCATTACGATACCGTCCGTCGCCGCAAGGACGGAAGTCTGATCGATATCTCGCTGACGGTATCGCCGCTAAAGGATGCCGATGGAAGGATCGTCGGCGCTTCCAAAATCGCGAGGGATATTACTGAGCGCAAGCGGGCTCAGGAGCAGCAAAAGCTGCTTGTGAAAGAGATGAAACACCGAATCAAGAATTCTCTGGCGACCGTCCAAGCCATTGCGACGCAAACCCTGAACCAGCACGCCGAGGAGCGCGATGCCTTCATCGCTCGCCTACATGCGCTGGGTAATGCGCACGATCTGCTGACGTCTGAGACACGGCAGGCAGCCTCGCTACAAGCAATCGTCTCGCAGGCGCTGAAGCCTTTCCAAGAACAACACCACGAGCGCATTGCGGTCGAGGGCCCCGCCGATGTGTGGCTGGACTCGACCAAGTCAGTCGTGCTTGCGATGGTGGTCCACGAGCTTGCGACCAATGCCCTCAAATACGGTGCCTTATCGAATGGCAGCGGGTACATAAGCGTTAAATGGATGCAGCACTCACAACCTAGTCTAGTGAAGCTCGTTTGGCAGGAGAGCGGGGGTCCAGAGATTAGTCCGCCACAGCGAAAAGGCTTTGGATCGCATCTCATAGAGCGTGCCTTCGGTGGTCAGCTCGGCACGGCGCAACTCGTGTTCAGCCCGCAAGGTCTTTCTTGCACACTCGAAGTCGAGCTCTAGTCACACTAGAGGCCATGGCCCCTCATGTCCGCTTTGGGTCATGAGCAGACATCGCGTCACGTCCACGTCAAGTCCGCTCTTCCCCTCAAAGCGGGCATTAATCAGCGCGGCTTGCACGCCTGCATAGTGCCACTAGCGGACTCAGCGGCTGAACAACGGAGCTTCCATCGCCGGACTCGGCGGGGGCAGAGAAAACTATGGCGCTGACGCCGAGGAAGACGCAGAGGCTCGCCCAGCGCGGCGGAATTTCGCCTCTGGTGCCCCGGCTTCCTCAACCGCTCTCGCGCGACCTCACCCGGAACCGCATGGGGCCAAACGACGAGATTGCTCGCCGACGGCCGTTGGGAGCACTAGGCTCGGACGCTGCTACACGAATGGGCCATCAAGGGAGCGAGAGGAGCACCAATGGATGCAATTAGACACTTGCTCACGAGGCTTGGGGAATTGGCAGCCCATCCTGGGGCGTTCGGGATCCTAATCGCGTACGCCGTGTTGTGGTTCGTTCTTGACCGCGAGAGCCTTGATTGGCACGCCACCACAACATTGATCGTATGGTTCATGACGCTGTTAATTCAGCGCGCAGAGCACCGCGACACGCAAGCCCTGCAGGCGAAGATGGACGAATTGTTGCATGCTCATGTTCGAGCGGACAACGCAATGACTAAGATCGATGAAAAGGAACCGGAGGACATTGTGCGCCATCGGTCCGAAGCGCGCGCCGCAGACTAATTCAGAAATACGACGAAGCGTTTTCGCGGCGCTGCGCGCTCTCGAAGAGCAACGTGGAACTTTGCGTGTCGTATTAGGTTAGTTGGGAAGGGCTGGCCATCACTGTGAAGCGAGCACCACCCTTAATATTTTCCCCGAAAATTTGATGGAGAGGTCCAATGGATTGGAATCGTGTCGAAGGAAACTGGAAGCAGGTCGCGGGCAAGGTTAAGGAGAAGTGGGGCAAGTTAACCGACGATGACCTCACCGTCATCAACGGTCGCCGCGATCAGCTGGAAGGCAAGATCCAGGAGCGCTATGGCATCGCTAAGGATCAGGTGAAGAAGGACGTCGACGATTGGTATAGCGCACAGTCCTGGTAGCTCACCAAGTTGAAGCAATTTGCCCGGCCTCTTGCCGGGCTTTTTTGTCACTCGTCGCTCTTTATCCGCCGTCCTAAGCAGCGCGAAGGAACGGAGCGCCTCATAGTCAGGTTTTCAATTTCCAGGGAGGCGCGTTCTGCCCCTTCAGAGGAGGGATTTGAATGGAAGCCCCACATTTAGAGCGCAAGCTGGTTGCAATTTTGGCGGCGGATATCGAGGGCTTCAGCAGCCACATGGAGCGCGACGAGGCTGGCACTCTTGCCGTTCTATCCAGTCATCGGCTGATCATCGACGCCTCCATTGCCGAGTTCGGCGGTAGGATAACGAGCACGGCCGGAGATTCCGTACTCGCTGAGTTTGCAAGTGTGGTTTCGGTAATCAACTGCGCAGTTCAAATTCAGGATTTGCTCGCTGACGAAAATGCCGAGCTCGAGCAAGCGCAACGACTGTTTTTGCGTATTGGAATTAATGTCGGCGACGTGATGATGAAGGACGGAGATATTTTTGGAGATGGCGTCAATATCGCTGCGAGGTTGGAGTCACTCGCCGAACCCGGGGGAATTTGCGTATCCCGCGGTGTGCGCGAACACCTGCGCAAGCATCCAATTGCATTTGCGGATCTTGGCGAACAAAAGGTCAGGAACATCGCCCAACCCGTGCGCGCCTTCAAAGTCAGGATGGGCGAAGAACCGGACGACATGGCCGATCCCGTGTTAGAGGCCACGCGGGTCGATGGACCTTCCATGGCTCCTACTACCATAGAAGAAGTGGTCGGCGTCGAGCTTGCCTTCTGGGATAGTATCAAGGACAGCGGGAGTGTCGACCGAGCTTGACGCATATCTTCTCCGCTACCCGGATGGTGCGTTCAACGTGCTGGCGCAAACACGTCGTGACGCATTGTTGTCCGTCGATGAGAATGCCACTCCATCTAAGGAAGAAGCTCTGGCGGTCGAGTTGGCCTTCTGGGAAGCGGCGAAGGATAGCGGCAGCCATATCGAGCTCGAGGCGTATCTTGAACGCTATCCCGAAGGGGCGTTTGTCGACCTAGCTGAAGGCCCGCCTCGAAGGTCTGCGCGACCCGCCGGCAGATTTAGACGCAGCGAACGCGGAGGTCTCCGAGGCCGAACTCACGTTTTGGAACAGCATCAAGGACTGTGGAAATCCCGACATGTTCCGCGCCTATCTCAATAAATATCCCGACGGAATTTACGCCGAGCTTGCTCAGATAAACATCGATATCGAAGAACCGTAGACAATCCGCGAAATCCCACTTGGCTGAGTCGTCGCCTCACAAAAACGGCGCCCGCCCGTCGAGCCGGGTCAAAATCGTTAAGGCGAGTCGATCTGCATCTTCGGCTAGTCGTCCCGAAATGTCCGCTAAGTGCCAAACGCAGACACCTGCTCAGTTTTGCCGCGACGGCACGGCAATCCGTGGTTCTTGTGGTCAGCCGCGCCGCCGGGGCTTCTCATTGTTCAGCGTTGTGAGTCAGTTCAGCTTATTAAGAATCTCAGACGGTCTTGCGGCAGTGATGAAATAGCGGGTGCCAATGCCCGCCCATAGCAAGGCAGTCGTGTTTATTTTCTGCGCGGTCGTAGTTGGGTTGGGGATGACCGTTGCCGATAATCTTGGAAGCAAAGGCGGGACTTACCGAGGCCGCGAGCAGTGCGGCGACGGTCAGCACGATCATGTTTTTCATTGATGGGTGCTCCTTCCTAAAATGGGCTTGGCCCCGTCTCGGCCATCAATGGCGCCAGCCCGTTTTGACACCTTCGTAGCGCACCGTTCCCCCTCGACAAGACCAATAGCTGGGCGCGATAGAACGTGGGCGGATTTATTGCGAGACCGAGAACCCGCACTGCTTCTGCTCCATCTCGACCTGCTTCGTGATGCGGGTGGCGTTCTGTGCGTAGGCCTCGGTCACGGAGCCGTTATTCACGCTCTTGCCATTCAGCGGACTCACGCCTGCGCAGAGGTGGAAGACATGCGGCGTCTCGGACTTCTTGGCTCCGTTTTCCGGCGCGATCCAGTACACGACATCCCGACCAGCGGGGTGTTCCGCGTCCTTGGTCGCCGCAGTCACCGTGGCGGAGTCCGTGGCGATCTCCTGCGCCTGGGCCGCGACGTCAGGCGAACAGGCTGTGGTCGGCTGCCCCGCCTTAATCTGGGTCGCGCACGTGTTCATGTCCTGGGTGTACTGCTCGACCGATGGGGGGTTGTAGCTGACCCCGATCAGCGTCGCGACCACGGCCAGTACAGCGCCCACGCCGCCGGCAACCTTCTTGGTTTGCGGATCTATGTTTTTGTCGGTGAAGATCAGGATAACCAGCGGGAGGAAGGCAATCAGCGTGATGATCGCGCCGAGCTGGTTTTGGAAGAAGAACCTGAACTTGTCCGATGCGCGGGCCGGATCGTGCCTGTTGGCCGCCTTCCACAGTAAGTTACCGGCGATTGCGAAAATCGCGATCCCGACCAGAATGCCGATCAGCAGCGGCAGGTTTCCGTGGTCGAACTTGTGATGGTAGAGCAAAACAACCCCGGCGATCTGGCCGCCAATGGCAACGATCCACGAGAGCGCGGCGAAAAGGCGGAGGCGCGTGGCGGCTGACTTCTGGCCCTGCGTTGCTTGCCAATCCTTGGTAACGTCTGTGGCCGGCTTGTTGTCGGTCATGGCCAGGTCCCCCGTATTGGTGGAGTTGTCGTCATTGGTCGCGATCTTATTATCCAAATTCTGCCAATCCCACCCGTGGAGAGATGAAAGGTTACAATAAAAAGGGCGCGGGCTGAACTCGAGACCCACTTGTGGAGTTGTTCTCCTTAGGAGGTCGACATGCGGCTTGAACCCAAAGAATGCCGTTTACAAGCACTAACCTGCGAGCGGCTTGCCCAAAGGTCAACATCGCCAATAGTTAAGGGCGCCTATGCTGATCTCGCCAAGAATTGGTTAAAGGTGGCTGATGAGATTCAGGCCGCCAACAACGCGGCCAAGCCTTTTACGTATAGGCAAAAAGAAGAAGCCCCGTACTCCGCACGGACCGGGGCTTCCAAGAATGGTGGTTCGGCTGCTTGACGGGGGCAGGTCGGGGATTTCAGCCAGGCCGAACCTTCTGAGGAAGCAACTCGCAATTCGGGCACTAGTTCCCTTTCTCAGGGCGCCGATTGTCGAGGGCGCGGTCGATGCTTTGCTTGGCCTCGTCCACTGCCTCTTCCATCCGGGGTGCAAAGGTGTTCAGCGTAGATTGCGCCATGAGGGGTATGTCGGCACGCGTGCGGTAGACGCCAACACACCAGCTCGACCACAGACGCGTTGGCACGATGTCGTATCCGCGATAATGGCAGGTTTCGGTTGTTGTCATCTTGGGGCTCACTATAAATAGCTCCCGTCATAGCTCTAACGCCGTCCGGCAAGATAAGGTTCACATTTTTTCGCCCTAGCGCGATCCTAAACCGAGGGCGCCGACCGAAGCCGACGCGGCTTTCTTGTTGCAGTGCACGACTGCCCCATTGACAGAAAATGCGCTTTTTGGAATCGATTCCCTTCGTCTCTTTTAGTTCAAGGAGGCGTCAAAATGCCGGGCGATCCCAAAGAGTGTCGTCAGCACGCGGAGCGTTGTGCAGAGCTTGCACGGCTCGCAAGCACGCCAGAAGCCCGCGATCAGTTCCTTTCCCTGCAAATGACTTGGATCAGGTTGGCTTCGGAGCTCGACCAGGCGCGAGCCCTGATCGAAGTCACACAGGAACTTGAAGAGGAACAGCCGATCAAGGCGGCGGAATAGAAAAAGAGCGCCGACCGAAGCCGACGCCCTTCTCTGTAGCTGCGAAAGCGACGATGGTTATTGCTTCGGTGCGCACTTGTTAGTCGCAGCATCCCACACGCCGCCCGCCTTCGTGCAATCGGCTTCGGTCTTGGCTGCCGTTGGGTCGCCAGCACCGGCAAAGGCCGGGCCGGTGAAGGCTAATGCCAGGGCGAGGGCAAGTATCGAAACAAGACCTTTCATGGCGTTTTCTCCCTTACGCTAGAACTAAGCCCAAGCTAAACGCGCCTTTTGACGTTGATGTTCCAGGAACAGCGGGTCCTATCGCGGGTTGAATTAGGATGAGTCAATGGCTGTCGAACCTAGCTCCATGGGAGCTCTATCTGATTGCGGGTCCATGCGTAGGGCTGGGCGCGATATTATTTTTCTACGGGATAATCCGACTTCTCGAACCGCCTAGACGAGAAGATCATCCATGAGACTTGTGCCTCGCTTGCGAAGCCCGGCGGACGGCCGCAACGCGCTGATATGAAAAGAGCGCCGACCGCCACGACATCCATGATAAGCGAAGGCATTGGCGGCTGCGCGGCTTCCTGACACACACCCGGAACTTACTGCGACGCGCAAAGTTTTGGCTCAATGGTAATTGCGCACCAGCTACACTCAAAGACAATTTGGGGCCGACCACACTCAAATGTTCCGGCACTGAGACTTGGGAGCATCGAACTATGCGACCTTCTCTCGCGACGCGACTCGCAGAACGGATTAGTGTATGTTCTCGCACGAATGGGAATTAGATCGCGACCGCCGAGAAGATAGAGGCTGACACTTCGTCCTGAAACCGGCCGACTTTAATGGCGTTCGCTCCGGAAGAGCCCGCCTTAATTCTCTTACGGGAACGAGCAGGTTTACCCATGGCCGAAGCTGACGCCGGCCGCATTGATTGCGAGCGGCTGTTAATAGCCAGTCGAACGCATATGCCCAGTCTTCCTGCGTTGGATTTCCGTGGGCAGCCGCTATAATCGCCGAGGGTGGATCGAACGCACGGCTCGGTCGGCCCTGGAAACTTCAGGGGCCTGCGCCAGGGCTGGGCGTGGTCCTGTCGGCGCTGCACGACGGGTTCAATGGCACGCTGTTTGCCATGGCTCTGTACCCAGCTGGTCCGCGCTAACCAGCTCGGGCTTTCCGGTTCCCGATCGCGGTGCGCGTCAAGTTCCAGCTCCTGCGCTATCTGGAAACCACTTTCTTTCAGCATCCACCGATAAGGAATGACCACCGCTCCCCACGCCGGCACATGTACTGCCCGTGGCCGGATATGCTTGGAAGAGGAGGTCAAGTTAATCGTCCAACAGCTCGAAAGGCAAAACCTCATGTTGAAGGCTCTGTTGGAGAGGCAGGGGATCAAACTTGAGATATGACACACAGGAGCAGGCTCTGCGGAAGAAGTGGGGCCCAATCCTAGTTGTTGGGGGAGCCAACGATTGCAGACGCCAGCGGTTCCATACGAGGTCATTCAGTCGATTTCAGTCCGGACTGACCCCGCTACATACTTGCTGAGTTTCCAGCCTCAACACCCCCAGTTCGAAGCTCTTCGAGCTGGGCAGTGCGCTGCTGGGAACGTGTTGGGACTATAGCGTTAGTCCCCGATGCGGGCCGTACCTGAACGGCCGTCATTGCGGAACCACTGCACGGCATCGCCACGGCGAGTGAGCTTGTAGCAATAGGTTTTGCTGTCCAACCAGCTTGTCCACCGCTGGCAAAGCTGGTTGGCCTCGATCCACCAAACGCCGTTGTCCGATACAGGGTCTCCGATCGAAAGCGTGGCAGCAACCGTGCCCATGGTGCCACTCATGCGGCCATTGTCCAGGTAGCGGATAGGCAGTTCAAAGCCCGACACGTCGAGATACACGGTCTTGCCGGCTACGGCCCGTCGCAGCTCGTCAGCAGAAAGGGAGGTGCTGCCAGCGAGGGTCTTAGCATCGCGAATGAGCGTGACAGGTTCGGCAAGTGCTCCAGAAGCCGGTAGAACCAAGCCCGCCGCCAAAAGAACGGTCTCGAATTTCATGCCTAAACTTGCGATCAGAGAGTGAAAATTTGGTCAATGGCGACGCGGGCAATGGACAGCCCGCGGCAACCGCCGACACGCCAGCCCCAAGCGGTCTGGCGTTAAGAATGCAACCACCAACTGACCATCCAAGCAGTGCCGAGTAGGAGCGTGGCGGGGCCGATGCGTGCCGATTTCGAAATGGCCTCCGGGCTGTTTCAAGCTCGGCCCGTCAGCCTCCGGCTGACCGCGCGAGTCACTTATCATGCGGCAGCGGCATCCATGCCGGCAGCGCGACATCAGCGCGGTAGAATTGAGGCAGCTTGGTGCCGAGCGATTCCATGTCCTTGATGTCGGCGTCCCTCAGCTGCGCCTGCGTGATCAGCGTGGGCGGTACAATGATGTTGCGGCCCGGGTCTTCGCCTGCCAGTAGCATCGCCAGAGCGCGTACCGATACGCGGCCGACCACGGCCGGATTGGTGGCGGCGGTCGCCGCCCAACTACTCCCTGGCTCGCGCATCGCGACGATATCCGGAGTGGAAATATCGGCCGAGTAGATCTTGATCTGCGATGAGAACTTCGCGTCGTCGACGGCCATCTTCACGCCGCGGGCAAATTCGTCGTAAGGAGCAAATATCACGGTAATGTCCGGATGCGCCGCCAACGCCAGGCGCGCCTGCGCGGCGACCGATTCGGCGATCGGGTTATCCATGGAGCCGAACGTCGCTACTTCCTGAATGCCCGGATACTTTACCTTGAATGCTTTCCAGGTCTCATTGCGGCGGTCGAACGGGGCGATGCCCGCGACGTAGACGAAGCCGGCTTTGAAGCTTTCGCCATTATCCCGGATTGCTTGCTCGAGGACGAGGCGGGCGAGGTCCCGGTCGGACTGCTCTATCTGCGGGATCTTGTCGTTCTCGACGTTGATGTCGAAGGCGACCACCTTGATGCCAGCATCCACCGCGCGCTGTGCGGCCGCTTTCAAGGGGTCGGTTGGGCCATGCTGTATGATGATGCCGTCGACACCAAGCGCGATCGCCTGGTCGACCATTTCGGCTTGGCGCTCGGCGTCCTGCCGGCTGTCGAACACCTGCAAGTTGACCCCGAGTGCCTCCGCCTGCTCTTTGGCGCCGGCGAGATAAGATTCAAAGAAATCGCCGGTCGAAAGGTAGCGAACCAGCGCCATTCTGACGCTGCCCGGTTTATCGAACGGGGCCGGCAGGTTGCCTGCACCGGCTGTTGAGCCTAACGCCCCCGCCCCGAAGGCTGCGAGAATGAGCTTGCTGAAAGTCCTGCGCGATATGGTCATGTCTGCCCTCCCATCACGCTAACGGCTGGTCCCAACGGGGCTTTGCTTGCGATGACCAGCTGCTGGTTGACTGGTGATCCGATTGCCAACATCAAGCTGTTGGAAGATCCGGGCAAAAACTTGGTCGTCATCATGAAAGACGGCGAGGTCTATAAGAAACATCGGCAGTATGGGGAGCACCAGCCAGAAGGCACAGCCAAATGCTGACTTGGATGCGCCGCCCAACGTCCGTTATTGGGAGTAAAGCGGACATGGCGCGGACTTATCAGTATATCCGCTAGTGACCCAAAGGGGACATAACGACTCGCGGCCACTAACGGCTGGTATCTTCCTTCGCTTCGGTTGCGATAACTTGTTTTAGCAATTCGGGAGTTACAGAGATCTCGCCGGTGAATGGGCGGCTATAAGCAGCGATTAACAGCACCGACAGCGCAGCGCCGGTTGCAAAAAGCGTCACCGTTATCGCGCAAGCACGCCGGTTGTCGGCGTGCACCATGGCAATGGCGACCAAGGTGCACAATGCCTGAAACAAGATCGCCAGCCATTTAACCGCGCCTACCGAAAACTCGCTGATAACAATGCGCTGGCGTCTCGCATCCAGCGCCGTACGGAGTGCTGTTATCAATTCAGGCTGGGCGGCTCGCTGGCCACCATCGGCAGTCGTTAAGGTGAAGGCGTTATGCAGTGCCTCCAGCAAATGCGTGGGTAAAGGCGAAAGGGTCGCTTGCTGGTGCGCCATCTCGGGCCATTCCTGATGAATCGCTACCTCTATGTGGCGGTTGATCAACGCATCAATACGCGTCTTCTGTTCCTCAGGAAAATTGCCGGCGAGCAGAACAACAGCACGCAGCGCGCTGGCCTCGGTGGCAACCGCGGTCTTTGCTCTATCGAAAGTATTCCAGACCTCGACTGCGATGAACCCGACCAACAGCGCGAAAAGAACGCCGAGCACCGGTAACAAACCAGGCGACACCGCCTTGAAGGCGCGCGCCCACTCGGTTTCCGCGAGCCTGGTTACAACCAAGTACACTCCGCCGGCGATGAGAAAAGTGGCCACAAAAATAATCAAGGCCATCCATAACACAGGCAGATTGAGAAACCAGTCGGCCACTGAATTTTCCTACTATGGCGGTGCGGCGCTATTATAACCCGAGCCTGAAGCCGAGCAGAACATCCCTTGAGGAGGCTACTCATGTTGCGCAATCTCGTCGCCGCTTGTGCCGTGATCCAAATAGTAATGCCGTGTGGAGCGACCCCATGCCGCTGGTAAGGGTGACGATAAGCTTGCGCTCGCTTCGTGCCACGGCGCCCAAAGTTCCACTGATCAGTGGTCATCGGCCGGCGCCCGGCTTTTAGTCCAGGCCGCCTTCGAGAACGCAATCCCGGCCTGATCAGGCGCCGGCGGTCGCAACAATTGAGACAGTGGTACCTTCCGGGCCACCGGATTTCTCGACAATAGCACCGAGTTGGTGGGCCAGCGCTTGAACGATACTCGTGCCGAGACCGCTATGCGGCCTCTCATCGCTGACCTGCGCAGAAGCCATGCCGTTGTCGGATACCGATAGGCGCCAACCAGAGGCGCGAGCATCGTACTTGACCAAAATATCCCCGGCGTCGCCGCTTGGAAACGCATGCTTCAGCGCGTTGATCACGAGCTCCGTCACGATCAAGCCGAGGCTCACGGCCTCGCTGGAGGTCGCCGCCCCGCCGGTGGCTTGCACACTGAGTGATAGCGGACGCCGATCACCGATCATCGATTTCGCCAAGCTGTCGCAAAGCTTAGAGAGATACGGCCCGATCTCGATGCTTTCGTTCAATCCCGAGGCGTGCAGTTGCTGTTGCACCGTTGCCACCGACATGACGCGCTGGTGCGCGTCCTGAAGATGCATGCGAATCTCCTCGGACTGCACGGTGCGAGCCTTGAGCAGGAGAATGCTGGCGATAATCTGAAGACTGTTGGCGACGCGGTGCTGCATTTCCTGCAGCAGGACTTCTTTCTGTCTAAGCAGCTCGTCTTTCTCGCGCTCAACATTCCTGCGCTCGGTGACGTCCTCAATCGCCAGTAGGAGCGCCGCGGCCGAACCGTCTTCGTCGAGAACTTGTCGCGCATTGAGCAGCATCACGCGCCGGCCAATGGTTGGGAATTCATGCTCAACTTCATAGGCCTCGACCGTACGCCGCTTCGGGATCACGTCCTCGAGGACGGTCCGAAGCGCTGGAATATTCCATTGTCCGTCGCCTAGCTCATAAATCATGCGGCCTTGGGTATTCCGCGGCTCCGCCGCGAATGTCCGGTAAAAGGAGCGGCTCGCCGCAATGACCCGCAGATCCCGATCAAGCACCACCAGAGGCTCGCGGACGGTGTCCACGATTGCCTCCGCTAGGCTCTGCCCGAGGGCTAAGGCGGCCAAGGGGTTGCGCGCCCGCGCGCCTGAAGTTTCATCGGACATCTTTGAATTCTAACAAACTCGGCAAGGCACCTGTCTAGCATGCAGCCGGGCGATCACCCTAACAGCAGAAACAGGCCGTCGATCCTGAGCCTTGCATTTGCGAGCGCTTGCACCTCACTCTCAGCATCCGACGCGAAGGCATTGTGGGAGAGTATAGGTAGGTCGGGTGTTATCGGCTTGGCGGCGAAATGCCACCTTCTACCCTTGCCGAAGACGTCGACGCTGTAACCCCGATAAGTGGTGCGGCTCGCGCGCATCCTAATAATCGGGTCGGGTGGCAAACCCGGGCCCTTGATCTAACGACCGTGGGAATGTTGCCAGGACCTGTCGCCTGAGCTCGTCTGGATCGGTCACGCCGTCCGAGACGAGAGCCAATAAACGCTCACCGAGTTCTGCGCGCATCTCGTTATCGCTGGCAAAGCGGTCTGGGCGGTGCCGTTCCGCGAGCACCCTCCAAACATTGTCAAAAGCAAGACTGATCGCAGGGAGGGGACCTCGTCGATGCGAAATTGCTGCAGTGAAGTCCATTGCGCACCTCGATTGGTAACGATCTAGCAGCGAATCCAACAACGCTCGATTCGGAGAACTAGTTGCGGCGAGTTAGCGCGGCAATGCCAATACCGACCACACCGATGGCGGCGGCAAGCCATGCATATAAATGCGACCTGCCCGCCGCTTTGACCTCCCCACGGCGGCGCAAGATTTCCTGCAGGAATGCTTTTCTCCGCTCGCCGAGGTTGCCCTCACGGATACTGCTTTTGAGCTCTCGATCGCTCCTGCTATCGGGGGGTAGTTGGCTTGCGGACACCGGACGCTCCGTGAAGCGAAGTTGCTTAATACCAGCGGCCGCGGCCGTACCAGCCGCCACCAAATAAAAGAATCACAACAATGATGATGAGGAGGGTCGTGGTATCCATGTTCTCTCTCCGTTGGTTTATGAGCCTCGAACAGGTAGCGCCTGTCCGAGGCCCAACTCGTTGTACAGGATACCTGGGACCGGCAGTTCACGGGGGATGGGGGCCACCGGTTCCAACTGAAGCCTTAACTCGCTATCTCAACCATTGGTTCCATTATAGGACGAAACTAACGCTCTCGTTGTGTCGTGGGACTCGCGCTCACCAGCGTCGTATCGCAGCGCCACAAATGTCGGGAATTGGCACAAAGCGGACCAAAGCTCAGTTGGCGAAGACGCCCGCTATATGCCCAATTGCGGACCTTAGCACCCGATGCCTGTGGTCAAATATTTATGGGTGGCAGAGTCAATTCTCGGTGGTTGCAGGTCCCCGCAACCAACCTTAAACGGATTTTCGCAGCACCCACTCGGTACGTGCTTGAACAAATCCAGTCCGGGATTTGAACCTACACATCGCGGCCGAAAGAGTGACGCCACCGGTTCAATCGTCCATGAATTGATCGAGGATTTGTTGGTATCTGCGAACGGCCCCGATCGAGGCCCCCTTGTTGTAATACTTCTCGACGGTGCGTTGGTCGGTGTGCTGGAGAAGCCCGGAAGCGATGCCCATGCGGTCGCCGGCGTTGGTCGCCACGGTGTAGACAGCGCAATCCCGGAACAGATGAGGGTTGACCGCGACGCCGAGTTCTCGGCGCGTGGTCTCGGTGATGATGTGCCCCACATAGGTATAGGCAAGTGGCCCACCCTTGGTGGATGGCCAGAACGCATCGTCGGGCTTAAGGAACACTGTCCGCCAATGCTCAAGCCAGCGGTCGATAGATGCCGGTGAGGATCTCGGGAACCGGCCGTTCGTCAGGACGGTCCGGATTTTGTTCTCGGCTGCCTCAAGGATGATCCACCAACTATCACCGATCCGACGCAATTGGCGCCCGACACGCAACTCTGCGAGATTGCTCAGCCTAATCGGGCAAAGCGCAAGAAGAGCGATCAGCAGGCCGTCGCGCACCAGCCGAGCGCGGGCAAGGTCGGTAAGGTGTTTGCTTGTTTCACCCCGCCTGATCAGCTCGAGCCCAAGCGCCAGCAGCCGCTCGGAGGAGACGATGCGATGATATTTGGGCCGCGGCCGCGCCTCGTAGCGGAGATCGGCCTCGATCTCCCCCAGCCAGACAAGGTCGCGTCCGGGTGCAAGGATTGTAGCGATCCGGCGAATCCTTGCCGATATAGCTTGCGCGTGTGACCGAACCGACACGATCGTGGAGTTCATTGACGAAGGCGTCGATGATCTCGGGCGTCACATGCGCGCCGGCCTCGGCATCCTGATCGAGCAAGCCGTTTCGGCGGCAGAACTCGAGCAGGTAGCCGTAGGCCCGTACCAAGCTCGTCCGGGTCGAGGATTTCATGCGGGCGGCGGCGCCACCAGGTCGCAAACGCTGCGCTGGGACGCAGGCCTGCTTCCAAACTCGGCAGTCAGCGGTCGGCCAGTCGCACAGAGGCAGGGCTCGGATTCTTCTCAGGCATGGCTCTTCTTTCCGGGGAGCTTGGCTGGCGCCTCGCCCCGCGCCAGGTCGGTGACCATCTCGCCGAACAGGCGGGTGGCCTCGAGCGTCTCGAGGCCGATGTAGAAGTTCCGGGTTGTCGTGCTGCTGCGATGGCCGAGCACACGGCGGACCAGTTCATAGTTGCCGGGGTCCGCCTTGAGCATGATGTAGGCGGCGGCATGGCGGAACTGATGTGGCGTTATCTCCAGCCCGAGTTCCTTCCAGAGGCGCTCCGAGATCTGTTCCGATAGGGTTTTGGTGCCTTTGTGCTCCCGACCGGCCCCGGCGAAGAGCCAGTCGTGGTTGAAGCCCTGCATCAATGCGGCCGGTGCTGGTAGATATATTCATCGATCAGAGCGCTCGTGGCTGCGTCGAAGGCGAACTCCAGCGGCACCCCGTTCTTCACGTCATAGTCCGGGAAGACCAGCATGTAAGGCGCTCCCGGGCCTCCGGGTCTGACCAGATTGATGCCGATGCGAATCGAGGCGAGGTTCTGCATCCGCACCGGCGCCCGAATCAGGATCAGAATGGCGATGGCGAGTTGCGCCGTGACGGCGGCCCTGTACGGCTTCGTCTTGGCGTTGATGCGGGCCTCGGCCATCAGCCTTTGCGGAAGCCGCACCACCTCCCGCCACATGTCGCTGTGGGCGATCTGGCGGATCAGCTTCCGGTTCTTCTCGGTGAGACCGGTAGAGCGGTACTGCTCGAGGGCGATTCTGATTTCGTCCAATCCCTCAATCTCTACCGTGGTCAGGTCCTCGCTGTGGGCGAGGGCCAGCAGCTTGGAGGCAAGATCGATAGTGTAGAGGGAGGGCTTCTCGCCGTTCTTCTCCCAATAGTAGTCCAAGAGGGTCTCGACGCGGTCGGGGCGGAGAAGGTCGCGAAGCGACTTGAGCTCCTCGAGCGGAATGCCGGCAGCGACGGCGGCCCTGACGGCGGCGACGATCTCCCGCCGGCGCATGTCGATGGTGGATTGCTTGCAGCGTGGGAAGATTTTGCCACTGTAGTCTTGTGGCGCTTGCCGATGCGCTCGCAGTAGGCATCGATGTCATCGCGCAGTCCCTGCGGAAAGTCCTCCCAAGCAGGCCCGGTGAAACCCTTTACGTAGGGCGGTTCGGTGAACGTTATCTTTGGCCATACAGGAATTCGGGCTGCGGAGGCATTCCAATAGCGGACCAGAGCCCGATGCTGCGAACGCTCCACCGTTCCGAAGCTCGTTTCTCTTCGATAGGCTTGGAAGCTCTCGACATGGTCGTTGCGAACATCGTCAGGTCGAATGTCATGGGCAGACAGGAAGCGGAAGAAGGGCGACAGCATGTCTTTGGCATAACGATCCTCGACCTGCCCCAACAGCGACCGGTAGCGAGGATCCATGGGCGCCTTCCGCCCACAATCAGGCTGCTGTCGGTTGAACCAGAGGAGCGCCGCCTTCGCATTGGCTCGGTGATTGGCGAAGGTCTTGGGCTTCACCCCAAGCCTAGCCGGATGAAGCTCCCTCACCGCCGGGCCGATCGCCGCGATCCGGGTCGGGATGAGGGAAGAGCGGCCGATTGAGGTACCGTGCCATCTGGCGAAGCGAGCTGCACCAATGGCACTTCTGTTTCGGCAAGAGGTCTTCAGCCTTCTCGATTGCCGCCATGGCGTCGGCGAAGGAGGGCTCGCCGATCAGCGCTCCAGCGATCTCAGTCGAGTTGCTCATCAGGTTCATTCGGGATGCACCACAAGTTTCCTGTTGATGGATCGGGATGGATGTACTTGGACGATAGTACTATTTGGGAAACCATTCAAGTAATATTATCCATCAATACAGATACATAGTTTCCTAATTTCAAGTGTGCTAAGTATATAGAGGCGGATTATCATTCCTCATCATTCCTATTAGCACTCGCGTTCTTATACTGAGTCGGCCGCGGGGTGCCGTCGAGCGTCCTGAAATTGTTCGGCTGTCGAGGTTTTGGCGCAGGCTTTAAGCCAGAGCAAAAGATCAGCCCTCAGATACCTCACTGATCTCGATAGTTTTCGGTATCTCGGCCCGTCGCCGCGCATGCGGGCCTTGGCCAAGAAGCTCTCGCTCAATTTGAGAAAGCCGGCGGCCTCTTTCGGCGTCAGCAGCTCCAGATCGGCAGGTGTCGAGTGCTTCGCCCCGCTTCCATTGCTGGAATTGTTATTCATTTCGGCTGACCTCCACCTCTAATGAGTGTCCCACGTCCCCGGAATGGAAGCGGTGACCACCTCGTTCGATGATTTATTTGGAAGAATTCCAGCCGATGGTCACAGGACAATACCTGCCTTTCCTGAGGAGGGTTTTGTCCTGTAGATGGTGCGAGTGACGGTAGCTTGAGAGCGGAAACACGCCTACTGTCTCGTAAACCGCGCCCGGTTGATGGTGAAAGCTTTCCGAAGCTCCGATCCGGACAAGCACCAGGTATCGGTGATGTGGGCATCCAAGATCGCCGGCGCTTCCCCACCGCAGCCCGTGACGCTACTGCTGGCGTTCACGAATTACTAAGCCGCAGCCGATGCACCCCAAGCAGCAGCCAATTTGTCCGCGACGGGTTTCAAACTGTGACCCTTCGAGAAGAGCGTTCGATCGGCTACGTCCGCTTCGAACGAGGTTTCTCTCGTGGGGTTGCTCTGGTGGAGGGGGTCTGAACCCGCTGCTCCAGGCGTCGCAGACTCCGTTGGAGCCGCTTTACCATCGCCGCTGGTGTTCGGCGAACGCATCTTAGGCAATAGCAACCGTTCAAACGCGGATGCGATTTTAGAGAGGGTACCGTCGGGCTCGCCCGAAATGCGATCAATGCGAACAGTTGGCTTAATCTTATTCTGCCTGACAAACGTCCATTAGCACTGCCGTGAATTCATCGTACCAGCCATACCGCGACTTGCCGCTCTGGCCCTTCGTCGATTGCAGCCTCTTGGCGGCAGCCCGACACCCCGATGCGATGACGCCAGCCCTATGGCAGAAATCCTCTAGGTACGCATGTGCTGCCTCGATACTCCCGATTGCTGGATTTGACGTGAGGCATCGGGCCAATCGTCCGCTGGTCTCGATGTCCTTCTCATGGGCGAAACCCATCCGCGTGACCGCTCCCAAGAGAGCTATTTCATCCAGTCGCTTTGCATGTGCATTTAGTGAACCGACAACATGTTTGATTTGAAGTGCCGTTTTGGGCTCTTCCCACTTTGCCAGGGCTAAGCCGAGGCGATCGCGAATCTCCCGTTCCGCTTTCTCACTGAGGGGCTTGAGACCCAGACTCGACACGATTTTCGCGAGAGTGGTGTCGCGCTCATCGAGGTATTGGTACGCGGCGCCAGTTCGCGGGAGCTTGGCCATCTACTATGCCACCAGACGTTCGGCACTCCCCAGCAAATGGGAAAGATGGGCGCTCCAACGCTCCAGGGCGTCTTTGCGCTCTGCCAGGAACTCGTGCCGCTGATACACGGCAGCAACGCCGGAGATCGTGCCACTTTGATGATTTAAAATCTTGTCGGCCACATGCGGCGCAACGCCAAGCCGAGCCATGCCTGACACGCATGTGCGGCGCAGATCATGGAGTCGCCAGCCTGTAACTTCGGAGAGCTTGTCGAGCTCACGTTTCGCCGCGCTGAATCCCTGAAACGGCTTTGTGCCCGAGACCGAAAAAACGAATTTCCCAAGTCTCGGCATCCGCATCAGCACGGCGATAGCCGCCTGCGAGAGGTGCACGATATGCCGCTTGCCGTTCTTGGTGCGAGACGCTGGAAGCGTCCAGGTTTGACTTGCAAGGTCGATCTCATCCCAGGTCAATTGCGCGACTTCTTCTCGGCGTTGACCGGTCAGAGCCAAAAGTTCGACGATGCCTCCATAGGGTCCGTCGATTTGCCGGGCAGCCCCTACGATGCGGGCAAGCTCATCGTCATCGAGCACGCGGTCACGCGCTGTCTCCCGCGCTGGCGCCGCTAATCCCTTGGCTGGAGAGATGTCCAAGATGGCGCGCCCCACGCACCATCCGAAGAAAGTCTTGACGACCTTGAGGAGCTTATTGGCTGCTGAGGGGGCGCCTCGTGCAGTGACTTCGCTCACCAAGTCGATGATCTGACGCTTGCCAATCTCGTGAACGCTGCGCATTCCCCATTTCGGGATCACCTCACGGCGTAGCAAGCGCGAGATCTCGCGCGCCGAGCGATTCTTGGAGACATGCTCACTGATGAAGAGCTCAACCAGATCCTCAACACGGTCGGTCACGAGGCGTCGGCGGGCCTGTTGTTTCTCGGCCGCCGGATCTCTCCCCTCAGTTCGGGCGGCGAATATCTTTAGGGCTGCCGTGCGCGCCTGGTGCAGCGTGACACGACCATGCGGGCCGATCGTGTATTTGCGGAGACGCGAACCGGCTCCTCCTGCTCGATAAAGCACGATGAAAACCTTACGGCCCTTGGGAGTGACCTTGACGCCGAAGCCAGGACAGCCACTATCCCAATAAACGATCTCCTTGGCTGAGGTCGGCAGAGCATCAATCACGCTCTTGGTTAGCTTCAATCTCGGCATGGCCTCGTCTCATCAGCTGCTGGGTGCTACCTCGATCCCAAATAGGTAGTTGCAAAAAGGAATCAGCGTGCATCACGGTGCTGGCCAATGGCGGACAAAGCAAGCATGTTCAGACTGTTATCAACTTCAGTCTACGAACTTCCATCACGAGGAACGCTGTTTCCAAGAACCACAGGGGAGAGGGGGCAAAGGACATTCATTTGCGATGCATCAGCCACCATGCGCCGATGGCGAGCGACGCGTCGAGTATCGTGAAAGCCACGAACAAGCGGGGAAAGACGCCCGCCATCGCGATTGGCAATAGCACCAGGGGGACGAATACGAGGCGGTCCACCACCGAAGCGGCGACGATCTGCCGTGCGCAAGAGCGGCCGCCGAACACATAGAGCCACCCGATGACGACGACCGTCAGGCCGATCACGCGCATGAGCGCGCCTTCATGGCCCACGAAAGCTTCTTCCCTGAAGAGCGTCTGAACCACGCCCGGCCAAACGATGAGAGTTGTTCCCGCGATCAGATAGACGACGCCGTTGAGCGCCGTGTACCTGGACGCGCTCTGTGTTCCTGCGCACCCAATCAAGAGCCGTTATCGGGCCGTGCGGCCCTGCGATGGTCTCTTCACTCCTTATCCCCGGCTTCGGCGCTCCGTTACGCAGGCGCCATTTCTGCATCAGGGATGGAATCGCCAAGCTCGCAGGTCTCGCCTGCGGCTGAAGGCGGAGTTTCCGTGTCGATCGTGCGGCGGGCGAGGACCTCCGCGACCCAATGAGCGGCGGCAAACTGCGACGCAGTCATTTCGATGTCGATGTTTCTCGGCCCTGACGGATCGGCTTCCGCCATACTCGCGAACATGGCTCAATCTCCTTTCGAATCTCAGTGCCCAAGGTCACCTCGAGCTTGAGGGAGAGTTTGGTTCATCGCTCCGATTGCCGCTGTGGGATTTGCCACGCATCCAACCACTTATCCCCGCGCTCCGAACCTCGCTTACACTTGCGCTTATCTCTTTCCCGCGAGGGATGCGTGACCGGGACCGTCCCGCCACGTGGGGAAGGGTGCGGCGCCTGAGGAGAACCGCGAAACGGGCCTGCGGCCTCATCTGAGAAAGAGTGGCCTCGCGTTTCGCGGCCGGTGTAACGGACCACCTCAGGGGCTCGTCTGCCCCCCGCCCGGGTTGGAAAGCCCGGGTCCATCTCTGCCGGGCGCTTTAGGCGCCCCGCGGAAGAGGCGGTAAGCGAGGGGAAGGGGCTTAACATATCGCCGCGCGCGGAGCGCCGAGAGGCTGCCTTCGCTTAAGCCGGACGCGGCCGCTTGGCGCTCCGCGCTTCCCTCGCTTGCGCTCAAGCAGCGCAGCGATAGCGCATCGAAGTGCCATGACTCGCGCTCAACGAGCGGCGAGACGCCTCGGCGCGCGCAAAATCAAGCCGCGGCGGAGCCGACCGGCGGCGGCGGATAGACGGGGCCTGGATGGAGGAAGGTCATGGTCACATAGGCGCCGATGAACGAGCCGGCCGCCGCGAATATCACGTAGATCCAATGGTGGGTGTAGGTGATGACCGCAAACGAGGCGAGCATGTACCAGACGCTGCTCCAGGCCGCCGCCGGAAAGCGCCTCCGCTTCACCACCGCGTTGGTGAACAAGACGTAGATGGCGTCCGTGCAAGCGGTGGCGAACACCACAGCGATGGCGATCAAGGGGTCGAAGGGGAGGCTTGGCAGGCTGGGCATGGTCTTGGTCCTTGCTGGAAGGGAAAGGCGGGAAAGGAAGAAGGGAGTGTAGCGAAGTCACTCGTAACGCAATGCGTCGATGGGGTTCATCAGCGAGGCGCGGCGCGCAGGGTAGTAGCCGAAGAACACGCCGACCAGGGCCGCAGCGGCAAGGGCGATGAGCACGAGCGCAGGCGAGAGCGCGATCGGCCAGGCGCCCCACACGGCGAGCGCGAGCGCGCTGCCTCCGCCGATGGCGAGCCCGATCAGCCCGCCGGTGAGGCAGAGCGTCACCGCCTCGATGAGGAATTGCGAGAGGATGTCGCGCCGCCTGGCGCCGACCGCCATGCGCAAGCCGATCTCCTTGGTGCGCTCGGTCACCGACACGAGCATGATGTTCATGATGCCGATGCCGCCGACGATCAGCGAGATGGCGGCGGTGGCGCCGAGCAAGAGGCTCAATATGTTCTGCGTCTCGGTGCGGGTGCGGATGAACTCCGCCATGTTGCGCACCTGGAAGTCGTCGGGGGTGCCGAGGCGCACATGGCGGCGGGATCGGAGCAGGGTCTCTATCTCGCTCTGCGCGTCGCTCATCTCTTCAGCGGAAGCGACCTCGACCATGATGCGCTTGAGATTATCGGGCACGGTCTTCTCGGCTCCGAACAGGCGGCGCCGACCGGTCGAGACCGGCACTATCGCCGTGTCGTCCTGGTCGGTGCCGAAGCCCGACTGGCCCTTCGGCGCAAGGAGCCCGATCACAGTGAAGGGCACGTTCATGACGCGCACCTGCTGGCCGATTGCCGGTCCGTCGGCGAACAGCTCGCGCGCCGTGGTGGCGCCGAGGATGATCACCTTGGCCGCCGATCTGATCTCGGCCTCGGTGAAGTTGCGGCCTTCGGTCAGCGCCCAGTCGCGCACTTCGAGGAAATCGCCGCCCACGCCGTCGATCGAGGTGGTCCAATTGGTGTTGCCGAACACGATCGGCGCCGAGCCGCTGACGACCCCGGTCGCCGCCGCGACGCCGGGGATCTTGTCGCGGATCACGGCGAGGTCGGATTCGGAAAGCGCGAGCGCGGTGCCTTCGCCGGCGCGCCGTCCGCCTGAGGTGTAGGAGCCTGGCTGGATGACGAGCAGGTTGGTGCCGAGCGCCTTGATCCTGTCCTCGATGGCTTGTCCGGCTCCGCTTGCCACCGACACCATGACGATCACCGAGGCGACCCCGATGATCACGCCGAGCATGGCGAGGAAGCTCCTGAGCGCGTTGAGCCTGAGTGCTGCGATGGCGACCTTGAAGGCTGCGAGCGGGTTCACTTGGTGTCGTCGACCATGAGGCCGTCCTTGAAGGTGATGCGGCGCCGGGCGCGCGCGGCAATGTCGAGCTCATGGGTGACGAGGATCACGGTGATGCCGGTCTCGTTCAGCTGTTCGAACAGGGCGATGATCTCGTCGGTGGTGCGGCTGTCGAGCGCGCCGGTCGGCTCGTCGGCGAGCAGGATATGCGGGTCGTTGACGAGAGCCCGGGCGATGGCCACGCGCTGCTGCTGCCCGCCGGAAAGCTCCGACGGCTGGTGCCGCTCACGCTCGGCGAGGCCGACGCGCGCCAGGCACGCTCGCGCCTTCTCCCGCGCGTCGCCTTTGCCGGCCCGGTGCGAATAGAGGATCGGGAGCGCCACGTTGTCGAGCGCGCTCGTCCGGGCGAGCAGGTTGAAGGTTTGGAACACGAAGCCGATCTTCTCGTTGCGGTATTGCGCGAGCGCGTCCGAGCTCAAGCCGGAGAGCTCGCTTCCCTCGATCTTGAGCGAGCCCGAGGTCGGGGTGTCGAGCGCCCCGATCAGGTTCATGAAGGTCGACTTGCCGGAGCCTGAATGGCCGGTGACGGCAAGATACTCGCCGCGGGCCACCTCGACATTGATGCCCTGCAGCGCGCCGATGACGCTGTCGCCCATGCGATAGGTCTTGGTGAGGTCGCGGGCCACGATCTGCGGGGGAGCGGAGGAAACGGCAGCGTCGGTCATGGCGTGACCTCGCGGGTACGCAGCACCACGTGCGCCCCCGGCTCGAGCCCACCGGTCACCTCGGTGAGGTTTGAATCGGAGAGGCCGAGGCGGAGCTGATGCGGCACCAATCGCCCGCCCTCATAGGTCCACACCGTGGCCGAGCGCGGGCTGGACGGGCGGGCGCGCTGCAGCTCCTCGTATTTCTTGTATCGATCCGGGGTGAGCACCGCGCGCAGCACCTTGGCGACGCGCATGCGTGCCTGCTCGCGCGCGTCTTCCTGGTTCGGCCCGGCGCCCGGAGGGCCTGCGCTTCTGAGCGCCGCGAACTCTGCCTCGACGCCCGAGCGCACCTTGCCCACTTCTTCCGGGGTGAGCTCGAGGTCGACCTTGAGCCTGTCGAGCAGCCGGTTGGTGCGGTCCCCGGCTGCCGACGCCGTCGGCGCGGAGACCGTCGCTGTCGTGTCGCTGATCAACGCCTCGGCCGGCCCGCGCGGCTGGAAGCGCAGCGCATCGTTGGGCACCACCACGACGCCAGGATGCTCGCCGGTGATAATCTCGACATTGGCGGTCATGCCGGGCAGAAGCCGGCCGAGCTGATTGTCGGCGGCGATGACCACGGTATAGGTGACGACGTTCTGCAAGGAGATCGGCGCAAGCCTAATCTGCTCGACCTTTCCCTCGAAGGTCACGTCAGGATAGGCGTCGACGGTGAAGCTGACCGGGTTGCCGCTCGTCACCTGGCCGATATCGGCCTCATCGACCTGGGCCTGGATCTGCACCTGGTTGAGATCCTGGGCGATGGTGAACAGCTTCGGCGCCTGCAGGCTTGCCGCCACGGTCTGCCCGACCTCGACGATCTTGTCGATAACCACCCCGTCGATCGGCGAGCGGATATAGGTGCGGCCGAGGTCGATTCGGGCGCTGTCGAGCGTCGCCTCATGCTGGGTCAGCGTGGCCTTGCCATTCTCGACATTGGCCTTGGCGATGGCGAGGTCGGCTATGGCGCCTTGCTCGGCGGCAATGGCGGTGTCGAGAGCCGCCTGCGACGTGGCGCCTTTGGCCACGAGCTCCTTGGCCCGGCCGAGGTCGAGCTCTGCCTTGTGCAGATTGGCCTCAGCCCGCCCGATGCCGGCTTGTTGCAGGTCGACATTGGCCTTGGCCACGGCGACCGCGGCTTCCTCCTCGCGCACGCGCGTCTCGAAGCTCGACGGCTCGATGCGGGCGAGCACCTGGCCCTGCTTGACCTCGCTCGAATAGTCGACGTTGACCGCGCCGATATTGCCTGAGAGCTGCGAGCCGATATCGACGGTGACAAGCGCGCTCACCGTGCCTGAGGTCGACACCACGCGGCGCACATCGCCGCGCTTGACCTCGGCCGTCTGAATGTCGAGGGGGCCCGGCCCTTGCTGATGCCAGTAGTAATAGGCGCCAGCGCCTGCCGCAGCGGCCACCGCGAGAGTGAGCAACCAGCCTGTCTTCATGCTTACCCCTGGCCCAGCCGATTAGCACGAACCGGGGAGAGCTAAGCGTTACAAAAAGGCAATCCTTGGGACGAGAAACAAAATGAAACAAAAACCCTGGCGCAGTTTGGGATGCGGCACTAAAGACCGAACGGATAGGTCTCGTCGGGGCCGTGGGCGTGCACTGGGCGCGCCGCCACCGCTTGGGTTTCGGCAAACCAGATCCAGGCATCGAACTGACGCGACAGCTCGGCCTGGAAGTAGTGCGAGAGCAGCTCGGTTTCGGGCCGGTAGATGATGCCGATGGCGCGCTCGAGCAGCGGCTCGGCCAGCTCGCTGCGCACCGTCTCCCTTTGTCCGGGCCCGGTCTCGAGCAGGAAGGCGGCAATGCCCGTGTCGCGCGACCGGCCCTCATAGGAATTGTCGCGGGCAGGGCGCACGCGCTTGATCTCCATGTCCCCGTCCCAGTCCGAAGCGGCGGCAACGGTGCCGCGGTCGGTGCCGAAGCCGATCAGCGCCGCATCCTCGCCGAAACGCTGGCGCGCCAGCTGCCCGATATTGTGCTCGCCGCGCACCTGGCCCATTTCGGTGAAGGCCGCATTGCCGATATGGGAGTTATGCGCCCAGACCACCGCCTTGGCCTCAGGCCCGCGCTCTGCGAGCAGGCGGTCAAGCGTGTCGAACATATGCTGGTCGCGCAGATTCCACGATGCAGCATCGCCGTAATAGATGGCGCGGTAATATTGCTCGGCGCCGGCCACGATGCGCGCATTCTGCTCGGCGTCGAAAAAGGCCTCGCCATCCTTGGTGAGATAATCGAGCCGCTTGCGCAAAAGATCGGTCAGCGCATCGGCGACGGGCTTCTCGCAAACGGCGTAGCCGCGCGACAGCGCCATGCGGCCGTAGCGGGCGGGCTCCGCGCGCCAAGGGACGAGGCAGCCGTAACGCTCACGCGCGACCCTTGCCGCTTGCGGATCGACCTTGTCGAGGTAATGCAGCACCGCCTCGATCGATGCACCGAGGCTATAGATATCGAGCCCGTAGAAGCCAGCCTTGCGATCGGGGTCGGCGATCGTGGCGTTGATCTCCTTCAACCGGTCGAGGAAGTCCGCCACCTGGCCGTTGCGCCACATCCAGGTTGGGAAGCGGGTGAAGACGGATTGCGGCAGCACCGGACGGGGCAGGCCGCGCACGTAGGCGTCGTAGACCGCAGCATCAGGCCAATCGGCCTCGACGGCGACGATGTTAAAGCCATGGCGGTCGACCAGCATCTCGGTGATGCGCGCCCGCGCCTGGTAGAACTCCGCTGTGCCGTGGGTCGCTTCACCGAGCATAACGACCTTGCGGTCGCTGAACCGCTCGACGAGACCACAGAGTTCGTGCAGATCGCCGAACGGCTCGGCGGTCTCCGCCATGAGCCGGCTCAAGCGATTCTGAATGGTGAGGGCGCGCTTCGCCGGCAGAAGCAGGCCCGCGGCGAAGCCGGTGGGCTCGGCGTCGACCGGCGCTTCCTTGACCCGCTCGCGCTCAGGCTCGGCCCAGCCTTGCTCGCCGATCAGAGGGACGAAGGCGACCGCGCCGAAATCCTCCTCCTTGAAGGTGTCCTTACCCGTGCGGCGGACGCGCATCAGCGTCTGATAGCCGAATTCCCCCACCGGGATGATCAGTCTTCCGCCGATGGCAAGCTGCTGCTTCAAAGCTTCGGGGACATGCGGACCGCCGGCAGAGACGATGATCGCCTGGAAGGGCGCTTCTTCCGTCAAGCCCTTGGTGCCGTCGGCGATGATGATCTCGGCATTTGCATAGCCGAGCCGCTTCAGCCGGCTGCGGGAAAGCATGGCCAGCTCCTCGTGGCGCTCGATGGCGAACACCCTGTTGGCCATGCGGCTCATCACTGCAGCGGCGTAGCCGGAGCCGGCGCCGACCTCGAGCACCTTGTCGCCCGGCTTGATCTCGGCGAGCTCGAGCATGCGCGCGACGATGTAAGGCTGCGAGATGGTCTGGCCGGCTTCGATCGGCAGCGCGGAATCCTCATAGGAGAATTCCTGCAGATGCTCAGGCACGAAGGCCTCGCGCGGCACGGCGCCCATGGCGGCAAGGAGCAGGGGATCCTCGATGCCGCGAGCGCGAAGGTGGCGGGAAATCATCACCGCCCGCTCATGCGCGTAGGCGCTGTCCAACACTTCGGCGCGTTGTACGGTCATGACCACAAAACTACTTGGCGCGAGCCTGGTTCGGCCTTGATTTGGATCATATCACGTCGCCTGGCCGGCGCGCCTATTCCAGCTCGAAAGTGACGCTGACGCGGGCCTCGACCGTGGCGGTTCCGGCCTCGATGGGAACGGCCTTGGCGGCCATCTCCATGGGAGCAGGCGCCATCGAGCGGGCGACGATGATGCCCTGGTCTTCGCTGATGGTCAGGACCTTTCCGAGCTTGGCGCCGGCCGCCTCGGCATAGAGCTTGGCGTTGGCGATAGCGTTTCGCATGGCGAGCTTGCGCGCTTCGTCCTTGAGGGCTTCGGGCTCAGCCACGCCGAACTCGATAGAGTTTACGTCGGTCGCGCCGAGCGTCACCACTCTGTCGAGGATCTGGCCAAGCTTGCCGACATCGCGCACGGTGATGCGGACCGAATTGGTGACCTGATAGCCGACGATCTTCGGCGCCCGTCCATCCTTCCGCTCTTCATAAAGCGGCTGGACGCTGAAATTCGTGGTCTGGATGTCCTTGGGGTCCAAGCCTTCGCCTTTCAGCGCGGCAATCACCTCGGTCATGGCGGCGCTATTCTTGGCGAGCGCCTCTTTGGCGGTCGGCGCCTGGGCCGTGACGCCGGTCGAGATGTCGACCTTGTCGGGCGTGGTCTTTATCGCGCCGCTTGCGGCAAGCGAGATGGTGCGCTTCGGCGCCTCGTCGGCGCTCAGCGAATTGGTGGGGAGCGCGGCGAAGATGAGCAAAGCGAGGAAGGCGGTCTTGCTTCGAAGCGTCATGGGATCCCTCTCAACCGTTGACGGCCCTGCGGTACGCGCGGGCAGCAGGCCGCCCGTGCGACTGCCCTGACCCGAGCCGTTTCGCGTAAGGAAAACCCGGTCGCTATCGAGTTGTGATGAATCAACACGGCACGCTGAGCATCTTAGTGGACACTGTGACCGGCAAAACGTGGCGCGTCACCATCGAGAACCAGACTCCGGTTTGGGTGCCGATGCAGAAGAAGGATCAATAACCGGAGGCACGCAAGCCATTCACCCCCCTTTGCCGAGTAAGCTTGGCAGCTTGGCGATGTTGCTGGCTATACGTCTAGCTTCATCCCGTACGTCACGAGTGCGAGAAGGCGGCGAAGGGAGAGGCCAACGCTCCATGGGCGCGTCGCCTCGATACGAGCAATCGCCGCATAACGGCAGCCCTTCGCGCCCGCGCTCATCCAGGTGCGACCGATAGTGTCGGAACGATTCATTGTTCCATATCTGCTCTAAGCGGTGGGAGTTTACGTCACCCATGACGACGTCGCTATAAAGGTCAGAGCAGCACAAAGCGACCTGCCCCTTGACGTTCACGGTCATCATGTTGAATGGCCGCCCGCAACTCTCGTCGGACCGCTCGTCCTTGCTTTCTGTAAAGAGCCGTGAATGCCGTTTGATGTTGCCACCGCGGTTTTCCAAATTCGGTACGCGAACATGCCGCATGTCCATCAATACGAGCCGGTCGTCTCCATCGATCGCTTCGGCATGCTTCGCAGCCGGCGTATCGTATATGCTGACGCCAAGCGCGTCTAAGCCCCCCTACGGAGGTCTTTGTAGAGGTCGTCGGTGAGCAAATCACCGTTGGTGACGAGCGAAATAAAGGCGTTAGGACATTCCCGTCGCGTATATGAAATTATATCGAGGATTTGCGAATCCATCAGTGGCTCGTTAATCCAGAACCACGAGATCCGCCCACGATAGTCTAAATCCCTCAGGTTGCCGACGATACGTTCGATAGTCTGCCAGTTCATTTGGAGGGTGTGCGGATCTTGCCGCTCCTGTCCGAATTTGCAGAACCAACATGTGCGAGTGCATTGATTATGCGTCTCGATCAAAATTACGTTGAATAATGCGTCCAAAACGAATTGATCCCGCCCAGTTCAGCAACATTTAGACCGCCTCGGGTGCGAGTCCATCCGAAATTTTCGATTCGACGGGCGCTCGCCGGAACGAGGAGCCGCGCTTGAGCTTTCAGACAGTCGCTTCGACCGCCACGACACCACGACGCCGACCGGCCCTATATCAGCTTGCACTTCGCCGTCCACCACCATGACCAAGAACGGGTCAAGCATGGCGAAGGGCCAAGGCGATTGAGTTGGGCATCGTAGATTGCACCGCGTGTGGGCTCGACTGCGGCTTGCCAAACATTCTCCCACAGCAATACCCAAGTGGCGAAGGTGATGAGAACGCCAATGAAGGTGCCGATGAGCGCTAGACCCTTAATCGTGTCCATGGGCGGTGATGCGAGTTAGGTGGCCAACCGCTTTACCGTAGCATGCCGGAGTAGTTTGCTTCCGGCCAAATGCTTCACCTCCACAACAAGCTTCGGTTGGCACCACTTAACATCCATCAGCCGGGATGACTTAAACGCTGCCCAAGATGTTGCCAGACGCTCAAGCTCAGCAAAAAACTCGACGTGTTCAGCACCGGCCAGAGCGATGAATGCCGCTCCCGCGTAACTCAGGCCAGCACTGTCCTTGTGAGCAAGCAGTGCCCTAAGCGCTCCGGTCTTGCGGTCCCGATCCGTGCCGATCACCACAAAGGTCGATTGGGTGAAGCATTTGGTTTTGAGCCAAGTCTTGCTTCGACCTGACCGATAAGGTGCCAGTGCGTGTTTAGAGACGATGCCTTCCAGTTCCCGCTCAGCACAGGCTTTGAACAAGCTATGGCCATCCCCATCAAACTCATCGCTAAACTGAATACGGCTTTGGTCATCGCTTCCCAATAGAGCCTTCAGGCTAGCTCGACGCTCCAGGAGAGTGTGCTGGCGGAGGTCCTTCCCATCGAGGTGCAACAGATCGAACGCATAGAGGATGATACTGTGGGGTTGCCGCCGCATCGCAGTGCTTAGTGCCTCAAAATCGGAAGCGCCGTGGCCGTTCTGGACAATGGCCTCACCATCAATGATTGCCGATTGGCAGCGGAGGTTGGTAGCGGCACGGACGATAGAGGGATACCTGTCACTCCAATCATATCCATTGCGAGTGAAGACACGGGCTTCTCCTCGCTCAACCAGCACTTGGGAGCGATAACCATCGTGTTTGATTTCGTGAATCCAGTGCTTGCCCTCTGGTGGCTGATCAACCAAGGAGGCAAGCTGGGGCTCGATAAACCTGAGCCGTGTCGTAAGCATTATTTTGTACTGTTTGGATCGCTTACAGAAGAAGCCCCGGACGGTGGATGCCAGGGCTTCTTCCGCTCTTTCGAGATGGAGAGACGTGATGACGGCAGGGTAACCATCACCACAGGTCCTAACTACCACTTGGCATGGATTAATCAACCCCTGGGCAAGCCGAATAAGTTTGCCCCTGGACGCCATGGCGAGTTGCCTAAAGCGAAGCCCCGGCGAAGCGGCTGCTAACCGGGGCTTCTAGACTTGGGTCCTTGTGAAGAGGGGTTCCCCACGCGAGGATCGTATTACAACCTCGCCGCCTACAGCGTGTCTTGGTCATCACTGTGCAATGCAAACACGCGAGCCAAAAAAGAAGCCCCGAGAGGGGACTGATCTCTTGGGGCCATGCAGGATCAATGAATTAGGGAATTATGCTAAGGCACGTATCACAACGCCATTCGTGGATAAAGGGGACACCGCTAGAATCCTTGCGCGGTGTGATATTGGTGCCACGCCTACGTGGCCGAACCATCGGCAGAGGTTCCCACTAGGGTGTTGCGGCCTCTAGATGCGTACTGCAGATGCCACGCGCGGATGAGGAAGCTGGCAAGTAGGGCACCCGCCAGCACACCGCCGATGCTGCTAAGTGCGGCGAGAAAATTGGGCGAGTGATCCGGTTTCAAACACTGTAGAACTTCAAGCAGCGCGGCAACAGGTATGAGGCTCATGGCAACGAGGAACGGCCGGGGCCAACCGAGGCAAATGATCGGTACAGCTGCGAAATAGGCAAGGAAATGCTCTACTTCCCAATGGCCAGTGCGCAGCTGCTCTAATTTGGGGGGCAAGAATAACGAAGCAACAATTAGCGCGGCCATGACCAGCACGGCACAAAGCCGCCAACCAAAAAGGGAATTGGACTTCTGGCCGATCAAACGAAGGCTCCCTCGCTACCTTTCGGAATCCGCAACCCCGGGTTTTGATGTTGCAAGCAACCGACTCAAGTCGGCGCGACTTCACTGGTTCCCTTGCGCTCCAGGAAAATTTACACGAAGCCCGGGGTCCGTACTCTGACGGCGCGGCGTCGGCAACAGCCTGGCTAAAGTAGGGATAGACCTAGGCTAGAATGGCAGCCTCATTACGAGGCCGAAGGGAAAGGCACGTTAGCCCACAGCTTTGTTTGCCAGTCGTTAGCCGAAGCCTGTAAATACGTTGGAAATTAAGGATTCGGCTCAGCTAATGAGGCGGAATCACGCGGAGGAATTGGGGCCCGTAGCTCAACTGGTTAGAGCCGGCGGCTCATAACCGTCTGGTTGGAGGTTCGAGCCCTCCCGGGCCCACCAGCCTTCGCTCGCGAAGCGAGCTAAAGGCCGCCGCGCCGATCTTGAGGGCGCCGGTTCAGCCGGCGCCCTTATCGGTTCAGGACTTTTTCTTCTTGCCGTTGAGCCACTCGAGGACGCTGCCCTTCTTTGCGGCTTTCTCGTGTTTGTGGCCCTGCTTGTGAATGACCGTCTTCTTGACGCCGTGGCTTGTCTTCACCTTCTTGACGATCTTTGTGCCGCCGTTCTTGGTCTCTTTTTTCATCTCCTTCTTATGCGCGTGCGCAGCGGCGGCGGCGACAAACGACCCGCAAACATTGCGGCGGTCGCTCCACTTCATGCCGGCAGCTTCGCAGTCGGCGCGGGTCAGCGGTTGCGCGGCGGCCGCGGTCCCCGCACCGCAAACGTTCGCGCCGTCATCCCAGGTCATGCCGGCTGCGTCGCAGTCGGCGCGGGTGAGCGGCTGAGCGGCGGCCATGGTGTCGGCGCTGTCGCAAACGTTCGAGCCGTCATTCCAGGTCATGCCGGCTGCGTCGCAGTCGGCGCGGGTGAGCGGCTGTGGCGCTTCGTCGGCGGCAAATGCGTATCCGCCGCAAGCCAAGCCGAACGTCAACGCAAGAACAAGTACTGGCGATCTCATAGCAATCCCCCCAAGCGATGATGGAATTTTGACAATACCGCACTCCAATTTCACCTTACAGCACTCCTTTTGTGGGCCTGAACAGGGGAGGGATGCTACCAAATATCAGGTAAAGGACAGAAAAAGGGGGCTCCGAGGGAGCAACCATGACCAGTTTGCCAAGCCGTGGAAGGGTTTGAGCGGCCTTGCGGGCCCTCTCTTTCGGCGCCCCTGCTGCTGCCGGGGCTGGCACGCGCTGCCGAGCCGACCCTTGAGGCGGGGAGACGCGGAGCTACACCAGGGGTGAACTTGCTGGCGAGGCCAGATGCCGCGGCAAAGGCCTCAGAACCCGTAGCCGAGTAACGCGATCTCGGGCGCGTACCAATCGCGCACCACCGCCTCGGTCTTCGGCGTGTAGTAGCTGCGGTAATCCTGCCGCGTTTCCTTGTTGGGCGTGACGTTCGATTTGGGCACGTCGAGCTTGCGTGCAACGCCCACCATGTGAAGCGCCTTGGCGAGATCGGCCTCGAGAGTTTCGTAGCGGCCGAGGAAATCGACCGCGAGCGCGCCGCCTTCCATATAGATTTCGTGATTGTCGACATAGGCGCGGCGGCGGCTTGCCATGAAGCTCTCGAAGCTCGGCCGGCTCGCCTTGGTCTTGGTCTTGTAGAAGTACCAGGAGATTTGCCGGTCCCAAGGATTGCGGTCGAAGGCGAATTTGAAATAGCTCCGCCAGATGTCGTCGCCCACATAGGCGCGCACGAGATGCGCCGGCATGTGCTCGTAATAGCCGACGCTCGGGTGATAATAGCGCTCGGGCCGCCCGAGCAGCTTTCGCCACAGCGGACGCTTCGGCTTCAGAGGATGCTCGATGCGATAATTCTGCTGCGGCCGGCCCTTGCGGTCCTCCTCGCTCTCCTCTCGATAGGGCGTGATCACGCAATTGGGCCCGCACAGCTCCGACAAAGCCGCCTCGATGGCCGTGCTGGCGGTCTTCTTCGTCTTCAAGAAGATGAATTTGTGCTCGTGCGAGATGATCATGCGGCCCGCGCTTTGCGCTCAGAACTCGTAATCGAGCAGCTCGATCTCGCGCGCGTACCAGCGCGCCACGATGCCCTTTGTGTCGTCATCATAATAATCGCGATAGGGGAGGGTCGTGGGGCGAAAATTGGTCTTGGCCCGCGGCAGATCGGTAGAGAGGCATAAGCCAACACGCTCGAGCGCAATTTTCAGATCCTCTCCGAGAGTTTCGAAGCGCCCGATGAAATCGACCGCGACGTCGCCGTCGATGGAATAGATCTCGAAATTGTCGATGCGGGCGTGGCTGTCCTCTTGCATGAAGGTGGCAAAGGACGGCGGCACGTTCTCGTTGCGGTAGCGGTGGTGATAGAAGGAGACCTGCCGGTCCCACGGATTGCGGTCGAAGGCGAATTTGAAATAGCTCTGCCACGCTTTGTCGCCGATGCGCGCGCGCGCCTCCGCAGCAGGCATGTGATTGTAGAAGCCGTAATCGGCCGCGGTGAATTTGAACCAGCGGCGCTTGAGCAGCGGGCGTGGGCTGCCCCACCAACCATGCAGCCGCCAATTCTGCGGCCCGCGTCCATTGGCGCGCCGCGCCTCGTCGATCTCGGTCAAGGGAGTGATCACGTCCTCAGGCCCACACAGCTCGGTGAGCGCGAGCTCGATGCTGGTGCCTGCCGTCTTCTTGGTCTTGAGGAAGATGAACTTATGCTCGTGGCTGACGATCATGGGTGCGCGACCGGCGCGAAGCGAGGGTGCATCACTTCGCCTTCTGCTCCTCGAGCCACAGCGCAAGATCTTCCAGGATGGCGCCGAAGTGAATCTCCGGCACGCGGAGCGCCATGGAGATGTCCTTGAGCTTCTTGCGCTCCTCGGCGGCGATGCGGTCGTCGGCGATCAGCGTGAGATAGGCGGCGCGGATAATCTCCTCCTTGGTCTCGCGGTCGAGCACGGGAGCCGCCGCGGTGAGCTCGGCGAGCAGGCCGTCTCTCGTGGTCGCTTCCGCCACCTCGGCGATCTCTTGCGGGGTGATCGGCCTCTTCGCCTGGTCCTCATAGACCTGCTGCATGAGGCTGATCTCGCTGTCCTCAAGCCCGCCGGCGTCGGCCGACGCAACCGCGATCATCGCCTTCAGGATGAGATCGGCCCGCAAGTTCGCCGCCCGTTCTGGCACAATGCCCTCCTAGCCCAATTGCCGCCGATTGTGCCGGGGCGCCCTCGATTTGCCAAGCTGGCATACTGCCGCGAAATCGGGATTCAATTGGGATCGATTTCCCTTTATGACGCGGGCGACGCCTCTTTCATTCCGCTAACGCCCCGGTCAGCCAGTGACGACGCTCAAAGTGATCTTCCTCGCCGATACGCGGCCTGGCCATTACCACCTCGCCGAAGGCGTCATTGCCGCGCTGGCGCGGCTGCGCCCGGTCGAGGTCACGCGCATTCTCGTGCACCGGCGCTGGATCGTGCCGACGCGCTGGCTGCGCCGGCGCATCAACGCCAATAGCTTCTATCCGCCGCGTATGCTGCGCATGGCCTACCGCATCGAGGCCGAAGCGCTGCCCAAGGCCGATCTCGTCGTCTCTGCCGGAGGGGAGACGCAGATGCCGAATATCTGCGTGACGCGGTTTCTCGGCACCCCCAACATCTTTTGCGGCTCGCTGCTGCGCGGGCTCGGGCCTGAGAATTTCAGCCTGGTGATTTCCTCCTATGACCGCGACGCCGGAAGCCCGCGCCACATGGTGGTGCTCAAGCCTTCTTCCATCGATCCCGAAGCGCTCGGACGTCCGGCCACGGTGCCGCGCTACGGACCCGATCATCATCCGCGCCTTGCCGGGTTGCTGATCGGCGGCAATGCCGGGCCGTTCCGCTACCGGCGCGGCGAATGGGAGCGGTTGCTCGATTTTGCGCGAGGCCTGTCCAAGGCCTGGGGCACCCGCTGGCTTGTCTCCACCTCGCGGCGGACGCCCGACTTCGTCGCTGATCGCGTCGCCGAGTTGGCCAAGAACGAGAGCGTCATCGCCCACTTCATCGACTACCGCACCGCTGGCCCCGGCACGCTGCCGGATGTGTTTCGCAAGGCCGAGGTGATCGTCTGCACCGAGGATTCGAGCACCATGGTGTCGGAGGCTGTGTCGGCGCGGCTCCCCGTGGTCGGCGTGGCGCCGAAAGCGCACCGCTTCACCGACGAGGAATCGGCCTATCGCGAATTTCTCGTGCGCAACAATTGGTGCCGCGTGCTGCCCATCGCTGCGTTGAAGCCTGAGACTTTCGCCGCGGCGGTCGCCGAGATCGAGCCCATCAAGGAAAACCCGCTCGATGCGCTGGCTGCCAGATTGAAAGAGCGCCTGCCTGCGCTGTTCTAACCGTTGAGTTGCGCACCGCAATTCGCTAGAAGCTCACTCAAACTTCCAGCACCAAACCCACGCGACCCTCGGGAGACCCATGGCCAGCCCGCAATATGTCTATGTCATGAATAAGCTGTCCAAGACCTATCCTGGCGGTAAACAGGTCTTGAAGGACATCACGCTCGCCTTTTTGCCCGGCGCCAAGATCGGCGTGGTCGGCCTGAACGGCGCGGGAAAGTCGACTTTGCTCCGCATCATGGCGGGGGAAGAGAAGGAGTTCCTCGGCGAGGCCTGGGCGGCCGACGGCGTCACCGTCGGCTTTCTGCCCCAGGAACCTCAGCTCGATCCTGCCAAGGACGTGACTGGCAATGTCATGGAGGGCGTGGCCGAGAAGAAGGCGAAGCTCGACCGCTACAACGAGCTCGCCATGAACTACTCCGACGAGACCGCCGACGAGATGGCGAAGCTCCAGGACGAGATCGACGCCGGCAACCTCTGGGACCTCGACGCGCAGGTCGAGCAGGCCATGGACGCGCTGCGCTGTCCGCCCGGCGACGCCAAGGTTGACACGCTGTCAGGCGGCGAGAAGCGACGCGTGGCGCTCTGCCGCTTGCTGCTGGCAAAACCCGACATCCTCCTGCTCGATGAGCCGACCAACCATCTCGACGCGGAAAGCGTGGCCTGGCTCGAGCATCATCTGCGCGACTATCCCGGCACCGTGGTCATGGTCACCCATGATCGCTACTTCCTCGACAACATCACCGAATGGACGCTCGAGCTCGATCGCGGGGCCGGCATTCCTTATCACGGCAGCTATTCGTCGTGGCTCGAGCAGAAGCACAAGCGGCTCGAGGTCGAAGGCAAGCAGGACGCGGCCAAGGAGCGGACGCTTGCCCGCGAGCTCGACTGGATCAGGGCGAGTCCCAAGGCGCGCCAGGCGAAATCCAAGGCGCGCATCAAGGCCTATGACGAGCTGGTGGCGGAGGCCGGCCGCGATACCAACGGCAAGGCGCAGATCACCATTCCGCCCGGGCCGCGCCTCGGCAATATGGTCATCGAGGCCGAGCATATCGGCAAAGGGTTTGGCGACCGCCTCCTCGTCGACGATCTCTCCTTCAAGCTGCAGCCCGGCGGCATTGTCGGGGTGATCGGGCCGAACGGCGCCGGCAAGACCACGCTGTTCCGCATGATCGTGGGCCAGGACAAGCCCGACAACGGCGCCATCCGCGTGGGCGACACGGTGAAGCTCGGCTATGTCGATCAGTCGCGCGATACGCTCGACGGCAAGAAGACGGTGTTCGAGGAAATCTCCGGCGGCAACGACGTGATCAAGCTCGGGGCCCGCGAGGTTCCGTCGCGGGCTTACGTCGGCTGGTTCAACTTCAAGGGCCCGGACCAGCAGAAGAAGGTTGGCCAGCTCTCGGGCGGAGAGCGCAACCGCGTTCATCTCGCCAAGATGCTGAAATCAGGCGCGAACCTGATCCTCTTGGATGAGCCGACCAACGATCTCGACGTCGAGACCTTGTCCTCGCTGGAAGCGGCGCTCGAGGACTTCCCCGGCTGCGCCGTGATCATCAGCCACGACCGCTTCTTCTTGGACCGCGTGGCCACCCACATCCTCTCCTTCGAAGGCGACAGCCACGTCGAATGGTTCGAGGGGAACTTCGAATCCTACGAGGAGGACAAGAAGCGCCGCCTCGGCGAGGACGCCGTGCTACCGAAGCGCATCAAGTACAAGAAATTCGCGCGGACGTGACGACAGGCTCGTGCTTCCTGCGGCTTTCTCGATCGCATCCCAGGTTTCTTTGCCGACGATGCCGTCGGCGGTAAGTTTCTTGTCGCCCTGAAAGCGCATGACGGCAAGCTCGGTCGCCGCGCCGAAATCCTGATCGATGGCGAGGGCAAACTTGAGCTTGCTCAGCATCGTCTGCAGGTCGCCGACTGCTGCGCCTGTGGAGCCACGCCGCAAGACCGGGCGTGGATCGGACACAGCGCCGGTCAGTTGGATGCCTTCGATGCGGGCGAGCGTCTCCTTGGCCTTGCGAATATAGTTGGTGCGATCCTCAAGACCATTCAGTCCGCCGTTGATCCTTCTCGTCGTGGCGCGGATATCGTCGCGGTCGCAATCGGGATTGAGCTTCCGCCGCTTCCAATATTCGCAGGCGATCTTCAGCGACAGCGCGGGCTCCGCAGCCATGGCCGGATTGTTCTCGAGATCGACCCCGAGCGCTTTGCCGTATTCGGCATAGTTGGCGAGGCCGGTAAGCTGCAGCAGGCCGCGCCCCTTGTAGAGGCGGCCGTCGCCCTTCTTGACGTTGCCGAGATCCTTGCGGCCCTCTTAGGCAGCACCGCTGGCAAATTCCTCCGTGGTGCGAAAGCCGGCTGACTCGTGGCAAGTTTGCCCCAGGAAGTGAGCGATGCGCAGTCTTGTGTTGATCTCGTAGGCCTCAAGCGTGGCTTGCAGGACCTGGCCGGCCTCTTTGATGATTTCGGCCTGCCGCTCGGCCATCTTGCCGCTGAAACGTGGAGCAATCTCTCGCGTCACTGTGCCGTCTACCGGGATCATGTCTCCTTGATGATCGTCTGCCATTGCCAATCTACGGTGCAGGGTTGCACGCGGGGATAAGTCTCAACCGGAAACGCGAGTTGGTCGGTATGCGCTTCCGCACGGCGGTCCTTGCATCGTCTGCCGATAACGTATAAACATATCTTTATGTCAGGTGATGATCTGCAAAACCGGCCGGCCGCGGGAAGCCTGTCCCGGGCCCACGCTCTCAGCGGTTTGCGTGCCGCAGGGGAGGCCACGCGTTTGCGCATCCTTGCGCTGCTTGCCGGCGGCGAGCTGAACGTCAAGGACCTGACCCAGATCCTGGGACAAAGCCAGCCTCGTATTAGCCGGCATTTGAAGCTGATGGCCGAAGCCGGGCTGATCACGCGCTTTCGCGAGGGGAGCTGGGTGTTCTTTCGCCTGGCCGATGCCGGGAGCGAAGCTGCGCTCGCCTCGGCCATCGTGGCGAGCCTCAATGCCGCCGACCCGGTGTTCGCCCGCGACCGTGCGCGCGCCTCAGCCGTCAAGAAGGCGAGGGAGGATGCGGCGCAAAGCTACTTCAAGGAGCACGCCGGAGAGTGGGACAAGATCCGCGCGCTGCATGTCGCAGAAAGAGAGGTCGAGGCCGCGGTAGACGAGGCGCTTGGGCCTGGCCCCTTCACCTTGCTGGTCGATCTCGGCACCGGCACCGGGCGCATGCTCGAGCTGTTCGCGGCCCGCGCCACGCGCGCGCTCGGCTTCGATCTCAGCCGCGACATGCTTGCCTACGCGCGCATGAAGCTCGAGCGCGCCGGGCTCGCCCATGCGCAGGCCCGCCACGGCGATCTCTACAACGTCCCGATTCCAGATGGCGTCGCCGATGCCGTCATCCTGCACCAGGTGCTGCACTTCCTCGACGATCCTGCTGCGGCGATTGCCGAAGCCGCGCGGCTCTTGAAGCCGGGCGGCAAGCTTCTGGTGATCGACTTCGCGCCGCATGAGCTCGAATTCCTTCGCGAGCAATCGGCGCATCGCCGCCTCGGCTTTGCGCCTGAGCAGATCAAGCGCTGGCTCAAGGATGCCAGCGTGGCTGTGGAGCGGCAGCGCGACCTCGCTCCGGCAGCCAGGGTCGGGCACGAGAAGCTCACCGTCTCGCTCTGGGTCGGCTTGAAGCCGGCCGTCTCCCGCGACAAGAAGAAACGCACCTCAGTGGAGTTCGCCGCGTGATGTTGACCGCCCCGGACCGCAAGAGCCGCTTCCTCGGCCACGGCGACATCAACGTGTCGTTCGAGTTCTTTCCGCCGCGCACGGCAGCCATGGAGGAGACGCTGTGGCGCTCCATCCGGCGGCTCGAGCCGCTGAGGCCGAGCTATGTTTCCGTCACCTATGGCGCCGGTGGTTCCACCCGCGAGCGCACCCACGCCACGGTCGCCCGCGTCTTGAAAGAGACGAAGCTGAAGCCTGCGGCGCATCTCACCTGCGTTGACGCGACGCGCGAGGAGGTCGACGCCGTGATCCGCGATTATTGGGACATCGGTGTCCGCCATATCGTGGCGCTGCGCGGCGACCCCGCCGGCGGCGTGGGTCAACGCTATGTGCCGACGCCTGGCGGCTACATCAATGCCGCCGACCTCACGCGCGGCATCAAGAACATCGCGCCTTTCGACGTGTCGGTCGCCTGCTATCCGGAGAAGCATCCAGAGTCGCCGAACATCGATGCCGATATCGACATGCTTTGGCAGAAGATCGATGCCGGCGCGTCGACCGCCATCACCCAGTTCTTCTTCGACAACGAGGTGTACTTCAGATATCTCGACCGGGTGCGCGATCGCGGCATCACCATCCCCATCGTGCCCGGCATCATTCCCATCCATAATTTCAAGCAGGTATCTGGTTTTGCTGCCAAATCCGGTGCCAGCGTGCCTGAGTGGCTCGGCCACAGATTTGAAGGCCTAGATGAGGACCAGGAGACACGCTACCTCGTGGCCGCGGCGGTCGCCGCCGAGCAGGTCATGGGGCTAGTCGACCGAGGCATCACCGAGTTTCACTTCTACACGCTGAACCGCGCCGACCTCGTTTACGCCATCTGCCATCTCCTGGGCTTGCGCCCGGTTCCGACGGTCGTGTCCAAGGCGGAGGCCGCGCAATGACCCGCGAACAACGCATCGAAGCACTCAAGCAGGCCGCGAAGGAACGCATCCTGATCCTCGATGGCGCCATGGGCACCATGATCCAGCGTTATAAGCTCGACGAGGCCGGCTATCGCGGGACACGTTTCAAGAAACACAGCCACGATCTCAAGGGCAACAACGACCTGCTCGTGCTCACCCAGCCGAAGATCATCAGCGAGATCCACAACGCTTATTTGGAAGCAGGCGCCGACATCCTCGAGACCAACACCTTCAATGCCCAGGCCATCTCGCAGAGCGACTATGGACTTGCGGACGTTGCCTTCGACCTGAACGTCGCTGCCGCCAAACTCGCCCGTGAAGCCGCCGATGCCTGGACCGCGAAGACGCCGGACAAGTCGCGCTTCGTCGCCGGCGCCATCGGACCGACCAACCGCACGGCGTCGCTCTCGCCCGACGTGAACAACCCCGGCTTCCGCAATGTGAGCTTCGATGCGCTAGTCGAGGCCTATTCAACGCAAGCGCGCGGGTTGATCGAAGGCGGCGTGGATATCATCCTGATTGAGACGATTTTCGACACGCTGAACGCCAAGGCCGCAGGCTTTGCCGTCGAGCAGGTGTTCGAGGCGATGGGGGTCGAGCTTCCCATCATGCTGTCGGACACCATCACCGATCTCTCCGGGCGCAACCTCTCAGGCCAGACGCCTGAGGCCTTCTGGTATTCGCTGAAGCACCTGAGGCCGTTCTCGGTGGGCCTCAATTGCTCCTTCGGCGCCGAGCAGCTCCGCCCCTCGGTTGACGAGATCTCGCACGTGGCCGACACGCTGGTCAGCGTCTATCCCAATGCCGGGCTGCCGAACGAGATGGGCGAATATGACGAGACGCCGAAGCACATGGCAGGGCTGCTCGAGGAGTGGGCGCGGGACGGGCTGATCAACATCGTCGGCGGCTGCTGCGGCACCACGCCCGACCACATCCGCGCCATTGCTGCAGCCGTTGCCAAATATCCGCCACGCCATGTGCCTGAGGTCGAGCACAAGATGCGCCTTTCCGGCCTCGAGCCCTTCGTTCATGGGTGAGTTGAAGTGACCAACGGCGCGCAAAATTTCGTCATGGTCGGCGAGCGGACCAACGTCACCGGCTCCGCCAAATTCCGCAAGCTGATCGAGGCCAACGACTACGCGGCCGCGCTCGAAGTTGCGCGCCAGCAGGTCGAGAACGGCGCCAACATGCTCGACGTCAACATGGACGAGGGCATGCTCGATTCCGAAGCCGCTATGGTCACCTTCCTTAATCTCCTCGCCGCCGAGCCTGACATCTCCCGCGTACCGATCATGATCGACTCATCGAAATGGTCGGTGATCGAGGCCGGCTTGAAATGCGTGCAAGGCAAGTCGGTGGTGAATTCGATCAGCCTGAAAGAGGGCGAGGGGCCCTTTCTCGACCACGCCAAGAAGGTCCGCCGCTACGGCGCCGCCGTGGTGGTAATGGCCTTCGACGAGCAGGGCCAGGCCGAGACGGCGACGCGCAAATTCGAGATCTGCAGGCGCGCCTATAGACTGCTCACCGAGAAAGTCGGCTTTCCGCCCGAGGACATCATCTTCGATCCCAACATCTTCGCCGTGGCCACCGGCATCGAGGAGCACAGCAATTACGGCCTCGCCTATATCGAGGCCACGCGCCGCATCAAGGCCGAGCTGCCTTACGTGCACGTCTCGGGCGGCGTCTCCAACCTCTCTTTCGCCTTCCGCGGCAACGAGCGGGTGCGCGAGGCGATGCACTCGGTGTTCCTCTACCACGCCATCCAAGCCGGGATGGACATGGGCATCGTCAATGCCGGCCAGCTCGCGCTCTACGACGACATCGACTCCGAGCTCCGTGAGCTCGTTGAGGACGTGATCCTCAACCGTCGCGAGGACGCCACCGACCGGCTGCTCGAGGCTGCCGAGAAATATCGCGGGGAGGGGGCGCAGAAGCGCGAGGTCGATCTTGCCTGGCGGGAGAAGCCGGTCGAGGAGCGCCTGGTTCACGCGCTGGTGCACGGCGTCGCCACCTATATCGATGCCGACACCGAGGAGGCGCGGCAGCAAGCCGAGCGCCCGTTGCATGTCATCGAAGGCCCGTTGATGGCCGGCATGAGCGTGGTCGGCGATCTTTTCGGCTCAGGCAAGATGTTCCTGCCGCAGGTGGTGAAGTCCGCCCGCGTGATGAAGCAGGCCGTAGCCTATCTCATGCCCTTCATGGAGAAGGAGAAGGAGGAGCTTGGCCTCGCCCAAGGCGAGCCCGCCGGGCGCATCGTGATGGCGACGGTCAAGGGCGACGTGCACGACATCGGCAAGAACATCGTCGGCGTCGTTCTCCAGTGCAACAATTACGAGGTCATCGATCTCGGTGTGATGGTTCCGGCGCAGAAGATCCTCGACACCGCCAAGGAGCGGAAGGCCGACATAATCGGGCTGTCCGGGCTGATCACGCCGTCGCTCGACGAGATGTGCCATGTCGCGGCGGAGATGGAGCGCGAAGGCTTCGACCTGCCGCTTCTGATCGGAGGCGCCACCACGAGCCGCGTGCATACAGCGGTGAAGATCAGCCCGAACTACCACCGCAGCCAGGCGATCTACGTCACCGATGCAAGCCGCGCCGTCGGCGTCGTGTCCGGCCTGATGTCGCCGGAAGAGCGGCCGAAGGCGATCGCCCGCGTGCGCGAGGAATATGCGCGCATGGCGGAATCGCACGCGAGGGGGCGGGCGGAGAAAGCGCGCACGTCGATCGCCGACGCACGCGCCAACGCTCTCAAGCTCGATTGGAAGACCTATACGCCGCCGAAGCCGAGCTTCCTCGGCACGCGCGCCTTCAAAAGCTACAATCTCGCCGAGCTTGCCCGTTACATCGACTGGACGCCGTTCTTTCAGGCCTGGGAGCTGAAGGGCGCATACCCCCGTATCCTTAAGGACGATAAGTATGGCGAGGCCGCGCGCCATCTCTTCGACGACGCGCAAGCCATGCTGAAGCAGCTGATCGCGGAGAAATGGCTGAAAGCCAATGCCGTTGTCGGCTTCTGGCCCGCGAACAGCGTCGGCGACGATATTGAGCTCTACACCGATGACACACGCAGCAAGGTGCTCGCCACGCTGCACACGCTCCGCCAGCAGATGGCGCGGGAGGGCGACAAGGCCAATCTGGCGCTCGCCGATTTCATCGTGCCGAAGGATTCAGGCGTTGCCGATTATATCGGCGGCTTTGCCGTGACCGCCGGCATCGGAGAGGAGGACGTGGCGCGCAGATTCGAACGCGCCAATGACGATTATTCCAAGATCATGGTCAAGGCGCTGGCCGATCGGCTGGCCGAGGCCTTTGCCGAGGCACTGCACGAGAAGGTCCGTCGCGAGCTTTGGGCGTACGCGCCGGGCGAAAAGCAGACCAATGAGCAACTGATCGCCGAAGACTATGCCGGCATCCGCCCCGCGCCAGGCTATCCAGCCCAGCCCGATCACACCGAGAAGCGCACGCTGTTCAAGCTCCTCGATGCCGAGAAGGCGACGGGCCTCAAGCTCACCGAGTTCGTGCGCCATGTGGCCCGCAGCCGCGGTCTCAGGACTTTATTTCTCCCACCCCGACAGCCGCTATTTCGGCGTGGGCAAGGTCGGCCGCGACCAGGTCGAAGATTATGCCGCCCGCAAATTCTGGCCGATTGAGGAGGCCGAGCGCTGGCTCGGACCAATCCTCAACTACGATCCGAAGCGGATCGCCGACGCGGCCGAATGATGTTGGAAGGGCGGGCTAGATCATCCCGAGGATGATCGCAGCGACAAATCCAAATGACACCAAAGCCAGAATAGCCGTCACGGTACCGGTAAGCTCCATTGGAAGCCTCCTTTCCGATCGATGCGGTCCTTGGCTCTAAGTGGGCAATTTTAGGGTTTCTTTTTGGCGCCCGCTAGGGCTCTTTTTATCCCGCAGCGAATCCCCTGTTTTTGTCAGCAGGCGGAAAACGCGGGCCCGGCGGATCGGGTTCCCGCTCCGTGCGGAAATTTATCTGTGATATCGAACACTTGCCGTCCTCAGGCGGCGGCATGGTAAATTGTCCGGCCTTGGTCATTCGGGAGGAAACAGGAATGAGGTTTGTCGGCACCGCCGTCCTTGGCGCGCTCGCTTTGCTCTGCGCCGTTCCTGCGCAGGCACTCACCATTTCCAATAGCGATCCCAAGCCGCACAAGATCACGGTGATCGTCGGCGGCGCGTCAAATGAGATGACCGTCGAGTCCGAGAAGCAGGTGGACGCGCCGTGCAGCGGCGGCTGCAAGGTCAAGCTCGAGAACGGCGACGAGTACGAATTGAAGGGCGGCGAGACGGTGTCAATCGATGGCGGTGTGATGTTCGTCGACCATTCGCCTGACGCCGACATCAAGGACATTCCCGACATCGATCCGGATGCTTCGACCCCGGCGCAATAGTGCGCTGCGTCAGCAGTGAACCGTCACGCGGGGTGAAGCGGAAATTTGCGCAACAGAATTTCGTCGTAGCCGTCGGCGACGAGGCCAGGCAGCGTCGCGGCCCTGGTGAAGCCGTGGCGCTCATAGAAGCGCAAACCCCGCGTGTTGAACGACGAGGCGCAGACCCAGAGATTGCGCGCACCATGCTTGAGCGCGGTAGACTCGAACCACGCGATGATGATCGAGCCGATGCCTTGATCTTGCGCCTGCGGTAGAAGTGCCAACAACTCGAGGTAAGGCCCCTTGAGCCAAGGGTGGCGCACCGAAACCACGCCTGCTTCCTCCCCGTTCACGCTGACCACATACCGAGACACGCTTCCGTCGGGTCTTAAGAGAAACGCGGCGAGTGTCTCTGCCGGATAGTTCATCACCGACCAGGGCTCGATCGCAGCGATGCCTGCGGCGAGGCTCGCGCATGAGCTCTGCTCGAGCGGCAGGAGGCGCACGGAGCCCCCCGCCACCCGTCCAAGCTCAATTGGGGGCGCTGAAAATGGTGAAGAGGTCATGGCTCCCGTGCCCGACGTTGGATCGGGCGATGCGTGTCATGTCGCCGGGATGCTCTTGGTAGCAGCTCGTTGCGATCACCGGCTTGCCGGCATCGATCAACTCGCTCACGGTGACGAAACTGTATCCCTCCTCCTTCAGCTTCGGCAGCGCGATGGAGAGCGCCGCCGAAGTGTTGTGGCCGCGGCCATTGGCATGTGCCACGATGATGGCGCCCGGATGGACTTTGGTCAGAATCCTGCTGGCGATGGTCTTGGCCGACACGAGCGGGTCCGGATCTCCGGTGACCAGATCCCACTGCACTGTCAGAAGACCGGCGCCCGCTGCTGCGGCGAGAGCCTTGTCGTTGCAGCGGCCATAGGGAAAGCGAAGCAGCGTGGGCCGCGCCGGCGGCGCGGGAGGTGAGGCGCCGGCCAGGCACTGGCGGGACGCAAGCGCGGTTCTGGCGCGGGCATAAGCGGCCTCGGTGAGCGTTATCTCCTCGCCGAGCGTGGCGTCATTGGCGTGCGACAGGTCGAGATGCCGCAAGCCATGGCTTCCGACCTCGAACAGGGGATCGGCGATCAGCTGTTGCGCGCGTTCGGGGTGCGTCTCCATCCATTTGCCGCCGGCGAAGAAGGTCGCCTTGATGCCCTGGGCGCGCAGAAGATCGACGATGCGGCCGTCATAGCCGGACACATAGCCGTTCTCCTCGCAAAGATCGAAGGTGAGCGCGATCAGCTTCTTGTCGGGCGGCAGCTCGACGCCGCGGATCGAGCCGCGGAGCGCAGGTGCGACCGGCGTTGCCGGGGGAAGCGTCACTTGCTTGAGCTGGGCAAGATCGAGCGACTTATGGTCATGCACATCCTTCAGCTCGGTCTCGGTGCCGGCCAAAGCTGCCGGCGTCCAGCATTGTTGCGGCTCCTCGGCAAAGGCGGACGCGCCGCCGGCGAGCGACAGGAGAACCACGGCAATGGCGGAAGCCCTACGCATCGATCGCCCCTTGTTTCGCCAGCTAGACCATGAGGGCGTGGCGGGTCAATGACGGGTCGGTGCGGCCGTTTGCCCTGTCAATTGGCCAAATTACCGTGCCGCTAAGCAGCAAAAATTTGCCCTTTTCAGCAGCCAAGTGTCGGCGGGGGGCGTTTAATGAGCGCTTAAGTCTAGAGGTAAAGGGAGGATGTCATGTTCAAAGTGCTTCCAGTCGCCGCCTTTGTTGCGGTCATGAGCCTTTCGCCCGCCTATGCCGCGGGCGAGTGCACCGACGCGCATATGGCGCAAATGGACAAGATGATCGCCGACATGAAGGACGAGGCCGCGAAGAAGGAAGCGACCATGCATCTCGACATGTCGAAGGCCGAGATGAAGAAGGGCAACGAAGCCGGCTGCATGGAGCATATGCAGGAAGCCCACAAGGCCATGGGTCTGTAAGCCCCAGTCGTTTCCGGCGCGGGAAATCGATACTACGGCCAAGGCTTGCGTTAGACGGTCTTGTCCCTGGGAAGCGCCTTCCGCGCCAAGCGGTTGCTCGCGCGCCGAGATCGCTTCTGCCACACTCTCAAGGCGGAGCTGGATCGACGCGGCGCACGTTGACGCGCGTCGATCTCGCATCCGGCTTCGGACCCCGCCCTGAGGAGCGCGTCATGACGAAAGTTCTTAACGAAGTCCTTGCTGCCAATGAAACCTATGCCGGCGATTTTGGCGACAAGGGCAAGCTTCCTTTGCCGCCCGGTCGGCGCTTCGCAATTCTGACCTGCATGGATGCGCGGCTCGACCCCGCCAAATTCGCCGGCCTCAAGGAAGGTGACGCCCACGTGATCCGCAACGCCGGCGGGCGCGCCAGCGACGATGCCATCCGCTCGCTGGTGATCTCCCACAAGCTGCTCGGCACCGAAGAGTGGTTCGTCGTCCACCACACCGATTGCGGCATGGAGCTTTTCACCGACGAGGTGATGCGCTCGCTGCTCAAGCAAAGCCTCGACACGGCGAAAATCGACGCCGATGGCTGGCACGATGTCGGCCGCGGGCCTGGCTCGGCCGAAGCCGATTTCATCGATTGGTTAACGATCAGAAATCAGGCGGAAAGCGTGCTGAGCGACGTGCGGCGCATCAGAGCCCATCCGCTTGTCCCGGCGTCCGTGCCCATCTACGGTTATATCTACGACGTGAAGAATGGCCGGCTCGTCGAGGTGCTTGAGGCAACCAAAGCCGGCCGAGCCGCATAACATTTCCAGGAGGAGCCCATGAAAAGCATCAGGACCATTCTATCGACCGCGTTCATAGCGGGACTGGCCATCGTCATTGCAAACGTTGCGAGCTTCGCGGCGAGCGAGTTCGTGGGCGTTTGGGCGGTGAAGGACTCAAAGGACAGGCCATTTGAAATCACCCTTTCAGCCGATGGGAAGGCCACGAGCACTCAGGAGAAGGCCAAGGAGGGCACCTGGAAGGAGGAGAGTGGCGTGGCCGTAATCACGTGGACCACGGGCTGGACCACGAAGATCATCAAGGAGGGCGACCACTACATAAAGACGGTCTACAAGAAGGGAGTGCCGCTTGACGGTCCGCCCTCCAATAAGTCGGACGCGGTAAAGAAGTAGCGCTGACGGATCCCGCCGTTCGGTTGGCCGCTCGGGTTCACTCCTGGGCGGCGGCTGCTTTCTCGATATTGTCGGCCCGCTCGATCCCGGTCGGATAATAGGCTCCGGTCGGCGTGGTGCCGAAGATCAACATCGCTTCGCGCGCGGCCTCGATCGCCTCAGGCTCGTGCGTGGCCTTGAGCATCTTGACCGCGCAGGTATCGGCGTCGAGCTCCATCTGCTTCAGCGCCGGGCGGATGTAGTAGAAGGGCTGCGGCCCGAGCTGGCCGATTCCTTCATAGAACCGCCTGACATGGCCGAGCGTATGGTGGCAGCATTCATGCGCCATCAGGAAGTGACCGTAGGCGGGGTTTCGCGCGAGCGTCGACGCATTCACCACGATCACGGGGCGTCCCCTGGAGTCCATCATTGACGTGGCCTGCTCCGGGAAGTCGGGCAGGAGACGCGTTGGGATGTCGCAATAAGGATTGTCGACGCTCGGCAGCCGCGATTTGTGGGTCGGATCGCTTGCGGCATAAAGCGCACCGCACCAGAGCCCTAGCCCTGCGAATATGGCCCCCGCGAGAATCGAAATCCGAATGATGGATAACCTCCAGTCGGTGACTTTGCCTGCAAGTCTAGCGCTGGTAACGAATTAGAGCCAAAGCTCTTTTCTTGATCTAGGCCAGCCTTAACGGAATCGTGATGGTGCGTGGATACGAGGCCTATGAGGCCTGACAGCCAGATAAAAACCCCAAGGGCGAGCGCATGACCCGCCAACGCATCCTGCTCATTGTGCTCCTCGCCTGGGCGCTGGTGATGATCGTTCCGGATGTCTTGCGCGTCGTGCAGCCCTTGGGTTCGTTCGGCTTCTACGCCGACAATGACGGCATGATCTACGACGTCACCGGGCCGTTTGACGCGGAGTCCAACTCGCCTGCGTGGAAGGCCGGCATCCGCGACGGCGACAAGCTCGCCCTCAGCAAGCTTCGTTGCTTTCCCTATAACCGCACCACCTGCCGGAATGCACTCATGGTGCTGGGCGGAGTTCAGCTCGTGCTGCCGGACCGCGAGGCCACGTTCGAGCTCAAGGCGACCGGCGACCATCCGGCGCGGCAGGTTACCCTGAAAGCGGCGCCGGTTCCGGCCAACCCATTCGAGCGCTTCATCGTCCTTATCGATCAGATCGCCGGGATCCTGGTCGTGGTCGCGGCGGCTTGGCTTGTTTGGACGCGTCCAGGGGCCATGAGCTGGGGCTTCTTCCTCTATGTGATCTGGTTCAATCCTGGGCAGTTCTATACCTTCTACGCACTCCTGCAGCAGCAGCCCCTGCTCTTGCTGGCGCAGAACCTCGCAAGCGCCATTGCCGAGGCGGTGGGGTATGTGGGGCTCATTCTTTTCGTCTTGCGCGCCCCCGACGGTGAGCCCGACCGCAAATGGCGATGGCTAGAACGCATGCTGCCAGTCATCGGCGCCCTGCTGGCGCTGCTCATGCTGTTCACCTATGGCAACCTGACCGGATATCGCACCGAAACCGGAACGCGCTTTTCCATTCTTGTCGGCTTTGTCGTGGCCGTCTGCGCCGTCGCCATCCTGCTCGAGCGGACGCGGCGGAAACCTCCCGAGGATTATCAGCGCATGCGCTGGGTGGTCTGGGGGTGCTTGATCGGGCTGCCGGCCTTCCTTCTCGCCGAGCTCGCCTCGACCACCACGATCTTCGAGACGCGGTGGGAGAATTTCACGCCATCGGAAGATGTCATCGGGCTGCTCTACCTCGTGAACGGCATCCTCTGCCTGTTCGTGTTCGAGGCTGTGCGGCGGGAGCGCGTGGTGAGCGTGTCGATCCCACTCCGCCGCGTCACCATTCTCGGCCTCACCTTGAGCATCCCGGCGCTCTTGCTGCATCACGAGGTCGAGTACATGCAGCAGCATCTCGCCATCCCGAACTGGGCGTGGATCGTCATCGGCGCCGGCGCGCTTTATCTCATCAGCCGTCTGCATGAGGGCGCAACCCACCTGACCGACCGCTATTTCAACCGCGATCTCGACAAGGCCGAACGAACCATCGCCGCGGCAATCCTCAAGGCGAAAGACCCGCTGGAGGTCGATCGGCTGCTGTCCGAGCAACCGTACCGCCGGCTCAAGCTGTCTTCCGCCGCAGCCTTCCGCCGCAACGGCGCCGAGTTCAGACGCGATACCGAAGGCCATGGCTGGGGCGAGAAGACGGCGCGGAACCTTTCGCCCGATGCACCGATGCTCGCACCGGTGGCGAATGGCGTTCCCTTCGCCATCAGCGACGAGGACGACAGTGAGCCCGGCCTGCCGGGCGGCTTCAGCCGCCCAGTTCTGGGGGTCCCGGCGTCAAATCCACTGCGCTGCTTTGCCGTGTCACTCTACGGGCCGCATGCTTCGGGTGCCGACCTCGATACCAACGAGCGTGCCATGCTGAAGCGGATTGCTCACAATGCCGCCGCCGTCTACGCCGAGCTCGAGAACAGCGATTTGCGGCAAACGATCTCCACCCTGGAACGCAAGCTGTCGGAAAACGCCTCGGCCCCTGCAAAACGTGCAAAGCGTAGCAAGTAGCAAGAGGCGGGCGGTCGGGCGGTAAATCAGCCCTTGTTGGCCTTCGAACATGCCCTCATTCTTTGTATGATCGCCGCAACAAGACGAGCGAACAGAGGGGAGGGGTGGAGTGGTTCGAAAGCGACAGAATTGGGATGGCGAGCCCGACCGGCTCAATCCGCTGAGATTTGTGCTGCTGATCGCCTTCGTCGGCGGAATTGTCGCACTGATCTGGTGGGCCTACGCCACCGGCCATATCAAGCATGTGGAGACCGTGCCGCCGCCCGTCACCGCGCCAACATCGTCGACCGCGCCCATGTCGCAATAAGATTGGTGTCCCGAGCGCGAATTTGACAGCAAGGATCGGAGTGCAGGCGACCGGGGAGGAGCTTATCTCGGGGGCAACGCTAAACGATCCTCAAGGACTTCGACGATGATCCGTACCCTCGAAAAGCCGCTGCCCCTTTCGTCCCGGGACGATGCCCGCTGGAAGGCTGTGGTCTCCCGCGACGCCTCCTTCGAAGGCCAGTTCTACATTGCGGTGAAAACCACAGGCGTCTATTGCCGCCCTGGTTGTCCTGCGCGTCTCCCCAAGCGCGCGAATGTGCGCTTTTTCGACACGCGGGACGAGGCAGAGCGGGCAGGCTTCCGCCCTTGCAAGCGCTGCAAGCCTGACCAGCCTTCACTCGGGGAGCTTCACGCAGGGAAGATCGCGCAAGCCTGCCGGCTGATAGAGACCGCTGACGAGGCGCCGAAGCTCGAGGCGCTCGCCGAGGCTGCGGGCTTGAGCCCCTATCACTTCCATCGCATCTTCAAGCAAGCGGTCGGCGTCACGCCAAAGGCTTACGCCGTCGCGCATCGCAATAAGCGCGTACGGGCCGGGCTTCCGGTGAGCGACACCGTGACCGCGGCGATCTATGACGCAGGCTTCAATTCCAATGGCCGCTTCTACGCCAATGCATCGGAGGTTCTCGGCATGGCTCCGACCGACTTCCGTGAAGGGGGTGCCGGACAGGACATACGCTTCGCCATTCGCGAGTGCTGGCTCGGCTGGGTTCTGATCGCCGCGAGCGAGAAGGGCGTCTGCGCCATTCTGTTCGGTGACGACCCTGAGGAGCTGCGGCGCGATCTGCAAGACCAGTTCCCGCGCGCGCGGCTGATCGGCGGCGACAAATCCTTCGCAGAGCTCACCGCCAAGGTCCTTGCCTTTGTCGAAGCGCCGGCAGACGGGCTCGACCTGCCGCTCGATATTAGAGGCACCGCCTTTCAGCACCGGGTGTGGGACGCGCTCCGCCGCATCCCGGCAGGCTCCACGGCAAGCTACGCGGAGATCGCCGAGAAAATCGGTGCGCCGAAAGCGGTGCGGGCCGTGGCCCGGGCCTGCGCCACAAACCGCATCGCCGTGGCGATCCCTTGCCACCGCGTGGTGCGAAGCGACGGCGGTCTCTCAGGCTACCGGGGAGGGGTTAAGCGGAAGCGCGCGCTGCTCGCCAAGGAGGCCGACAGCGGCCCAGCACGGCGTAAGCGGCTGATTTAAGGGCCAAATGCGCGAGGTGGCTGCGGGCGAGAAACTCGCTATGCTGCCCATGGACAACATTTCGAGGGTCACGGGGTGGAAAGTCGCGTCAGACCTGATGCGGGGTTCGGCACGTTCGCGGTCCGCGCGCCGCTCCGATTGCAGGGAGACGTCCTCAACCAGCTCCGCCATGTGGGCGGGACTGCGGACCGCCTGCTGACCATCCAGGATAGGGATCCCTGCTCGCCGAGCTTCGGCAATTTCCACTACGCCTATTGGCGCGACAAGACATCGGACTTCGCCGATGTCCGCTTTCAGGAAACAGGCGCCATGCTCGGCCTCCTCTCGCTTCCAGCTTTCGATGGCTTGCGCGAGGCCGAAGGATGGCCGAGCCGGGAGGCGCTAATGGCAGCCTTCAGCGCCGGCCTCGCGAACTCGCCAAGGAGCAATATCCCGAGGGCTGCTATGACGAATGGTACAAAGGCGAGCGCGGCTTCGCCGTCACCGCGTTCACCACGGTCGCCTACGGCTTGGCGGCGCTTCTGCTCGACGACGGCCTTGATGCCCGCGACCACGACCTGCTCACCCGCACCTTGAGGCGCGCGGCGCAATGGCTCTCGCGGCGCGACGATACGGTTAAGATCAATCATCAGATTGCCGCAGCGGCCGCGCTCGCGGCAGTGTGGAGACTGACCGGCGAGGAGCGCTGGCATCGCGCAGCCAAGCGCAAGCTCGAAGTGAGCTTGGCGCATCAATCGGAAGAGGGCTGGTTCAGCGAGCTTGGCGCCGTCGACCTCGGCTATGCCAGCGTCGCGCTTGACTACCTCATGATCTACTGGCGGCTGACCGGGGACGATCGCGCAGCGTCCGCGGCGTCAAGGCTGATCGAATTCCTTGCCCCTCATCTTCATCCCGATCTGACGGCGGCAGCCGAGGCCGGTATCTGCCGCAATGCCTATGTCGGGCAGATCGGATTTCTGTTGCACGGCAGTCACCCTTTGGCGCAGGCGGTCGTCGGGCGCATGGCGACGCTCGCCGACAGCGCCAAGCGGATTCGCCCTTATCTCGACGACGACCTCCGCCTCTGCCGCTGGGGCATTCTGCCGGTCCTGGCGGCGCTCCTCGCCGGCCCTCCCGATCTCGCGGAAACGCCTACCGCATTTGCGCGGTGCTATACGCCGGGCTGGACCGTGCACAAGAATGCCGGCCTTGCCGCCTATCATCGCGACGATCTTCACCTCTACGCGCCCTTTGCCGGCGGGGCGGTCGCCCGCATCTATCGCGGTGAGTGCCTGATCCTCGAGGATCTCGGGCTGCATATTCGCGACGGTGACAAGACTTTTGCCATGCGGGACTATGATTCAGACCGTCCTCTTCGGGTGACGGGAAGCGGTGTTTCCACCTCGATCTCCTTCGGCGAGGCGCAATATCTGTTCCCGAGCTTCCTGCAACGGCTCTTGTTGCGTGCAGGATCGATGACGCCTTCCTCCTCGCGCTTCACGCGGTCGCTGATCGACCGCTACCGGATCAGGCGACGCACGGCGGCCAACCAGTCCGTGGCGTCTGTAGCTGGTGCTTCTCAACGCTTCACGCTTGAGCGGCAGATCGAGATCGATGGCGAGACGGTGCGCATTACCGATGTGCTGCGCGATCGTGAAAACGCGTTGTCGCCCGAGATGATTTTTCCCGAGCTCTCGGTTTGCGGCGTCGCTGCGAGCTTGCTGAGGACGACCTTCGCCAAGGCTTCGATGCTGCGAGTGACCAAGACGATCCACATAGGGGAACCCGAGCCGCAGCTCGAGGTGGAGCTTGGCCATGGCTGACGGCGACGCACCCTTGGCCAAACGGACGCCCCTCACCATGATCCTGAAACTCGTGGCGACCGTCATCATCCTCGCGCTCGTCGTATATTCGCTGGACCTTGAAAAGCTCTCCGGCGCCTTAAGCGCGATCGATTGGCATTGGCTTCTTCTCGGCTCGCTCGCGAGCGCGCTCTTCGTTTCGTTGCGCATCATCAAATGGCGTGAGCTGACGCGGAGGAACGGTATGAACGCGAGCGGCAAGGACATCGCGAGAACCGCGCTTCTCGGTCTTGCGGTGGGGTTAATCACCCCGGTGCGCCTTGGCGAGCTCGTGGGAGTTGCGCCATTTCAGAGGTCTGATCGTGGCAAAGCGATCCTCTCCCACGGTTATGACCGGCTCTACGAGCTGTTTGCGGTGCTGGTCTTCAGCCTTCCGGCGGCGTTCCTGCTCCTTGGCTGGACCGGCCGCCTAGTGAGCGTCGCCATCGTCGCGCTCTACGGGCTTGGCATTGCCGTGGCGCAGTCGGCCTATTGGCGGCCAAAATTCGGCGGGTTCTCGCTGTTAGGCAAAGTGCCGAAGCTCAAAGCTCTGCTCAGCGCCATTATCGTCACCTCGCCGGTCTATTGGATGCTGTCCATCACCTACTTCCTCACCGGCTACCTCCTGCTGATGTGCTTCATCGTCGGCATCGAGCCGATCCATAATTGGCATGCGGTGCTCATTCTGCCCGTGGTGACGCTATCGAACCTGATCTCCATCACCATCGGAGGACTGGGCGTGCGCGAGGGATTGGCCGCGGCACTCTCGCCGAGCGTGGGTCTTGCGCGAGAGGTTGCCGCGGCGGCGTTCTTTCTGTCCTTCTTCTCGACCAGGCTGATCCCCGGCCTCATCGGGCTCACATGGACCGCAATGAGCACGAAGCGCCATGCGCCTTCGACTCAAGGTAGCGCGGCTTAGAGGGTTGCCGGTGCCTGCTCCATTGCCAGTTCCGCCTGCAAGCTTTCGACGTCCCGGAAGATCGTAACCACGGCGAGCACGCGGCCATCGCGCTTGAACCGCAAGGTGCAGTCTTTGCCGGCGATATCGCCGTCGATCGCGAGGTCGTCCCATTGCTCGGCATGGCCGACATAGTTGATCGGGATGTCGTAGTGCTGGCTCCAGAAGAAGGGGACTGCGTCGAATGTCTCGCGGTAACCGAGCATATTCAGCGCCGCTGTTTGGCCTTGGCGGTCGGCAACCACCCAGTGCTCGACGCGGATCATCTCGCCGAGATGGGGATCGGGCCATCGCGCGATATCACCGGCGGCAAAGATCGTCGGCTCGCTGGTTTGGAGATAGGCGTTCACGGTGACGCCGCGATCGACGGCGAGCCCGGCATCTTGGGCGAGCGCGATCCGCGGGCGCACGCCGATGCCGGCGACCACGAGATCAGCTTCGAGCGTGCCGCCGCTCTTGAGCTTCACCTGTTTGCCGTCGATGGCGGTCGCCATGTCCTCGAGGTGGAAAACCACGCCGTGCTCTTCGTGCAGCGCGCGGATGAAATCGCCCATTTGCGGGCCGAGAACCCTCTCCATCGGCCGCTTGTCCGGCGCCACCACGTGGACCTCTAATCCGCGGGCGCGGAGCGAAGCCGCGACCTCAAGCCCGATAAAGCTCGCACCCATGACCACCGCAATGCGCGCCGTCTTGGCATTGTCGATGATCGCCTTGCAATCGCCGAGCGAGCGGAGCGTGTGCACGTGCGGCTGGTCGGCGCCGGGAATCGTGAGACGGACCGGCTCGGCGCCAGTTGCCAGCAGCAAGCGGTCGTAGGCGACCGTGCTCCCGTCCGCGAGCTGAACCTTCCGCCCCGGCACATCGATGCCGGTGACCTTCGTCCTGAGCCGCAGATCGATACCGTTCTCGGCATAGAAGCTCTCGGGCCGCAGCGGGACCCAATCCTCCTCCGCATTTCCGGCGAGGTAATCCTTGGACAGGTTCGGCCGGTCGACGGGAGGCACATCGTCGTCGCTCAGCATCACGATGCTTCCCTGGAAATGGTCACGCCGGAGCATCTCTGCTGCCGCGAAGCCGGCGGCGCCTCCGCCGACGATCACGATCCTGTCCGGAGCACTGGCCGGCGACTTGCCGCGTGGCTCAGGTTTCTGCTGCTTCAGCTTCTCGCGCACGAAAATCTTGCCGTCTTGTTGCTCCACCCTCCAGCACGCCACGGGACTTAAAGCCGGAGCGCGCAAGGCCTCGCCGGTGCGCAGATCGAAGCAGGCATGATGCCACGGGCAGCGGACGGTATTGCCGACCACGAGCCCGTCCCCCAAAGGGCCGTTGTAATGCGTGCACTGCGCCCCGACCGCGAACACTTTATTCCCGCTGCGGACGAGCAGGATGGGTTTGCCGCCGGCATGGCCGACGAGCTTGCCGCCGTCGGCAAGGTCGGCAAGAGCGACGCCCTCGGCGAGATCGGGGCCGCTAGGCTCGGTTGAAGCTTCCGCCATGCTCTTCTCCCTTGCCGAGAAGTCTATACCGATCGCGTCACGCTGATCACACGAAGTGTGTTAGCCCTTGCCCTTGGTGCGGGTGTTGCCGTGAGGGGCGTTGCGCTCGAGGAACTCGATCATCAGCCCGGCCACATCGACTCCGGTGGCCTTCTCCAACCCCTCGATGCCGGGGGATGAATTGACCTCGACCACGAGCGGCCCGCCCTCGGCGCGGAGCATGTCCACGCCGCACACATTGAGACCGAGGGTGCGCGCGGCGCGCACCGCCATGGTCCGCTCCTGAGGGGTGATGCGCACCTTCTCACCAAGCCCGCCGCGATGCAGGTTGGAGCGGAACTCGCCCGCCGGTCCTTGCCGCTTCATTGCCGCCACCACGCGGTCGCCGATGACGAGCAAGCGGATGTCCATCGCCTCGGCCTCCTTGATGAATTGCTGGACTAGGATGTTGACGTTGGCGCCGTGAAAGGCCTCGATCACCGACTTCGCCGATTTCACCGTCTCGCCGAGCACCACGCCGATGCCTTGCGTGCCTTCGAGCAGCTTGATCACCACCGGCGCTCCGCCGACGAGATCGATGATGTCCTCGGCCTGTTTCGGGTCGTTGGTGTAGGCGGTGACGGGAAGGCCGATGCCGCGGCGGGCGAGCAGCTGCAAGCAGCGGAGCTTGTCGCGGCTCCGCCCGATGGCGACGGATTCGTTCAAGGGATAGACGCCCATCACCTCGAACTGACGCAGCACGGCAAGGCCGTAAAAGGTGATCGAAGCGCCGATGCGCGGGATCACCGCGTCGAAATCCTCAAGCCGCCGCTTGCGGTAAAAGAGCATCGGCCGGCGCGAGGTGATGTTGATGGAGACGCGCAGCGTGTTCAGCACCTCGATGTCATGGCCGCGGGCGCGCGCCGCCTCGCAGATGCGCCGATGGCTATAGAGATGCGGATTGCGCGCGAGCAGCGCGATCTTCATGGGCCTTCCCGTCCTGTGGGGGCTTTAGGGTTTAGGGCAGCGCCTTCGATGGCTCAAGCGCGACCCATGCGAGCCACTGACGCAGGCGCGGCGGCCGGTGGCCGGCAAGGAACGAACGGCCCGGTTCGATCAGCGCGCGGCCCTCAAGCGCGGTGCGCCCGAGCAACATGCGGAAGCCCATCTGATCGCGGTTGGTGAGCGCAAGCTCGATCGGCCAGGTGCGGTCGCCAAGCATCAGGCGGGTCTCGACGATGTAGCGACGCTCGACCAGGCCGCCGGAATTGCGCACGGAGCGCTCGTCGATCGCGGGTGCCTCGCATTTGATCTTCACCGTGCTCGACCGCTGGAGGGGGTGCACCTCGAAGCGCACCCAGAGCGCGCCGGAGCGGCGGAACGGCTCGATGGCGAAGGCATGGAGCGCGCTGGTCCTGGCCCCGGTGTCGATCTTCGCCTTGATGGCGGCGACGCCGAGATCGGTCAGCCGCACCCATTCGCGCCAGCCTACCCGCAATTTGTCGCCCGCGTTTCCGCGCCGGTCGGTCATGCTGCTGAAGAGCTCATCTCTACCGAGGCGCACTGTAAGGCGCGAGAGCCTATTCTGCCAATGGGTTCGCTTGCTTCTACCGGGTGGCCAAGCTCACTATAGTCTGCCTCCCAGGTCGTGGGGGCGCGCGAGGGCAGCCATGGGCAAGAACCAGCACGTGGTGATTGAAGATGATCGCTGGGTGGTGAAGGAAGAGGGCGCGGCCACCCCGGTCGCCACCTTCAAGACGCAAGGCCAAGCCTGGGAGAGGGCCAAGGCTATTGCGAGGCGCGAGCGGTCGGAAGCCGTGCTGCACGGCAAAGACGGCCGCATCCGCGAGCGCAACACCTACGGGCACGACCCGCGCGGCACTAAGGGCTGAAGATCAGCGCGATATAGACCACGAAGAGCAGGAGATGCACGGTGCCCTGCAGCACGTTGGTGCGGGCGCCGCCGAAAGTCAGCGCGCTTACGAACAGAGTGAGCACGAGCAACGCCGCGTCGGTGCGGTCGAGCCCAAGATGCACTTCCTGTCCGGCGATCAGCCCGATGGCGAGCACCGCCGGAATGGTGAGGCCGATAGTGGCGAGCGCCGAACCGAGACACACATTCACCGCCCGCTGCAGCTGATTGGCGAGCGCCGCGTGAAAAGCAGTCAGGCCCTCGGGCGACAGCACCAGGATGGCGATCAGGATGCCGCCGAGCGGCGCCGGCGCGCCGAGATGCTCGATGCCGAAATCGACGATGACGGCAAGGAAGGTCGACAGCGCCACGACGGGGGCAAGGGTGAGCAGCAGCATCACCACGTGATAGCGGAGCGGCCCGACGCTCTGTGTCTGGTGCGCCGCGAGATAGGCGGCGGCCTCACCCTTGCCGTTGACCGGCTCGGCGAAGAACGAGCGGTGCCGCATGGTCTGGATGGCGACGAAGATGGCGTAGAACAGAATGGTGATCGCGGCGAACAGACCGGCCTGGAAGGGAGCGATGCTTGGGTCGGGCTCGGTCTTGGTGAGGTCCGGCATGATCAGCGAGAACACCGCGAGCGAGGCGATGACCACGAGAAAGGAACGCGCGCCTTCGAGATTGTATTCCTGTTCCCAATAGCGCATCGCCCCCATCAACAGCGCCGTGCCCACCATGCCGTTGAGCACGATCATCAGGGTGGCGAACATGGCGTCGCGGGCAAGGGTCGGGTTGTTCTCGCCGTGCAGGATGATCGCCGCCATGAGCGAGACCTCGATGACGATCACCGAGATGGTGAGCACGAGCGTGCCGTAGGGCTCGCCGAGATGGCGGGCGACGGCGTCGGCGTGGCGCACCACGCTGAAGGCGCAAGCGAGCATCACCCCGAACATCCACAGGAACACGAGCACAGTGAGCGGGTAATTGTGCAGGTCGCCGAACAGGCTCTGCTGGAAGAAATAGGCGAGGGCGGTGGTGAGAAGCCCCGCCAGGATGGCGGCGAGCGATGAAATCCTGTGCCGGCGCCCCAATCTGCCCTCGGCCGAGGGCTCGGCCACGATTTCGCGTTGGTTCATGAGAACCCCACTTGCGCCCGCCCAGCACTCCAATCAGAGCAGCATCGCGGGGCGCGGCTGAGGCGAAATCGGTTTGGGCGTCAATTCGCCGCGACTACAGTTGCCTCCGAAACGAGCACGACCAATTCGGCGCCACTGCCCCTTGCCAGGACTTATGGCGGCGTTAGGCCCTTTCATGTAAAAGCCCCTCACATGGGCTCAGACGATCAGCGCTGGCACCGGCCGCGCTCCTATCACCACGGAAATCTGAAGGAGGTCTTGCTCGAGGCGGCGCGCAAGCTGATCGAGCAATACGGCCCTGCCGGCTTCAGCCTGACCGAGGCGGCGCGGCTCGCAGGCGTCAGCCCCGCAGCACCTTACCGGCACTTTCGCGACCGCGAGGCGCTCCTTGCCGAGCTTGCCCGCAACGGCTTCGAACGCTTCGCCGCCAAGCTCGACATCGCGTGGAACAACGGCATACCGACGCCGCTCTCGGCCTTCGAGAATCTCGGCCGCGCCTATCTCGCTTTCGCGCGAGAGGAGCCTGCGAGCTACGCGGTGATGTTCGAGGCTGGTCTCGGCGTGAGCAACGACGATCAGCTGAAAGCAGCTACCGATCGCGCCTTCGACGTGCTGCAGCGTGCCGCCTCCGCGCTTTGCCGGGCGCTACCTCCGCAGCAACGACCGCCGGTCAAGCTGATGAGCCTGCACATCTGGGCGCTCTCCCACGGCGTCGCCGATCTCTTCGTCGAGGCGCGCCCGGGCGTCGCCAAGCTTCCGCTCCCGCCTGAGCAGATTCTCGAATCGGCGATGCTGGTTTATCTGCGCGGCCTCGGCATCCTGCCGCCTGACACCCCGGCGGCGGCGCCGAGCCCTTGAGACTGGGCACTCCCGATCACATTTTGTGTCCTCTCTTGACTCTGGACAGACCGGTCCCACCTATGTGAATGTGAATAACATTCACACCGAGGAAGGTTCGCAGGAAATGCAACAGCTAGTGACGACCTTGGACGATTACGGGAAGCCGGCGTGGATCATCGCCGCGGTTCTCGGCTTCATCATCTGGTGGCCTATTGGGCTTGGGCTCCTGGCCTATCTCATCTGGAGTGGACGCATGGGTTGCGGAAACAAACTGCAATGGAAGCAGCACTTTATGCAGGAGGCGAAGCGCTTCGGCGGCGGGTTTGGCGGCTTTGGTCCGCTCCGCTCGACCGGTAACGCGGCCTTCGACGCCTATCGCGAGGAGACCTTGCGGCGTTTGGAGGAGGAGGCTGAGGAGTTTCAGACCTTCCTCGATCGTCTGCGCAAGGCGCGCGACAAGGCCGAGTTCGATCAGTTCATGGCCGAGCGCGGAGCAGGTGGCCCGCGGCCGGCGAGCGCTTAACGCAACGCGAAGCAAGAGAGGCAACGCGTAAGCGAGGGCGCGGGAGCAATCCCGCGTCCTTTCTATTTGTAAGGATCCCCGAAGCCGCCGCCGGTCGGCGTCCTGATGATGATGGCCTCGCCGGGATCGAGGGTCACTTGCGCGCAAGCGTCGAGGCTCTCCATGCGACCATCCTTGCGTCGGACGGAATTCGCGCCGGCTTCGCCAGGCTCGCCGCCCTTCGCTCCGAACGGACGCATGCGGCGGAAGCCTGACAGGATCGCGCACTCCATGCGCTCGAGAAATCGAATGACACGAAGTGTCCCGTCGCCTGCGCGCCATTTGCCCTTGCCGCCCGACCCGCGTCTGATCTCGAAGCGCTCGAGCAGAACGGGATAGCGGAGCTCCAGCAACTCAGGGTCCGTAAGCCGAGAGTTGGTCATGTGCGTCTGCACCGCGGCCGCCCCCTCGAAGCCCGGGCCTGCCGGCGCGCCAGAGCAGATCGTCTCGTAATATTGGGTGCGGGCGTTGCCGAAGGTGAGATTGTTCATGGTGCCTTGCGCCGATCCGAGCACTTGAAGCGCGCCGTACAGGCAATTCACGACGGTCTGGCTCGTCTCGACATTGCCGGCGGCGACCGCTGCGGGATAGCGGGGCGCGAGCATCGATCCTTCCGGAACGACGATCTCGATGTGTAGAAGGCACCCGGCGTTGAGCGGAATGTCGTCATCGACAAGGGTGCGGAAGACATAGAGCACGCAAGCGCGCGTGATCGGCTCAGGCGCATTGAAGGTGTCAGGCTGCTGTCCGCTCGTTCCGGTGAAGTCGACGATGGCCTTGGCCGCCGCGCGGTCGACGCTGATGGCGACTTTGATGCGCGCGCCGGTGTCGGTCTCGACCTCGAAGCTTGAGGGCTTGAGATGCTCGATCACCCGCGCCACGCTCGCCGCGGCGTTGTCCTGCACATGGCCCATATAGGCCTGCACCACGGCGAGCCCGTATTGCGCCACCATCTTGCCGATCTCCTCCACCCCCTTGGCGTTGGCCGCGGCCTGTGCCTTTAGGTCGGCGATGTTTTGCGCCGGGTCGCGCGCAGGGTAGGGGCCTTGGGTGAGAAGCTCGAGCACCGAGTCTTCGCGGAAGCGGCCATCCTCAACCAGCTTGAACGGGTCGATATAGACTCCCTCTTCCTCGATGCGCGTGGCCTTCGGGCTCATCGAGCCTGGCGCGATGCCGCCGATATCGGCGTGGTGCCCGCGCGCGGCGACGAAGAACAGAATCTCGGCACCGCTTGTCGCGAACACTGGGGTCACCACTGTGATATCGGGAAGATGGGTGCCGCCATTATAGGGAGCGTTCAGCATCCACACGTCGCCGCGCTTGAGATCGGTGCCGACCTCGCGCCGAATTGTCTCGACGCTGCGGTCCATTGAGCCGAGATGCACCGGGATATGCGGCGCGTTGGCGACGAGGCGTCCTTCGCCGTCGAAGATGGCGCAGGAGAAGTCGAGCCGCTCCTTGATGTTGACCGAGCGCGCCGTGTTTTGCAGTGCGTACCCCATCTGCTCGGCAATCGACGTGGAGCGTTTGTTGAAGACTTCGAGCAGCACGGGATCGACATTGGGGCCGAGTGCGGTCCGCGTCTCGCGCTTTGTGGCGCGGGTGAGCAGCAGATGGTTCTTCGCCGTGACCTCGGCCTGCCAGTGCGGCTCGATCACCACGGTCTGATGCGGCTCGATGATCAGGGCAGGGCCAGCAACGCAGTGTCCCGGCTCGAGACCGACGCGCAAGAAGACAGGCGCGTCGTGCCAAGTGCCACCGGTGAAGAGCCTCGTCATGGTTTGTGATTCCGGCAGCTCGTCGATCGAAAGCGGCAGGTCGGGCTCGTGCGGATGGTCTCCGCCGCCAAGCGCCTCGACCTCGATCGCCTCGATCTCGATCGGCCTGTCGGGGCTGATAAAGCCGAAGCGTTGGCGATGCATCGCCTCGAACGCGCTCTTGAGCTCGGCAAGGGTACCGAGCGGCACGGGTAGGGAGCTATCGGTGCCGAGATAGCGGAGATGGGCTAGCACGCTGATGCGGATGGCGTTGCGGGCAACACCCTGACCCGCGAGCTCCGCCTTCGCATCGTCGGCGAGAGGTGCCGCCAAGGCTTCCGCGGCAGCCAGACCCTCCGCGTCGAGCAGGCGCAACACGGCGCGGCTCCGCGTTGCCTTCAGCTCGGCAAGCCCCATGCCGTAGGCCGACAGCACGCCCGACAGCGGGTGGATGAGCACACTGCCGATACCGAGCGCGTCGGCAACCAGGCAGGCATGCTGCCCGCCGGCGCCGCCGAAGGTATTCAGCACATAGTCGGTGACATCGTAGCCGCGCTGCACCGAGATGCTCAGGATCGCGTTCGCCATGTTCTCGACCGCGATGCGGATGAAACCGTCGGCCACCCGCGCAGCCTCGCGGCCATCGCCGATCTCCGCGGCGAGCGCCGCAAAGCCTTCGCGCACTACCTCCGCATCGAGCGGCTGGTCTTGCGTCGGCCCGAAGATCTTGGGGAAGAACGCAGGCACGAGCTTCCCGACCATCACATTGGCGTCGGTGACGGTGAGCGGTCCGCCGCGCCGGTAGCAGGCCGGCCCCGGATTGGCGCCGGCAGAGTCCGGTCCGACGCGGAAGCGCGCGCCGTCATAAAACAGGATCGAGCCGCCGCCGGCCGCGACTGTATGGATCAGCATCATCGGCGCGCGCACGCGCACGCCCGCGACCACGCTTTCGAAGGTCCGCTCGTAGACGCCGTCGAAATGGCAGACGTCGGTCGAGGTGCCGCCCATGTCGAAGCCGATGACGCGGCCGAAGCCGGCGATGCGCGCCGTCTCCACCGCGCCGACCACCCCGCCGGCCGGGCCTGACAGGATGGCGTCCTTGCCCTTGAACAGGTGCGCCGAGGTGAGCCCGCCCGAGGACTGCATGAACAGGAGCTTGGTCTTGCTTACTTCGGACGAAAGTGCCGCGGCGACGCGGTCGACATATCTTCGCAGCAGAGGGGAAAGATAGGCGTCGACCACGGTGGTGTCGCCGCGCCCGACGAATTTGACGAGCGGGCTGACTGCATGACTCACCGAGATCTGCGCAAAGCCAGCTTCGTGGGCGAGGAGCGCAGCCTCTCGTTCGTGGTTGGGAAAAGCGTAGGCATGCATGAAGACGATGGCGACGGCGTCGATCCCGTCGGCGCGGGCGGCTTCGAGCGCGTCGCGCGTGGCGGCACGGTCGAGCGGAGTTTCGATCGCACCATCGGCGCGCATGCGCTCAGGTACTTCGGCGACGCGCACATAAAGCATCGAAGGCTTCTCAATCTTGCGCGCGAAGATTTTCGGCCGCGCCTGGTAGCCGATCTCGAGCGCGTCGCGGAAGCCTTCGCTCACCAGCAACAGCACGCGATCGCCCTTGCGCTCGAGCAGTGCGTTGGTGGCGACGGTGGTGCCCATCTTGACGCTGTGGATCAGCTCGGTCGGCAGCGCGTCCCAGCGCGCCACCTCAAGCAAATCGGCGATGCCTGCGGTCGCCGCGTCGGCGTAAGCCTCGGGATTCTCGGAGAGAAGCTTGTGCGTGAGGAGCCGCCCGTCAGGCGCCCGCGCCACAATGTCGGTGAAGGTTCCGCCGCGGTCGATGCAGAACTGCCAGGTGCCGCTTGACGTCATCCGAGCCGCATCAGCCCTGAGGCGTAGCGCTTCCAGCGGCGAACATAGACATCGGCCCCGCGTGCCGTCATTGCCTTTGTCGCGTCGTCGGCCTCGCGCACGAACTTTGCCGGTGCGCCGACGATCACGGAATTGTCGGGAAACTCCTTGCCCTCGGTGATCAGCGCGCCTGCGGCGACCAGAGAGTTGGCGCCGATCTTTGCGCCGTTGAGAATGATCGCCCCCATCCCAATCAGGCAAGCGTCGCCGACACTGCAGCCATGCAGCACGACGTTGTGGCCGATGACGCAATCCTTGCCGACGGTGAGGGCAAAGCCTGGGTCGGTATGCAACGTGGAATTGTCCTGGATCTGCGAGCGCGCGCCCACCTCGATCCACTCATTGTCGCCGCGCAACACCGAGCCCCACCAGATGCTGACATCGGGATGTAGCCGCACGCGCCCGATCACCGCGGCGGTCTCGGCGACCCAATAAAGGCCGTCGGCCGGAAGCTCCGGCGCCTCGCCGTCGAGCGCGTAGATGGCCATGATCGCTCCTTTCGCCGACTTCAGACGTGTGGATAACCTTCATCCGCGGTGTTGTCATGCCCGCGAAGGCGGGCATCCAGGACTAAGGAGCACGGGGAGGGGGAATGGGACCAGGAGAAAGCGAGACGCAGACGCCGGCAGAGCCATCAGGACTGGCGAGCGTGCTCGACCGCGCTTTCGGCCTCAGTGCCGCGGGCACGACCATGCCGACCGAGCTCAGGGCCGGCCTCGCGACCTTCCTCACCATGGCCTACATCATGTTCGTCAACCCGGCGATCCTGGAGAAGGCCGGCATGGATCATGGCGCCGTGTTCGTCGCGACCTGCCTCGCCGCGGCGCTCTCGACCGCCATCATGGGGATTTGCGCCAACTACCCCATCGCGCTTGCCCCTGGCATGGGGCTCAACGCCTATTTCGCCTTCACCATGGTGCCTGAGCTCGGCGGCAACTGGCAGCTCGCGCTTGGCATCGTGTTCCTTTCAGGCGCGCTGTTCCTCCTGATCTCGCTCACGCCATTGCGCGAATGGCTGATCAACGCCATCCCGCTCAATTTGAAGCTCGGCATCGCCGCAGGCATCGGCCTGTTCCTCGCGCTGATCGGCTTGCAGAATGCGGGCCTCGTGGCGGCCGACGCCACCACCCTGGTCAAGCTCGGCGAGCCAACCGAATACATCCCAGCGCTCACCATCGCGCTGATGATCCCCTTGAGCTATTCCATCGCCACCGGCATTGGGCTCGGTTTCATCGCCTATGTGGCGCTGAAGCTGCTCTCGGGGCGCGTGCGCGAGATCAACGCCGCCTCGGGGACAATCGCCGGCGCCTTCCTGCTCAAGCTGATCTTTGCCTGACGCCTTGGGTGAGCGGCGGCTCAGCTCGCCAACGGTCCCTTCATCTCTTTCAGCGTGTCGCGGATGCGGCGCCAGTCCTCGGCTTCGCTTCTATCGCCGCGCTTCTCGCATTCGAGCACCCTTTGCGCCGCGATCAATTGGGCCTTGTCGCCATGCTCCCTAAGCAGCCTGCTCGCGTAATCGTGCACCTCTGATATCTGCATGGGGTACCTCCTTCGTCATCGAAGCAACATGAGCAACGGGAAGGCGCTGACTCGGGTTCCGCTACAATCGCGAGCCGCCGACCGCCGCCGGCGCCTTGCCGCTCAAGCTGATTTTCACACGATCGCTGCCTCATAGTAGACTTTCCCGGCAGGTCTGGAGAGGAGAGATTCGATGCCGAAATATATTTTGCTCGCCAATTTCACCGATCAAGGCATACGCAACATCAGGGGTACGATCAGCCGGGCTGAGGCCTTTCAAGCGATGGCCGAGAAGAGCGGCATCGTCATGAAAGAACTCTGCTGGACTCTTGGGCGCTACGATGTCGTCGCGGTGTTCGAGGCGGCGGATGATGAGAGCGCGGCTGCGCTTGCGCTCAGCGCCTCCTCGCTTGGCAATACGCGGTGCGAAACCCTGCGCGCCTTCTCCTTCGATGAGATGAGGCGCACACTGAGCAAGATGGTTTGAGGCCGGGCCTTTACGTCTTCGGGCTGACCTTGAGGCGGTCACAGTCGCCCGTTAGGCTTTTGTGCTTGGACTTGGGGGGATGCAATGCGACGACGCACGACAAGCCTGTTTGCCGGGTTGGCGCTGATTTCGATGACCGGACTTGCCGCAGCCGGACCGTTCGGCAAGCCTGAGGCGCCGTCCCTCATCGCGCCGGTCTGGAGCCTCACCGGCGAGTGCTATCCCATCGATTTCAACGGCATCGATATCGAATGGTATGCCGGCCGCGGCGTCTATCAGCTCACCGTCACCGGCACGAAGCCCTACATGAACATGGACGTCTCGCTGAGCCACGAAGCCTATAACGGCCGCCCGGCCTATTGGCGCACGGTCGTCATCGGCTGCGTCAAGAACGGCCTCCTGATGCCGCTCGCCTCGCCTTATTACATCACCATGAACCTTGACCAGTTCGTCGGCTCGAGGGGCGTCGAGATCGTCGGCGCCTCGCGCAAGGTCCGCCGCGACGTCCCCAAGTCCTAAGGATTCCCGTCCCATCCTTCGAGACGCGCTCTTCGAGCGCTCCTCAGGATGAGGTCCCTCATGGTGAGGAGCGGCCAAAGGCCGCGTCTCGAACCATGAGGCCTCTTGTGCTTTCCACGGCGTCTCCGCTATTAGGTCGCCCATGGACACTGAAGCCAGCCCTCGTCCCCGCCACGGCGGAGACCACCCTATCGCCATCTTCATCACCTCGATCAGCGCCGCGATCGTGGTCGCCGGCGGCTTCGGCATCATCATCATCGCCTTCATTGTCGCCGGTGCAGACCTGTTCGACCTCGGCCAGACCTTTGTGCTGGTAGGCAGCGTCATCACCGGGCTGATCACCCTTTGGCTGTTCGCCTGGACGTTCGCCCGCTCCCTCCATGTCGAGAGGCGGCTTGCCGCGGGGCTTGAAATCGACGAGCCAAAGCTCTCGATCCTGGCCAATTTCCGTGATTCCGGACCGGTCCCGTCGAGGTCTTGAGCGAGCCAGAAACGACCGCCCGCGAGACGATTATCCGCATGCGGTACGCCGTAAAAATCCTTATGCTCTAGCCGGTATTTGTTGGGGGGGTCGGCAATGTCGATTTGGGGAAAGTTGGCCGGCGCCGCGGCTGGGCTCGCAATCGGCGGACCCATCGGCGCTTTGCTCGGCGGTGTCGCCGGGCACTATGTCATCGATCGCGATCAGGAACAGGACGGCCCTGCCGAGAACCAGGTGGCTTTCACCGTTGGCGTGATCGCGCTCGGCGCCAAGATGGCTAAGGCTGACGGCGTCGTCACCATGGACGAGGTCAACGCCTTCAAGGAAGTGTTCAAGGTGCCGGAAGGCGAGATGAAGAACGTTGCTCGCGTCTTCAATCTCGCCAAGCAGGATGTGGCCGGCTACGAGGCCTATGCCGAACAGCTCTCGGTCATGTTCAAGGGCAATCGCAAGCTTCTCGAGGACGTTCTCGAAGGGCTGTTCCACATCGCCAAGGCCGACGACGTGCTGCATCCGCGCGAGGAGCAGTTCTTGCACCAGGTCGCCAAGCGCTTCGGCATCAGCGATACGGAGTTCGCCTATATCAAGGCGCGCCACGTTACCGCGGCCAAGCGCAACCCCTACGAGATCCTGGGCATCGATCCCTCGATCAGCAATGACGGCCTGAAGAGCCATTACCGCAAGCTCGTGGCCGACAATCATCCCGACAAGCTGATGGCCCGCGGCGTGCCGAAGGAATTCGTCGCCATCGCCACCGAGAAGATCGCCGCCATCAACGAGGCCTATGGCGAGATCGCCAAGGAGCGCGGGATTTAGGTTCTTGATGCGATCCAACCGCTTCGGCGTCATTCCCGCGCAAGCGGGAACCCAGTAGTCACCGACACTCGATGTTCTTTTGCGGCGTCGTTTGCTGGATTGCCCGGTCTAGCCGGGCAATGACACTGAATTGGGACTATATGCAGCCCATGACCGCAGCCCCCGACAGCCCGCTTGCCACGCTCTGGTGTCCGGCGGCGAACCGCGAGCCGCGGCGAGACGGCCGCGTGCCTGACATGCTGGTGCTGCATTACACCGGCATGGAGTCCTCAGACGCGGCGCTCGACTGGCTGACCCGGGAAGAGTCGAAGGTCTCCTGCCACTACCTTGTCGACGAGGATGGACGCATTGCCCAGATGGTGCGCGAGTCCGAACGCGCCTGGCATGCCGGGCAAAGCCTGTGGGCCGGCGAAACCGACCTCAACTCCTGCTCGCTCGGCATCGAGATTCATAATCCCGGCCACGAGTTCGGCTACCGCGATTTCCCCGAGGCGCAAATGCGAAGCGTGGAGGCGCTCTGCCTCGACATCTTGCGCCGCCACCCCATCCGGGCCGAGCGGGTGGTGGCCCACTCCGATATCGCGCCGGGGCGCAAGCGCGATCCTGGAGAGAAATTCGATTGGGCGCGGCTCGCGCAAGCCGGCGTCGGTCTTTGGGTCCAGCCCGCGCCATTGGGCGAGGACCAGGGCCTCGGTCCCGGCGATGAAGGGCAAGAGGTGCTGAAGCTCCAACAGGATCTTGCCGGCCTCGGCTATGGGGTGGAGCTCACCAGCACCTACGGCACGGGGCTCGAGAAAGTGGTCGAGGCCTTCCAGCGCCACTTTCGCCAAGCGCGCATTGACGGCCGCGCCGATACCTCGACCCGCGACACGCTCAGCCGGCTGTTGACGGCGATGCAGGCAACGCCGGTGGCGTAAGCCTGAAGCCGCGAATCTTGGCGTCGCGCAGGCACGCCCCGGCCATCCGCGCTTCGGATTCTGGCTCGCGTACCGATCACAAGAACGCGACTGGACGAAGCATAACTTCGGTTACATACCCAAGGCAGAAATCCGCCAAGAAGCGGGCAATCAAGGGCACGCGTCTTGGGCAATTCAAAAAGCTCTACCAGGAGAAACGCCATGACTAGGGCCCCCATCCTGTCCGCCGCGGCGGCAGCTCTGCTGCTCAGCCTTGCCGCGATGGGCCCGCTAGCGGCGGAAGACGCCGCAACTCCGGCAGCTCCGGCGATGACGCCGGCGCCGTCAGCCGCGCCGGCCAAAGGCGAGTTCGACAATTCCTGCGCCATGGGTCTTGCCGATGGCCAAATGGTGAAGACCGACTGCTCGGTGAATTGGACCGCCCCCGACGGCAAGGTCTATTGCTTCTCGTCCGACAAATCGAAGGAGACCTTCCTCAAAAACGCCGAAGCCAACATCAAGAAAGCGCAAGACTTCGTCTCTGCCAAGAAAAGCGCCGCCGCAAGCGGCAAGACCAAGGACTTCACCGAGGATGACGTCAACACTGCAGTGAAGAAGGTGGTTGACGAGCGCACCAAGGACGGCGCTTTCGTGTTCCGCGATCCGAAGCTTAATGCCGATCTCCATCTCGTTTTCGAGCAGATCAAGAACGTGCGCGGCATGCACGGCTATGGCTGGTTCCCGAACGTTATCTTTCACGACAAGGACGAGCCGAAGAAGCAATACGCCATCGACTTCTGGTTCAAGCCAGAGGGGCAAGACCTGAAGCTCATGGATATCCGTGTGCAGAAAGGTCCGAAGCAGGAAGGCGACAGCTGGGTGATGATCACCCGCGCGCCGCAGGCCTGGTGGTGGTTGCCAGCAGGCGAGCACCCTGGCGACATGGAGGTCACTCGCGCCTGGCAGGTGATGAGCGCCATCCACGGCTATATCGCCACCCATAAGGACAAGGACGGCAATCTTCCGATCAAGGACGACAAGACCGGCGAGACCCTGCCGCTCGAATTCGTCGAGATCCACCAGCCGGTGCGCCACCTCAAGAAAGAGGGGGAATATTTCGCCTGCACCGACTTCCGCAAGCCTGGCAGCCAGGACCAATATTATGACATCGACTTTTGGGTGAACCAGAAGACCGGCAAGCTCGAAGTCGACAACGTCAAGGTGCACAAGGTGCCTGTGCAAGAAGACGGCGTGTGGACGCAAGTGCCGCGCTACACCTTCGACGGCATGGACATCGAAGAGACTAACTGAGGATCGATCGAGGCAAAGCGGCCCGCTTCGCCTCGAAGTTTCGCTCGGTGCCACCCGCAAGGAGCTCCGCGCCATCGCCGACATGGCGTTAAGGGCTTGGCCTTCTTGATCTGATGGCCAGCTTGACGCCAAGCGCCCAAAGCCCCTTATTAGCTCTGTCAGCAGGCCGGATGGCCGCTCTGCCAGTAGCCAGCGTATCGGCAGGCAGGGAGGAAAGTCCGGGCTCCTTGGAAGCACGGTGCCGGATAACCTCCGGCGGGGGCGACCCCAGGGATAGTGCCACAGAAAGCAAACCGCCCTCCTACGCCAAGGCTTCGGAGGGTAAGGGTGAAAGGGTGCGGTAAGAGCGCACCGCGGTCCTGGCAACAGGAGCGGCACGGCAAACCCCACCGGGAGCAAGACCGAATAGGGACGGCGCGGCGGCCTCAAAAACCGCCAGTCTCGTTTCCAGACGAGCCGTCCGGGTTGGTCGCAAGAGGCGCTTGGCGACAGGCGCACGAGATGAATGGTCATCGCCGCGCTCCCATGCAGAGCGCGGTACAGAACCCGGCTTACAGGCTTGGTGACATGTCTATGGCTGGCGCGTGGAAAGGCCTCCACGCGCCAGTCTCCAACTCCCCAATTGTCGAGAAAAAACGAACCGAGGCGTGGGAGAGGGTCGCCACGCGCCGGCCTTTTGTCGACGGTGTTACTCGGCGGCCCCGACGCCTTTCGGCAATTTTCTGCCGATGCGATCTCGGACGCGGCTGCGCCCAGCCGAGATCAGGCGAGGTCGAAGCGATAGGCGTTCATCACCTTGTTCCAGGCCGCCACGAAGTCGGCCACGAACTTCTGCTTCGAGTTCGGCACTTCGCCTTCCACTGGAAGGCCGGGCTCTTCTCCAGCTCCCATTCGTATTTGAACAGGATGTCGAAGAAGTGGTTGCTCCACTTCGTCGGCGTCTGCGTCCAGGTGACCTCCGGGCCGCCGGTGATGGCATCGGCTCCTAGACCCGTGCCATGCTTGCTTTTCCAGCCGAGGCCCTGATCCTCGATGGCGCCCCCTTAGGTCGAGCCGGTCTGGCCACCAATCCCGGTTCGATCTGAACTTCGTGTGCATCACGGGGCATTTGCCCGCGCTCTCATCAGTCTTTGCGTTTCTTCGCGTCAGCGCGAACTTGAGTGCGCTGCACCATAAGGGCAAATAAGATTTGCCTATGAGAGTGACAAGAAAAACTTATTAATCGAGCGGTGTGCCCAGGAATTGGCGGATTTGCAGCATGGTCGCCTCCGGCTGCTCTTCCTGCGGCATGTGCCCACATTGGTCGATGATGCGGAAGTTGGCGTTCGGCATCTCGCGCGCGAGCTTGATACCGATCTCGACCGGCACAATGCGGTCGTGGTCGCACCACAGAATGAGCGTGGGGAGCGCAATGGTCGAATAGCGGGCGGCGATCTGCTCCGCGTCGGGAGGCATGATCTGCCGGGCGCTATGGATCAGCGCGTGCTTGCCGGCTGCGGTCTTCATCGGCTCGGCATAGGCCTCGATCTCGTCGTCGCCGATCTTGCTGTTGTCGAAATAGGCGATTCTGAGCGCCATTTGGATTTGCACCGAAGGCGGTGCCATGCGCACCCCGACCTGGGAGAGCACGGGCCGGTCGAGCAGCTTGAAGAACACCGGAATGGCTTGCGGGTAGGCGATGGTGTCGAGCAGCACGAGCTTGGCGATTTGCCCGTGCAGGCGCGTATCGGCCTCGAGCGCGAGCAGGAGCGCGATGCCGCCGCCAAAGGAGTGTCCGACGATGGTGAGATTGTGGAGGTCGCGGTCGAGGATAAGTTGGGCGAGAAGCTCGGCCTGGTCGCTCGCAGCGTAACGTTCGTCGAACGGCTTGTCCGAGCGGCCGAAACCCTTGAGGTCGACGGCGATCACCTTGTGGTCGCGCGCAAGGTCCGGCGCCACGTGCCGCCAGGTGAAGCTGTTGGTGCCGAAGCCGTGGATCAGCAGCACCGGCGGCCCTTCGCCGCGCTCAACGGTGTAGAGCTTGACCGGAGCATCGGGCGGGCCAAGCCTCGCGAACGGAAATTGGCTCGTGTCATTGGCGGCGAGTGGAAGGGCGCTTGTCGCAGCCATGATCGCCGCGAGCCCGAGCGCCGCTGAGTATCGCTGCAAGAGCATGAACGCCGACGCCGAGCCTCTGATTGGACTTCCCCGTGTCGTGGCGTGGCTGAAGGCCCGCCCCGTTTGATTTGTCATTTGTAAACCGCTTCGGCGCCATCCGCCAATTCAAAGCGAATCAGAGAGAGGGCAGGCGACATCAGTCGTTGCTTGGAGCGACGCACACCCGATTACCCACAGAAAATCCCGTGCGCATTAACGCTATTCCCATGAGATTCCTTGACCACCCATAATATCCCATGCTATCCCATGATTTGCCCGTTCGGTGAGTGGTGGGAGAGGCAGGCAGCGCTCCTTACGAGGCCACGGGGGGACCCGCGCCGCCTCTCCCACGATCATCGGGCGACGAGCTCGCACCTTCGCGTTCAGTCTTCCAGTCAGTCAGGTGCCTTGAGGGGGAGATGGACCAGTTTGTCTCGGCTTTCACAAATAAGATCGACACGAAAGGCCGAGTGTCTGTTCCGGCATCTTTCCGCTCAGTCCTCGCCAAGGACGGCCTTGACGGCATTTATTGCTATCCGTCGCTCGATGCGCCTGCGCTCGACGCAGGAGGCAAGCGGCTGGTCGACAAGATCAACGGCCTTGTCGAGGATCTGGCGCCCTATTCGGACGAGCGCGATCATCTCGCCACTGCTCTCTTCGGGACGAGCGAAATCCTTTCCATCGATCAGGATGGACGCACCATTCTGCCGGAGCGGCTCAGGGAGCACGCCGGCATCACTACGCACATCACTTTTGTCGGCCTCGGCGAGAAGTTCCAGATGTGGGAACCAGGCCGATTTGAAGCCCATTTGGCGGAAGCGCGCCAAAAGGTCCGCGATCTCCGCAAATTGCTCGGCGCGGGGCGCCGCGGAAGCGGCGGGCCAGAGGGAGCACGGGAATGATGGCGGGTCGCGGCGTGGGTTTGACCGCCGCCGGCGGACCGGCCCGCCACATTCCCGTGATGCTCTCCGAAGTCATTGAGGCGCTCGACCCCCGCGACGGCAAACATTTCATCGATGGGACGTTCGGCGCCGGAGGCTATACGCGCGGGCTCCTCGAAGCTGCACGCTGCAGCGTTCTCGCCATTGACCGCGATCCTGACGCCGCAAAATTCGCACAAGCGCTCGAAGAGCGTTTCCCCGGACGCCTGAAGTTCGTGCTCGGCCGCTACGCCGAGATGCGCGAGATCGCCGAACGTGAAGGCATTGCCGCCATCGACGGCGTGGCCCTCGACCTCGGCGTCTCCTCGATGCAGCTCGATGAGCCCGAGCGAGGCTTCTCCTTCAGCCAGGACGGCCCTCTCGACATGCGCATGGGGGCAGAGGGCTTGACCGCAAGCGACCTCGTCAACACGCTGCCTGAGCGCGATCTTGCCGCCATCCTCTCCACGCTCGGCGAGGAGAAGCGCGCCCGATCGATCGCCCGCGCCATTGTGGCGCGCCGGGCCGAGGCGCCGATCTTGAGGACCGGCGAGCTTGCCGACATTGTCGCCCGCGTGCTCGGCCGCAGGCATGACGAGACCAAGCACCCGGCGACGCGCACCTTCCAGGCGCTCCGCCTCTATCTCAATGATGAGCTGCTCGAGCTCGCTCGCGGCTTGAGCGCCGCCGAGCATTTGCTGAAACCCAAGGGCCGGCTTGCCGTCGTCACCTTCCATTCGCTCGAGGACCGTATCGCCAAGCGCTTTTTCGCGGCGCGAAGCATGCCGGCCCCCCGCGCCTCTCGCCATCTGCCGGAGCAGGGCGGATCAACTTTTCTGCCAAGCTTCCGACTTCTTAACCGTCGTCCGTTATCACCGTCTAAGGACGAGATCAGGCTGAACCCCCGTGCCCGCTCTGCGCGCCTTAGGGCTGGCGAACGCACGGACGCTCCGCCGCATGCTCTCGACCTGGCAAGCTTGGGGGTGCCGCGCATCGCGCTTCCTGCCTGAGGGCAGGTCTTGGGGGATCATTTTAGTCCATGTTGCGTTTCGTCAATATCTGCCTGGTGCTCGCGCTCGTTGCGCTCGCTTACGTCATCTATGAGGGAAAATACGAGGCACGCGCGCTCGATGAAGACATCGGGGGCTTGCGCAAGGACATCGAGACCGAGCGCGATGCCGTCGCGGTGCTCCGCGCCGAATGGAGCCTGCTTAACCGGCCTGAGCGCATCGAGCGCCTGGCTGAGAAGCATCTGAAGCTTGCGCCGGCGCGGCCGCAGCAACTCGTCACCCTCGACACCGTCTCCGACAACGACTTCGAGCGCGCCCGCGTCGAGGCTGCTGACGATGCGTTGCCGGCGCCATCGGGCCCTTCTACCAAGGTCAAATCCGTGGCCGTGCCTGGGGTTGCGGCGGCTCCCACAGCTCCCGCCAATCTCGATGACGACCTGCCGGTCGCCACCAAGACAACCACGGTCAAGACCGTTCCGATCAAAGCCAAGCCTGTGGCTCAGGCCGCCCCGGCCGTGATTCCTCCGCCCGTCACGGTTTCGCCTCCCGAGGAATAGGCCGAGGCTTGACCCGCGATCTTCATATGAGCACCGCGGCTTCGCCCGCCGAACGGGCCACTCTGGCGAAGAGCCGTTACCGCTATCGCCTGGCCTGCCTCGCCTTTGCGCTGAGCTTCCTCGCCATTGCGGGGAGGCTGGTGAGCCTCGGCTTCGCCGCCGTGGAGCCGGGGGCAGGGGGCCTCCACGACATCTCCACCACGGTGCACCGGCCCGACATTCTCGACCGCAACGGCCGGCTGCTCGCCACCGACATCAAGGGCGCCACCCTCTATGCCGATCCTGCCAAGGTCATCGACCGTGACGAGCTGGTCGAGCAGGTGGCGAGCGTCCTCCCCGACATCGACACTGCTGAGCTGCGCGAGAAGCTGAAGCAGGGGAAGAGATTCGTCGCCATCAAGCGCGAGCTCACGCCGCAGCAGCAGGCTGAGATCTACGAGCTGGGCCAACCCGGGCTCGGTTTCATCGAGGAATATCGCCGCGTCTATCCGGTCGGCGCCACCGCCTGTCACGTCGTCGGCTACGTCAATGTCGACAATAAGGGTCTCGCCGGCATCGAGAAGTTCATCGACGACAATCCGCAACTCGCCATGTCGGCGCCTGAGAACGCCGTCGGTGGAGAGGCCGTGACGCTGTCGCTCGATCTCGGCGTGCAGCACGTGGTGCGCGAGGAACTGGTCAACGCTATGGCCACCTATCGCGCCAAGGCCGCCGCCGGCGCGGTCATCGACGTTGCGAGCGGAGAGGTCATCGCCATGGTCTCGCTGCCCGACTACGACCCGAATCACCGCGAAGAGGCCCTCGACAAGGATCGCCTGAACCGCATGACGTCCGGCGTCTACGAGCTTGGCTCGGTGTTCAAGGTGCTGACCGTGGCCGGCGCGCTCGATGCCGGCAGTTCTACGATGCGATCAAGCTACGACGCCAGTCACCCGATTCACGTCGGCGGCTTCACCATCGAAGACTTCCACGGCAAGAAGCGCCGCCTGACGGTCCCGGAGATCTTCATCTATTCGTCCAATATCGGTGCGGCGAAGATGGCGCTCTCTCTCGGCGTCAACCGCCACCGCGCCTTCCTCGAAAAGCTTGGGCTATTGAGCCGCCTCACCACGGAGATCGGCGAAAGTGCTGCGCCCATCATTCCCTCGCACTGGCAGCAAATCAACACCATCACCATCGCTTATGGGCATGGACTCTCGATCACGCCCTTGCAGCTTGCCACCGCGACTCTGCCTCTAGTCAATGGCGGCTTCGCCGTGTCGCCGACCTTCCTGCCGCGCTCGCGCCTGGCCGGCTTGCGGCAAAGCCCAAGCGTGGTCAAGCCCGCCACGAGCCAGGCGATGCTCCAGCTCATGCGCCTTAACGTGTTGAAGGGCACCGGCAAGCGCGCCGAGGCGGAAGGCTATCGCGTCGGCGGCAAGACCGGTACGGCCGAGAAGGTGGTAGGCCGCCACTACGAAGGCTCCAAGCTGCTCAACTCTTTCCTTTCGGTCTTTCCCACCGACGCCCCTGAATATCTCGTGCTGGTCATGCTCGACGAGCCGAAGCGCGTGCCGGAAACCAACAACGAAGCGACCGCAGGCGTGAATGCGGCGCCAACCGTGGGCAAGATCGTGGCGCGGATTGCGCCCATTCTCGGCGTCGCGCCCAAGCTTCCCGGCGACCAGCCCAAGTTTGACGCGAAAGTCCTCGCCTCCTATTAGAGGGACACTTGTCGCGCGGCCGCCCGCTTAGGGCGCGTGGATGTTCAGGTGATGACCCTTGGTGAGTTGATGGGGCCCGAGGCGCCGCTGCCGGCCCCCTGGCTGCAGGTTCCGATCGTGGGACTGACCGCCGACAGCCGCGCCGTCAAGCCTGGCTATTTGTTCGCAGCCCTTCCCGGATCGCGCACCGATGGGGCGCGCTACATCGCCGACGCGTTGGCGCGCGGTGCTGCCGCCATCCTGATGCCGCAAGGGGCCACGCATGCGTTCAATGGCACGCCGGTCGTCGAGGACGCCGACCCGCGTCGCACGCTTGCGCTGATCGCCGCGCGCTTCTTCGGTGCTCAACCTGAGGTCGCCGTCGCCGTCACTGGCACCAACGGCAAGACCTCGGTCGCCTCCTTCGTCCGCCAGCTCTGGGAGCAGATGGGGTTCCGCGCCGCGAGCCTCGGCACGGTCGGCGTGGTGGGACCGTCAGGCACGCAAACCCTCGCCCACACTACGCCGGACCCCATTGAGCTGCATCGCATCCTTGCCAATCTCGCCAGCTCTGGCGTCACCCATCTTGCGCTTGAAGCTTCGAGCCATGGGCTCGAGCAGCGCCGCGTCGACGGTTTGCGGCTTGCGGCCGGGGCCTTCACCAACATCTCCCGCGACCATCTCGACTATCACTTGAGCTTCGAGGACTATTTCAACGTGAAGCTCCGGCTGTTCGCAGAGCTGCTGCCGCAAGGGGCCGGCGCCGTGATCGACGTGGACAGCAACGCGGGCGAACAGGTGGCGGCGTTGGCCAAGTCGCGTGGGCTCTCGGTGATCTCGGTAGGGCGCGCAGGCGAAACTCTTAGGCTCATCTCTGCCGAGCGGGACGGCTTCGGCCAGCGCCTCGCGGTCGAGCATGAAGGCGGAACGGAAACCTTCCGCCTGCCGCTGGTCGGCGCCTTCCAGGCCTCGAACGCGCTCGTCGCGGCCGGCCTGTGCATAGCCACCGGAGCGAGCGCCGCAAAGGCGTTGCCGCTGCTCGAGAACCTGCACGGCGCGCGCGGACGCCTCGATCTTGTCGGCACGACCAAGACCGGTGCTCCCATCTTCGTCGACTACGCCCATACTCCCGATGCGCTCGCCAAGGCTCTCGACGCCCTTCGGCCTTACGTGCGGAACCGACTGCTGGTGGTGTTCGGTTGCGGCGGCGACCGCGACAAGGGTAAGCGCCCTCAAATGGGCGCGGTTGCCGTGGAGAGAGCCGACATCGCCATCGTCACCGACGACAATCCGCGGAGCGAGGAACCTGAGGAGATTCGCCGTGAAATTCTGGCGGCGGCGTCCGGCGCTATCGAGGTCCCCGGCCGCGCGGTCGCCGTGGCTGAAGCCATCGCCGGCCTGAAAAGCGGTGATATCTTGCTGATTGCCGGCAAGGGACACGAGACGGGGCAGATTATCAAAGGCGCCGTCATTCCTTATTCTGACCACGATGCGGTCGACGCTGCGCTGAAGGGGGAAAGAGACCGTGCCTAAGTCGCTATGGACAGTGGGGGAGATGGTGAAGGCCGCGCGCGGCAAGTGCTCGCTGCCGTCGGGCACGAAGGTGAGCGGCGTCTCCATCGACAGCCGGAGCCTTGCGCCTGACGAGGCTTTTATCGCGCTCCGCGGGCTCAATCGCGACGGACATGAATTCGTCGAGGCGGCGCTGTCGCAAGGTGCCTCTTGTGCCATCGTCGAGCAAGACTTCAAGGCTCCGCGCGGCGAGAAGCGGCTGCTCCGCGTCGCCGACACGCTTCAGGCGCTGAATGATCTCGGGACTGCTTCGCGCGCCCGCGCCAAGGACACCGTGGTGATCGCCGTCACCGGCAGCGTCGGCAAGACCGGAACCAAGGAGGCGCTGAAGATTGCCCTGATGCCCTCTGGCCTGGTGCATGTCTCGCTCAAGTCTCACAACAATCATTGGGGCGTGCCCCTGTCGCTCGCTAATATGCGGCAGGACACGAATTTCGGCGTGTTCGAGGCCGGCATGAACCACGCCGGCGAGCTGAAAGCCCTCACCCAGCTGATCCGGCCGCATATCGCCATCATCACCACGGTCGCGCCGGTGCATCTCGGCTTCTTCCGCTCGGTCGAGGCGATCGCCGACGCCAAGGCGGAAATTCTCGAAGGATTGGTCCCGGGCGGGGCGGCCATCCTCAACCGCGACAATCCTTATTTCGAACGGCTCCGGCGCCACGCTTGGCAGCGCAAGGCGAAGGTCGTTAGCTTCGGCGAGACGCAAGGTGCCGACGCGAGGAGCTTGAGCGTCGAGCTCGGCCCCGAGAGCTCCGAGGTGAAGGCTGACATTCTCGGCGAGACCGTCAGCTATCGTATCGGCGCGCCTGGCATTCATTTCGTGCAGAATTCGCTTGCCGTGCTTGCCGCGGCGAATCTCGCCGACGCCGATCTGAAAGCGGCGGCCAAAGCGCTCGCGGGGTGGCACGCCCAAACGGGCCGCGGCGAACGCATCGTCATCGGCGGCAAAGGCGGGCGCGTCGCCATCATCGACGAAAGCTATAATGCCAATCCCGCCTCGATGCGCGCGGCGCTTGCCACTTTGGGGCTCACGCCGCGGGAGGAATACAAGCGCCGCGTCGCCGTGCTCGGCGACATGCTCGAGCTTGGCGGCCTCGGTCCCAAGCTGCATCAGGAGCTGGTGGAAGACATCGACGCGGCTGACGTCGATCTCGTCTATGCCTGCGGTGAGATGATGCGCGGACTTTACGAGGCGCTGCCAGCCAAACGCCGTGGAGCCTATGCCAAGACCTCAGAGCAGCTTGCGCCGCTCCTCACCAAGGGGGTCGGCGCCGGCGATGTGGTGATGATCAAAGGCTCCTTCGGCAGCCGCATGGCCCCCCTGGTCGAGGCCCTGCAACGCCATTTCCAGGCGCCGAGCAAGGCCGCTCAAGCCTGATCTTACGGATTTCTCAGGTTTTTCCCGTCTAATGAGCGGCAAAACTGGGCATCGGGCACGAATTCCCGATTCCCTCCGTGACACTTTCGCCCTAAACGAGCCGTTAGGGGGAAAACCATGCTCTATTGGTTGACCGAGCTTACGGGCGAACTCAGCGCCTTCAATATCTTTCGTTACATCACGTTCCGCACCGGCGGCGCCTTGATCACGGCGCTTCTGTTCGTGTTCCTGTTCGGGCCGGCCATTATCAGGTCCCTGCGTATTCGCCAGGGCAAGGGCCAGCCGATCCGCGCCGACGGGCCGGAGCGTCACCTTCTGCAGAAGCAAGGCACGCCGACCATGGGCGGGCTCATGATCCTGTCGGGGGTGACCGTCGCCACGCTGCTCTGGGGCAATCTGCATAACCCTTATGTCTGGGTGGTGCTCATCGTTACCCTCGTCTATGGCGCCGTCGGCCTCTACGACGATTATCTCAAGGTGACGCGCCAGTCGGTGGAAGGCTCCGGCGGGCGCGTGAGGCTCCTCATCGAGGGTGCCGTCGCACTGATTGCTACCTGGATCATCGCCTCGGTCGGTCAGGCGCCTCTGTCCACCGCGCTCGCCATTCCGTTCTTCAAGAACGTGCTGATCGACCTCGGCTGGCTGTTCGTGCCCTTCGGCGCCTTCATCATTGTCGGCGCCGGCAACGCCGTGAATCTGACCGATGGGCTCGACGGCCTCGCCATCGTGCCGGTGATGATCGCCGCTGCCACCTTCGGCTTCATCTCCTATTTCGTCGGCAATATTCTGTTCGCCGAATATCTACAGATCCATTTCGTGCAAGGGACCGGCGAGCTTGCCGTCGTCTGCGGCGCGCTGGTCGGCGCCGGCCTCGGCTTCCTCTGGTTCAATGCGCCGCCCGCGCAGATCTTCATGGGGGATACAGGATCGCTCGCACTCGGCGGCGCGCTCGGCACCATCGCCGTCGCCACCAAGCATGAGCTGGTGCTCGCCATCGTCGGCGGCTTGTTCGTGCTGGAGGCGGTTTCCGTCATCGTGCAGGTGGCGAGCTTCCGGCTCACGGGCAAGCGCGTGTTCCGGATGGCCCCGCTGCATCACCATTACGAACAGAAGGGATGGGCTGAATCGACGGTGGTGATCCGCTTCTGGATTATCGCCGTAGTGCTCGCGCTCCTTGGCCTCGCCACGCTCAAATTGCGGTAGATTCTAAAGAATGATTCCCGTGACGATCTTTGCCGGCCGCGATGTCGCGGTGTTTGGACTGGGCTTGAGCGGCATCGCCGCTGCCCACGCCCTTGCCGCCGGCGGCGCGCGGGTGCTCGCCTGGGATGACACGCAAGAGGCGCGCGACAAGGCCGCGGCCCAAGGCGTGACGTTGCGCGACCTCGCCGGTGCCGATTGGACCAGGATCGCTGCGCTCGTGCTCGCTCCCGGCATTCCTCTGACCCATCCCGAGCCCCATTGGAGCGTGAGGAAGGCGCAAGAAGCGGGCGTCGAAGTCATCGGCGACACGGAGTTCTTCTTCCGCGAAAGGACGAGGCAGGGGGCGAGCGCCAAGGTCGTGGTTATCACCGGCACCAACGGCAAATCGACCACCACCGCACTCACCGCCCATCTGTTGCAGCTGGGAGGCAGGCCAGTCGCGCTTGGCGGCAATATCGGCCGCGCCGTCCTCGACCTTCCGCCTTTTGCTACGGGCCTGACCTATGTTCTCGAGCTGTCGACGTTTCAGATCGACTTGACGCCGTCGCTCGCCCCAGACGCCGCGGCGCTCATCAACATCACCCCCGATCATCTCGACCGCCACGGCACCATCGAGAACTACGCCGCCATCAAGGCGCGCGTATTCGATCACCTGCTGGTTAACGGCACCGCCGTGATCGGCGTCGACGACGATTATTCCCGCGCCATCGCCGATGGGCTTCGCGGGTCATACGCCGTGAAGCGCATCGCCGTTGGCCACCCCGTCCAGACAGGCGTGTGGGCGAAGGACGGGATGTTGACCGAGGTCGAGAACGGCGTCGAGCGCGGCCGCGTCGGCCTTGACGGCATCGGCCCGCTTCGCGGCGCGCACAATTGGCAGAACGCGGGCGTGGCCTACGCGCTTGCCCGCTCGCAAGGGCTCGACGCCTCGACTATCGCCAAGGGGCTTGGAACCTTTGCCGGCCTTGCCCACCGCATGGAACAGGTGGCGCGGCTCGGCTCAGTCCTCTTCGTCAACGACTCGAAAGCCACCAATGCCGATGCCGCCGCCAAAGCGTTGGCGAGCTTCACCGACATTTATTGGATTGTCGGCGGCAGGCCGAAATCGGGAGGCCTTGACGGCCTGCAGCCGTTTTTCCCGAAGATCGCCCGCGCCTATCTGATCGGCGAGGCAGCCGATCAATTCGCCGCGCAACTCGGCGCGCAAGTCGATCATGTGCGATGCGTGACGCTCGACCGCGCCATCGAAGCCGCTGCCGCCGACGCGCGGCGCTCGCGCGGGGCGGAGCCGGTGGTGCTGCTGTCGCCGGCTTGCGCCTCCTACGACCAGTTCGCCAATTTCGAAGCGCGAGGGCGAAGCTTCCGCGACCTCGTCATGCGCCTTCCCGGCGTGAGCCCGGTGCAGCCAAGGGAGGGCAGGGCGGCATGAGGATCACCCGCGCCGAGAAGAGCGTCCTCTCCGACTGGTGGTTCACCGTCGACCGCCTGATGTTCTTCGGCCTGCTTCTGTTGATGGGCGCCGGCCTCGTTCTGTCGCTCGCCGCAAGCCCGCCCATCGCCGCCAAGTACAATCTCGAGCCGTTCTACTTCGTGCGCCGTCAGGCAGCGCTGCTTCTGCCGGCGGTGGTCATCATGTTCGTGGCCTCGACCCTCACCCCCAAGCAGATCCGCCGCGCAAGCCTCATCATCTTTGTCGTCGGCATCGCGCTGATGCTAGCCACCATGTTCATCGGCCCCGAGATCAAGGGCGCCAGACGCTGGCTGCAGATCGGCTTCGTCTCGATCCAGCCTTCCGAATTCGTCAAGCCGGCTTTCGTGGTGCTCACCGCCTGGCTGTTCAACGAAAGCCAGAAGCGCAGCGACGTGCCGGGAATCGAGCTCGCGCTTGCGCTTTACGGCATCTTTGCGCTGCTGCTCGTGCTGCAGCCCGATTTCGGGCAGACGCTGCTCGTGAGCCTTGTGTGGATGGCGTTGTTCTTCATGGCCGGCATCAATCTCTTCTGGATCGGTGCGCTCGGCTTCGCCGGGATTGCCGGTATCGCGTCAGCGTATTTTCTCGTGCCGCATGTGGCCTCGCGCATCGATCGCTTCCTCAATCCGGCCTCGGGCGACACCTACCAGGCCGACAAGGCGCTCGACTCCTTCCTGCATGGCGGCTGGTTCGGCCGCGGCCCTGGTGAAGGCACGGTCAAGGACGTGCTCCCCGACTCGCACACCGACTACATCTTCGCCGTAGCGGCCGAGGAATATGGCCTGATCGCCTGCCTCATCTTGCTCGCAGTGTTTGCCTTCATCGTGCTGCGCGGCCTGTCCAAGGCGTCGCAGGAGCCTGACGGCTTCATTCGCCACGCGACCGCCGGGCTGATGATGCTGTTCGGCCTGCAGACCCTGATCAACATGGCGGTGAATGTCGGCCTCTTGCCTGCCAAGGGCATGACGTTGCCCTTCATCTCATATGGCGGCTCATCGCTGCTTGCCATGGCGCTGACCATGGGCTTTGTCCTCGGGCTGACACGGCGAAGGCCGATTGCCGGACGCCTGCCGCGGAGCGCGCCAAGCGAAGCCGAAGGCGAATCTGGCTCCCATACAGGCAAGGCTGCCTCGGAGCAGGTGGCTTGAGCGAGCGGCCGATCTTGCTCGCCGCTGGCGGCACGGGAGGCCATCTGTTCCCCGCGGCCTCGCTCGCCCAGGAGCTTCGGCGCCGAGGGTTCGCCGTCGAGCTCGCCACCGACATGCGCGCCGAGAAATATGGCGGCGACTTTCCCGCCCGCGCCATCCATCGCATTCCGTCCGCCACGCTGACCAGCCGCTCTCCCATCGCCGTCACTGCCACCTTCACCAGGCTCGGCATCGGCTATGCCGGTGCGCTGCGCATGCTGTTGCGCCTGAAGCCGAGGGCGGTGATCGGCTTTGGCGGCTATCCCACGCTGCCGCCGATCATCGCCGCGAGCACGCTCCGCATCCCGACCGCCATCCACGAGCAGAACGCGGTGATGGGACGCGCCAACCGGCTTCTGTCGCGCTTCGTCGACAAGATCGCGCTGTCGTTCATGCCGACCAAGTTGCTTAGCCCCGAGGCGCAGGCCAAGGCGCGGCCCACCGGCATCCCGGTCCGCGACGCCGTGCTCAAATTCCGCGACGTGCCGTACACGGCGCCGGACGCGTCATCGCGCCTATTGCTGCTCGTTTTCGGCGGCAGCCAAGGCGCGCGCTTCTTCTCCGAGGCGTTGCCTCCGGCGCTTGAGCGACTGCCTGATCAGATGCGCGAGCGGCTCACCATCGTGCAGCAGGCCCGCGAGGAGGACTTGGCCGGCTTGCGCGAGGCTTACGCCAACGCCAAGATCACCGCGCATCTCGCACCTTTCTTCCGCGATCTGCCGGAGCGGATCGCGACCGCGCAGCTCGTCATCGCCCGTGCCGGCGCTTCGACCGTGGCCGAGCTGACCGCAATCGGCCGGCCCTGCCTGCTGGTGCCACTTCCCCACGCCCTTGACAACGATCAGCTTGAAAATGCAACACGGCTGCAAGAGGTTGGCGGCGGCTGGTGCGTGCGTCAGTCTGAGCTTTCCGCCGAGCGCCTGGCCGAGCTGCTGCAGGGTCTCTTATCCTCGCCGGAGCGTCTGGCGGACGCCGCGAAAAAGGCGCATGGGATGGCCACGGTCGACGCCGTGAAGCGGCTCGCCGATCTCGTGGACGAGCTCGTGAAGTCCAAGGAGTAGCGTTAGCCATGCACATGCCCGATCCGCAAAAGACCGGCCTCGTGCATATCATCGGCATCGGCGGCATCGGCATGAGCGCCATCGCCGAGGTGATGCATACCCGCGGCTACACCGTGCAGGGCAGCGACCTCAAGGACAGCGCCAATCTCGATCGCTTGCGCGCCCGCAACATCCGCTGCCTGATTGGCCACGACCCGGCCAATATCGACGGCGCGTCCACTCTCGTGATCTCGACCGCGGTGAAGGCCGGCAATCCGGAATTCGAAGCCGCCAAGGAGCGCGGCATCCCCATCATCCGCCGCGCCGAGATGCTGGCCGAGCTGATGCGCCCATGCGCCACCGTCTCCATCACCGGCACCCACGGCAAGACCACGACCACATCGCTGATCGCCGGCCTGCTCAAACGCGGCGGGCTCGACCCCACCGTGATTGCCGGCGGCATCATCAATGACTGGGGCACCAATGCGCGTATCGGCAGGGGCGAGTGGATGGTGGTCGAGGCCGACGAGTTTGACGGCACCTTCTTGAAGCTCCCCACCCAGATAGGCGTCGTCACCAATATCGACCCAGAGCATATGGACTATTGGGAGACAGTTGAGGCGATGCATCGCGGATTCCAGCAATTCATCGAGGCCATTCCCTATTACGGGCTCGCCGTCGCCTGCATCGATCATCCGGTGGTGCGCGAGCTTCTCGCCAAGCTTGGCGGCGCTGCCAATGGGCGGCGCACGCTTACCTATGGCGTGGCGCGCGAGGCCGATATCAGGCTTGCCGATGTCAGGCCGGCGCGGGACAGGATCGTGTTCAACGCCAGGCTCGGCTCGGGAGTGAGAGGCGGCGCGCGCCTGATCGAGGATCTGATGCTGCCGGTGCTCGGCCACTACAATGCACTGAACGCGCTCGCAGCCCTTGCCGTTGCGGCTGAGGCCGGCGTCGACGACGAGACGATCCGCGCCAGCCTCGCAAGCTTCTCCGGGGTGAAGCGGCGCTTCACCCATGTCGGCGAGTGGCAGGGCGTGCAGGTCTATGACGACTACGCGCACCATCCCGTGGAGATCGCTGCCGTGCTGCGGGCGGCGCGCGTCGCCGGCAACGGCCGTGTCATCGCCGTGATCCAGCCGCACCGCTACACGCGGCTGCAAGCCCTATTCAACGAATTCTCCGCCTGCCTCGACGACGCCGACATTGCGCTCGTCACGCCGGTCTATTCCGCGGGCGAGGTGCCGATCCCAGGCATCGACCGCGACGAACTTGCCTCAGGCCTCCGCCGCCACGGCCATCCGAAGGTGCTCACCGTCGACGGCGAGGAGGGGCTAGTCGAAACCGTGGCGGCGCTGGCTCAGCCGGGAGACCTGGTTGTCGGTCTTGGCGCCGGAACCATCACCGACTGGATCAATGCGCTGCCGCAGAAGCTCTCCGACCACGGAGCCCGGGCATGAACGACGCGAGTGGGGCGGGCGGTCTCGCCGATGAGCTCACCGCGCAGCTTCCGGAGTTGCGCGGCAAGCTGAAGGCCGGCGCCGTGCTTGCCGATCTCACCTGGTTCCGCGTCGGCGGTCCTGCCGAGATCCTCTATTCGCCCGCCGACGAGGGTGACCTTTCCTACTTCATGGCGAACACCCCGGCCGAGATCCCGGTCACCATCATCGGGCTCGGCTCAAATCTGCTCGTGCGCGACGGCGGCATTGGTGGGGTGGTGATCCGGCTTGGCCGTGGCTTCGGTGACATCAAGATAGAGGACGGATCGCGGCTCCGCGCCGGCGCCGCGGTGCCCGACGTGAAAGTCGCCCGCGCGGCAGCCGATGCCGGCATCGCCGGACTCTCCTTCTATCGCGGCATCCCCGGTTGCGTCGGCGGCGCTCTGCGCATGAATGGCGGCGCTCATGGACGCGAGACCTGTGAGGTTGTGGTCGAGGCCCGCGCCGTCGACCGCGCTGGCAAGGTGCACGTGCTCCCTGTGGCGGAGCTGCACTATGCCTATCGCCATTGCGGCGCACCCGAGGACCTGATCTTCACCGAGGCGCTGTTCCACGGCGAGCCCGGCGAACCCACAGCAATCCTTGCCGAGATGGACGACATCGCGGCCTACCGAGAGCAGGCGCAGCCCATCAAGAGCCGCACCGGCGGCTCGACCTTCAAGAACCCTCCCGGCAACAAAGCCTGGCAGGTCATCGATGCCGCAGGCTGCCGGGGGCTGCGCGTCGGCGGCGCCCATGTCTCCGAGATGCATTGCAACTTCCTCATCAATGAGGGCGAAGCCACCGGCGCCGACATCGAGGAGCTCGGCGAGACGGTGCGCGCGCGGGTGAAGGCGACGAGCGGCGTCGAGCTCGAATGGGAGATCAAGCGCCTCGGCGTGCCACGATGACCTCGAGGTTTCATGCTTCGAGACGCGCTCTTCGAGCGCTCCTCAGCATGAGGAGCTAATCCTCACCCTGAGGAGGGCCGAAGGCCCGTCTCGAAGGGTGAATCCACTATCCTCCAAGCAGGGGAAGACTCATGACAAACACTCAAACCCACGTCGTGGTGCTGATGGGCGGCTGGTCGTCGGAACGGGAAATCTCGCTCCGTTCCGGCGAGGCCTGCGCCAAGGCGCTCGAAGCGCAAGGCTACCGCGTGACCCGCCTCGATGTCGGGCGCGACGTGGCGACCGAGCTCACAGCGCTTCGCCCAGACGTCTGCTTCAATGCGCTGCATGGCCGCTTCGGCGAGGATGGCTGCATCCAGGGCATGCTTGAGACGATCGGCATCCCCTACACCCATTCAGGCGTGCTCGCGTCTGCGCTCGCCATGCACAAAGAGCGGGCCAAGGCGGTGATGCGCGCGGCAGGCGTGCCGGTGGCGGAAAGCCTGGTGCTCAGCCGCGCCGAAGCCGCGCGCGCCCACGCTATGAAGCCGCCTTACGTGATCAAGCCGGTGACCGAAGGGTCGAGCGTCGGCGTGTTCATCGTGCGCGAGGATCAGCGCCATCCCCCGCAGGAGCTTCACGCGGCCGACTGGACGCTGGGCGAAGAGCTGATGGTCGAGCGCTATATCCCTGGCCGGGAGCTGACCTGCGCTGTGATGGGGGAGGAGGCTTTGGGGGTGATCGAGATTCGCCCGGCAGAGGGGCTCACCTTCTACGACTACACCTCGAAATACGCTCCGGGAGGCTCAATCCACGTGCTTCCGGCGCCGCTTTTACCAAATGTTTACCAATTGGTACAGAAGCTGTCCCTGGCGGCTCATAGGGCACTGGGTTGCCGTGGGGTCAGCCGTTCCGACTTTCGATTCGACGATCGGGGCGGCGGCGAGGGGGAAATGATCTGTCTTGAGGTCAATACCCAGCCAGGCATGACGTCCACGTCGCTCGTGCCGGAGCTTGCGGCTCATAGCGGCCGCTCATTCGGTGAGCTGGTTCGCTGGATCCTGGAGGATGCGTCGTGCAATCGGTAGGCCCCAATAGAGGGCGACGCCAGATACGGAGATCGCAGGACGCGCTGCTCGCGCGCAGCATCGCCGTGCCTGCACGCAAATTCTCCGGCCTGTCTCTCCCTGGATTCGGCCTGGCGAAACGTGCACCTGGCGGGGCGGCTCTTCACCGCGGCAGCGGCGCCTGGCGCCTCGTCACCGTGCTTCTACTCGCCGGCGTTGCAGCTTACGGATTTTGGGTGAGCGGAGAGGACGGCCTATATGGCCAGACGCAACGCGGCGCCGAGGCTCTCGCCATCGCTGCCGGATTCGGCGTCAAGCGCATCACCGTGGAAGGCCAGCAGCACGTCACCGACGCCGAGCTGACCAAGGCCCTTGGTGCCGGGCCTGGCACCCTGATGCTTTCCTTCGACACCGACGCGGCCAAGGAGCGGCTGGAGAAAGTGCCGTGGGTGAAGCATACGCAAGTCATGCGGCTTCTGCCATCGACGCTTCAGGTCGTCATCGAGGAGCGCGTTCCCTTTGCCGTGTGGCAGTCTGGCGGAAAGACCTATGTGGTCGATGCCGAGGGTGCCGTGATCGCACCTGCCGTGCGCGAAGCCTATGCCAGCCTTCCGCTCGTGGTGGGCGAGGGCGCCGGCAAGAACGCCGCCGATCTGCTCGCGACACTCAAGCCCTTCGATAGCTTGACCAAGCAGGTGGTGGCAGCAACCAGGGTGGGCGATCGACGGTGGACGCTGAGGCTCTCCTCAGGCATCGACATCATGCTTCCCGACGACGGCGTCACCGACGCGCTCAACACCCTGATCGGGCTCGATCGGAGCCGCAACCTGCTGACCCGCAACATCGCCGCGGTCGATCTCCGTCTCGCCGACCGGGTAAGCGTGCGCATCCGCGACAAGGCCGAGCCGGTGATGCCGGAGAGCGGCAGCGCCGCTCCTGACGCGCCGACGGCAAGCACCAAGCGAAATACCTGAGTGGGGGTCGGGGGGATGAAGCAGACTGGTCTCAATCGTGGCAAGCGGCAGCGCATCGTCACCGCGCTTGACGTGGGCACGAGCAAGATCTGCTGCCTGATCGCCAAGACCTGGTCTGCTCCCGACTGGCTCGAGGTCGCCGGAGAAGGCGTGCAATTCGAGGTGCTGGGCTTCGGTCATCATCGCGCCGAGGGCCTCAAAGGCGGCATGGTGACCCATCTCGACCGCGCCGAGCATTGCATCCGTTCTGCCGTCGACACCGCCGAGCGCATGGCGGGGACCATCGTCGAGGACGCTCACGTCGCCGTCACCTGCGGCAGGCTGAAGAGCGAAAGCTTCTCCGCGAGCGTGGCGCTTCCCTCCGGCGCCGTGCGCGAAGACGATACGTTGCGCATCATCGCCGGCGCCCGCCAATACGCCGCCCGCGACAAGCGCATGGTGCTGCATGCGCTCCCCACCGGCTACCGTCTCGACGACCATAACGGCATCCGCGACCCGCTCGGCATGTGCGGCGAGCGGCTCGGCATCGACATCCACGCCGTCACCGCCGACGAGGTTGCCATCCGCAATCTGTCGCTCTGCGTCGAGCGCTGTCATTTAGGGGTAAGCGGTCTCGTCGCAGCACCTTACGCGAGCGCTCTCGCGGTGATCACGCCGGATGAGGCGAAGCTCGGCGTGGCCTGCATCGATTTCGGCGCCGGCACCACCACGCTTTCGGTGTTCTCCGACGGACATTTCATCCACACCGATGCCATCGCGCTAGGCGGCGCCGGCATCACCACCGACATCGCCCGCTCGCTCGGCGCCCCGCTTGAGCACGCCGAGCGCCTGAAGACGCTGCATGGCAGCGCCTTCGCCACGCTCTCCGATGAGCGCGAGATCATCACTTTCCCGTCAGTTGGCGAGAGCCAGCGCGGCGTCATGAATCAGATCAGCAAGGCCCAGCTCGCCGTCCTCATCCGGCCGCGCGTCGAGGAGATCCTCGATCTCATGCGCCGGCGGCTCGCCTCTTGCGCCCATGCCTCGGAGGCCGCGCAGACCTTGGTGCTGACCGGTGGCGGCAGCCAACTGACAGGACTTGCCGATCTCGCCTCCAACATGTTTGGCCGCCCGGTGCGCCTCGGGCGACCGCGCACCCTGAACGGCCTGCCTGAAGGCGGCACCGGTCCGGATTTCTCGAGCGCCGTCGGCGTCCTCAAGCAATGGGCGCGCGGCGACGACAAGCTTTCAGGCCTTGCCGAGCAGCGCTTCTTGCGCACCGGCACCGGCTATCTTGCACGCGTGAGTGAGTGGATTAGGGACAACTTCTAACAGGCTGAAAAGCACTCGACGAAAGATCAAGAAAGAAGGCCGCTATGACGATCAATCTCAAGGTTCCAGATCTCACCGAGCTCAAGCCGCGGATCACCGTGTTCGGTGTGGGCGGAGCGGGCGGCAATGCCGTCAACAACATGATCGCCTCAGGACTACGCGGCATCGAGTTTGTAGTCGCCAACACCGACGCCCAGGCGCTGTTGAGCTCGAGCGCCGAGCGCCGCATTCAGATGGGCCACCATGTCACCGAGGGCCTCGGCGCGGGCTCCAAGCCCGACATCGGCGCGGCGGCGGCGGAAGAGGCAATGGCCGACATCAAGGCGCATCTCGCCGGCGTCCATATGACCTTCATCACCGCCGGCATGGGAGGTGGCACCGGCACCGGCGCCGCCCCCGTGATCGCCCGGGCGTCGCGCGAGGAAGGCATCCTCACGGTCGGCGTAGTGACCAAGCCGTTCCAGTTCGAAGGCCAGCGGCGCATGCGCGCCGCTGAAAGCGGCATCATGGAGCTGCAGAAATACGTCGACACGCTCCTCATCATTCCGAACCAGAATCTGTTCCGCGTTGCCAATGAGAAGACGACCTTCGCCGATGCCTTTGCCATGGCCGACGATGTGCTGCGCGCGGGCGTCTCTTGCATCACCGACCTCATGGTCAAGGAAGGCCTGATCAATCTCGACTTCGCCGACGTTCGCACCATCATGGCCGGCATGGGCAAGGCAATGATGGGCACCGGCGAATCGAGCGGCGACCGCCGCGCCATCGAGGCGGCTGAAGCCGCCATCTCCAACCCGCTGCTCGACGACGTGTCGATGAAGGGAGCGAGCGGCCTGCTCGTGTCCATCACCGGCGGCAACGATCTCACCCTGTATGAGGTCGACGAGGCGGCTAGCCGCATCCGCGAGGAAGCCGATCCGGAAGCCAATATCATCGTTGGCGCAACCTTCGACGACGAGCTCGACGGCTCGATCCGCGTATCGGTGGTGGCGACCGGGCTTGGCCATCTCTCCGGCGAGGGGTTCAAACCGGCATCTAGGGATCGGGAGAGCTTGAGCCAGCGCCTGGCCGGTCTTGCCAGCATGCCGACGCCTGTGCAGGCGCTCGCACCTGCGCCGCCGCCTGTGAAGTTCGAGCCGGCCAAGCCTGCTCAAGCTCGGGTAACGGCGGAAGCGCCTGGCGATGCGCAAGTGTGGCGCGCCGCGGGCAATGTGACGATCGAGCGCCGTCCGCCGCAATTGGCGGCGAGCGCGCTGCCGCAAGGCGTGCAGCCGCAGCGTCCGGTCCCCCCGATGCAGAGCTTCGTGCCGGCGCCGCCGGCGACGGCTCAGCGCCCCGTGCGCCGCATGCCCAATGTCGAAGAGTTTCCGCTTCCGGTGCAGAATGAGATCAGGGCGCTCTCTGGTGCTGCGCCTTCGCCGGGGCTTGGCGAACAGAAGAGGAAGGTCGGCTTTCTCGAGCGGCTTGGCGTTGGCCGCCATCGCAAGGACGAAGATGCCGCCATGTCGGACAAGCGCGAGCCTGAGTTCGGCGCCTCGAAGCCCGTGCCCATGATGCCGAAGCCCGTGGCTCCGAAGCCGGTCGAGGCTCTGCCCAAAGGCCTGAAAATCGAGCGGCCCGATGCCGAAAGCATGGCTGCCGCTGCACCGAAACGGATCGAGTCGCAGCCGAATGTCGTCTCGCTGGAGACGCGGGAGCCGGTCGACGAATCACCTGTGGATGACGACCTCGAAATCCCAGCATTTCTGCGCCGGCGGGCGAAGTAAGGGCGCGCGCGGCGAGTCAAAAAGTGGAAAAAGCAGGCGGCGTCAACGGCGGAAAAGGCTAAGTTGTCAGTGGGTTAGTGTGGGCGTAAAGCGGTAACACATTGAAAGAAACCGTGATTTGTCGCACCCATACCCGGGGGTTAAGGTTCCTCATTAACTGATCCGTTTGTCTAATACGGCGGGGAAGGCCGAAGACGAGGGGATCAGCGGGGGGCTCGGGGGTACTAGCCGTCGAGCCAGAGGGAACTCAAAGAACGGCTTGGGGGCCATGAAGGGATTTATTGGGGCACGGCAAACTACGCTTGCCAGCGAAATCTCGATTACGGGCACGGGGGTTCACAGCGGAGCGCCTGTCTCCATCATTCTTTATCCGGCTGATGGCGACACTGGGCTACGCTTCCTTCTCTCCAACGGCGACGCCGAGAGCACCGAGATCACTGCCGATCAGCGGTACGTGACCGGCGTAACGTTGTGTACCGTGCTTGGCGACGGCAATGGCGCCTCGGTGGCGACCGTCGAGCACCTGCTTGCCGCGCTTCGCGGCCTTGGCGTCGACAACGCCCTGATCGAAATCGACAGCCAAGAAGTCCCGATCATGGATGGCAGCGCGGCTCAATTCGTCGAAGCCATCGACGAGGCAGGGCTGGTCGAGCTCGATGCTCCCCGCCACTACCTGAAGGTTCTGAAGAGCATCGGCGTTGAGGATGGCGGCGCCTCCGGCGAGCTCACCCCGCATAATGGTTTCCATCTCGACGTCGAGATCGAGTTCGACTGCGCCATGATCGGCCGCCAGAAGATCGAGATCGATCTCAATCCAGGTTCCTTCCGCCGCGAGCTCTCACGGGCGCGCACTTTCGGCTTCATGAAGGACGTCGAGCGCCTGTGGGCTGCCGGTCTTGCGCTCGGCGCCTCTCTCGAGAATACCGTCGCCATCGGCGACGACCGCATCATCAACCGCGAAGGCCTTCGCTATTCGGATGAGTTCGTTCGCCACAAGGCGCTCGATGCTGTTGGCGACCTGGCCCTTGCTGGTGCGCCGATCCTCGGCTCCTACCGGTCCCGCCGCGGCGGCCACCGCCTCAACAGCCTCGTGCTGAAGGCGCTGTTCGCCGATGCCGAGGCCTGGACGCTGGTCGAAGCTCCGCGGCCGTTCCGCGAGGTTCGCCACGCCGAGCTCAGCCACCGCCTGGCTGCTGCGAATTTCGCCGCCGAGCGGAGCTAAGGGCCAAGCCACCTTCCTGACTGCCTACGTATCTTGGGCGCGACGTCGACTGTTGCTGCGCCCATGAGGATGCGCGCGAGGATTATCGGCGCCACCGGCCCCGTCAAACCCTGCGCATGAGCAAAAAAACACCATAATCAGCGGGTTGGCTGCTAGCTTCTCGCGCGAAGCGCGGAGATTCCCTGGCGGCCCTCTGTACCGCCTGGAAACCTGCGCAAAAACAAGGGGCAAGAGGCAAGTTTCGGGTTCCGCCGGGACGCAAAGCGCTCTAGCCTAGATACGCGCGTACAGGGGGTTTGTCTTGAAGGGCGCCTGAGAGCGTCCTGAGCGACGCGCCGCATCATGGGGGCGGGTTTCTTGAGGGTCACGAGCACAGACTTGGGTGGGACGCGAGGAGGCTTCAGCCTGTCGCGCAGTCTCCTCACATGCGCGGCACTGCTAATGGCCGCGACGCTCGTTTCCGGCTGCGGCTCCTGGTTTGGCAAGAAACAGGACGCCGGCGAAGTCGCCGCGCCCGATGTGATCTACGGTCGCGCCGACGCCATGCTCGACCAGCAGAGCTACGAATTGGCCGCCAAGCAGTATGAAGAGGTGGACATCAACCACCCCTATTCGCAAGAAGCACGCCGGGCCATCGTCATGGCGGCCTATGCCTACTACAAGGCCGGCAAGTATGACGATGCGGTCTCTTCCGCCGACCGCTATCTGACCCTGCATCCGGGCACGCCGGAATCCGATCTCGCCCAGAACATCATCGGCATGAGCTACTACGTTCAGGTGCTCGATCCGAAGCGGGACCAGACCAACGCCCGCAAGGCCTTGCAGGCCTATCAGACATTGGTGCAGCGCTACCCTGAGTCCCGCTACGCCGCCGAAGCGCAGAACCGCGCCCGCATCTTGCGCGACCTTCTCGCGGCAAGCGAGATGCAGGTCGGCCGCTTCTATCTGCGCCATAACAATTTTCTTGCCGCCATCAATCGCTTCAAAGTCGTGGTGACCGACTACCAGACCACGGCACAGGTCGAAGAGGCCTTGGGCCGATTGACCGAGGCCTATACTGCGCTCGGCATCATTCCCGAGGCGCAGACTGCCGCCGCCGTGCTCGGCTACAACTACCCCGACAGCAAGTGGTACAAAAGCTCCTACGCACTCTTGCAAAAGTACGGCTCAAGACCGCAAATGAACGAAGGGTCGTGGATCACCAAGACCTGGAAGGGCGACGGCAAGCCAGCCTGACGCGCATCATGCTATCCGCTTTGTCGATCCGCGACATCGTTCTGATCGACAAGCTCGATCTCGAATTCGGTCCCGGACTTTGCGTGCTCACCGGCGAGACCGGCGCCGGAAAATCGATCCTGCTCGACGCCTTCACCCTTGCCATCGGCGGCCGCGGCGATGCCTCGCTGGTGCGGCGCGGCGCGAGCCAAGGTCAGGTCACCGCGAGCTTCGAGCTGGCTCCCGATCATCCCGTGTTGCGCCTCCTCGCCGACAACGGCTTGGAGGCCGACGGGCTGTTGATCCTACGGCGTCTCCAGTCCGCCGACGGCCGCACGCGCGCCTTCATCAACGACGTCGCCGTCGGCGTGCAGCTCTTGCACGAGGTGGGCCAGGCGTTGGTCGAGATCCACGGCCAGCACGACGATCGCGCGCTCATCGATCCGAGCGGCCATCGCGATCTCGTCGATGCCTTTGGCGGCCTTGCCGGCGAGGCAAGTGCGGTCGCGTCAGCCTGGCAGGCTTGGAGGTCCGCCGAGGAGGAGAGGGCGCGGCATGCAAGCGAGATCGCCGCCATCCGCGCCAATGCCGACTACATCAATCATGCCCTAGATGAGCTTCAGCGCCTCAATCCGCAAACCGGCGAGGAGGAGACTCTCGCCTCCCGCCGGCAATTGATGATGCATGCCGAGAAGATCGCCGGCGAGCTGAACGAGGCGCTCGATGCGCTGGCAGGCGAGGGGACGGGTGGGGCGCGCCTTGCCGCTGCGCTCCGCCGCATCGAGCGTCAGGTCGGCGCCGGCGGCGCGTTGCTCGTCTCCGTGGCCGAGGCGCTCGAGCGGGTGCTCAGCGAGACTAACGCCGCCCGCGCCAAGATTGAGGAGGCCCTTGCCGCCACCGCCTTCGAGCCGCAGGAGCTCGAGCGCTCCGAGGAGCGCCTGTTTGCGCTCCGAGCTCTGGCGCGGAAGCACAGGGTCGGCGTGGACGATTTGCCGGCCTTCGTCGCCCGCCTCGAGACCGAGCTTGCGGCGCTCGATCAGGGTGAGACCAAGCTCGAGGCGTTGACCGCCGCCACCGTCGGCGCGCGTGAGGTCTATGCCGACGCCGCCATGCGCCTGAGCGAGTCCCGTAAAGCCGCCGCCGAGCGGCTGGATGCGGAGGTTGCCGCCGAGCTTGCGCCGCTCAAGCTCGACAAGGCGCGGCTCATCACCAGGGTCGAGACCGTCGGCGTCTATGACGGCGGCCCGCACGGGATCGACCGGGTGGCATTTTGGGTGCGCACCAATCCGGGGACAGAGCCAGGCCCCCTGATGAAGGTCGCCTCGGGCGGCGAGCTTGCCCGCATCATCCTTGCGTTGAAGGTGGTGCTCGCGGCTCGCGGCTCCGCGCCCACGCTGGTGTTCGATGAAGTCGATGCCGGCGTCGGCGGCGCCACCGCCGCCGCGGTCGGCGAGCGCCTGGCGCGGCTCGGCGCCGAGGTACAGGTCCTGGCCGTGACCCATGCGCCGCAGGTGGCTGCGCTTGCCAATGAGCATATGCTGATTGCCAAGGAGGCCGTGCATGGGCCGCAAGGCGAGGCCATGACGACGCGCGTTCTCGTGCTCGACGGCGAGCGCCGGCGCGAGGAGATTGCCCGCATGCTTGCCGGCCAGACCATCACCGACGAGGCCCGCGCCGCCGCCGAGCGGTTGATGTCGCGATCGGCATGAGCCACATAGACCGACATGGCCAAAGCGAAGGGTAGGGGAAAGGCGCAGGCGCCCGCGCCGACGCCGGTCGATCGCTTGAGCGAGGCTGAAGCTGCCGCCGAGCTTGAGCGTCTAGCCGGCGAGATCGCCCGTCACGACGCGCTCTATTACCGGCAGGATCAGCCTGAGATTTCCGACGCCGAATACGATGCGCTGCGGGAGCGCAACGCAGCGATCGAGGCGCGCTTCCCGCACCTCGTCCGCGAGGACAGCCCGACGGTCCGCGTTGGTGCCGCTCCGGTCGAGGCCTTCGGCAAGGTCATGCACGCCGTGCCCATGCTCTCGCTCGGCAATGTGTTCGACGACGAGGGCGTGCGCGATTTTCTGGAGCGCATCCGCCGATTCCTCGGCCTTGAGACGGTGGAGGGCCTCGCCTTCACCGCCGAGCCAAAGATCGACGGCCTGTCCATTACGCTGCGCTATGAGAAGGGGCGCTTGGTGCAAGGCGCCACCCGCGGTGACGGCTATCAGGGCGAGAACGTCACCGCCAATGTCCGCACGATTCCCGACATCCCGAAGGCGATCAGGGCCAGGAGCTTTCCCGATCCCTTCGAGGTGCGCGGCGAAATCTATATGAGCCGGGCCGCCTTCCAGCGTCTCAACGAGGGACAAGCCGACCGCGGCGAGCGGACCTTCGCCAATCCGCGCAACGCCGCCGCAGGTTCCTTGCGCCAGCTCGACCCCGCGATCACAGCGTCACGGCCCTTGCAGTTCTTCGCCTATGGCTGGGGCGAGGCGCCGGAGCTTCCCGCCGACACCCAATGGGGCATCTATCGCACGCTGGCCGATTGGGGCTTTCCTCTGAACCCGCTCGCGAAGCTCACTGCGAGCGTGGAGGAGATGCTCGACACCTATCGCAACATCGAGAGCGGACGCGCCGGCCTCGACTACGACATCGACGGCGTCGTCTATAAGCTCGACCGGCTCGACCTGCAGCAGCGCTTAGGCTTCGTCTCGCGCTCGCCTCGTTACGCCGTCGCCCACAAATTTCCCGCCGAGAAGGCGACCACGACCTTGCGCGATATCGAGATTCAGGTCGGCCGCACCGGAGCGCTAACGCCGGTCGCCAAGCTCGAGCCGGTGACTGTGGGCGGCGTCGTGGTGCAGAACGCCACGCTGCACAATGAGGATGAGATCGCGCGAAAAGACGTGCGCATCGGCGACACGGTGATCGTCCAGCGCGCCGGCGACGTCATCCCGCAGATTCTCGGGGTGGTTGAAGGAAAGCGGCCTAAGGGTACGAAACGATTCAGCTTTCCTACCGTCTGCCCGGCTTGCCGCAGCCATGCGGTGCGCGAGGTCAATCCCGTCACCGGCAAGGAGGATGTGGTCAGGCGCTGCACCGGAGGCCTGATCTGCCCCGCCCAACGCGTGGAGCGGCTCAAGCATTTCGTGTCGCGCAACGCTTTCGACATCGAGGGACTTGGCGAGAAGCACATCAAGGCCTTCTACGACGACGGTCTGATCCAATCGCCGCAGGACATCTTCACCCTTGCCGGGCGCGACCGGCGCTCCACGACGAGGCTCGAAGCGCGGGAGGGATGGGGCGAGACCTCGGCAGCGAAGCTGTTCGCGGCAATAGAGGCGCGCCGGAGGGTGAAGCTCGACCGCTTCATCTATGCGCTCGGCATCCCGCATGTCGGCGAGATCACTGGGCGGCTGCTCGCGCGCGCCTATGGCAGCATCGAGGCCTTCCGCGACGCCATGCTTGCTGCTGCGGGCGACCGCGCGGGCGAGGCTTACGCCGAGCTCGACAATATCGAAGGCATCGGACCCACGGTGGCCGAAGCCATCGCCGATTTCTTCGCCGAGCCGCACAATGTGGAAGTGGTCGACGAGCTGTTGCGCGAGGTGAGGCCTGAGCCGCTCGAAGCCATCGACCATACCTCGCCGATCTCAGGCAAGACCGTGGTGTTCACCGGGACGCTGGAGAAGATGACCCGCCCCGAGGCCAAGGCACGGGCCGAGCGCCTCGGCGCCAAGGTGGCGGGCTCGGTGTCCAAGAAGACGGATTACGTGGTGGCAGGCCCAGGCGCTGGCTCGAAGCTCAAGGATGCAGAGCGCCTAGGCCTGAAGGTGCTGAGCGAGGACGAGTGGCTGGCGCTGATTGGTCCGTGAGTTAGGCGACGCGCTTGAGCCAAGTCCGTCGGGCGTGCAACTCGACCCAGGCCGCGGCCTCGCGCACGTCGCAATCGCCGCCGCAAGACGGGCAGGCGAATTGCGGCTTCCGCTTCACTTCGCCGAGCGTCGAGTGAACCTCGTGCCCGCAAGAAGGGCAGCGCGATTTGGTGGCCACCTGGTTAAGGGCCTGTGCGATCGTCTTTGCCATTCAGTCACAATAGACTGATTCGCTCACCCCGCTGAACCCCTACCCATAGCGGAGCTTCATCGCCACGATGGCGAGGGTCAGGACCAACGTAATGGCGTTGGAGACGATGATCGGCCAGTTGTGGATGAGCACGCCGAACAGCAACCAGAAAGCCACTCCGCTGGCAAACGCCACGTACATCACGAGCGAGATGGCCTTGGTCTCGCGGTGCCTGATGATGTGCAGCGCCTGGGGCACGAAGGCGGCCGTGGTCAGGATCGCGGCCAAAGCTGACACCCAGGTTGCCATGAGCGCTCCGTTGCTCAGCCGATGCGGGCCGTGGCCTTGCCTAGCCACGTGCGGTCCGCACCTTTGAGCAGAGTCTCGATCTTGCGCCGAACGTGCGCGTGATAGGCATTCAGCCAGGCAAGCTCGTCACGATTGAGCAATTCGGGATCGATCAGCCTGCGGTCGAACGGCACGAGCGTCATGGTCTCGAAGCCCAGCATCTCGTGCGTGCCGCCCTTGATCGGTGCCGGCGGCGTCACCAGCACGAGATTTTCGAGCCTGATGCCGTAGCTGCCTTCACGGTAAAGCCCAGGCTCGTTTGACAGGATCATGCCGGGCTTGAGCTCGACGCTGCCCGTCCGCGAGATGCGCTGCGGAGGCTCATGCACCGACAGGTAGCTGCCGACGCCGTGGCCCGTTCCGTGGTCGAAATCGAGCCCAGCCTGCCAAAGCGGCCGGCGCGCAAAGGGGTCGATATCTTGCCCGCGCGTCCCCTTTGGGAACCGCGCGGTGGCGACGGCGATATGTCCCTTCAGCACCAGCGTGTAGTGCCGCCGCATCTCGGCGCTCGGCGTGCCGATGGCGACGGTCCGGGTGATATCTGTGGTGCCGTCGGCATATTGTCCGCCTGAGTCGATGAGGTAGAGCGAGCGTGGCTTGAGCTTGAGGTTGCTCGCGATCGTCGGCCGATAATGCACCACGGCGCCATGCGGGCCTGAAGCGGAGATCGAGTCAAAGCTCAGATCCTTGAGCTCTCCCGTCTTGCGACGGAACTCTTCGAGCTTCATCGCCGCGCCGATCTCATCGACCCGGCCCGAGGGGGAATTCTCGTCGAGCCAGGCGAGGAAGCGGACGACCGCTGCTCCGTCGCGGAGATGCGCGGCGCGGGCGCCGTCGATCTCGGTCGCGTTCTTGATCGCCTTGGGCAGAATGCAGGGATCGTCTCCGGCGGCGATCTTGGCACTTGAGGCTTCAAGGATGTGCGCGAAACGCACCGGCGTCGTCTCAGGATCGAGGCGGACGCGGGCGCCCCTCTCTCCAAGCGCTTTCAGCCGTGTGTCGAGCGCATCCGGCGGAAGCAGCTCCGCCGTCTCTTTCAGATGGCCCCGCACATTGTCGCCGAGCTTGGCTGGGTCGATGAACAGCGCCGGCTTGCCGCGCGCCGGGACCAAGGCGAAGGCGAGCGCGAGCGGGGAGTGGGTGATATCGCCGCCGCGGATATTGAACAGCCAGGCGATTGAGTCGAGCAAAGTGAGCAGCACGGCATCGGCCTTCTCGCGCTTCAAGGTCTCCTGCACCTCGGCGATCTTCTCCGAGGCACTGCGGCCTGCGAGTTCGGGCCCATGCGGGACCACCGGAGCGGAGGAGGGGGCAGGGCGGTCGTGCCATAAGAGGTCGATCGGATTGTCGGCCTGCGGCTGCAAGCGAATGCCGACCTTGCCCAGGCTTTCGGTCAGGCGCTCGATCTCCTTGATGGTGTGGACGTTCGGGTCGTAGCCGATGATCCCGCCCTTCGGCAGAGCTGCGGCGAGCCATTTGGAGGCCTTGGCCTCCGGCGTCTGCAGCACGTCGAACAGTGACGTGTCGGTCTGCGCCCGCGCCTGCAAGGTGTAGCGGCCGTCGACGAATAGCGCCGCCGCATTCTCGAGCACGATGGCCGCGCCGGCCGATCCGGTGAAGCCGGTGAGCCAACGCAGGCGCTCGGCGCAAGGCGGCAGGAACTCGTCTTGATGCTCGTCGCTGTGGGGCACGAGAAAGCCTTTGAGCTTTCGCGATTTGAGCTCGCGCCGGAGCGCTCTCACCCGTTCCGGCACCGCGCCAGGCGAGCTGATCTCTTCGAAGCTTTGAAACATGGTCCCGCCTTGTAAGGCGCTGGGGCGCCGCAATCAATCGGCAGGCACCTTCGACGTGCTGCCACGCCGGAGGAGCAAAGTGGTCCATCCATCAAGAAGGATTCGTAAATCGAGCTTGAAGCCGAGGGCGCGGAAGCGGGCTTCGACCTGCCGCGCTTGGGAATCTAGGATGCCTGAGAGAACGCACATGCCACCGGGCCGAAGAACGCGGGCGAAAGCCGGGGCAAGCTCGAGCAGAGGACGAAGCAGCAGGTTGGCGAAGAGCAGGTCGGCCTTGGTGTTGCGCAATGCGGGGTGAGCAAGACCTACGGCCTGCATCACCCGGACGCGCGATCGAACGCCGGCCCTCGAAGCGTTTTCGATAGCGACGGCGACGGCGACCGGGTCCATGTCGCTCGCAATCACAGGCCCGCCGAGAGCCTTGGCGGCGGCGATGGCGAGGATGCCGGTCCCGGTGCCGACATCGAGCACGCGGGCCGGGCGATCCGGCTTGAGCAGGCGATCGAGCGCGATGAGGCAGCCGCGCGTAGTGGCGTGATGGGCGGTGCCGAAGGCAAGGCCGGCGTCGATCTCAAGGGTGAAGCGCCCCGCGGGCACCTTGCCCCGGTCGTGACGGCCATGCGCCAGAAAGCGGCCGGCGCGCACTGGCCCCCGCAAGCTTTCCGCCTCCGCCACCCAATTCTTGGCGGGAAGCTGCTCGATCCTGGGCAGGCTAACACCCCCGTCGGCGGCAACGCCGTCGATCAATTGGATCAGCCGCTCGCGGGAGGGCTTTTCGGCGTAATGCGCCGACACTTCGATTTGGCCGGGACCGCACTCGAACAGGGTCACGGCCATTGCCAAGGGACTTTCTGCCGCTTCAAGTCTGGTCGCGACGGCCTCGGCGATGGGAGAGGGCGCCTCGATGGTCGCGACATAGGTGACTGGCTCGGTCTTGGTGCGTGCTGACATAACGCGAGCCGGTCAGCAGCGCTCCACGAAGCTGTCCACTACCTTCTTCTGGCCGGCCTTGTCGAAATCGACGGTGAGCTTGTTGCCGTCGACTTGCGCGATGCGGCCATAGCCGAATTTCTGGTGGAACACGCGCATGCCGACGGAGAGCCCGGCGCCTTCCACCGTGCTCGCCGCAACCAGCGTGCCGTCGATGGTGATCGGCTCGCGTGCGCGTGGTGAAGCCGGCGTGCTTCCGGGCGGCCGGTTCCGTTGCGCGCGCTGCCAGCCGGGCGTCTCGTAGAATCCGCTGGCAAAGAGGTTCTCCGCCGTGTCGAAGCGGCTCTTCCCGTAGCTGCCATGGAAGCCTTGGGTCTCGGCGACCTCGACATGGGCGATGGGCAACTCGTCGATGAAGCGTGAGGGGGTCGCCTGCTGCCACATGCCGTGGGTGCGGCGGTTCTGGGCAAAGGTGATCTTGGCCTTGAGCCTTGCCCGGGTCAGCCCAACATGGGCGAGCCTGCGCTCTTCCTCGAGGCCCGAGCGTCCGGACTCATCGAGGCTTCGCTGATGCGGCAGCAACCCCTCGTCCCAGCCGGGGAGGAACACGACGTCGAATTCGAGCCCCTTGGCGCTGTGCAGCGTCATCAGATTGACGCGCTCGGTGCCCTCTTCGCTTTCCGCGTCCATCACCAGGCTCACGTGCTCCATGAAACCGGCCAAAGTGTCGAACTCCTCCATGAAGCGGATCAGCTCTTTCAGGTTTTCCAGCTTCGCCTGCGCCTGCGGCGACTTCTCAGCCTGCCACATGGCGGTGTAGCCGGACTCATCGAGGATCAGCTCGGCAAGCTCGGTATGGCGCATGGTGTCGATCATCGAGCGCCAACGGTCGAACGCTGCAATGAGGTCGGCAAGGGCCTTGCGCGATTTCGGCTTCAGCTCCTCGGTCTCGACGATCAGCCGTCCCGCCTGCATCAGCGGTACGCTATGCGCGCGGGCAAGCTGATGCAGCGATTTGATGCTCGATTCGCCCAAGCCGCGCCGCGGCGTGTTGACGATGCGCTCGAATTTCAGATCGTTGGCAGGGTTGAGCGTCACATCGAAATAGGCGGTGGCATCCCTGATCTCCTGGCGCTCATAGAAGCGCGGGCCGCCGATCACGCGGTAGGGGAGGCCGAGGGTGATGAAGCGGTCCTCGAAGGCGCGCATCTGGAAGCTCGCCCGCACCAGGATGGCGATCTCGCTCAAGTTCTGCCCTTGGCGCTGGAGCTGCTCGATATCCTCGCCGATGACGCGGGCTTCCTCCTCGTCGTCCCAGCAGCCTTGTACCTCGACTTTCTCGCCGGCGATGCCGTCGGTGCGGAGCGTCTTGCCGAGACGACCCTGATTGTGGGCGATGAGGCCCGAGGCGGCGCCGAGGATGTTGGCGGTGGAGCGGTAGTTGCGCTCGAGCCTGATGATCTTGGCGCCGGGGAAGTCGGTCTCGAAGCGGAGGATGTTGTCGACCTCGGCCCCACGCCAGCCGTAGATGGACTGGTCGTCGTCGCCGACGCAGCAGATGTTGCGGCTCCCTTGAGCGAGCAGCCTGAGCCACAAATATTGGGCGACGTTGGTGTCTTGATATTCGTCGACCAGCATGAAGTGAAAGCGCGTTTGATATTGCACAAGCACGTCAGGGTGGTCCTGGAACAGCCTCAGATTTTCAAGCAGGAGATCGCCGAAATCCGCGGCGTTCAGCTCCTTCAGTCGGTGCTGATAGGCGGCATAAAGCTCGCGGCCCTTGCCGTTGGCATAGGCAAAAGATTCGCCTTCCGGTACGCGCTTTGGCGTGAGCCCGCGGTTCTTCCAGCCGTCGATCATGGCGGCGAGCAGCCGCGCCGGCCACCGCTTCTCGTCGACGTTCTCCGCTTCTAGAAGCTGCTTCAGCAGCCTGATCTGGTCGTCGGTGTCGAGCACCGTGAAGGACGGCTTGAGCTCCACAAGCTCGGCATGGCGGCGCAGGATCTTGACGCCAATGGCGTGGAAGGTGCCGAGCCACGGCATGCCCTCGACCACCCCGCCGATTAGCTGGCCGACGCGGCCCTTCATCTCCCGCGCCGCCTTATTGGTGAAGGTCACGGCGAGGATTTGTGACGGGCGAGCCCGGCCCAAGCTCAAAATATGGGCAATGCGGGTGGTAAGCACCCGCGTCTTGCCGGTGCCGGCGCCGGCAAGCACCAGGAGCGGCCCGTCAAGCGTCTCCACCGCCTCTCGCTGCTCGGGGTTGAGAGCATCGAGATAGCGCATGGGTTTCAGACCCATAGCGCGCATTGAGATGGGGAGTTGCTCGGGCTCGGGCGTGGGGTCTTCGGCCGCGGCTGCGTTCACGCGAATCTTTGACATTGCTTTCAAACTATACATCGGGCTTGCGGGAAAAAGGGCAAGACCTTGCCCTGACGAGCGGAGGTGTGACTTCGTTGCATCGCGGGCGATTCGCCACACGCTGAGCACGACAAGTTTGGTTGCCAGGGCGCCGCCGGACTGGCAAAAAAGGCGCTATTGCGGGGCCTGATTCTTCACTGGGACTGGGGGAAAAGTATGCTTCGATCTGCGAAGATTATTGTGCTTGCCATCCTTGCATTAGCGGTATGGGGGCAGCATCCCGCGGCGGCTGGCTGTCAGGTTATCTCGGCGACCCATAGCGCCGACACGAAAGCCGAGGCCTTGACCATGTCGCGACAACTCGCGGCCCAGAGCGCCGCTGAGCTGAGACGTTCGAAGGGCTGGAGCTATGTCAGCATGAGCGCTTACAGAGTGAAGCCCGATCCGTTCTGGAAGTCGGTGCGGCCGGTGGTGCCCAAGGACGTGATCTACGGGTCTTTCGTCACGGCGAAGACCTACACGACCTGCTTCACCGGAGTCGTGGTGCCTTACGTCTGCACCTCAGGTTCCAAGGTCTGCGGCAACTAGGCTCTTTCACCTCCGGAACTGCGATCAGACCATTTCCGTTGTGAACAGCGGCGCGGAGCTTCTCCGCGCCGCGAACGGCGTTCACCCGCCTCATCCTTGCCATAACAAATGGTAAGGTGCTTTACACGTTCCTCTGTTCTGATAGGCGGTCCGGGATTGGTCATGACTGGCATGAAGTTTCCGCAATACACATTGCGCGAGCGTGTTGCCGACGGCTGCATTCACGTGATCGGCGTTGCCGCGAGTGTGGTGGCGCTCACCGCGCTTCTGATCGTCGGCGTGCAGGCGCAGGCTACGCTGTGGATCGTGAGCCTCTCGATCTATGGCTTGGCTCTCGTCACCATGTTCACCTGCTCGGCCGGCTATAACCTCATCGTCAGGCCCAAGGTGAAGGCGGTATTTCGCCGCCTCGACCACGCCGCCATCTTCCTCATGATCGCCGGCACCTACACGCCGTTTGCGCTGATGAAGATGGACGCTGAGTGGGGCTACACCTTGCTCGCCGTGGTGTGGACCATGGCCGCCATAGGCATCGCCATCAAGCTGTTCGCCCCGCGCTATCTCGAAGGCGTCACCACCGCGCTCTATCTGGTGCAGGGCTGGGCGGTGATCGTCGCCTGGCATCCTTTGGTGTCGGCCGTGCCGGAGAGGGTTGCGTTCCTGCTCATGCTCGGTGGCGTGCTCTACACCGTCGGCGTGGTGTTCCATCTCTGGGAGCGGCTTCCCTTCCAGAATGCCATCTGGCACGGTTTCGTGCTGGCCGCCGCCAGCGTTCATTACGCCGCGGTGATCGACATCGTCGGCTCCTGAGCGGCGGCGCCCCTATTCCAAAGCCTTAGCTTTTCGTGAATCGCGATGGTGGTAGAGTGCCGCCATGAGCGCATTCATGGCAGACGCTGTCGGGCGGCCTTCATCTGAGGCCAAATGCGCTCTGTTCGCGCGCCTCGCGGCACGGTTCGGCAAGCGCTTCTCGACCGGCACGGCGCTCCGCGAACAGCACGCCAACACGCTGACCTGGATCGCGACGCAGCCGCCCGACGCGGTGCTGTTCGCCGAGACCACCGCGGAGGTGGTCGAGGCGGTGAAGCTTTGCGCCGCGGCCCGCGTGCCGGTCATCCCGTTCGGCACCGGCACCTCTCTCGAAGGCCACGTCAATGCGCCGTTCGGCGGCGTGTCGCTCGACCTTTCGCGCATGAACCGTATCCTCGCCGTTCACGAAGAGGACCTCGACTGCGTGGTCGAGCCCGGCGTGACACGCAAAGCCCTGAACGATCACTTACGTGACCAAGGCCTTTTCTTCGCCATCGACCCAGGCGCCGATGCGAGCCTCGGCGGCATGGCGGCGACCCGCGCCTCAGGCACCAACGCCGTGCGCTACGGCACCATGCGCGACAACGTCTTGAGCCTTAACGCGGTGTTGGCCAACGGCACGCTGCTCAACACCGGGCAGCGCGCACGGAAATCGGCAAGCGGCTACGACCTCACCCATCTCCTGATCGGCTCCGAGGGCACGCTCGGCATCATCACCGAGCTCACGCTGAAGCTGCACGGTATCCCCGAGACCATCCTCTCCGCGGTCTGCCCTTTCGCCACCCTCGAAGGCGCCTGCAACGCCACCATCATCGCCATGCAGATGGGGCTTCCGCTCGCCCGCATCGAGCTCGCCGACGAGGTGCAGATCAGGGCCTGCAACGCCTATTCGCATCTCACGTTTGCCGAGCAGCCAACGCTGTTTCTCGAGTTTCACGGCAGCGCCGCCGCCACGCGCGAGCAGGTCGAAACCTTCGCCGAGATCGCGCGTGAGCAGGGGGGAGGGCAGTTCGCCTGGGCCGAGCGCCAGGAGGACCGCAGCAAGCTCTGGCAGGCCCGCCACGACGCCTATTGGGCGGCGCGAGGCTTGCGTCCAGGCGCCGAGGTGGTGACCACCGATGTCTGCGTGCCGATCTCGGCCCTTGCCGCTTGCGTCGGCGAGACGCGCGCCGACATCGACCGGACCGGCCTGCTCGCCCCGATCGTCGGCCATGTCGGCGACGGCAATTTCCATGTCATGCCGCTGTTCGATGCCGGCAGTGCCGAGGAGAGGCGCGCGGTGCAGGGCTTTCTCGACCGGCTCACCGAGCGCGCCTTGCTCATGCAAGGCACCTGCAGCGGCGAGCACGGCGTGGGCCAGGGCAAGATCCGCTATCTCGCGCAAGAGCACGGCGCCGGCGTCGATGTGATGATTGCCATAAAAAAGGCGCTAGATCCGTTGAATATCCTTAATCCTGGTAAGATCTTTGCATTACCATGACCCAAGTTGTGGGCGGAGAGGACCAAAGTGTCCCCCGGCTTTACCCAATGCCCTCGCGGATGCTCGCGATCGAGCCTAAGGCATAGATTTCCGTGAACTCATTTCTGCTCGCCTTTACGGCAGTGCTGATTTTGGTGCTGAGCGCGCTCTTCGCGGCGCCGCTCTTCATTGACTGGAACGATTATCGTCCGGTCTTCGAAACTCAGGCGAGCAAGCTGCTTGGACGCGACGTAAAGGTCAGCGGCAAGGTGCATATGGTGCTGCTTCCGGCGCCTGAGCTTCGCTTCGACCAGGTCAAGGTTGCTGACGAGAAAGGGAGCTTCGGCCAGCCCTTGCTCGAGGCAAAATCGATCGAGGCCTGGCTCAATATCGGGGCTCTGCTGCGCGGCGCCGTCGAGGCGCGCAAGATCGCGATCACCGAGCCGGTGCTGCGGCTCGCACTGCGCGAGGATGGCACCGGCAATTGGAGCGATGTCGGCAGGGCAGGCCAGGCGCTTCCCTTCGTGCCCAAGGAGGTGCTGCTCGATCAGGTGAGCGTCAGCTTTGGACGCGTTGAGGTGAGCCGGCTGGGCATGAAGCCGCTCGTCGTCGATAACGTCTCCGGCGAAGCGAGCGCTGCGTCACTGGCAGGGCCGTACAAGGTGACGGCGACCTACGACTTTGCGGGGCGCCCCCAGGAGCTTCGTTTCTCGACCGGCGCGAGCGATGCCGAGGGCGTGTTCAGGCTCAAGTCGGCGCTGCGCGATCCCGATCGCAACACCATTTATTTGCTTGAAGGCGACGTGGCCGGTCTTCGCGACAAGCCGAGCTACGACGGTGCCATCATCATGCGCATCGCCTCGACCCTTCCGGCCGAAGCTGCGGCTCCCCAACAGGGCCAAGCACAGAAGCCCGCGGAGGCGCCGGCCGATGGCGGGCAGTCCACCGAGCAGGTCCCCGGCGCCGAGGCCAATCTCTCAGCCTTCGAGCTCAAGGGCGAGCTCAAGGCGACGCCTGACCATGCCGAGCTTCCGGCCTTCGAAATTGCCATCCACTCCAAGGGCCGCTCGCAGATGATGAAGGGCAAGCTCGCGCTCGATTTCGGCGCCCAAGCCAAGGCTGTAGGCGAGCTCGCCGCGAGCTGGATCGATGTCGATACGCTGCTTGCCGCCGCGGCACCCGCGAATGCGCAAAGCGAGCCTTCGACCGCTGACGTGTTGAACGCCGCCGCCGAACGGGCTCTTGACGAAGCCGCCTCGGTGGGAGACGGCGCGCTGACGGTCAAGCTCGACCAGGCAAGCATTGGCGGGGATCTTGTCGGTGCCCTCGACCTCGCCATGGCGGCCAAGGATGGCGTGGTGACGGTCGAGCGTCTCAACGCCGAGCTTCCCGGCGAGAACCGCATCGAGGCCTCCGGGCGTCTCACGCGAGGCGAGGGGGGGCCGGTATTCGAGGGCCCGATCAAGCTCGAGGGCTCAAAGCTCAAAACCCTCGCCCGCTGGGCCGCTGGCGACCGCGAGATGTCGGGCCAGGCGACGGTCGGCGCCTTCACGCTTTCCGCCAAGACCACCCTCGGCGCCGGCAACCTCATGCTTGACGACGCAACCGGCGAGCTGAGCGGCACGAAGTTCAGCGGCGCCTTGCATTATCGCGGCGGCGAGCGGCGCATCGTCGATCTGACACTCGACAGCGACCGCCTCGATCTGCGCGAGGTGATGGGCGAGAGCGCGGCCTGGCGCAACTGGTTGCCTGATTCCGATGCGAAGCAACCGGACTTTTCGCCGGTGTCCGAGCAAAGCCTGCTTGCAGCGCTCCGCGACGATGAGGTTCATGCCACTTTGCGCGTCGGCGAGCTTCTGCTTCCCAACATTCCCGCCGGGCGGCTCGACGCGAAATTCAGCCTTGCCAAGGACACCCTCGACGTCGAGCGCCTCGACTTTGCCGCGCCGGGCGCCATCGCGCTCAACGGCAACGGCCGCATCGAGCGCCTGAGCGATGCGCCGGCAGGCAAGGTCGATCTCTCTCTGCAAGCCATGACCGCCGACGGGCTGAAAGTGACGAGCGAGCTCCTTGGGCTTGGTGACGGCGTGACCAAGTCGAAGCAGCTCGCAAGCCTCGCCCCTCTCGATTTGCATATGGGGCTCACCTCGGTGCGCGAGGGCAATGCCACCAGCGCTTCGATCGAGGTGAAGGGCAAGGCCGGCGGCACGGATGTCTCCGTCCTCGCCAAGGCCACCGGCGACCCGGGCAAGCTTGCCGACGCGGCAATCGATATCGATGGCAGCGTCGAAGGCAACGAGCCGCAGATCCTTCTCGGCTTCCTCGTGCCGGGCCTCGCGCCTGAGCGGCTCGCCGTTGCCGGCGCCGACCGCGGTACGTTCACGTTGAAGGCGCAAGGCGTGCCGAGCAAAAGCGTCACCGGACATGGAGAGCTCGCGACCTCCGACTTGCAGCTCGCCTTTGACGGCGAGGGTTCGTTGCAGCCCGAGGGGGTGGCATTGTCCGGCCAAGCTTCGGCGAAAAGCAGTAACGCCGGTGTAGCCCTTGCGCTTCTCGGCCTTGACGCCTCGCCAAGCGCCGCCGTGCCGCTCGACCTTCGCGCCGATGTGGTCAAGACCGCCGGCAGCATCGAGTTCAAATCGATCTCAGGCGAGATTGCGGGCGAGCCCGTGGGAGGAAGCGCATCCTTCGACACGAGCGGGAACAAGACACGTTTCACGGTCGCGGCCGACACCGGTTCGGTTTCGCTGCCCTCTCTGCTCGGATCGCTCATCGCCTGGCAGCGCACGCCGTCAACCGAAGAGATGCTCGGCTCGCTCGCCCAAAACGCCTCGCAAGTTTGGCCGGCGCGCGGCTTTGCGCTCGAGCCGCTCGTGAACGCTGAAGGCGAGATCGCGCTGAACGCGAAGGAGCTTGCGCTCGGCGCGCCCTTCCAGGTCGAAGATGCGACGCTAACCGCCCACGTCGATCAGAAGGGGCTTTCTGTTACTGAATTGCAGGGACGCCTGTTCGGCGGCTCGTTTGCGGCCTCTGGCACACTCACGCCAAAAGGCACCGGCGCCGAGCTCAAGCTCCACGCCGAGCTTGCCAGCGGCAGGATGGACCAGCTCTCGCAATCCCTCGCCGAACGCGTGCTCGCCAAAGGTCCGTTCACGTTCGTTGTCGACGTCTCAGGCGAGGGGCTCAGTCCCCCTGGCCTCGTTGCCGGGCTGACCGGCGAGGGCGCTCTGTTTCTCGATCCCGGCACGCTGCAAGCCCTGTCGCCCGAGCCGCTGAAGCGCGTAGCGCTCGATGCCAATCGGTCGAAGAAAATCAAGCTGGACAAAGACCAGATCGCCGCGCGGATGAGCACGTTGCAGGACACGCTCACGCGGGGAACTTACGCCTATGCGGGCACCGCGCTCCCCTTCGGCATCAAGAACGGCACGCTCAAGCTTGACCCTGCGGTGCTTGCCGGCAAAGGCGCGGAGACCACCATCAACGGCTATGTGGAATTGGCTAGTCTGCGGCTCGACAGCGAGTGGGCGATGCGCCTCAACGGCAGCAAGGACGCAGACGTGCCTCCGGTGAATCTCGTCCTAGCAGGGTCTCTCCAGGACCCCGCCGCCATCACCTCGGTGGTCGACACCGAGCCGATGGAGACCTTCCTCACCGTCAGCCGCATGCAGGCCGATGTCGAGCGCCTGGAGACACTCGATGTAAGTGGGCGAAATCAGCCTGAAGCCGATGCCGCACCTGATGCGGCCGAGGCTGACGCCTCCGATGACGCGGGCAAGCCCGCCGCCCAGGCGACGACGAAGGAGCTTGCCGCCAAGAAGGCTGCCGTGGAACAGCGCGCCGCCGACAGGGCTGCTCAGGCGAAGCGTATAGCCGCAGAGAAAGCCGCCGAAGTGAAGCGCGCGGCGGAGCAGGCGGCGGAAGAAAAGCGCGTAGCGGAAAAGGCTGCGGCCGACAAGGCAGCCGCCGAGAAGGCCGCCGCCGAGAAGCGTGCGGCGGAAGAGGCGGCGGCCGAGAAACTTGCCGCTGAGAAGGCTGCTGCCGAGAAGCGTGCAGCGGAAAAGGCTGCCGCCGAAAAAGCGCTGGTCGAGAAGCGCGCGGCTGAAAAGGCCGCCGCGGAGAAGCGCGCTGCCGAGAAGGCTGCTGCGGAGAAGGCGTTGGCCGAGAAGCGTGCCGCCGAAAAGGCCGATGCGGAGAAGCGCGCGGCTGAGAAAGCCGCAGCCGAAAAAGCCGAGGCTGAGAAGCGTGCCGCCGAAAAAGCCGAAGCTGAGAAGCGCAGCTGCCGAGAAGGCTGCCGCTGAGAAGGCGCAGGCTGAGAAGCGCGCTGTCGAGAAGGCTGCTGCTGAGAAGGCGCAGGCCGAGAAGCGTGCCGCCGAAAAGGCCGAAGCTGAGCAACGGGTGGCTGAGAAGGCGCAGGCCGAAAGAGAAGCCGCTGAGAAGCGTGCTGCCGAGAAGGCGGCCGCAGAACAGGCCGCAGTTGAGAAGCGCGCGGCGGAAAAGGCCGCTGCCGAAAAGGCGGCAGCCGAGAAGGCGCGGCAGCAGCCGAGAAGCTTGCTGCGGAGAATGCGGCGGCGGAGAAGCTTGCTGCTGAGAAGGCCGCTGCGGAGAAGGCCGCCACCGAAAAGGCTGCTGCTGAGAAAGCGGCTGCTCCGGAGGCTCCTCGCGCCGCCGATCTCGAAACAAACACGGTCACGCCCGGTACCGTGCCGTCGGGACAGGGCGAAGTTCTGCCCTGGAACAGGGATCAGGCAGCCCCTGGGCAAGGCTCGCCGGCCAATGCACCAACTGCCGAGCCGGCCGCCGCCGCTCAGGAGGAAGTCGCAGCTCCAGTCGCTCCCGTGTCACCCCCGCCGCGCAAGCGACCTAGGCCGAAGCCCGCGCCCGACGACTGGAAGAAGGGCATCAGCGTCTTCGGAGGCGGCTAGGCCTCGCGGGCTTCCAGTCGCTCCAGCACGTAAAGCCTGATTGCCGCCGAGAGGCTGGTGTTCGATCGGCTCGTCTCTCGCCGCCGATCGATCTCGCTCACGAGATCCGCCACCGATCTGCCGTCGGCCTTGGCCAGCCGGCTGAGAGCCTGCCAAAACCCATCCTCCAGCGAGATGCTGGTGCGGTGACGGGCAATGGTGATCGAGCGCTTGTGGCGCGGTTTGGTCATCGCCGCGAGCGTCACCGTTTCGGACCGACCATGTTCTCGGGGCGCACCATTCGGTCGAACTCGGCTTCGCTGACGGCGCCGAGCCGCACCGCTTCCTCCCGCAAGGTGGTTCCACGCTTATGGGCCGCCTTGGCGATCTCGGCCGCCTTGTCGTAGCCGATATGGGGGGCGAGCGCCGTGATCAACATCAGCGAGCGGTCGAGATGCTCCTTGATGCGCGCCCGGTTGGCCTCGATGCCGACGATGCAATTGTCGGTGAAGCTCTCCGCCACGTCGCTGAGCAACCTGATCGACTGAAGCATGGCGTAGGCCATCAGCGGCTTGAACACGTTGAGCTCGAGATGTCCTTGGCTTCCGGCGAAGGACATGGTGGCGTTGTTGCCGATGACTTGGGCTGCGACCATGGTCACCGCCTCGCACTGCGTCGGGTTTACCTTGCCGGGCATGATCGAGGAGCCAGGCTCGTTTTCCGGCAGGAGAAGCTCGCCGAAGCCCGAGCGTGGGCCTGAGCCAAGCAAGCGAATGTCGTTGGCGATCTTGAACAGCGACACGGCAACCGTGTTGAGCGCCCCGTGCGCGAACACATAGGCGTCGTTGCCCGCGAGCGCCTCGAATTTGTTTGGCGCGGTGACGAAGGGCAGCTTGGTCATCTCGGCGATCTTGGCGGCGAACAGCTCGGGAAATTCCGCATGGGCGTTCAGCCCGGTGCCGACGGCAGTGCCTCCTTGGGCGAGCTGGTAGAGCCCGTAAAGGGCCTGCTTGATCCGCTCCATGCCGTGCGACACTTGCGTCGAATATCCGCCAAACTCCTGACCAAGGGTCAGCGGTGTCGCGTCCTGCAGATGGGTCCGGCCGATCTTGAGGATGTCCTGGAACGCCGCCGCCTTGTTCTTGAGCGCCTGATCGAGGCGGGCGAGCGCCGGGTTCAGTCGATAGGCGAGCTCGACCGCCGCGGCGATATGCATGGCGGTGGGAAAGGTGTCGTTGGACGACTGGCCGAGATTGACATGATCGTTGGGATGGATCGGCTGTTTCGCCCCCAAGGTGCCGCCAAGGAGCTCGCTCGCCCGGTTGGCGATCACCTCGTTTAGATTCATGTTCGACTGCGTGCCGGACCCTGTCTGCCAAACGAGCAGCGGAAAATGAGCGTCGTGCCTGCCTTCGATCACCTCGTCGGCAGCCGCCACGATGGCCCGTGCCCGGCGCTCGTCGATCAGGCCAAGCTCGAGATTGGCAAGCGCCGCGGCCTTCTTGACCATGGCGAGCGCCTTGACCAGGGGCAGAGGCATGCGTTCCTCGCCGATCCTGAAATTCCGGCGCGAGCGCTCGGTCTGCGCGCCCCAATACCGGTCTGCGGCGACCTCGATTGGACCGAAGGAATTGGATTCCATGCGCGTCGGGGTTGCAGCTTGTGGACTGCGAGGAGAGTTCTTGCTCACGGCCATACTTACGTCTCCGTTTCGGCGACATTTCGCAACAGTCGGGGGTCAGGCCGTCTGCATGACCTATCGGCTTGGCCTTGGCTAGGCTATAACATCGCAAAAAGGGTGGGAGAACGTGTTCATTGCTGCTGATTTTTAGGGGCCTTCTGCCGAGGAGCGCCCAACTTCGCCCGGGCTTCGACCCCGCGATATTGGGGGTGAGGAAGGCGAGTGATTGAGGTCCCAGTGAGAATGGCATTGCCGGTGCCGCGCGCCGTGAGGGTGGCGCTCGGTTTGGCGCGCCTGTGCGCCCTGGTGGTTTGCGCCGCCGGGGCGCTCGTGCTCGCGAGCTGGCATTTCGATTTCTCCGCGCTCGAGCCGCTCTTCCCCCATCTTCACAGCATGGCGCCGAATGCCGCCGCAGCTGCCATCGCCGCAGGCATCGGGCTGTTCTGCCTTACATTCCGCGGCTTGAGGCCCTTCGCCTGGCTCATCGGTTTCGCGCTCGTCCTGCTCGGCGGCGCAACCATCTTCCAGGACTTGTACGGATTTGACCTCGGCATCGACCGGATGGTGCTTGGCAATACGACGCCGGCCACCGACGTCTCCGGCACGCGCATGCCTCCCGGGAACGCCGGCGCGCTGATCCTGTTTGGGCTCGCTTTGCTGTGCGCCAAGGGGGACAGGCTCGGCTCCGCCATCAGCCAGGTCCTGGCCATCGCCATGCTGGCCCAGGTGCTGATCGTGCTCACCGGCTACGCCTATGGCGTCGCCACCCATTACCACCAGTTCCCGTTCACCTCGATGTCGCCCTACGGCTTGCTGAGCACGCTTCTGCTCGCCATAGGGCTGCTTGCCGCGTCTCCAGAAGAGGGCATCGCCGCCGCCATCGTCGAGAAATCGCCGGCCGGCGAGATGCTGCGGCGGCTGCTGCCGGGCATCCTCGTGCTGCCCCTCGTCATCGGCTGGTTCGCCCATCAGGCTGAGAACGCTGACTACTTCGACAGCGCCGCGACGCTCGCCATCTTCGCCGTGTCGAGCATCGTCGTGCTCGCGGCCTTCAGCTGGACCACCATCGACGCCGTGCGCCGCTCCGACCGCGCCCGCAACGAGGCGCTGATCGAGCTCAGAGGACAGCGCGAATGGCTGAGCACGACCGTCGGCAGCATCGGCGAGGGGGTGATCGCCACCGACCCCTCCGGCAGCGTGCTCCTCTTGAACAAGGTCGCCGAACGGTTGACCGGATGGCCGCTCGGCGACGCCCGCGGCAAGCCGATCTGGGAGGTGTTCCGGGTGATCGACGAAGCGACGCGCAAGCCGCTCGACGATCCGGCACTTCGTGCCTTGCGCGAGCGGGCCACGACGCGCCTCGAATCAGGTGCGCTGCTTTTGACCCGCGACGGCAAGGAGCTGCCCATAGAGGATTCAGGCGCACCTATTCTCGGCTTTGACGGTTCGATCGCCGGCGCCGTGCTGATCTTCCGTGACGTGACCGAGCGGAGACGCGCAGCGCAGCGCCAGACCATGCTGGTCGGCGAGCTCAATCACCGGGTCAAGAACGTGCTCGCCATCGTGCAGTCGCTGGTGCAGGCGAGCCTGCGCCAAGCCACCAACCGGCCGGCACAGGCCATGGCCCAGACCTTGTCGGAGAGACTGCGAGCGCTGCATCGCGCTCATGATCTTCTGCTCGAAGCGCAATGGTCCGGCGCGAGCCTCAAGGCCATGGTCGAACGCGAGCTTGAACCCTATCAGCGCGAGGGTGGGCCAAGGATCTTGATCAAGGGGCCGGATGTTCTCCTGCCTCCGCAATGCACCTCGATCCTCGCCATGACCCTGCACGAGCTCGCCACCAACGCCGTGAAGTACGGCGCGCTGTCGGCGCCCGCCGGTCAGCTCAGCGTCGCCTGGCGGACGGCGCGCGGCAACCGCCTGCTGCTCACCTGGGAGGAGCGCGGCGCCGGTGTCGTGCTCAAGCGCAGCAACGGCTTCGGCATGCAGCTCATCGACAAAGGCATCCGCCACAATCTCGGCGGCGACACCAAGGTCGATTTCAGGGCGACTGGGCTTTACGTCGAGCTCAACGTGCCGCTCGAGCCTGCGCGGGATACCGGGCCGAAATCTCTGCCGGCACCAGCCGAGTCCATCTAGCAGCCGGACCAGTGCTCATACACGGTGAAGGCGTCGTTATCGTGCGCGCGCGGCTTGCAGGGACGATTGAGCGACTCGCGTGGCGGTGGCTCGACCGGAACCCCGCGCGGATTGATGCAGTATGCGGAGCCGGTGACAGGGTTCACCGCGGCTTCCAGGCACTTTGCCGGCGCGGCCGGTGTCTCTGCGGACTGGGTCGCTGTTGTGTCTGCAGGCTGGGTCGCTGTGTCCGCGGACTGGGCCACCGCTGGCAGCAACATTGCGACGCCCAACGCGACGATGAGCGTCCTGAGATGTTTCACGATTTCTTCCTCCATATGCGTTCGAAGTCTCTGTGTTCGCCCAAGGTTATCAGCCGTCCGCAAAGAACGACATTAAAGATGTCTAATCCTCATGATGAGCGCCGCTCATGGAAACACCTACCGATCGGCGTCTTGCCGAAGCCCGAACCGGGGTCTATTGCTCGTGATCGGCGCAAATCCATCTGCGCGAGTTGAGTAGTGAACGCGACGAACTCTGATGCTCTACGACACGGTGCTGCTACGAACCTTCGCGGCGATCTGCGACGCCGGCAGCTTTACCAAGGCTGCGCGCGAGGTGAATCTCACCCAATCGGCGGTGAGTCTTCACGTCAAACGTCTTGAAGATCAGGTCGGCTCGCGCCTGATCATGCGCAATACGCGCGGCGTCAGGCTGACCGAGCATGGCGAAATCCTCTTGTCCTACGCGCGGCGCATCCTTGCTTTGTATAAGGAAGCCGAGCATCGCTTCAGCCGTGACAGCGGCGGTCTCGTCCGCATCGGCGCGGCAGAATATTTCGACCTGCACACGCTCTCCGCCTGCTTGGGCAATTCTCCGCCCGCTATCCCGCGGTCAAGCTGCAAATCGAGCTCGGTATCGGTCCCGATATCTCGGCCCTTCTCGACGAGGGCGAGCTGGATCTCGTGATCGTCAGCAACGAAATCAGAGAGGGCGAGGGGCCGCCGAGGCCCTGCCGGCGCTGCCCGATTTTGAATTTGTGCCGCGCCGGAGCCGCAACAGCTCGCTCGCGGCAGACCATCTCGCCGAGATGATCATAAACTTCTTCCAGCTCTCCACCGCGCTCAGGCCTGGAGACGGCATGAACTACAAGCAGCGGCGCATCTCCTGCTGCGGACCCGCCTCGAGGCCTAGGATCGCTCTCACTCGAGCGAGCGGATCGCCTCGTTGGCGTGGCGTAAGCGTTCGGAAAAATCGCGGGTCAGATTGGAGAGGATCGTCATCATGATGTTGGGGTGCGCGCCGGCAAGCTCCTTGAGCTGCTGAACCGCGAACCCATAGCAGATGACCTTCTCGTCGGCGATGACGTCGGCCGAGCGGGCGCCGCCGCCGAACAGCGCCATCTCGCCGAAAGTAAGCCCTGGGCCGATGGAGGCCACGCGCCGCCGCTTCTCGCCGGTCTGGGTGGGAATCTTGATCTGCACGCTCACGCTGCCCCGCGCCAAGACGAAGAACAGCTTCGCCTGGTCGCCCTCGCGGATGATGACCTCTCCCTTCTCGAAAATCAGCGGGTTCACGATGGTCTCCACCAGCCGGTATTCCTCGGCATTGAGGCCCTTGAACACATCGAGCTCGGAGAGTGCAAATTTCGGCTCTGCGTTCTGGTGCAGCATGTTCGATAAAAGCTGATCCTCGCACCATTCGAGCCCCGCATCGACATCGCGGAACACGCGCAACAGCCTCTCAGTCTCATGCTTGGCGAGCTCGCGCGAGATGCCGGCAAGCGGCCCGTCATTGGCGATTTCGGCGAAGAGGAGCTCGGTTTGGCCAGCGCGCATGGAATGGGCAAGCCGCAGGATCAACTTGCAGGCAGAGCTATCGGCAAGGTGCACGCGCTTGAAGTCGACGATGATATAGCGCGCGGTCTCGCTGAGCTCGGCAATGCGCCGCAACAGTTGCTCGGTCGTGCCGAAGTAGAGCGCGCCTTGCACCTCGATCACGGCGCTCTTGACCCCCTCGGCGTCGAGCAGCTCGCGCTCCTGGGCGGTGCGCAAGCGGCTCGAGCGAACGCGATCGCCCCGGTACACGCGGCGGATAACGCTGCGCACATTGGTGCGGTTGTTGAAGGCATGCAGCTCGAATTCGTTGGAAATGTCCTGGCAGACCTTGATGCCCCGCACGCTATTGCCCTGCGCATCGAGCGGCGGCGAATAGACTCCGATGCCGACCTGGCCGGGGATGACCGCCATGATGCATCCGGATACGCCGCTCTTGGCCGGCATGCCGACTTCGTACGACCACTGGCCGGCATAGTTGTACATGCCGCAGGAGTTCATTACAGACAGCACGTCGCGCACGTAATGCGGATCGAACACCGAAACGCCGGTAAGCGGGTTGATGCCGTCATTGGCGAGCGTCGCCGCCATCATGGCGAGGTCGCGGCAACTGACGGTGATGGAACATTGCCGGAAATAGAGGTCGAGCGCCTCGATCGGGTCGCGCTCGATCATGCCCGAGTTCAGCATCATATAGGCGATGGCCCGGTTGCGGTGGCCGCTGGCGTTCTCGGATTGGAACACCTGCTCGTCGATTTCGAGCCTGCGTCCAGCAAGGTCGGAGAACAGATTGAGCATGGTGGCGATGCGCTCTTCCGCCGTGTCGCCCGGCATCAGCGCGGCCACGGCGATCGCGCCGGCGTTGACCATGGGGTTGAACGGCCGGTTGGCCACCTCGTCGAGCACGATCGAGTTGAAGGCCTCGCCGGTGGGCTCGACCCCGACATGGCGCAGCACGTAGTCGCGCCCATAGTGCTGGAGCGCGTGGCCGTACATGAACGGCTTCGAGACCGACTGGATGGTGAAGAGGTGATGGGCGTCGCCGGTCGCGTAAGTCTCTCCGTCGACCGTGGCGAGTGCCATGCCGAAGGTGTCGGCGTCGGCCTTACCAAGCTCCGGGATATAATCGGCGATCTTGCCGCCGCCCACGTCTGAAACGCGCTGATGGAGGTCGATGAGAAATTCTTCGATGGGAGACGTCGAGGCCGTGCCCCGTTCGTCCCTCATGCTCGTCGCGCCACTCGCCTGGTCCAAGGAGGTCCCCGACGTCGATTTGCCAGACCTCGGCGGACGTTATCAAAACCTTGGCGGCGCGCACGCCCAAGTTTTGAGCAGTTGTTGCGTAGGGATTGAGCGAGAGACCCCGCCGGCCGGGGACGCCTATTTCTTGCGAAACCGGTCGAGCTGCACCACCTCAGCGCCGGTCGACCGGGGCCGGTCGGCGGGCGGCCCATCGCTGGCCGCGGGCTTGGGCAAGGGCGCTGGCTCCGGGCGTGGCGGCTCGGAGGAGGCAGGCGGGCGTTGCTGCGCCGCCTCATCGGCGTCTGCGACAAAGTCGGGCAGCGCCGAGGCCATATGCTGGCGGGCAAGGTCGTTGGCGGCGCCAGGCTTGCCGAACTGCAAGCCGAACTGGGCGGACGGGTCGTAGAACGCCTTCACCGCCTGGAAGGGAACTACCAGCCTTTCCGGCAGGCTGCCGAAGGACAGCTTCACCTCGAAGCGGTCATTGGTCACCTGCAGGTCCCAAAACTGGTACTGCAGGACGATGGTCATCTCCTCGGGGTATTGCTCTTTGAGGCGCTTCGACACCGAAACTCCCTCAGCCCCCGTATCGAAGGCGATGTAGAGGTGGTGTTGCCCAGGAAGGCCGCTCCTCTGCACGAGAGTCAGCACTCTCCTGATCACGCCGCGCAACGCGTCCTGCGTGAGAAGGTCGTATCGGATCTCGTCGTCTGCCATGGACCTCGTCGCCCCTCCGCGACCTGAGGCAGGGCCCCCGTTAAAAGTGGAGGGCTTCTGTTGCCCGGTGCCCTCCGAAACCGCGCCTAACCCCTGCGAAGGGGCTGGGACTTGATGTTTAGGCTATCGCGCTGACTACGCAGCGAGAGCAGCCTCCGCATAGTTGTCGTTTGCAACTATTTGGTTGGCCCGATAACGGCGGTACCATGCCGAGCGAAAGCGCGACCTTTACACCCTCGTCGATCCTGTTTCGCCCCCGTATCAGGGATCGGAAATCAGAAGTCAGAAATCAGAGGCTCGGAACCTGATTTCTGACTTCTGATTTCTGTCCCCTGATTGGTGGAGGCGCCGGGTACTGCCCCCGGGTCCGAATGGCTTATTACGAAGGCTGTTTATCGCCATATCCGGTTTGCACCGGCCCTCAATATATAAGCCGGTCTGGCGGCAAAAAAAAGGTTCATGACTCGGGCATGACGGTGTGGGGATAAATGCGGCCCGCGCCCTTGACACCGCAAACTCAGTCGTTGCGCCGCATCTTCACGATCTCGCCGCTCAAAGCGTCGACCTTCATCTCGATCTTATGGCCGCCAGCATCGCGGCCTTGGACCTCCCAGATACCGTGGTCGAGCTCGATCTCCTTGATGGTGGCGACGCCCCTGGCGAGGGCCATGTTGCGTACGTCATCGATGGTGAGATGCTGGGCGCCGGCAGCGGCGGGCAGGGCGGCGGCCGCCGAAAGGGCGAAAAGAACGATCCACAAGAATCGACGCATGATGGTGCACCCGTTCAAGATTGGGGATGATCGACGGCTCGCCCGAGCCTATATCGGGGGGAGAATCATGCCTAGCCCGGTCTCTCGCCGAGGCTGAAAAGGATCAGGCTTTTGCGCCAATATCTCGACCTTCTTGCCGAGATTCGCGACACCGGCGTCCGCAAAGGGGACCGCACCGGCACCGGTGCCTTGAGCCTGTTCGGCCGGCAGATGCGCTTCGATCTGGCGCAAGGCTTTCCGCTCGTCACCACCAAGAAGCTGCACGTCAAATCGGTGATCCACGAACTGCTCTGGTTCCTGCAAGGCTCGACCAATGTGCGCTATCTCAATGAGCATGGCGTGACCATTTGGGACGAGTGGGCGGACGAGAATGGCGATCTCGGCCCCGTCTACGGCCGGCAATGGCGCTCCTGGCCAACGCCCGACGGTCGCCACCTCGACCAGATGGCGCAGGTCGTGGAGCGCTTGAAGCGCGATCCTGATTCTCGCCGCCACGTGGTATGCGCCTGGAACGTCGGCGAGCTCGACCAGATGGCGCTCCCGCCCTGCCACTGCCTGTTCCAATTCTACGTGGCGGAGGGCAAGCTTTCCTGCCAGCTCTTTCAGCGCTCGGCGGATGTCTTCCTGGGCGTGCCCTTCAATATCGCCTCTTACGCGCTGCTCACCATGATGGTGGCGCAGGTGACGGGGCTCGCCCCCGGCGAATTCGTCCATACCTTCGGCGACGTGCATCTCTATCTTAACCATCTCGACCAGGCCGACGAGCAGCTCCGGCGGAAGCCGCATGCTTTACCGCGGATTGAGCTCAACCCCGAGGTGAGCTCGCTGTTCGATTTCGTCTACGAGGACTTCAAGCTGATCGGCTACGACCCGCACCCGGCCATCCATGCCAAGGTCGCCGTGTGAGCGGCAACGCGACGGCTGCGACGCGCGATCCCGTCATTGCCCTCGTCGTGGCGCGGGCTGAAAACGGCGCCATCGGCATCGGCGGCGATCTCCCCTGGCGGCTCTCCACCGATCTCAAGCAGTTCCGCAAAGTCACGCTCGGCAAGCCGGTCCTCATGGGCCGCCGCACCTTCCAGTCGCTTCCCCGCGTCCTCGATCACCGGCTCAACATCGTGCTTTCGCGCGAGCCTGGCTTCATTGCGCCGGGCGCCATCGTGGCGCGCAGCCTGGAGGAGGGGCTTGCGCATGCCGTCCGGGCCGCGAAAGAAGCAGGGGTCGACGAGATCATGGTGATCGGCGGCGATGACGTATTCCGCGCCGTCATGCCGTTTGCCGAGCGCATCTACCTCACCGAAGTGCATGCGCGGCCCAACGCCGACACCTGGTTCAAGGATTTCAACTTGCGCGACTGGCGCGAGATCTCGCGCGAAAAACACGAGCCTGGGCCAAAGGACGAATACCCGTTCAGCTTCGTGCTCCTGGAACGATCCTGAGCCCCCGTCTTAGGGCGCATTGCGCTTTCATTGCCAACTGCCATATAAACCCCCAAGAACCCTGACGCATGGCTGCCATCTTCCTGCTGATAGTCGTGCGTTGACAGCGCTGACCCGCTTAAGCGGTCGAGCGCCATCCTTCAGCGACAACAGGATCCCATTATGCCTTGGAGCAATCAGAGCGGCGGCGGCGGTTGGAAGGGCGGGCCTGGAGGCCCTTGGGGCCCGCGGCCCGGTGGCCCAAATCAGCAGCCTGACCTTGAGGAAATTCTACGCAGAGGCCAGGACCGCATCAGGCAGGCCATCCCGAGCGGGCGCATGGGCGGCCCTTTTGCCGTGATGATCGCCGTGGCACTCGTAGCGCTTGTCGGCTTTTTTGGCTTCACCGTGCGCGTCAACCCTGAAGAGCTCGGCGTGGTGCTCCGGTTTGGCGAGTTCGTGCGCCTGCTTCCACCCGGCCTGAATTTCCGCTGGCCCTATCCGATCGAAGTGGTCGAGCTGCCCAAGGTCACCCGCGTCAATCGCATCGAGCTTGGCATGCGCGGCTCGGCGGAGAACCGCGAGACAGCGACCGCGGTCCGCGACGTCCCCGAAGAGAGCCTGATGCTCACCGGCGACGAGAATATCGTCGATGTCGACTTCGTGGTGTTCTGGCGCATCAGCGACGCGCCCAAGTTCCTGTTCAACATCCAGGATCCCGAGATGACGGTGAAGGATGTCGCCGAGAGCGCCATGCGCGAGATCGTCGGCCAGAGCGATATCGAGCCTCTCCTCACCGAAGCGCGCGCCAAGACCGAGGCAGCGGTGCAAGCACTGATGCAGAAGACGCTCGATTCTTATGGCGCCGGCGTGCAGGTGACCCAGGTCCAACTCCAGAAGGTCGATCCGCCCGCACAAGTGATCGACGCCTTCCGCGACGTGCAGGCAGCCCGCGCCGATCAGGAGCGGCTGCAGAACGAGGCGCAGGCTTATGCCAACCGCATCATCCCGGAAGCCAAGGGTGAGGCCGAGCGCATTCTGCAAGCGGCGCAAGGCTATCGCGACAAGGTGGTGGCCGAATCGAAGGGTGAGGCCGACCGCTTCATCAAGATCTATCAGCAATACAAGCTCGCGCCCGACGTGACCCGCCAGCGCATGTTCCTGGAGACCATGGAGCGCGTGCTCGGCGACACCGACAAGGTGATCGTGGACGAGAAGGCGGGGTCGGGCGTGGTGCCTTACCTGCCCTTGTCGGAATTCACCAAGAAGGCGCCAGCTCAGGCCCCGGCCGAGGACAGCCAGCAATGAACAGAACCGCTCTCACCACCGGCCTCATCATCCTCGGCATCGCCGCGGTTGTGGCCTATCTGACGCTGTTCACGGTCGACCAGACCCAGCAGGCGATCGTGCTCGAATTCGGCAAGCCGAAGCGCGAGATCAAGGACCCAGGGCTGCACTACAAAGTTCCCTTCATCCAGAACGTCGAATATTTCGACAAGCGCATTCTCGACATCGATACTGCCTCGCAAGAGGTCATTGCCTCCGATCAGAAGCGGCTCGTCGTGGACGCCTTCGCGCGCTACCGCATCACCGACCCTCTGATGTTTTTCCAAAGCGTGCGCGACGAGACCATCGCCAATTCGCGCATTGGCGCCATTCTTGAAGCCTCGCTCAGGCGCGTGCTCGGCAGCGCGAGCTTCCAGACGGTGGTGCGTGACAAGCGCGAGGATCTGATGCGCACCATTCTGAGCCAGGTCAATCAGGAAGCGAGCGGGTTTGGAGTTCAGATCGTCGACGTCCGCATCAAGCGCGTCGACCTGCCTGAGGCCAACATGCAGGCGATCTACCGGCGCATGCAGACCGAACGGCAGAGACAAGCGGCGGAGTTCCGCGCCGAAGGCGAGGGGGCCGCGCGCCGCATCCGCGCTACGGCCGATCGCCAGGTCACCGTGATCAAGGCCGACGCCACCGGCGAGTTAGAGCGCATCCGAGGCGACGGCGACGCCCAGAGGAACCGCATCTACGCGGAGGCCTTCAACCAGGATCCCGAGTTCTTCGGTTTCTACCGATCCATGCAGGCCTATGAAAAGGGTCTACAACCCGGCGACACGCGGCTGTTATTGACCCCAGATTCAGAATTCTTCAAATATTTCAATGATGCGTCCGGCAAAACGCCGTCTCCCGCCAAGGCCGGCGAGCATCCCACGTCGCCGACCGGCACCAAGCCAGCGCCTGAGGCGGCGATGCCACCGCCGGCAGAGCCAGAGCCGCGCGCCGCGGCCTCTGGGGAGCCGAGCGCACCGACTCCGCCACCGCAATAGGCCGCTCGCGCCGGCATCATGAGCGATCTTGTCGTTGCCATCGGCCTCGTTCTCGTGATCGAAGGGCTGTTGTGGTCGCTCTTTCCCGGTGTCGGACGAAAGCTGCTGGCGGTCACCGCCGGCACGTCGGAATCGTCTCTGCGCATGGCGGGCGCTGTCGCCGTTGCACTTGGCGTGGCCGTCGTGTGGCTCGTGCGCGGCTAGGCTATGCCTTGGCGCGCGCGACTCTCCTGCCAAGCCTCGACGATTTGCGCTACCATGACAGCCCTGCGCTTAAGTGATTGGGAGCAGTTGAGATGAGCGGGTGGACACGCGGCGCTTCGGCAGAGAGGTGGGCATTCATGTCCTCCGGCCTGAAGGCAGCCGGGCTCGCGCTCCTCCTTGCCGCTCTGCCGCTCCTCGCCACTGCGAGCTTGGCGCGTGGACCTGAATTGGTGGCCGGCGTTGCCGAAGGCCTCCAGGACACCGTGGTCAACATCTCCACCACCCAGACGCTCAAGGGAAGCGCCGAGAAGAACGAACCGCCGGGCCCCGGACCGAAAGGCTCGCCCTTCGAGGAGTTCTTCAACGACTTCTTCGACGAGCAGGACAAGGAAGGCCTTCCTCGCAAGGTGAGCTCGCTCGGCTCAGGCTTTGTCGTCGACCCCTCCGGGCTGATCGTGACCAACAATCACGTCATCGAAGGCGCGGATGAGATCATCGTCAATTTCACCGACGGCTCCAAACTGAAGGTGACCAAGATCCTCGGTCACGATCCGAAGACCGACCTTGCGCTGCTCAAGGTCGAGCCGAAACAGCCGCTGAAGGCCGCGAAGTTCGGGGACTCCGCCAAGATGCGGGTGGGCGATTGGGTCATGGCCATCGGCAACCCTTTCGGCCTTGGCGGCACCGTCACCGTTGGCATCATCTCGGCCACCAAGCGCGACATCAACTCTGGCCCCTACGACGATTTCCTCCAGACCGACGCCGCCATCAACCGCGGCAATTCCGGCGGGCCGCTGTTCAACATGGACGGAGAGGTCATAGGCGTGAACACCGCCATCATCTCGCCGACCGGCGGCTCGATCGGCATCGGCTTCGCCGTGCCGTCGAACAGCGCGGTGCAGGTCGTCGATCAGTTGAAAGAATACGGCGAAACCCGCCGGGGCTGGCTCGGCGTGCATGTGCAGAACGTGACCGGCGAAATCGCCGCGAGCATGGGGTTGCAGGAGCCGGTGGGAGCGCTCGTTGCCAGCGTCGCACCTGGGGGCCCAGCCGATGTTGCCGGCCTGAAGCCGAGCGACATCATCCTCAAATTTGACGGCCAGCCGGTCGAGACCATGCGCAGCCTGCCGAAGGCGGTCGCCTCAACGCCCATCGGCAAACCCGTCGACATCGAGGTCCAGCGTGCCGGCGAAGTGCTCCATTTGACCGTGACGGTGGGCAGGCTTCCCGAGGAAGCCGAGAAGGCCGAAGTCGAGGCCGAGCCAAGCCCGGATACCGACGAGCCGGAGGAGGAGCTCGATCATGAAGAGTTGCTCGGCCTCTCGATCGCCCCGCTTACCGAAGAGCTGCGCAACCAATTCCATATCGGCAAGACCGTCGAAGGCGTGGTGATCACCAAAGTCGACGCGAACAGCCCGGCGGCGCAGAAGGACGTGAAGCCGGGCGATGTCATCGTCGAGGTCACCCAGGAACGGGTGAACGATCCTGGGGAAGTCGCGGCCAGGGTCGCGGCGGTGCGGAAGTCTGGCCGAAAGTCGGTGCTGTTGCTGATTTCCGACGCCAAGGGTGGGCTCCGCTTCGTGGCCGTGCCCGTCGCCTGACTCGACAGGCTCCTCCCGTGCCGGTTAAGGCCGTCCTGATCGCAGGCCCGACGGCGAGCGGCAAATCCGGTGTCGCCCTCGAGCTTGCCTGCCGTCTCGGCGGCACCGTCATCAATGCCGATTCCATGCAAGTGTATCGCGAGCTTCGCCTGCTCACGGCGCGGCCGAGCCATGCGGAAGAGGCCCGCGCCCCCCATCGCCTGTATGGCACTATCTCCGCCGCCGAAGCTTGTTCCGTCGGACGCTGGCTCGATGACGTGGCCCACGCCCTGGCGGAAGCGCGGGGGGAGGGGAGGTTGCCGCTCCTGGTCGGCGGCACCGGCCTCTATTTCAAGGCTCTGACCGAGGGTCTCGCGCCGGTTCCCGAGATTCCCGCCGAGCTGCGGGCCTATTGGCGTGAGCAAGCCGCCAAGCTTAGCCGCGAGGCCCTGCACCAAGAGCTTGCCGCGCGCGACCCGGCGATGGCGGCGAGGCTCAAGCCCGCCGATCCGCAACGCATCGTGCGCGCGCTAGAGGTGATCGACGCGACAGGCGTTTCGTTGGCCGAGTGGCAAGGAGGAAGCGCGGCCCCTCTGCTCGGAGCCGGCGAAGTTCTGCCGCTCGTCATTGCCCCGGAGCGGGAACCGCTTTACGCCGCGATCGACGCACGCTTCGATCGCATGATTGAGAATGGCGCGATCGAAGAAGTGCGCGAGCTCCTCGATCTTGGGCTCGATCCTGGCCTTCCGGCCATGCGGGCGCACGGCGTGCGCGAATTGGCGGCGTATCTTTCCGGAGCCGTCAGCCGCGAAGACGCGGTGACGAAGGCCAAGACGGAGAGCCGCCGCTACGCCAAGCGGCAGATGACCTGGGCCCGGCGCTTCATGTCCGATTGGCAGTGGTTCCCCGATGCTGCCTCTGCCATTGAGGCTCGGCAACCGCCACGCTCACTACACGGTGACTTGCGTGCCGATCTCGACCACGCGGTCTGTGGGCAACTGGAAATAGCTCGACGCGTCGTCGGCGTTTTGCGCAAGAAAGATGAACAGCTTGTCCTGCCACGCCGGCATGCCTGATCGCGGGTCAGGCCGCACCGCGCGGCGCGACAGGAAGAACGACGTGGACATGATGTCGAACGTCCAGCCGAGCTTCCGCGCGATGGCGAGCGCCTTGGGAATATTGGGCGTCTCCACGAAGCCGAAATGCAGGACGACGCGCATGAAACTCTCGCCGACCGACTCGATCTCGACGCGGTCCTTGGCGGCGACCCTCGGCACGTTCTCGGTGATGATGGTGAGAATCACATTGCTCTCATGCAGCACCTTGTAGTGCTTCAGGCTATGCAACAGCGCGGTCGGCGCGCTGTCCGGCGTTGCGGTGAGGAACACGGCGGTGCCCGGCACCCGCGGCCGCGGCTTTTTCTCCAGCGACTCGATCAGGTCGCGGAGAGGCGTTTCCAACTTTCGCGTCTTGGCAGCGAGAATTCTCGCGCCACGCCGCCAGGTCAGCATGATCACGATGACGAAGCCGGCGATCAGAAGCGGCACCCAGCCGCCGTGGAACACTTTGAGCATGTTGGCGGTGAGGAAGGTGGTATCGATGAGAAAGAAGGGCACGATCAGCGCCGCCGCAGCCCAGAGCGGCCATTTCCACGCTCTCCAGATCACCACGATGGCCATCATTGCCGTTACCACCATGGTGCCGCTGACGGCGATGCCATAGGCGGAGGCAAGCGCGCTTGACGATTGGAACTGCGCCACAAGGAAGAGCACACCGACAAGGAGCATGCCGTTGACGCGCGGAATGTAGATCTGGCCGGCCTGGGTCTCGGAGGTGCGCTGGATGTGCAGCCGCGGCAGGAGGCCAAGTTGCACCGCCTGGTTGGTGAGCGAGAAGGCGCCGGTGATGACCGCTTGACTGGCGATCACCGTGGCGGCGGTGGCGAGCCCTACCATTGGAAGCAGCGCCCACTCCGGATAGAGCAGGTAAAATGGGTTTTCGATCGCTTCCGGCGTGGCCAGCAGCAACGCACCTTGGCCCAAATAATTGACGGTGAGAGCAGGGAGAGCCACGCTGAGCCACGCGGTCTGGATCGGGCCTTTTCCGAAATGGCCGAGATCGGCGTAGAGCGCCTCGCAACCGGTCACGGCGAGGAAGACGGCGCCAAGCGTTGCAAACCCAATCCATCCATGATTGGCCAAGAACATCACGCCATGGGCAGGATTGAAGGCAGCGAGCACGCTGGGGTTCCGGGCGATATGCGCAAGCCCGCCGATGGCAAGGGCGATGAACCAGATGAGCGTGATCGGTCCGAAGAAGGCGGCGACCCTCGCCGTGCCGTGCGACTGCACCGCGAATAAGGCGAATAGAATCAAAAAGGTAAGGGGGACGACGTAAGTTTGCAGGGCGGGCGTGGCGATGGAAAGTCCTTCCACCGCCGAGAGCACTGAGATCGCCGGCGTGATCAGGGCGTCGCCGTAGAACAGTGCGGCGCTGATAATGCCGAGAAGGATGATAGCCATGCTCTTGCCGCCAAGCGCGCGATTGGCGAGCGCCATCAAGGCGAGCGTGCCGCCTTCGCCGTCATTGTCGGCGCGGAGCAGGATCAGCACGTATTTCACGGTGACGATGAGGATCAGCGCCCAGATGATGAGCGACAGAATGCCGAGGATCACCGGTTCGGTCGCGTCGTGGCCACCGCTCGTCGCCGCCAGCACGGATTCGCGCAAGGCATAGAGTGGGCTCGTGCCGATGTCGCCGTAGACGACGCCGATACAGCCGAGAGTCAGGCCCCAAAAATTGCGGTGCGAGGCAGCCTCGGCACTCGAGCCGTTGGCGGAGACACTTTCTGTCAGAGCATGTGGCATGTGCGGAAAGATGAGGGTCTTGAGCGACCCTATTCACGGCTTGCGCCTGTTGTCCAATTGATCCAACGGGGCGCCGGTTGTGCGACGGCGAGGTCTATACGGTGACTTGCGTCCCGATCTCGACCACGCGGTCGGTCGGCAACTGGAAATAACTCGATGCGTCGTCGGCGTTTTGCGCGAGGAAGATGAAGAGTTTGTCCTGCCAGGCCGGCATGCCGGAGCGGGCGTCCGGCCTGACCGAGCGCCGCGACAGGAAGAACGAGGTCGACATGATATCGAAAGTCCAGCCGAGCTTCCGCGCAATGGCGAGCGCTTTGGGAATATTGGGCGTCTCCATGAAGCCGAAATGCAGGATCACGCGCATGAACCCGTCGCCGAGCGACTCCATCACCACGCGATCCTGCGGAGCGACCCTGGGCACGTTCTCGGTGATGATGGTGAGGATTACATTGCTCTCATGTAGAACCTTGTAGTGCTTGAGGCTGTGCAGCAGCGCGGTAGGCGCACTCTCCGGCGCCGCGGTGAGGAACACGGCGGTGCCGGGCACGCGGGGAGGCTTGCTTTTCGCCAATGACTTGAGCAGCAGGTCGATGGGAGTCTCCAGCCGCCGCGTTTTGGCGGCGAGGATATTCGCTCCCCGCCGCCAGGTCAGCATGACCACGAGCAAGCAGACGCCGATCAGGAGCGGTACCCAGCCGCCATGCAGCACCTTGAGCAGGTTCGAGCCGAAGAAGGCGAAGTCGATGACAACGAAGGGGACCATCAGCGCCATGGCCGCCCACAAGGCCCACTTCCACACCCGCCAGACCACGATGAACGCCATCACCCCGTCGACCAGCATGGTTCCGGCGACCGCCACGCCATAGGCTGAGGCAAGACCGTTGGACGACTGGAACAGCACGACAAGCAGGATGGTGCCGACCAGCAGCAGTCCCCTGATGCGCGGGATGTAGATCTGGCCTGCTTGTGTCTCGGAGGTGCGCCGGATCTGCAGACGCGGCAGCAGCCCGAGCTGCACCGCCTGATTGGTGAGCGAGAAGGCACCCGTGATGACGGCCTGGCTCGCGATCACCGTTGCCGCGGTGGCAAGCGCGATCATCGGATAAAGCGCCCATGACGGCACCATCCGGTAGAACGGGTTGGCGATCGCCGTCGGGTCCGACAGCACCAGCGCCCCTTGTCCGAGGTAGTTCAAGGCAAGCGCCGGCAGCACGAAATAGAGCCACGCCGTTTGGATCGGCTTCCGGCCGAAATGGCCGAGATCGGCGTAGAGCGCCTCGGCGCCGGTGACGGCGAGGAACACCGCGCCGAGCGTCACCAGCCCGATGGTGCCGTGGGTGGCAAGGAAGCCCACGGCGTGGGCCGGATTGAACGCGGCGAACACCCCCGGGTCGTCAGCGATATGCGTGAGGCCTGACACGCCGAGTGTGATGAACCACAGCGTCATCACTGGGCCGAAAAAGGCCGCGACATGAGCCGTTCCGCGCGATTGCACGGCAAACAGCGCAATCAGAATCAGCACCGTGAGCGGCACCACGTAGCCCTGCAGCTGCGGCGCCGCCACCTCCAAGCCTTCGACCGCCGACAGCACCGAAATGGCCGGCGTGAGCAGCGCATCGCCATAAAACAAGGACGCGGCGATCATGCCGAGCACAACGACCACGTATTGGGCGCGCGCCGATTTCAGGGCGCGCTGGGCGAGCGCCATCAGGGACAATGTGCCGCCTTCACCCTTGTTGTCGGCGCGAAGCAAAATGAGCACATATTTGGCGGTGACGACGAGGAAAAGGGCCCACAGGATCATCGACAACACGCCGATAACTGTCCCGCGCGACAGGTCGCCCTGCGAGCCGCCTGCCGCATCGAGGGCCACCCGAAACGCGTAGAGAGGGCTGGTGCCGATGTCGCCATAAACGACACCCATGCAACCAAGCGTCAGCGGCCAGAAGGTTCGCCGCTGCGCCTCGCTGTAGGTACCGTTTACAGCAGGAGTTTCGCTGAGGGCCCGCGCCATTCCACTCAGAGATGCAGGATAGGAGAAAGTTGCAAGGTTATCGGTTAACGCCGGAATAGGCGGACGCGATCCATTTCGCGGATGCACATAGGCGCAATGACAAGGAAAGTCTAGGTGCCTAAGGGCTGACTAGTGCCAAGGGCCAATATGGACGGTGTCAAAGGGAAGGTAATAAAATTACGTAGGAATCGACAAATTGAAATGTTCAGAAAGATACATGGCACCAAATTTTTCATTCATTTGCATTTAACGTTGACCCTCTGATATTGAAGCCGTAGGGTCGCGCCGCATTTGGCCTTCCCCGAGATTTGACCGGAAGTGGACGCGCAAGGCCGCCGGCCGAGCGAAAATGAGAGACGTACGAATGTCACGCGCAATGACTGGCGCCGAGATGGTGTTGCAAGCTCTGGCCGACCAAGGGGTCGAGGTGATTTTCGGCTACCCCGGCGGCGCCGTGCTTCCGATCTATGACGAGCTGCACAAGCAGGATCGGCTGAAGCACATTCTCGTCCGCCACGAGCAGGGCGCGGTCCACGCCGCCGAAGGCTATGCCCGCTCGACCGGCAAAGTCGGCTGCGTGCTCGTCACCTCAGGCCCAGGCGCCACCAACGCGGTGACCGGCCTAACCGATGCGCTGATGGATTCGATCCCCATCGTCTGCATCACCGGCCAGGTGCCGACCCATCTCATCGGCAACGACGCGTTCCAGGAATGCGACACCGTCGGCATCACCAGGCCATGCACCAAGCACAATTATCTCGTGAAGGACGTGAACAATCTGAGCCGCGTCCTGCACGAGGCGTTCTACGTCGCGCGCACCGGCCGCCCCGGACCCGTGGTCGTGGACATCCCCAAGGACATCCAGTTCGCCAAAGGCCTCTATACCGGGCTCACCAACTCGCAGCATAAGAGCTATCGGCCGCAGACAGACGGCGACGAGCGCGCGGTTGCGGCCGCCGTCGACCTCATCGCCAATGCCAAGCGCCCGATCTTCTACACCGGCGGCGGCATCATCAATTCCGGGCCGGAGGCGAGCAAGCGATTGCGCGAATTCGTGCGCATGACCGGCTATCCCATCACCTCGACCCTGATGGGGCTCGGCGCTTACCCCGCCTCCGACAAGCAATGGCTCGGCATGCTCGGCATGCATGGCACTTACGAGGCCAACAACGCCATGCACGATTGCGACGTGATGATCTGCATCGGCGCCCGCTTCGACGACCGCATCACCGGCAGGGTCGACGCCTTCTCGCCAGGATCGAAGAAGATCCACGTCGATATCGACCGCTCCTCGATCAACAAGAACGTGCATGTCGACCTGCCCATCGTCGGCGACTGCGCGCGCGTGCTCGAGCAGATGATCGCCGTGTGGAATGCCAAGAAGCCGAAGATCGACAAGGCGGCGCTGAAAGCGTGGTGGGCCGAGATCGACCATTGGCGCGCGCGGAAATGCCTGCATTATCGCAAGCGCGACGACGTGATCATGCCGCAATACGCCATCGAGCGGCTTTACGCGCTGACCCGCGGCCACGACACCTACATCACCACCGAGGTCGGCCAGCACCAGATGTGGGCGGCGCAGTTCTTCAAATTCGAGGAGCCCAACCGCTGGATGACGTCGGGCGGTCTCGGCACCATGGGCTATGGCCTGCCGTCTGCCGTCGGCGTGCAGGTCGCGCACCCGGACTCGCTCGTCATCGACATTGCCGGCGAAGCCTCGGTGCTGATGACCATGCAGGAGATGTCGACGGCGGCGCAGTACGACCTGCCGATCAAGATCTTCATCATCAACAACGAATATATGGGCATGGTGCGCCAGTGGCAGGAGCTCCTGCATGGCGGCCGCTATTCGCATTCCTACACCGCTGCGCTGCCAGATTTCGTCAAGTTGGCGGAAGCTTATCAGGGCATCGGCATCCGGGCGGAGAAGCCGTCTGAGCTCGACGACGCCATCCGCGAGATGATCGCCATCAAGCGGCCGGTGATCTTCGACTGCCGCGTCGACAAGCACGCCAATTGCTTCCCGATGATCCCGAGCGGCGAGGCCCACAATCACATGCTGATGGGCGACGACCTCACCGAGGAGGACCTCGAGAATGCCATCACCGAAGAAGGCAAGGTGATGGTGTGATGCGATCGCACCCTTTGCTGACCTTCTTCTTGAGCCTCCGGGCCATCATGCTGATCGGCTCGGTTGGCGCGCTGGTCGGCTCGCTGCTCATGTTCCTGCAAGGCGGCGTCTTCCTGCACGAAGCCTGGCACACCATCCTCGCCGAGGGCGACGCGGTGCAGAAGCAGGTCACCGTGCCGGTGCTCGAGGCGGTGGATTCCTTCCTCTTCGGTATCGTGCTGGTGATCTTCGCCTACGGCATCGCCATCGGCTTCGTCTTCACGCTGCCTGAAGGATACGGCGAGCGGCTGCCCGTCTGGATGAAGGTCGGCGGCGTGGGCCAACTCAAGGCGACGCTGGCCGAGGTCGTCATCGTCGTGCTGATCGTGATTTTCGCCCGCGTGGTGGTCGAGGCGCAGGGCAAGTTCGAGTGGTCCATGCTGGTGTTGCCCGCCTCGATCCTGATGATCTCGGTCGCGCTGCGCATGATCGAGCTTGGCAGCAAAGAAGGAGCGAAGGAGGACGATGCCGCGCATTAGCGCCGGCATCGCTCGGAGCGGAACGGAATGAATGTGATGACCCAGCCTGGATCGGCCTATTCGCTTGAGAAGCGCGAGGAGAAGCCGGAGACGCACACCATGAGCGTGCTCGTCGACAACGAGCCTGGCGTGCTCGCCCGCGTCATCGGGCTGTTTTCCGGCCGCGGCTACAATATCAACTCGCTTACCGTGTCGGAGACCGAGCACGAAGCCCATCTGTCGCGCATTACCATCGTCACCTCAGGCCCGCCCATGGTCATCGAGCAGATCAAGCATCAGCTCGAGCGCTTGGTCCCGATCCATTCGGTCACCGATCTCACGCTTCTCGGCAATCCGGTCGAGCGCGAGCTTGCGCTGGTCAAGGTCGCGGGCAAAGGCGAGAAGCGGGTCGAGGCGCTCCGCCTCGCCGAGGCCTTCCGCGCCTCCGTCATCGACGCCTCGACCGAGCACTTCATCTTCGAGATCACCGGCAAGCAGTCCAAGATCGATCAGTTCATCGTGCTGATGCAGCCGCTTGGCCTGGTCGAGGTCTCGCGCACCGGGCTTGCCGCCATCTCCCGCGGCGCCGAGCGGATGTAGGTCAGGCTCGCCGCCACTTGCCAATTGGCCAAGGAGGCGGCACAAACGCGCCGGATCATCGGGTTCATACCAGTTAGGGCAAGGGAACAGTTCATGCGCGTCTATTACGATCGGGATGCCGATCTCAATTTGATCAAGGGTAAGAAGGTCGCCATCGTCGGCTACGGCAGCCAGGGCCACGCGCACGCGCTGAACTTGCGCGATTCAGGCGTCGCTAATGTCGCTGTCGCCCTGCGCCCAGGCTCCAAATCCGCGCCCAAGGCCGAGAAGGCGGGCTTGAAGGTGATGGACGTGCCCGAGGCCGCCAAATGGGCCGACGTGGTAATGCTGCTCGCGCCTGACGAGCTCCAGGCCGGCATTTGGGAGCGCGACCTGAAGCCCAACATGAAGCAGGGCTCGGCGCTCTTCTTCGCCCACGGCCTCAACATTCATTTCAACCTGATCGAGCCACGCCCCGACATGGACATCTGCATGGTGGCGCCGAAGGGCCCCGGCCATACCGTGCGCGCCGAATATATGCGTGGCGCCGGCGTCCCCTGTCTTTTGGCCATCGCCCAGGACGCCTCAGGCAATGCCCACGATCTGACGCTGTCTTACGCCGCCGGCATCGGCGGCGGCCGCGCCGGCATTATCGAGACCACCTTCCGCGAGGAATGCGAGACCGACCTCTTCGGCGAGCAGTCGGTGCTGTGCGGCGGCCTCGTCGAGCTGATGCGGAACGGCTACGAGACGCTGGTCGAAGCCGGCTACGCGCCGGAGATGGCCTATTTCGAATGCGTGCACGAGGTGAAGCTGATCGTCGACCTGATCTACGAGGGCGGCATCGCCAACATGAACTACTCGGTGTCCAACACCGCCGAGTATGGCGAGTACGTGTCAGGCCCGCGCGTGGTGGGGAAGGCAAGCCGCGAGGCGATGAGAGAGATCCTCGACGACATTCAGTCAGGCAAGTTCGTCAAGGACTGGATGTTGGAGAACCGCGTCAACCAGACGAGCTTCAAGGCGATGCGGGCGAAATGCGACAATCACGAGATGGAAGAGGTCGGCAAGCGGCTTCGCGGCATGATGCCGTGGATCGCCGAGCGTGCCCTGGTCGACAAGAGCAAGAACTGACTTCGTCGGGGGACCGGCTCCGGCCATCCACGCTTTTCTTTGCGCTCGAAACGAGTTGGAGTCTCAGCCTAAAGCCGGACATGACAGAGGACGGTCGATGGTGAATAGTCCTCACCCATGCTGATCGCGCGTTACGCCAAGATCCTGATCTCGCTGTCGCTCGCGCTGTTCTGCCTGCTCGTCGCCTACGACAACGTCACCGACCCGCATTCGAACTACGAGTTCGTGCAGCATGTGATGAGCATGGACACGACTTTCCCAGACAACAAGCTGATGTACCGGTCGGTGACCAATCCGATCTTCTGGCAGATCGTCTATGCCCTCATCATCGCCACCCAATTTGTCTGCGGCGTGCTGTTCCTCGCCGGCGCCATGCGCATGTGGCGGATGCGGAACGCCTCCGCCGCAGACTTCAATCAGGCCAAGGCTTACGCCGTTGCCGGCGCACTTCTCGCCTTCCTCCTGTGGTTTTTTGTGTTCATGGTGATCGCCGGCGAATGGTTCGTCATGTGGCAGTCGAAGGACTGGAACGCGCAACAATCCTCTTTCCGCTTCTATTTGACGGTGCTCGCCACGCTCATCTTCCTCAGCATGCCGGATGGCGAGCTGAAGGAAAGGGCCACGCCATGACCGAGCGGCAGACCATCGAAGATCTGTTGGAGGAGCTGTACGCGGCGCGGGTGCGCGGCGACCTCGATGCGGTCGTCAGACTGTTCGCCGCCAATGCCACGTTTCAGGTCGCCGGCACGGACGATGCGAGCCCGATGCCGATCTTGGTCAAGGGCAATGCCGGCATCAGGGACCTGATGCAGGGCATGATCGCAAACTTCGAGGTCAGCGACTTCACGGTTCTCGAGATGCTGATCGACGGGCCAAGCGCCGCGGTGCACTGGCAGGCGACGTTCCACTACACCAAGACCGGGCGG
>CAWGVA010000016.1:0-30379 GCA_963825835.1 uncultured Alphaproteobacteria bacterium | reverse complement strand
TGTTCCTCGACAAGCGCAACCAGATCATCGCCGACGAGGTGCAGCAGAAGGGCACCGTCGATCACACCCCGGTCTATGTGCGCGAGGTGGTGAAGCGGGCGCTCGAGCTGTCGGCCACGGTGATCGTGCTCGTGCACAACCACCCCTCAGGCGACCCGACTCCGTCGCGGGCCGATATCGAGATGACCAAGCAAATCGTGTCGTCGGCCAAGAGTCTCGGCATCGTGGTGCACGACCACATCATTGTCGGCAAGCAGGGCCATGCGAGCTTCCGCGGCCTCGGGCTGATCTAGTTCGGCTGAGGCTGAGCTGGAGACTTCGGCTCATCGGTCGATTGGCCCTGCGGCTTGTCTTTGTCTTGTCTTTCTGTCCTTGTCTTTTTCTTGCCCTTGCCTTTGCCCTTGTCAGCCGATTTGTCAGGCTGATCCGGCGACGGCGTCTTGGGGGCGGCGCTTTCCGACCCCGGCGACTGCGTTCCGCGTACGAGCTTCCAGGAATCGGGATGGTCGCAGCTCGCCATCACCGGCGGCTTGTTGTTGTCGGCAAAGTTGAGGCAACTGCCTTTCCCACATATTGCAGCTTGTAGACGCCGTCGGCGGCGAGCTTCTCCTTCAGCTCGTGCCTGAGATCGACAAGGTCGGTGCTGAGGCTGAGCAAGGTCTGCTCAAGGTGCTGGATGTGGGCGTAGAGGCAAGCCATCCGCTCGCCGGCATCGGCGATGGCGTCGCAGTTCTGCAGATCGCCGAGCGCGCGCGCCGGGGTTACCGTGAAACTTAGGCAAAATGTAGTGACAATGATCGCTCCGAGCCTACGCATGTCCGCGCCTCCTCGATCTCTCTTGGGTCAAGCCCATCCATTGCCAGAGGATCGTCGCGGCGCAAGCCGAATATGTTCCGCTTAGAGGCGGAAGATAACGGCGCGGTCGATAGGCGGGAAAAGCCGGATTAAGCCGGCGGCGGTCCAAACACGAGGACCGCGTTCAGGCCCCCGAAGGCGAAGGAGTTGGACATGGCGTAATTGACCTCGCGTTTGCGCCCCACATTCGGGGTGTAGTCGAGGTCGCATTCGGGATCGACTTCGTCGAGGCCGACCGTGGCGGGCACGAATTTCTCCTCGATGGCCTTGACTGCGGCGACCGCCTCGATGCCACCGCCGGCGCCGAGACAATGGCCATGCATGGATTTGGTAGACGAGATCGAGAGCTTGTTCGCTGCGGCGCCGAACACGCGCTTGATGGCGCGGGTCTCGTTGATGTCGTTGACGGCGGTCGCGGTGCCGTGCGCGTTGATATAGTCGATATCGCCAGGCGACACGGCAGCATCGTCAAGCGCCATCTGCATGGCCATGGACGCACCGTCGATCGAAGGGTTGACCATGTCGGCGGCGTCAGCCGTCATGCCGTAGCCCATCAGCTCGGCGAGAATGGGAGCGCCGCGAGCCTTGGCGCGCTCGTATTCCTCGAGCATGAGAATGCCTGCGCCTTCCGCGAGCACGGTGCCGTTCCGCCTCTTGGCGAACGGAAACAGTCCGTCAGGACTCAGCACCCGCATCGCCTGCCAGGCGCGCGTGGCGCCCCAATTCAACGAAGCCTCAGCCGCGCCGGCAATGCCGAAATCGACGAGGCCCTCGCGGATCATGCGGTAGGTCAGGCCGATCGCGTGCGTCGCGGTTGCACAGGCGCTCACCACGCCGAAGGTCGGGCCCTTGATGCCGTATTCGATGCTGACATGGGCGGAAGCGGAGCTGCCGATCGCCTTGAGCAGGGTCAGCGGATGGGTGGCGCGCTTATTCTCCTTGAACAGCATTTTGTAGGAAAATTCGAGCGTGGTCAGACCACCGACGCCGGAGCCGATGATGCAGGCCGAGCGGTAGCTCTCGTTGTCCTTGAGCGGCAGCTCGAGCTTGGATTGGGCGACTGCTTCATGCGCCGCGCAGCCGGCATATTGCGAATATTTGTCGGCGAGCATGAGCGGCTTCGACTGCAGCCGCTCCTTCGGATCGAAGTCTGGGATCTCACCGGCGATGGTGATGTAGAGATCCTCGGTGGAGAAGCTTTGGACTTGGCGAATGCCGCACTCGCCGTTCTTGAGCGCAGCCCAAAAACGATCCACGCCAGTGCCCAAAGGAGTAACCACGCCCTGGCCAGTGACCACGACGCGGCGGCGCCCATTAGAATGTGTCATGCCAGCTAACGTAACTCCGGAGATTTCAATGCCCAGGGAGGTCCCGGGCGGAAAGGCCTATCAAGCGGCTGCGCCCGAAGCCTTCGTCTCTGCGATAATGCTCTTCACGCGATCGACGACGGATCCCACCGTCGCGAACGCTTCTACCTCTTCATTCGCATTATAGGGGATCTCGATCCCGAATGTATCTTCAATATCGAACACGATAACCGCGAGATCAAGCAATTTGATTTCAAGCTCGCTCAGGGGTGTTTCCAGCGTCACCGCCTTCGACGGGTCCTTCATGTTCTTGCGCAGAATCTCGATGATCTTGGTAGCCACATCGTCCATATCGCTCTCCCTGCCCCGTTTGCGGGGTCCGTGTCCAAAGGCCCTCCCGCTAATTCATAGCGTTACCAAGGGCAAGTCAGGTATTGGAATAGACTTAAAAACTAGCCGAGTCTACGGCGTCCTTGCTCGATTCAGCCGCCCATTGCGGGCTCTCATCGCCAACAAAATTGGCCTTTTTTGGCCTACCGCGCCACGGTTTCAGCATAATCGCGAAGCCGGTCTGCCGGACCGCTTCCCCGGCTTTCGGCTTCAGGCCGTGGTATAGTAGGGGGTCGATTCTGGTGAATGAGAGGCCCTGCGGCCAATTGCCTCCAATTTTTCCGCCGCTTCCCGGCCAGTTAACCGGAAAGAGGCTAAAAAGACGCTAAAGCGGCACCCGCGTCATGGCTAAACCCGAATTAACCCCAAAGCGTTCGCGGGCCGGGCAGAACAGTCCCGGTGGCAATTATCCGTGGCTGAAGGCCTACCCCAAGGACATCGACTGGGGGATGGAAATCAGGCCGGTCCTGCTCACGAGCCTGCTCGACGACGCCGTCGCGGCCTATGGCTCGCGGACCTGTACCTATTTCATGGGCAAGAGGCTGAGCTTTGCCGAGATCGGCGCTTTGTCGGACCAGGCGGCCAAGGGCCTCCAGGCGCTCGGCGTCGGCGAGGGCATGAAAGTGGGGCTGTTGATGCCCAATTGCCCGACCTTTGTCGTTTTCTATCACGGCATCCTCAAGGCCGGCGGCACGGTCGTCAACTTCAATCCCCTGTATAGCCAGGAGGAGATTGAGCTCCAGGTCCGCGACAGCGGCACCAAGGTCATGGTGACGCTCGATCTTGCCGCCACCTTCGACAAGGTCCAGGCGCTGCTCGCGAGCGGCGCCCTCGACAAGGCGGTGGTGGCAAGCTTCGCCCCGCTTCTGCCGAAGCTGAAGGCCGTGGGCATGAAGCTTCGCCGCGGGCCGAAGCTCGCCCAAATCGGCAAGTCGCCGCAGAAGGCCAAGATCGTCGCCGAGAAGGACCTGCTTGCCAATGACGGCAACTATCGAAGGCCCGCGATTGGCACGGACGCGATCGCCGTGCTGCAATATACCGGCGGCACCACGGGAACGCCCAAGGGTGCCATGCTCACCCACGCCAATCTCTCCATCAATGTGAAGCAGGTGATGGCCTGGCGCGGGCAAACCATGCAGACGGGCGACCGCATCATCGGAGTGCTGCCTCTCTTCCACGTCTTCGCCATGACCACGGTGATGAATTTCGGCATCGGCCAGGGCATGGAAATGATCCTCTTGCCGCGCTTCGAGCTGATCGAGACCTTGAAGCTGATCACCAAGCTCAAGCCGAAAATGATGCCGGGCGTGCCAACCCTGTTCAACGCCATGCTGCAGCATCCGCGGATTCGCGATTTCGATCTCACCTCGCTCGAGTTCTGCATCTCCGGGGGCGCGGGGCTGCCGCTCGAGGTGAAACGCGGCTTCGAGGCGATGTGCAGCTGCACGCTGACCGAGGGCTACGGTTTGAGCGAAACCTCGCCGGTCGCAGCCTGCAATCCGCATGACCGTCCCCCGAGGGAAGGATCGATCGGCCTGCCGCTTCCAGGCACGGAGTTCAGCATTCGCTCGCTCGAGGACCCGAGAGTGGAAGTTGAACGAGGCGAAGCCGGCGAGATCTGCATTGCCGGGCCGCAGGTCATGGCAGGCTACTGGAACAAGCCAGAGGAGACCGAGAGCGCATTCGTCGGACGCTTCTTCCGCACCGGCGACGTCGGCTACATGGACGAAGAGGGCTTCATCTTCATCGTCGACCGCATCAAGGACATGATCAACGCCTCCGGCTTCAAGGTCTATCCGAGGCGGATCGAAGATGTTCTCTACGAACATCCAGCGGTCGAAGAGGCGACGGTGGTTGGCATTCCCGACGCCTATCGAGGCGAGGCGCCGAAGGCCTTCGTCAAGTTGAAGGAGGGAGAGCGGGCCACGCAAGCTGAGCTGCTCGAGTTTCTCCGGCCGAGGCTGTCAAAAATCGAGTTGCCGGCCGAGATCGAGTTCCGCGATGAGCTCCCCAAAACGCTCGTGGGCAAGCACTCCAAGAAAGAGCTCCGCGCCGAGCAGGCGGCGAAAAGCCGATCAGCTTAAGTGAACGCGACGGCTTAGTAGCGCGGCCGAAGCCAGGGCAGAATCTCCTCGGGCTCCTTTGGCTTCACCTTCGGCTTTGGCTTCACCGCGACCACGCGCGGCTCCCCCGCTGCAGAGGCGGACTCGGAGGCATCGGCCGACAGCGTCCTCGGCTTCGGCTTTGGCTTCGCGGCGGGCGGCGCCGGTGGTTCGTTGTCAACGGCGGCTGCTTCGACGCTCGCCTCGCTGACCTCAGGCGCCGGCGTGGCAGGTGCCGGCGTGGCCGCCACTGGCGCGGGCTTGGTCATCACCATCATGCTCGAGACGTTGTCGCCGGTGAGCGGCAATGGATCGGGGTGACTTGTGGGCGTGGTGACCAGCCCAAGCCCGACGGCGTTATGCTGGGAGGTGGCCGGCGACGCCGATCTTTGCTTGGGCGGAGCGACCGAGACCCTAGCCTCGACCCCCGGCGCCGCGGCAAGCGGCTCGGCGATCGGCTTCGGCGCCGGCGGTTCGGCGATCGGCTCTCGCTTGGCCTCCACAATGGGCGCAGGCTCCGGCTTAGACTTCGGAGCCATATCCATGGGCACCTTCGAAGCCATATCCATGGGCGCCTTCGGAGCCATGTCCATGGGTGGGGGTTGTGTTGCCTTGACCTCGATCGGCGTCTGCCCATCGGGCGCAGCAGGCTCAACCGGCTCGGCCGGCGCCTTCACTTCAATTGGCTCCGGTTTAGCCTCGGTGGGCGGAAGCTTGGACCGTGTCCAGTATTTCTCGCCGCAGAGCAGCCAGGCCTTGCAGCCTTTGAGCACGATCTGGTTACGCGAAGCGAGCGTCACCTTGACGTCGGTATAGATCTTTCCCTCTTCGGGATTGTAGACGCTGCCCTGCCAGGTGCTCGAATTGATCGCCACCATGTTGGCGAACAAGGGAAGGCCGATGATCGGCCGGTCGCGCATGGAGGTATTCTCGTTCCGGGCGTCATGCAGCGGCCGCCCGCGCGAATCGTTGGGGTCCCTCAGCCAGACGATCTTGCTACAGATGCCGCGGCCGCATTTCTTAACCTCCATCTTCGCCGATCCGTCATCCTTGGCCCAAATGCCGGATGGGTCGGCAGCGGAGGCATAAGAGGGCACGCCGGCTGCCACAAACAGGGCGGCCAGGGCTCCGATGGCCGGGGCGAATGTGCGATGCTTCATAAAAGCACCTCCTCCAAAACTGTCGCGCCGACGGCGCAAATGACGCCGGCAATATAAGCTTACGCCCCCGGTTCCTAATCGGGCCTTTATAAGGCCTTTGTATGACTCCGCGGCCCTTGGTCTACGCCATTTCAAGGCATTGTCCCCCGCGCCGGTTCCCGCGATCCCGTTCCTTCCAGGATCGCCGCGACGCCCATGCCCCCTGCCGTGCACACCGAAATCAGGCCGCGACGGCCACCTTCATTATGCAACAGCTTGGCGAGAACTGCCAGAATGCGGGCGCCGGTCGCGGCAAAAGGATGGCCGAAGGCGATGCTCGAACCTTTGACGTTGAGCTTTGCCCTATCGATCGAGCCAAGCGCCCGGTCCCGCCCCAGGCGGTTGCGGCAATAGTCGTCCGATTCCCAGGCCTTCAATGTGGCCAGCACCTGGGCGGCGAAGGCCTCATGAATTTCATAAAAATCAAAGTCTTGTAGCGTCAGGTTGCTCTCCTTCAGGAGGTCGCTGACGGCGACGGTCGGGGCCATCAGAAGCCCCTCGCCCGCCACGTAGTCGACGGCCGCGCTGCGCCCAAGCGTCAGGTAGGCCTGCACCGGAATGCCACGCTTCGCAGTCCATTCCTCGGAGGCGAGCAGCACGGTTGAAGCGCCGTCGGTGAGCGGAGTTGAGTTGGCGGCGGTGATGGTGCCGCCCGCCCGGTCGAAGACGGGCTTCAACTCCGCCATCTTTTCAAGGGAGATGTCTTCGCGGAGGTTGTTGTCGCGGAACACGCCTGCGCAGGGAATTACGAGGTCGTCCATGAAGCCCTGGTCGTAGGCAGCGGCCGCCTTCTTGTGGCTTTCATAAGCAAGCAGGTCTTCAGCCTCGCGGGTGATTCCCCATTCCTTGGCCATCAGCTCGCAGTGCTCGCCCATGCTCAAGCCGGTGCGCGGCTCGGAAGTAGAGGGCGGCTGTGGGGCAAGCTCAGCCGGGGTGAAGCCTTTGAACACGCCAAGTTTCTCGCCGAAGCTTCGCGCGCGGGAGAGCTGAACCAGCCGCTGGGCGAAGCTCCGCTTGAACACGATCGGCGCATCGCTCGTGGTGTCGGAGCCGAGCGCAATGCCGCACTCGATCTGGCCGGTGGCGATCTTGGCGCCGAGGCCGAGCGCGCCTTGCAGGCTCGTGCCGCAGGCCTGCATCATGGTGATGCCGGGTGTGGTGGGGGCAAGCGCGCTGCCGATCACCGCTTCGCGCGCGAGGTTCCAGTCCTTGGCGTGGGTGACGACGGCACCGCCGACCACCTCATCGATGTGCGCGCCGTGCAGCGAGAACCGGTCGATCAGGCCGGTGAGCGCTGCGGTCAGCATGTCGAGATTTGATAGCTCGGCATAGGCCGTATGCGAGCGGCAGAACGGGATTCGCACCCCGCCGAGTACCGCGACACGCCGCATCCCTTTGTCACTCATGATGGCTTGGAGTCTCCCTGCTCGCTCAGGCCGCGGCCGGAGCTGCGGCCGCGGGCGCTTCTTGCGCGCGCCGGTAATGCAGCGGCCCGCCGCGGAAAGGCGCAAAGCCGGTGCCGAAGATCACGCCGGCATCGACGTGATCGGCGTTGGCCACAATCTTGTCGGCAAGGGCGCGCTCACATTCGTCGAGCATGGGCTTGATCAGCTCGCGGCCGAGACGATCGAGCTCGGCGTCATCATATTTCGTTTCGCCGCGCTTGGGCTTGCCGTTCTCCCACACGTAGAAGCCTTCGCCGGTCTTCTTGCCGAGCTTGCCGGCCTGAACGAGGCGCGACAGTGGATTGTCCGGCGGCGTGCTAGAGCCAAGCTCGGCTCCGACCTTGTTGGCGATGTCGAGGCCGACCAGGTCCATGAGCTCGAGCGGCCCCATCGGCATGCCGAATTTGAGCGCGGCCTGATCGATCTTGTCGCGCGGCGTTCCTTCTGCGTAACGGCGCACGGCCTCCATCATGTACGGGGTCAGCACGCGATTGACGAGGAAGCCTGGGCAGCTCTTCACGATCAGCGGAAACTTCTTGATGGCGGTGACGAAGGTGGTCGCCTTGCGCACCTCCTCCTCACGCGTCCTCTCCCCGCGCACCACTTCGACCAGAGGAAGCTGCGCCACGGGATTGAAGAAATGGATGCCGACGAGCCTGCCCGGGTCTTTCAGCGGCTTGGCGATGTCCTCGATACTTAGCGATGACGTGTTGGTGGCGAGCACGGCGCCCGACTTCATCTCGGCTTCGAGGTCCTGGAACAGCTTCTGCTTGACCTCGAGCTTCTCGACGATCGCCTCGATCACCACATCGGCGTGCTTGATGTACCTACCTTTCGGGTCGGCGATCAGGCGCGCGACCGCAGCGTCGATCGCAGCCTTGCCTCGGAGCTGCCTCTTGAACAGCCCCTTGGCGCGGGCGAGCGCCTTCTTCAGCTGGCCCTCGTCGAGGTCCTGCAGGCTCGCCTGCATGCCGCACACGACGCACCAGGCGGCGATGTCGCCGCCCATGGTGCCGGCGCCGACGACGTGCACGAATTGCGGCTTGAAGCCGTTCTTCGGCGCCTCGTCCTTTAGCATCTCGGAGAGCATGAACACGCGGCGGAGATTGCGCGAGGCGTCGCTCGCCATCAGCGGGGCGAAGATCTCGGTTTCGGCCACGCGCATGCGGGCGGGATCGTCGCCGTACTGCTCGAAAAGATCGATCAGCCGGTAAGGCGCAGGGTAATGGTCCTCGCGCACTTTCTCCGCAGTCTTGGCGCGCATCTGCTTGGCGAGCAACGAGCGCACCGGCTGCTTCAGCATCATCTGCTTCCACCAGGGAATGCCTTTGGAGCGGCGCTTCTGCAGCACCGCTTTCCGCGCCGCCCAGCGGAGATTGTGATGCGTTGCCACCACCTGATCGATCAAGCCCATGGCCTTCGCCGCGGTCGGACGCAGCATGCGCCCCGTGAGCATGGCGGTCATGGCATCCATGGGGCCGGCGAGCTGAATCGACCGCACTGTGCCGTTGAGGCCGGGGAAGATGCCGAGCTTCACCTCGGGGAAGCCGAGCCTGGTACTCTCCTCGCGGTCGGCGATGCGGTAGTGGCAGGCGAGCGCGAGCTCAAGCCCGCCGCCGAGGCAGAAGCCATGAATGGCCGAGACCACCGGGATCGGCAGCTTCTCGATGCTGTCGAACAGCTGAAGCGACTCCTTCACCACCTCCTTGACCTGCGCTTCGGTGGCAAAGCGGGAGAATTCGCGGATGTCGGCGCCGACGAGAAACCCGGTCGGCTTGGCGCTCATCAGCACGAGACCCTTGATCTCGCCGTGGATGGCGGCAGTCTCAGCCCATTTGACGATCTCGCCGAGCTCCTCGGTGAACCTGCGCCCCATCGAGTTTACGCGCTCGCCTTCGCGGTCCATGAGCGCCCAGGCGATGCCCTCGTAATCGACAGAGAGGCGCCAGTCGTGAAGTGTGGGGAGCGGCGTCGGCATGGTCATCCTATTCGGCGGCAATTGGGTCTTTCGGAGGAGCGAAATCCGCCGGCGCGCCGCGCTCTGCCGGCTGCCGGTGCGACACGTCCGCCAGGTCGAAATGATCGACGGCGATCACGCGGGCCGTGAGATCGCGAACGTCGGCGAGCATGCGCGCTTCGTCCTCGTTGATCACGCCCTTCTTCTCGGCTTCGGCGATCCAGTCATTGTTGTAGTAGCGGTGCACGTCGCCCTTGCGAATCGCACGCTCGAGTTTCTTGTCGGCGTCCTCCGCGGCAATGACCTTGATCAAGGTATGCTCCAGCAGGCCGACCCGATCGCTCGGATCGTCGGTGTTGAAAATGTCGCGGGTCAGGCGGTCGCGGAACTCGCCGGGCTGAAGCGCCGCCCGCACGATCGCCTTGCCGGCGCTGTCCGATGCGGGGTTACGCGCAAAGCCGTACGGGAACACCAGAGGCCGCATGATGAGGCCGACCCAGCGAATCGGGAAATTATCGAGCGTGCCGGCAAGCGCCTTGTCGAAGCGGTAGAGGCAGTTCTCGGCGCAATAGTCGACGAGCTTGAGGTCGGCGCGCGGGCAGCCGTCATCCTCATAGCGCTTCAAGATGCAAGACAAGAGGTAAAGCTCGGTCAGCGCATCGGCCATGCGGCCGGTGATCTTCTGCCTCACTTTCAGCCCGCCGCCGAGCAACGCCACGGTCGCGTCGGCGACGAGGGCGAAGGAGCGCGAGGCGCGGGCAAGCTGCTTCCACCAGCGCCGCGTCGGGCCGGCGTTGGGCGGGGCGCTAGCGAATGCGCCAAGGGTGAGATTATGGAAGAGCGCCCCGAAGATGTTCGACACGGTGAAGGCCACATGGCCGTCGAAGGCGCGCTCGAACGCAGGCACGCCGAGATCCTGATCGGGGTCCTGCAACGCCTCGATCTCGGTAAAGAGATAAGGGTGACTGCGCAGCGCCCCTTGGGCGAAGGTGATCAGCGTGCGGGTAAGAATATTGGCGCCTTCGACGGTGATGCCCACCGGCACCATCTGATAGGCGCCCTGGATGTAGTTGGACGGCCCGTCGCAAATGCCGCGACCTCCGTGAATGTCGAGCGCATCGTTCACGCTCTGCCGCATGCGGTCGGTCGACATGTATTTGAGCAGCGCCGAGATCACCGCAGGCTTCTCTCCGGCCGACACCATCGAGGCGGTGACGGCGCGCGCGGCTTCGAGCCCATAGGCATTCTCCACCATGCGCGCTAACGGCTCTTCCACGCCCTCCATGTAGCCGATCGGCAGGTTGAACTGCTTGCGGATGCGGGCGTAGGCCGTGGTGGCGCGGAGCAGCGATTTGGCTCCGGCGGCGCCCGTTGCGGGCAACGAGATGGAGCGGCCTGCGGCGAGGCAGCTCATCAGCATGCGCCAGCCCTGCCCTGCCCGCTCCTTGCCGCCGATGATCCAGTCGATCGGCACGAGCACGTCCTTGCCGGAGGTCGGACCGTTGGGGAAGGCGGCGCCTGCCGGAAGATGCCGCCGCCCGATCTCGACGCCTGGATGATCGGTCGGGATGAGCGCGAGGGTAATGCCGACATCCTCGCCGCGGCCGAGCAGGTTTTCGGGATCGAACAGGCGGAAGGCGAGGCCGAGCAGCGTGGCGTTGGGCGCAAGGGTGATGTAGCGCTTGTCCCAGGTAAGCTCGATGCCAAGCGTCTCCTTCCCCTCGTACCAGCCTTTGGTGACCACGCCGACATCGCGCATCGAGGCAGCGTCGGAGCCTGAGAACGGTCCGGTGAGGGCAAAGCAGGGAATTTCGTCGCCGCGCGCGAGCCGCGGCAAATAGTGCGCCTTTTGGGCCTCGGTGCCGTATTTCTCGATCAGCTCGCCTGGCCCGAGCGAGTTCGGCACCATGACGATGGTGACGCCGTCAGGGCTGCGCGATGAGATCTTGCCGAGCACGAGCGATTGCGCCTGCGCCGAGAAGCCCAAGCCGCCATGCTCCTTGGAGATGAGCATGCCGAGGAAGCCCTGATCGCGGACGAAGCGCCAGACGTCCTCAGGCACGTCATGCAGCTCGTGGCGGATGCGCCAGTCGTTGAGCTTGCGGCAAAGCTCCTCGGTGGGGCCGTCGAGGAAGGCGCGCTCTTCAGCGGTGAGGGTGATGGGGCTGACGCGGCGGAGCCTCGACCAGTCCGGCGTGCCGGAGAAGAGCTCGGCGTCCCAGCCAACGGTGCCGGCTTCGAGCGCCTGCCGCTCGGTCTCAGAGATCGTGGGCATGGCGCCCTTGAGCGCGCGATAGGCGGGCATCACCACGTAGTCGTGCTTGAGGCGCGGGAAGGTGAGCGCAAACAGGCCGCCGGCGGCGAGCCAGCCGAGAACTGCCCAGACATTGAACACCGGCGCGTGCAGATGGCCGGAGCCGAGGCCCATTTGCAGGCTCAAGGTGAAGACGGCAATTGCGGCCGCCCAGGCCCAAAGCGGCGCACGGTTCATGGCAAGCGCGAACAGCGCCGCAAGCGACAGAAGCGCGAAGATGAGCTCAGCCATGGGGACTCTCCGACCGACCCTTTGCCCCTGCCTGCCCTGCGCCCGACGGTATCAAAACCATTGTTCTTGTGACGGACCTCGATTCGGTCCGTTCGGCCTTATGACTTCTATGGTCCGGCTCCGCCATCGACTCAAGCTCTTTTCTGGCTTGCTAGACCTATTGGCAAGACGGGCTGGAGCGACGCCGAGCAGGCCTCATGCCCCTCTTCGCAGGCCAAGTCATACCAGCCGATTAACGGCGGGAGCCGTTGTCCACGTCAGGTTGCCGCGCCGGCAGCTTGCTCGTTGCTGCGGCCCATGCGGCGGTCGATGCCGATCAAAGCGAGGCCGAGCCCTAGGAACACGAGAACCAGCACTGCCATGTTGATGAGCACCTTGTCGTACCCGAGATTGCTCACATTGATGAAGGGATAGGGGTAGAAGCCGGTCACCGCGCCGTGGATCAGGGAATACGCTGCGTAGACCAACGGATAGCCGAGCCAAACGACGGCTGCCGAAGAAGGACTGTCCCCAATCGTAGCGCTTGATCTTTTGGGCGACGCTCTCGCCGATCTGCGCTTCGCCGAGAAGATCGAGTGCCAGGTGGCGCGGATCGACATTGGAGGCGAGCACGCCGTCAAGGCCGATGACCTCGCCGTTGTCGAGCCTGACCGAAACCGCCCTACCCTTCTCCACGGCCGCTCTTCACGCCTGCGTTGACGCGGATCCCGCCACCATGGTCCGCAAGCTCAGCGGCAAGCGCGCGCGACACATTGTGCATGCCGCCTTTGACGATGCTGACGCCGACGTCCTGAACGGCTGAGGCAAACAGCCAGGCGAAATTGGAGCCGAGCGCATCGTCGGGAGCAAGCGCGCCATGCAGGGCGCAAGAGGCGAAGAAATAGCGCATCTCAGGAGACTGGAAGGTCTCCTCAACCCAGGAGCGGGCGCTCTGGAACTGGAAGCGGTAGCGATCGACCGCGTCCTTGCCGGCGAACTCGTTGGCCAAAGGTCGCGGCGTGGAGGTCATGTTGGCAACGATCTCAGGCTTTGCCGCAAGGTAACGCCGATAGAGCCCGCGCCAGGCGTCGGCATCGGCGCGCGAGAACTGCTCCATGCTGCGCGCCGTCTCCTCAACGTCGCGGCCGATGATGAAGGCGCGGCCGTCGGGAAAGACTTGCGCCCAGTTCGGGTCAGGCGTGATCAGCTCAAGGCCGTGGCGGGCGAGCCCGAGCTCGTCAGGCGCAGGCGTGAGCTTGGCGACGAGATAGCCACTCGCGTGCACGTCGGAAAGGAAGCCTGGCGCGGCAAGTTGCTCCGAGACAGTCATGCCGCCATAAGTCTCGTAGCGCTCGAGCACCAGCACTTTCAGACCGGCGCGGGCCAGATAGCAGGCGCAGGTGAGCCCGTTATGTCCGGCGCCGATGACAATGGCTTGGTAGGCGCCAGGCATCTCTCAAGGGCTCGCGCTGGAAACCGGCTTTTCCGGAAATTACGAGCCGCTCGCTTGCGACTTCGCCGTGAACACGGTGCCGTCGGTATCGACCATGGAGACGTCAAGGTCGTTGTCAGCAGCCCGTCCGAAGGTGAAGCGGAAATTGGGGTTGGTCGAGATCGAGAACGTGCTCTCCATGCGGAACACGAGATCGTTGCCCCGCTTCACCGTCATCTCCTTGATGAAGCGTGCCGGGATGTAGCCTCCGGTATCGATGTCGAGCTGCATGCCGTTCGAGTTCGGGTGCTTCAGCATCACCTGGCCTTCGAACAGCGGCGCGGTGGAGAGCGCCGGCGGGAAGGTCTTCACCAGCATCTTGCCAAGATCGACATTCTCGCTATCGGGGTCCTTGGCATTCATCGCGGCGCAGCCGCCTGCCGCCTGCACGAACTTGGTGGCCATGTGCAAGCTGCCGTCCGCGGTCTCGAGGATGGCGCGCACATGGGAGAAAGTTTCGATGCGCACCCGCGTCGAGATCGAGCGCTCGCCGCCGGCGCCTTCGGCGGGACCGAAGCTGAACTTCGCCACCACCGGGTTCGGATTCTTGTCGATGATCAGAGTGAGCGATTTGAGGTTGTCCCTGACCTCAGGCGGCACGCGCATGGTGATGGGGACGAGCGAGGCGTCCTCCGCGGTCGTCGGCGCATCGAGAACGATCTTGCCGTCCTCGGCTTGAATGGCGCGGTCTCCGAAAGTCATTCGCTTCAGCGCCGGCCAGACATCTTCCTCGGCACGCACCGGCGATGCCGTAACCAGGAGCAAGAGGCCAAGCGCCGCCATCACCACCCTGCTACCGCCACGATCGACTTTTCCGCGCATCGATTCTTCCTCGATGGTCATGCGCCGTTATATCAGTCCCATTCGAGTTCGGCGAAGGCCGCGGTGACGTTCCTCACGTGATAGTCATCGAACAGCTTCCAGGCGTCGCGGTCCTCGAAGCCGGCAGTCTTGGTCGCTTCCTCCAAGGTCTTGCCTTCCTTGATCAATTTGCGCACGTCGGCGGCGATATCGGCGAGATAACGCTGCTCGGGATCGAACGCCGCCGGCAGCTCCATGGCGTGAGGACCGTGGCCGGGGACGACGCGGGGCGCGTTGCGCTTCTTCAGATCGTTGATCACCGCGAGCCAGCCGACGATCGAGCCGTCGAGCGTCGGCACATGCACCGAGAACAGGAGATCGCCGAGGAACAAGGTTCCTGTGGCTGAGTTGGTGACGATCAAGTCGTTGTCGGTGTGCGCGGTCCGTTGCGTCTCGAGGAGCAGCGTGCGCCCGCCAAGGTCGAGCGACATGGTATTGTCGACGGGAACCGTCGGCAGGATTACCTCGATGCCGGCGAAGGCGGCGTCCCCAAGCATGCGCTTGTTGGTGGCGAGATAGCGTTCGGCGCGGGAGGCAAGCCCGCGGGCGAGCTTGTGATTGGCGACGAAGGCCGGTGCGTCCTCCTTGAAGGCGGCGTTGCCGAACACGTGGTCTGGATGCATGTGGGTGTTGATTACGTAGCGGATCGGCTTGTCCGTAACGGCGCGTACGGCGTTGCGCAGGCGCTCCCCCACCTTGAAGCTGCCCAGGGTGTCGATCACGGCGACGGCGTCACTGCCGACAACGATCCCGGCATTGGCCATGTCGCCCTGGTTCTCCGGCGACTGCATTTCGTAGCGGCCCTGATGCACAAACACGCCAGGCGCGATCTCGCTTACCTCCACCGAGTCCGGCGAAGGCGCCGCGGCGAAAGCTGGGATCGGCCGCAATAGCGGAACAGCCGTAAGCGCAAGGGCTCTGCGCAGGAAATCCTGCCGCGTCATCCGAAGACATTCGTTGCACACCGGTCCGGTCTCGCGCCGCCTGATGGCCCTGGTCAATAGTCCTAAAGACCAGCTTGTCCACAGGAGCGAGCGACCACGCAAGATCGGCGTTTTCGCTGTTGCCCGAATGCATCACCCCCGAAAAGAAAAGGCTCAAATTCCAAGGCTTACAGATTCTAGCTTCACGAAAGTTTCAACTCTGGCGTTTGGGCCGCGCCGCAGGTCGTAGTGGCGGTTGTTCCGATCTCGGACTAACCTTTTGAGGTTCGGGGGAAACGCACATGCACGGACGATCCTTCGTCGCCGTCAGTGTCGCTGGTGGTCTTGCCCTGGTGTATGCGGTGTTAGTTCCGGTGGCTTGTGTCGCCGAGGACGTCGCCACGGCAGAGCAACCGGCCACGCCAACTGGCGCGGCCACGCCATCTCCGAATCCGGCTGTTCCATCGCCGAGCCCGGCCAATGCCGCTCCGCCGGTCACGCCAGCTCCATCGCAAACTGAAGCAGCCGCACCGGCCGCCGATCCCGTCATCGCCGGTATTCGCAGCAAGCTTGCCGATGCGGCGTTACGCAAAGGCGCCGACCCAGCCGATCTCGCCGCGCTCGATACCTTCTACGCCGGCCGCAGCGGACCTCCGGTGTGGGTCACCCCGATGGGATTCTCGGCGAGAGCGCAAGCGACCATCGATGAGATCGGCAAGGCAGACGATTGGGGCCTGTCAGCCTCTGCCTTCCAACTTCCGCCGGCCGGAATCCTGCCCAAGACGGTTGACGATCAGGCTGTCGCCGAGATCAAGCTTCAGCTCGCCGTTCTGAAATATGCCCGCTTCGCCCGCGGCGGCCGCGTCAATCCTTCGAGCCTCAGCAATATCCTCGACCTCGATCCTCCCATACGCGACCCGAAGATCGTGCTCGCCGAGATCTCCGTTTCGCCCGACCCCGGCAGTTATCTCCAGTCGCTGCATCCGAAGCACGAGCAGTTCCAGAACTTGCGGCGGGCGTTGTTGAAGGCACGCGGTGGCGACGGTACGAGCAAGCCTGCGAGCGAGCGCGACATTCAGAAGATCGTCATCAACATGGAACGATGGCGGTGGATGCCGGAGAATCTCGGCAAGATCTACGTTCAGGACAACGTGCCTGAGTACATGCTCTACGTGGTGAAAGACGGGAAGGTCATTCACTCCGACAAGATCGTCGTCGGCCTGTTGAGATATGCGACCCCGGTTTTCTCCGCGGACATGCAGTCGATCGTGTTCAACCCGGAATGGACCGTGCCGCCGACCATCGTGCGGGAGAACCTCATGCCGAACTTGCGCGGCGGCGGCTGGTTCGGCGGCAGCTCGATCCTGAGCGAGCACGGCCTCAAGGTGAAATATAACGGCCGCATCGTCGATGCCGGCAGCGTCAATTGGAGCAGCGTGAATATGGCCAATATCGCCTTCGTCCAGGCGCCAGGGCCGACCAATGTGTTGGGCAAACTCAAGTTCGTCTATCCCAACAAGCACATGGTCTACATGCACGACACCATCAAGCGCGGCCTGTTCAAGCCGACGATGCGCGCAGAAGGGCATAACTGCATCCGCATGGAGAAGCCGAGCCAGCTCGCGCAAATTCTGCTCGCCGAAGACAAGGGATGGGACACAAAGAAGGTCCAGGACCTCCTCGACAAGGGCTACGACAGCGCCGTCAACCTCGATCATCCCATACCGGTGCACACCACCTACTTCACCGCCGTCGCCGATGCCGACGGCAAGGTCACGAGCTTCCCCGACGTCTATGCGCTGGACGGCAAGCTAGCTCCCATCGTGGCCGGCAAAGCGGTCGCCTCCGCCACAACCGACGACGATGCGGACACGCCGACGGGTTCTGTGCCGGCGGCAAGGTCGAAGCCGCCGAAGGAAAACGTGGCGGGGCAGATCCAAGGACTGTTCGGAGATTAGCGTCCAAACGCCGATGCCTTGGCGGATTGTTTTGGCTCTCACTGCCATTGCCGTATCGGCGCTGCTCACGAGCGCCCAAGCCGCTGAGCCGATCGCGGCCAGCGGCGATTTCGCCGGGCTGATCGAGATCGGCGGCAGCCGGAAGCTCTATCTCGAATGCGAGGGAACTGGGAGCCCGGCCGTCGTTCTCGAGGCAGGCTTGCGCAACCGCGCCGACATCTGGAGCGTGAAGCCAGATGCGGGCGAAGCCGTGTATCCGCAAGTCGCCGCCTTCACCAGGGTCTGCGCCTATGACCGGCCCGGCACCACGCTCGGCATCGACCAGTTCAGCCGTAGCGACTCCGTGCCCATGCCGCGCACCGCAGCCGACGCCGTCGCCGACCTCCATGCGCTGCTCGGAGCCGCGGCAATGCCTCCGCCTTACGTGCTCGCGGGACATTCGACCGGCGGGTTGATCGCGAGGCTTTTCGCGAGCACCTTTCCGAAGGAGGTCGTGGGTCTCGTACTGGTGGATGCGATCCCGGAGGGCGTGCAGGCAGCGATGACTCCGAAGCAGTGGAAGATCTATGACCGTCTGCTGCTGACCGACCCACCGAAAGAGCTCGCCGGCTACAAGGAGCTAGAGACCATCGACTTCGATGTGAGTTTCAATCAGATGCGCGCCGCCTCCAAAGCGACGCCGCTCGACCCCATCCCGTTCATCGTGATCTCGAAGGGCAAGCCCTTTGCGCTTCCGCCGGGCCTCCCCGACTGGCTGCCTGCGACGCTGGAGCAGGCCTGGACCAAGGGCCAGGACGAGCTTGCTCAGCTTATCCCCAACACGCCGCACCGGATTGCCACCAAGAGCAGCCACTACGTTGAGATCGAAGAGCCGCAATTGGTGACCGACGCGATCAGGCAGGTGGTCGAGGCCGCCCGCGCTGAAAAGCCGCCGCGGTAACCCGAGCCAAATACAAGGCCGAATGACCCGATTGTCATAAGGCGCCGCAGGGCCTTTTCTTGTGCGGCTCCGGCGAATTGGCTAAGGAGGCGCATTAGCCACCCTCTGAAATGTGGGAAGCCAAGGCATGACCGAGCCAGAACGGCCGCAACTCAGCCCCTATCAGGTGGAGCTCGAAGCGGGCAAGCGCTATGCTTGGTGCCGCTGCGGGCGGAGCCAGAAGCAGCCCTTTTGCGACGGATCGCATGCCGGGACCGGCATCGAGCCGTTGATGTTCACCGCCGAGCGCACCGAAGCCGCGCTCCTTTGCGGCTGCAAGGATACCGGCGATCCTCCTTACTGCGACGGCTCGCATTTGCTGCTGTAATATTGGGCATGCCTCGATAATGCGCTTCACGTTGTACGCCCCACGCCCTTATAGGTATGAAGGGGCGCCCGAGGCAGGGGCCATCGCCTAGGGCCGATACGCTAGCCCCGGCTCGGGGGGAAGGAGGGCAGCGGCGTCCATGGCTTACTTCCTGCAACAACTGGTCAACGGGATCGCGCTCGGCTCGATCTACGGCCTGATCGCCATCGGCTACACCATGGTCTATGGCATCATCGGCATGATCAATTTCGCCCATGGCGACATCTTCATGGTGGGCGCTTTCATCGCGCTGATCGCTTTTCTTCTGATCATGAGCCTCGGCCTGACGCTTGTTCCGCTCGCGCTCGTGCTCGTGCTCATCATCGCCATGCTGCTCACCGCCATGTGGGGATGGACCGTGGAGCGCATCGCCTACCGGCCGTTGCGCGAATCCTTCCGCCTCGCGCCGCTGATCACGGCCATCGGCATGTCGATCATTCTCCAGAATTTCATCCAGGTGGCGCAAGGCGCGCGGGTCAAGCCTCTGCAGCCGGTGATCACCGGCGGCTATCAGATCTTCGACGAAGGCGGGTTCGCCGTAAATCTCTCCAACATCCAGATCCTCATCGTGGTGACGACCGTGGCGCTGATGGGCGTATTCTGGCTGGTCATCACCCGTACCGCGCTTGGCCGGGCGCAGCGCGCCTGCGAGCAGGACCGGCTGATGGCCGCGCTCTCGGGCGTGAACGTTGACCGCACCATCTCGGCTACCTTCGTCATGGGGGCGGCGCTCGCCGCCGTGGCCGGCCTCCTCTACTTGCTCTATTACGGCGTCATCGATTTCTTCATCGGCTTCGTCGCCGGCATCAAGGCGTTCACCGCCGCGGTGTTCGGCGGCATCGGCTCTCTGCCGGGCGCCATGCTCGGCGGCCTCGTCATCGGCCTGATCGAGACGTTCTGGTCCGCTTATTTCAGCATCGAGTATAAGGACGTGGCGGCGTTCTCGATGCTCGCGATCGTGCTCATCTTCTTCCCGACGGGGCTGCTCGGCCGGCCAGAGACGGAGAAGGTCTAGGCCTTGAGCGAGCCGGTCAAATCGCTGAGCCTCCGGCTCCAGGCAGCACTCGCCGACGCACTGCTCGCGGCCTATGTGACCTTCGCGCTGTTCTGCCTGACGCTCGGGTTCAGGACCGTGGACAGCGCCGGCGGCCTTACGCTCAAGGCTCGCCCGATGCTGCTCGCCATTGCCGTCGGCATCGTCTTCGTCGGCAGGCTTCTCCTCAATCTCTTCTGGTGGAACGGCAATTGGAAAGTCCCGCGCCCGGCCTGGCGTCCGGTCTGGCCGATCCCCGCGGTGACCCGCTATGGGTCCGAGAACGGCGCAATGCTGCTCGTCATTGCCGCGGCGTTGTTCCCAATCCTCGCCTTTGCCCTCGACAAGACGCTCCACCTCGGGCTGCCGCTTCGCTATCTGCTCGATCTCTCCATCCTGGTGCTCACCTATGTGATGCTCGGCTTCGGCCTCAACATCGTGGTCGGGCTCGCCGGCCTTCTCGACCTCGGCTATGTCGCCTTCTATGCGGTCGGCGCCTACACCTTCGCGCTGCTCGCTGCGCATTTCGGCTTCGGCTTCTGGATGTGCCTGCCGCTCGCAGGACTGCTAGCCGCGCTGTGGGGCGTCATCCTCGGTTTTCCCGTGCTTCGCTTGCGCGGCGACTATCTCGCCATCGTAACGCTCGCCTTCGGCGAGATCGTCCGCATCGTGCTGCTCAACTGGACGCATGTGACCAACGGGCCGAACGGCATCTCCGACATCCCGAAGCCAACCTTCTTTGGATTGCCCTTCAAGGCAACTGGAGGCGAAACCTTCGCAAGCTTCTTCGGGCTGCGTTACGATCCGCTCCACTCCATCATCTTCCTCTATTACGTGATCCTCGGGCTTGCGCTGCTTACGAGCCTGTTCACCTTGCGCCTGCGCCGGCTTCCCATCGGCCGCGCCTGGGAGGCCATGCGCGAAGACGAGATCGCCTGCCGCTCGCTCGGCATCAACACCACCGTCGCCAAGCTCACCGCCTTTGCCACCGGCGCCATGTTCGGCGGCTTTGCCGGCTCCTTCTTCGCCACGAGGCAAGGCTTCATCAGCCCGGAGTCCTTCAGCTTCATTGAGTCCGCCATCATCCTCGCCATCGTCGTGCTCGGCGGCATGGGCAGCCAGATCGGCGTGGTGCTCGCGGCCATCGTGATGATCGGCGGCTTCGAGCTGTTGCGGAACATGGAGTGGCTGCAGCTCATCTTCGGCCAGGACTTCGACCCCTCGCTCTACCGCATGCTCCTGTTCGGCATTGCGATGGTGGGAATCATGCTGTGGCGTCCGCGCGGCATCATCGCCTCGCGCGAGCCGTCGATCGTGCTGAAAGAGCGGCGCGCCGTAGGCGGTCGCCTCGTCAAAGAAGGTCGCGCATGAGGCGATGGCTGACCGACCCGCTGCTCAAGGTCGAGCACCTCACCATGCGCTTCGGAGGGCTCACTGCCGTCGATGACGTTTCCTTCGATGTCGGACGCGAGGACATCACCGCGCTGATCGGGCCGAACGGCGCGGGCAAGACCACGGTGTTCAACTGCATCACCGGCTTCTATAAGCCGACAGAGGGAACACTGAAGCTCGACCAGCCGCTCGGGGCGAGCTACCGGCTCGAGCGCCTTGACGACCACGACATCAACGCCGAAGCGCGCGTCGCCCGCACCTTCCAAAACATCAGGCTGTTCGGCGGCATGACGGTGCTCGAAAATCTGATGGTGGCGCAGCACAGATTGCTGACCCAAGCCTCGCGCTTTCCGCTTGCCGCTATTCTCGGTCTTGGCTCCTTCAATCGGGCTGAGAAGCACGCCGTGGAATATGCCAAGCATTGGCTTGACCGCGTCGGCCTCACCGCGCGGGCCGACGTTGCGGCGGCGGAGCTCCCTTACGGCGAGCAGCGCAAGCTCGAGATCGCGCGGGCCATGTGCACGCGGCCTTTGCTGCTGTGCCTCGATGAGCCGGCGGCGGGCCTCAACGCCCGCGAGAGCGAGAGCTTGAACGAGCTGCTTTTTTCGATCCGCGCCAAGGAAGGCATCGCCCTCCTCCTCATCGAGCATGATATGAGCGTGGTGATGCGCATTTCCGATCACATCGTGGTGCTCGACTATGGCAAGGTGATCGCCGACGGCACGCCTGAGGAGATCCGTAACAACCCGCAGGTGATCGCCGCCTATCTCGGCGTGCCGGACGAGGAGCTCAACCAGGTGGCAAAGGAGGTCCGCTTGTGAGCGCGCCCCTGCTTCAGGTGAGCCATGTGACCGCGCGCTATGGCGTGCTGCCGGTGCTGCACGATGTCAGCCTCGACATTCACCCGCGCGAGATCGTGGCGCTGATCGGCGCCAATGGCGCCGGCAAGACCACACTGATGATGACCATCTTCGGCCGCCCCCGCCCGAGCCACGGGAGGATCCTGTTCGCGGGCCAGAACATCACCGAGCTTCCGGCCCACGCCATCGCACGGCTCGGCATCGCGCAGTCGCCAGAGGGGCGGCGCATCTTCCCGCGCATGACGGTGATGGAAAATCTCCAGATGGGCTCGATCATCGCCGAGGACGCCGACACCTTCGACCAGGACCTCGACCGGGTCTGCACGCTCTTTCCGGTGTTGAAGGCGAGGCGCGATCAGCGCGGCGGCACCCTTTCCGGGGGCGAGCAGCAGATGCTCGCCATCGCTCGCGCGCTGATGGGACGGCCGAAGCTTCTGCTGCTGGATGAGCCGTCGCTCGGCCTCGCCCCGTTGATCGTCAAGCAGATCTTCGAGGTAATCGATGAGTTGAACAGCAAGCACGGCCTACCCGTGTTCATCGTCGAGCAGAACGCCTATCACGCGCTTAAGCTCGCCCATCGCGGCTACGTCATGGTGAATGGCCGGATCACGCTCTCGGGCAGCGGCGCCGAGCTCCTGAGCAGCGAAGAGGTGCAGACTGCCTATCTTGACGGCGGCCGCCGCAAGGAGACCCAAGGAGCGCGGCCGTGACCTATCTGTCCGACGACAGCCCCTGGGTCTTTCTCGTGCTCACCTGCGTGCTTGGCGGAGGCGCGGCTTTTCTTGCCGGCCGCGGGCTCGCGCGAGTCTGGAAGCCCTTCTGGCGCGTGTTCTTCTACATGGCCCTGCTCGCGGCAGCCGTGCGCTTCTTCCATTATGCCTTGTTCGACGGCACGCTGACCTCGCTCTACTACTACCTCGTCACCTACGCGATCCTGGTCGTTGCCGCGCTATTCGGCTTCCGAGCCATGCGCACCACGCAGATGGTGACGCAATATCGATGGCTCTATGAGCGCACCAGCCCCTTGACCTGGCGCGACCGGGCTTAGAGGCCAATTCTGGAGCTTGCGCTTTTTCCGGATGCCGTAGATTGTGCGCAAGATCCACTAGGGAGGTGACAATGCAACGAATTGCCGGGCTGCTCATCGCTTTGACCGCCGTAATCCTGACCGGCTGCGGCGGGGGTGACGGGGACACGACCACCCCCATCGCGATCGTCGGCCCGATTACCGGCCAATACGCCTCTTTCGGCGCGCAGATGAAGAACGGCGGCGACATGGCCGTGGCCGACATCAACGCTGCCGGCGGCGTGCTCGGCAAGAAGCTCGACCTCTCCACCGGCGACGATGCCTGCGACCCGAAGCAGGCGGTGGCCGTCGCCAACCAGATGACCGGTGCCGGGGTCAAGCTCGTGGCCGGGCATTATTGTTCAGGGTCATCGATCCCGGCATCCAAGGTCTACGCCGAAAGCGACATGGTGCAGATTTCGCCGGCCTCCACCAACCCGACCCTCACCGACGACCGCGCCGGGCCGAATATCTACCGGGTGTGCGGCCGCGACGACCAGCAGGGCGGCGTCGCCGGCAAATATCTTGCGAGCCATCTCGGCGACAAGAAGATTGCTTTCGTCCAAGACAAGACGGCCTACGGCAAGGGGCTTGCCGACGAGACCAAGAAGGCGATGAACGCGGCCGGCAAGCAGGAGGAAATGTACGAGGCGATCACCGCCGGCGAGAAGGACTATTCGGCGCTCGTCTCCAAGCTCAAGCAGGCCAATATCGACGTCGTCTATTTCGGCGGCTATCACACCGAGGCCGGGCTGATCATTCGCCAGATGCGCGACCAGGGCCTGCAGACCATCCTCATGGGCGGCGATGCGCTGATCACCCAGGAGTTCTGGTCGATCACCGGCGACGCCGGCGAAGGCACGCTGATGACCTTCTCGCCGGACCCGCGCAAGAATCCCGCCGCTGCCGAGGTGGTGAAGCGCTTCAAGGACAAGGGCATCGAGCCCGAGGGCTACGTGCTCTACACCTATGCCGCGCTTCAGGCGTGGAAGCAGGCGGCGGAGAAGGCGAAGAGCGTCGAGAGAGACGAGATCGTCAAGGCGCTGAACGACACCGAGTTCGACACGGTTATCGGCAAGTTCAAGTTCAACGAGAAGGGCGACCCGAACCTGCCGCCTTATGCGGTCTATCGCTGGTCGAAGGGGACCTATGAGCAGATCGATCCGCCAGCTTCGCCTCCGGCGGGATAACCAGAAACCCAATCGTCATTGCGGGGCTTGACCCGGCAATCCATTCCACTGACGCCTTAACTTGCTGATAGGTAGCGGCATGGATGCCCGGATCAAGTCCGGGCATGACAGGTTCCATTTTGCGGGACCGGCCTCAATCCTTCTTCGCCGCGCGCTTGGTCGCAGCGAATTGCTCCTCGAGGTCCTTTTCGAACTCGACCAGGTCCTCTGGCAGCGGCATGCCGAACGCGCGCATCTCGTTCAGCTTCTCGCGGATCTGCAGGTATAGCTCGTGCGGATCCTCCGGCTGGTTCTCCATCTGATTGATGAGCAGAGCAAGTTCGGCCTTCAAATCGTCAAATGCCATTGGCGCTGGCTCCCAGGGACTTCGGTCGGGCCGGATCGGACCACGATCCGGGCATTGGCCTACAAGGGGCGACATATCCCCACTTAAACTAACCCTCAACTGCTTGCGACGCTTGCCGATGAAGCGCCACCTAACTGATGCCAGTGTGCAGAGGCTTAGGCCTCCGCGCGACAGGGATGATCTCGAGGTCTTCGATCTAGGCTACCCTGGCCTCGCCTTACGTGTCGGGTACGGCGGGACTAAAAGCTTTATCCTGTTTTATCGCTACGCTGGCAAGCTCCGCCGCGAGACCCTGGGACGCTGGCCGGAAACATCCTTAGGCGCCGCTCGCGAGCGGTGGCGTAGGGCCCGAGAGACGATCGCACAGGGCGACGACCCCTCCTTAGGGGCTAACGGTAAGGCGCCGGCGCTTGCCTTCGAGGCAGTGGTCGAGGAGTGGCTGCGCCGCGACGTTGTCCCCCGCTGCCGGGCCTCGTCCGCGTACGGCGTACAGCGCCTGGTCGAGCACGATCTCTTGCCGGCGTGGCGGGGCCGGCGCATCGACACCATCGTCAAGCACGACGTCTTGATGCTCCTCGATGCCATTGTCGATCGTGGGGCGACACCAATCTTGCTCTCGGAGATACGGCCTTCATACCGATCATGCTCGGTTGGAATGCTGGAAACTTTCACTGGAATGTCTCGGTCTTTGGCTTCGCGCCCACGGGAGACTACAGCACAAGGCAGCTCGCCAATGCGAGCCTGAACCGCTGGGCCGTGATGCCACGCTTTGCCGCAACCTATTTCGATCCGAAAAGTGGTTGGCAGATGAACGGCGTCGCCGTTTACACAATCAACTTTGAAAATCCAGATACCAATTACGACTCCGGCGACATCCTCAACTTAGAAGGATCGATCCTGAAGAACTTCGGTCCGCTTGGGGTCGGCGCAGTCGGTTATGCAATGATCCAGACAACTGCGGACAGCGGGGAAGGTGCGCGGCTTGGCGCGAACGAGTTGCGCGTCTACGGCGTTGGACCAATCCTGACCTATGCTTTCGGCAAGCCTCGCAATCCTCTGACATTCATCGTCAAGGGATTCCACGAGTTCGGGGCTGAGCGCACTTGAGGGCGATATCGTCGATGTCGCATTCAGCTTCAAGTTCTGAGTCCGCACTAAGGGTCAAACGCTGACAGTCACGCCGCGCAGCGGACGGCGCGAGGTTGGACGACCGGGCAACGTGGGCGCTAGTGCAAACGCGCTCCGCGAAGAGAAGCGGGCCAAAGCACCAGCGCCCCGGACTGAGTGCTGGCCCTACTTGTTCATCGCCTTCATGACCGCGCCTACTATCGCGGTAAGGATCGCACCGCCGCCTGCGCCGCCAATCGCATTGCCGAGAAGGCCGCCGAGTGCCCCGCCCGAAGCAGGATCGACACCCGCAGCACCCCCAAGGAGGCTTCCAAGAATTGTGCCTCCAGCGACTCCGCCGACCGCGCCGCTGATGATTTTGGTCAACTGGCTCATCGCCACCTGCTGCAAGACCGCACCGACGGCTTGACCGCCGAGGACGCCAGTAACAATCTGAACAATAATTGGTAGAATCGCTTCCACGTGGAAATCTCCCCTATAGAGCCAGAACATAATCGTCCCGGCACTCAAGATAGCGGGCGGTCCAACGCGATCCGTCAAGCTCAAAGGTATGGCGTCCACCGATCAATAACGAGCCCTTCGTAACCCTTGCGAGCAGCGGTAGACCTGTGTGAGCCCACAGGTCGTGCCTGGGGAGGATGTCTGCTCTGGGTCCGTCCGCGTCATGTCCTCTTTAACCCCAAAAGCAGACATTCGTCAGCGCGAGTGACACGTCCGCTTAGTGCCATAAGCGGACGTGGCCGCCACCCTAGCTGACCAAATCAAAAACTCGGTGAGCTCTTCGGGACGCCGGACTCCTGACCACGAGGGGTTCAACACTAGACTATGAGGTTTTTCTCTGCGGCCAGGGTGAGGCTGATCCGGGAGTGCTGCGTCATTGCTATCGCTGGGGCCAGATCGTCGAGCCCCTTGCTAAAATGGCGCCGTGCCTTGTCGGTGAGGCCGCGTCGGGCGCACCCATCATCTATCTGGCCTCTGTCCAGCCGCTCCTATACAATATGTGGGTTTTCTCCATTTGGCGTGGCTTCAGAGGTGCCTCGGCCATGGAACGTCGGCTTGCTGCAATTCTCGCTGCCGATGTGCAGGGATATAGCCACCATACAGAGGTTGACGAAGAGGCCTCCACAGCCACCTTGCGCATGTATCGCGCTGTGGTCGAGGAGTCGATCTCCGCCCACCGCGGACACATTTTCAGCAGCGCAGGCGACGGCGTTGTTGCTGAGTTCCCCAGCATCGTCGAGGCCATTCGCTGCGCCGTCGAGATTCAGAACGAGATTGCGGAGCGCAACTCTTCGGTTCCCGATAAGCAACAGATGCAGTTCCGCATCGGCGTCAACCTCGGGGACGTAATCGCCGAAGACAACAATCTTTATGGCACCGGCGTGAACGTTGCGGTTCGCCTCGAACAACTGGCCGAGCCTGGAGGAATTTTCCTCTCGCAAACCGTCTACGATCAGGTTCGGAAGATCGTAGAGATTCCATTCGAGGACGTCGGCGAGCGCCGGCTGAAGAACATTTCCGAACCGATACACGTCTATCGCATCCTTCCCTCTCCCTTACCATGGCTCGGAAGTCTATTTTCGCGCAGGGGACTCGTCTGGGGATTCAGCGCGACCGCCGGCGTCGTTCTTTTGCTGCTCGCAATGGCGGGAGGAGCATTCTATCTGCGCCAGCCGGCTGCGCTCTGGGATGCTCTTATAGGCGACGGATCGCGCACCGAACATCCCGCCATTGCCATTCTGCCCTTCGCCGACATGAGTGCCACGCACGACCAGCAGTACCTTGCCGATGGAATTACCGAGGAGTTGACCACGGGGTTAGCCAAGTTTCCCGAGCTGATAGTCATGTCTCGCAATTCCACCCTCACATACAAGGACAAGCCCACTGACACCCGGCAGGTGGGAAAGGACCTCAATGTTCGTTACCTCATCGATGGCAGCGTACAGCGCGCCGATCAGAACGTGCGCGTAACGGCGCAGTTGATTGATGCAAGTACCGGGAGCCAGCTCTGGGCCGACGGTTATGACCGGGAGATAAGCAGCATCTTCGCCATTCGTGACGACATCACGCGGTCCATCGTCGGAACGCTGGGGGGGTTGGGCGGCAAACTGGCTCAAGCCGAGGTCTCACGCGTGTCCGCGAAAAACCCGAATAGCTTCACTGCCTACGATTACCTTATGAGGGGTTGGTACGAGTGGCATAAATTCACCCGTGAAAGCAATGCAGCCGCGCGCGATCTTTTTGAGCAAGCCAGGAAAATCGACCCGAACTATGCTCGCGCCTACGCTGGCCTCGCCTGGGCCTACGCCGACGATTACGACTACGAATGGACGGAGGATTTCGAAAAAACTCTTAAACTCACACTCGAGAACGCCAACACAGCGGTGCGCCTTGATCCCAATGATTATCAAGCTCAATGGGCACTTGGGTGGGCATGTCTATATAACCGGCAATACGAGCAGGCGATGGCCCATTACTTGCGCGCGCGAGCGCTCAATCCGAACGACGCGGAGCTACTCGCGGAAATGGCAAATTTCCTCATCTGGATCGGCCAGCCGAAGCAAGCAATCGATCAAGTGAAGGAGGCAATTCGGCTCAATCCGTTTCACGAGAACTGGTATGAGGAATATCTCGGCTGGGCCTACGAAGAAGCCGGCATGCCTCAAAAGGCTATAGAGATTTTCGAGAAAGTCATAGATCTTCAAAATCCGGACGACGACGGTCTCTGGTATTTCCCATTTATAGCGGCCGCCTACGCCGACCCTACGGTTGGGCGGATGGACGACGCGCGCGAAATCGTCAGGACGCTGCTGTCACGTAAGCCAGAGTTCTCGATTTCAGAAGCTCTATCTCACGCGTATCCATACAAGACAAAGGAGCTAGTCGACAGGTTTGTGAATGCGGCGCGTCGTGCCGGAGTGCCAGTCACACAACCAGATGTCGCCGAACGGAGCCCACGCCCATAGGGGCATGCTATCGAGGTCAATGAGTTGGCGATCGACTTGCCTTCCGATCTGAGCAAAACCGGTGTTCGGGTGCCAACATGTCACAGTACGAAGGCAACCTGACGAGCCGGAGCTTTTCGATCGCTGACCAAAACGGATTTGTGCTGTAGTTGGGGGCTGGGCCGGTTCGAGCAGTGGAATTTGGCAATGGGCACGGGGAAGCTCTTTGCTCGCGTGATGAGGTCGGGCATTTTGGGGGCGGCGCTTTTGGGGGCGGCCGCGCTCCCGGCCTACGCCGAAAGCGACATCACGCTCAGCGGTAACGCCGCTCTCCTGACACAGTACGTCGACCGCGGCCTTACGAACTCAGCGGAAAATCCGGCCGTGCAGCCCGAGTTCGATCTCACCTATAAGGAGATTTTCTACGCGGGCATTTGGGCGTCCAACGTGGATTTTGGTAACGGTCCGAACGGGCAGGAGCTCGCCAGCATCGAAATCGACTATTACGTGGGCATCACCCCGAAGTTGGGCAAATGGAACTTCGATATTGCCGCCTATTACGTCGCCTATCCGGGCGCCTTCGATCCCGGTGGCGAGTTTGACTATGTCGAGATCTGGACCGGCGTCTCGCGCAACTTCTTCAACGACAAGCTCGAACTTAAACTCTACAACTACTGGGCGCCTGAATATTTCGGCGAGACCGGTAACAATAACGTGCTCGAATTCAGTTACGGGTGGACGTTTAACAAGCTCTGGTATTTCACACCGAAACTTAGCGGCAATGTCGGCCACCAATGGGGCGATTTGAGTGAGGGCGGCTACCTCATATACCTACTGGAGTGTCGCCTTGACGCTTGGCTTCAATGAGAAACCGCCGCTTGAGCTTGAGATTCGCTACTGGGATTCTTTCGATTTAAGCGGCTTCACCTGCCGCCTCGGGTGTGGACGCATGTCACAATCTTGTCGTGGGGTCTCTCAAAGGAATTTTAGTCTCTCTAGAGGGCGCGGCGTTTTTTGCTGGGCCTGGATGGGTCGCGGTGTGATGCAGCGTCGATGTCGGCTAAGGGTCAGTAGATGGCTTTTGCCCACTCGCGCAGCCGCCTACGCCTTTCCAACGGTTGGGCGGATGGACGACGCGCACAAGATCGTCAAGGCAATACTGTCACTTCAACCAAGTTCTCGATTGCGGACGTTGCGTCTCGGTTGCGCGGCGGCAAGGGCCCATCCCACCGGGGGCGAACTTCACGCCGCACGTAGCCCCTCTCCGCTCACGCTCCTTCCTTCGGAGGTATTCTAGGGCCTCCTCCTCCGTGTCGAGGTGCATGTCATGGAGAGCAATGAGCTGACCGTTGGGATATCGCACGACCATAGCGCCCTCCGTCACCGTTCCATCCTCAATGGTGACGGGGAGTGCGAGGTGAAAATATTTATCATTAGGTGCGCCGAAGCGTTTTCCTTCCTCGAACTGCCACGCGACGATGGGGGTGAAGTAGAGCCTCCCCTCATCGCTACTGACGAAATCGAAGCCCGGAGCTGCCGGGATGATCGCGATATCTCCATTTGCCAATTTGAGTTCTCCTAGCCTTCAATCGCTTGCGAGAACACGAGGGAAGCGTGCGATCGACATGACCGACGACGAGCTAGCTGCCATCGCCTCACGTGCCACGCTTCATGTGGTCAAGGTGCCCAGCGTGATTGCGAAAGCATGCTTGCGACAAGGTTCATCCTGGCGCTTGCCCGCAAGCACGCGCCAAAAGCCATCGAGACGCTCGCCGAGATCGCCGAGAAGGGCACGCCAGCGCTGGCGTATCCGCAGCCGTTGCCCTGCTTGACCGCGCCTATGGCAAGGCACCCACGCATTTTTAGCACCTCGGACACCCAAGCCTTTAAACGGGCCATCGACATGACCGATGATGAAGTTGTCGCCATCGCGGCTAGAGCCAAGCTGACCGTCGTATAAGGTTCATTGAAATCCGGTCATCGAGGCACCTTGAGAATACCGGGGGTAGAGCCGACACAGAAAACGGGACTCCGAGAAACGGGGGACTGTTGTGGCAAAT
>CAWGVA010000015.1:0-17282 GCA_963825835.1 uncultured Alphaproteobacteria bacterium | reverse complement strand
AAGAGAAGGATTAGCCTTGATTGGTGAAATGCGCGGGCTGCTCACGGTGGGCGGCCCACGCCATTCGTCCTACCCTTAAAGCGTTAGGGGGTCTGTTCCCTAGCAATCGCCAATGTCTGCTGTTTGCAGCATGCTCAATGCGCTGGCGAAGGTCGGCTTTTGGGAGCAAAGCACAGGCGCGCCGTTGTGCACGGTTCCGCCTCTTGGGCACTGACTCGCCGCAAAATGTGCAGGTGGGTCATTTGTCGCTGAATATGAGATCGTCGGGCGTGAGCAGAAGGGCGTCCACGTCGTCCATGGACAGGGGTTGTTGCTTGTACCGGGTTCGCTCCGTCTCCCTTGCCAGCTTCTTGGCGTGTCGCTCACGCCACCTTACGATGCGTTCCGCGCCGGTCATCGGTCTATCGCCAATCATGCGCATTGTTACTCACCCCTCATGAGAATTTCGCGAAAGTGAGAGCCGACCACCCCCAGCGGTCCTGTGATCGAACACGTAAGCGAGAGACGGCCCCCCGGGGTAGACGTCCTTGCGACATCGTTACCCGCACCCTTCCGCTCGCCGGTTGTAGACTGCCGAACATGCGGTTTGATCAGGCATTGGATCTGATGGGTTTGGCGGCCGGCGTGCTCGCAGTCCTGGTACTGGCCTACCTCGCCTACATGCTCCTGTCCTAATGCGACTAAATCTTCTTGTGGCTGTGCTTCTTGCCGTGGCCCTGACAGTAGGAGCGTTCCTGGGCTTTCTGGCTGAGCAAGCTACCCAACCTTCGGATTTAACCGAGCCTTCGGACTTAACTCAGCCTCCCCATGAGCCTGACTGAGGCAAGTGACGTCGCGAATTTTTTTCCGTGGAACTAGGCAACCACGCCACTCCTTTTGCATTTAGCTCATAACCAAATCGGCGGACGGATCACGCGCAAGACGCGCCCAAGGAGAGTAATCATGCGAATGCGTATAGCCGCAGTAGCTGCCTTTGCCGGCAGCCTGCTTCTTGCCCCCGTCATGGCGAATGCCGGCCACGGCGGTGGTGGTCATTTCGGTGGAGGAGGTCATTTTGGCGGTGGAGGCCACTTTGGTGGAGGCCACATGGGCGGCGGCCACTTTGGGGGAGGCCACATGGGTGGCGCTCACTTTGCTGGCGGCGGTTGGCGTGGCGGCCACATGGGCCACGCCCACTTTGCTGGCGGGGGTTGGCATGGCGGCGCCCGTCACGTTGCCTGGAATGGTGGTCATAGTGCTTGGCATGGCAACAATTGGCATGGCCACAATCACAATCACTTCCACAATGATCACTTCGCCCATAACCGCCACTTCCACAATCGCTTCAACAACCGCTTCGTGGCAGTCGGAGTCGGATGGTGGCCCGGCTACTATGGTTATGGTTATGGCGGGTGCTCGTATCTGTATCGCCAAGCCCTGTATACCGGAAGCTCCTATTGGTGGAACCGCTACTACGCCTGCACGGGCTACTCCTACTACTGACGGGTTCACGATGCGCCTAGGCTTCATGGCTTAGGTCCGAGAAGAAGGCGGGTCGCTGAGTGCAACAGCGGCCCGCCTAAGTCGTGGCTTCGAGCGGTTCAGCACTTCTAGCCGCGCCCGCTCTCAATCAAGGGCAGCCATGCGGCTCAGGCTGCCCACCACGATTGCCGGTCAGGCCAAACTAGGCAGCCGTCCGCAACCACTTAATCGCGTCGTTGTTCAGCACGGTGCCGCCAACGCGCTTGCTGAGGCGCGGCTGGCGACGGAGCCCGGAACGCCCGTGGTCCTCGTCCCGGTACGAGGTCGGGCCAAGGACCGACGGGGTCGGCGAATTCGCGCACCGCACCCACCGCTATTCGAGGGCCGGCGTTGACCCAACAACATTTTGAGGAGGTTGCCGGGGGATCGGGCCTCTAAGCTATAGAAAAACAACGGACCCGGAGCAAAACGCTAGCAACCCGCTAACGACCACCAACCAAGAAAGGAAAACGGACATGACTGACGACCAACTGAGGATGCAAGCCGCACGGGGAGTGCTGGACCGTTGTGTGATGGAGTTCGCTGCCAAGGGAATGAAGGACGAGGACATTACCACAATACTGCTGGACGCTGGCGATTATAAAGCAGGCTTCTAACACCGACGGTCGCAGGAATTTCCTGCTCCTGAAACCACACGCTGACGCGAGTGTCGTCGTCATCCGACCAGCGATCTACGTCAATCCAGATTCACCCCTAGTTTGGGGCGCGGCAAATTCGCTCGTTTCACTAATACGAGTGAGCGACGTGTTTACCACATGCATCGCGAGGGACAGATTCCGCTAACCCTCATTGACCAACACGACAGAACGTCGGGAACCCGGATCAGGTCAGATTCCATCGCCCTGGTGGACCCGACACGAGAATTGCAGAATCCCACCCTCTCCGCCAATAAATGATGGTATCTGCGGGGGCCTCCTAACGGATCGCTCGGCCTGAGTGGATTGTTTGATGATCAGACTTTCGATCAGAAGAAAGATCATGGGCATAGCCGTGGTGCTGATCGTCCTGATGACGATTACAGCGATTTTGTCGATGGTGTGGGTGATCGAGGTAGGCTACCGCCTCCAAGAGCTGACCAACAGCTACATTCCAGCTTATGGCCACCTCGCGCGCACCAATATCCGCTCCCTCGAGCGGGCTCTGGCACTTCGCCGGATGGTCATCGAAAGGATCCTGTCGCCATCGAGCGGCGACAAGCTTGCGGCCATCCGCAACGTAATCGACGCCAAGGGCGCGGAGGTTGAGCGGGAAGCTCAGGCCGCTCGCGCATTGATCAATGGCCTCATCGAGAAAGGGGCGACGTTTGGCGACGCAACTGCGCTTGCTCGACTCGAAAGCCGAATTGATTCAGCGATGGCCGATACTCGCCGTGAACTCAACGCCGAGATCGAGCGCCTGTTTGCCACACTCGATACCGGAGACGCCAAGGCGACAGCCGACAGTCTTCAACGTGTTGACGCCTTGCGTGACGACCTCAATCAGAAGCTGGACTCGATCCGAGCGGACATGCTGGCCATCGTCAACGCCGACACAGCGATAACGGTGCACAAGCAGCGCCAGGCAATGATCATCGCCGCAATCCTGACCTCGCTCGCTGCGGCCTTGGGGTTGTTGTTTGCGGCGTTAGTCAGCAGCGGCATGGCGCGTCCAGTCCGCCGGCTGTTAGAGGGCGCGCACGCGGTCGAGGCAGGCCGTCTCGACGAAACGCTGACCGTCACCTCGCAGGACGAGATCGGCCACCTGACCGTCGCTTTCAACCGGATGGTCGAGCAGTTGCGCCACAAGGAGCGGATGCGCGAGACCTTCGGCAAGTATGTCGACCCCCGCATCGTCGAGGGATTGATCGACCGGCCGATGCTCGCCGTCGATGGGCAGCGTCGCGTCATGACCGTGCTGTTCTGCGACGTCAAGGGATTTACCGGAGCCAGCGAGGGAATGACGCCGCAGGGGCTCGTCAAGGTCATGAACCGCTACTTTTCGGTGATGTCCGCACCGATCCGCGATCAGGGAGGAGTGATCGACAAATATATCGGCGATGCCATCATGGCCTATTGGGGACCGCCATTCACCGAGAATGCGGATCAGGCTCGCCTCGCCAGCCTGGCCGCACTTGACATGCTGGAGCGCGTGGCGCCCTTGCGGGCCGAATTTCCCGAGCTACTAGGCGTGCGCAGCTTGCCGATTTCGTTCGACATTCGCATCGGCATCGCCACAGGCGAGGCGCTCGTCGGCAGCATCGGCTCTGAGCTTATGATGAGCTACACCGTCATGGGTGACACTGTGAATCTGGCGTCTCGCTTGGAGGGAGCCAACAAGGTATATGGCGGCCGCGTCTTGGTGTCTGCGGCCACCGTTGCCGGCGCCGACGAAGCCATCGAGACACGCGAAATCGACCGAGTCGTATTGCTTGGGCAGACCCAACAGCAGGCGATTTTTGAGATCATGGGGCGCAAGGGCAAGTTGACTCCTGTGCAGGTCGAGTTGCGGACCCACTACTCTGAAGGACTTGCCGCTTATCGGGGACGGCATTGGGACGAGGCACGCCGCGCCTTTGCCGCTGCGCTCGAGTCCGTTCCCAACGACGGACCTTCAATGACGTTCATCAAGCGCATCGATGGCCTAGCGACAAATCCCCCCGGCGATGGATGGGACGGATCATGGCATCTCGAGCAAAAGTAGCACACGGAACCGGAAGTCCAGCCGGCTAGGTACGTTCCGAGGGTTAGCCGTAGCAGAACGTTGCCCTAACCAATCGGGCGGACGTCGATTGCAGGACCGCCGCCGCTATATTGCGGGACTGTCCGGAGGGCCACGAAACCTCTCGCCGATTCGGACGCATCTGGCGGTGATGGAGGCTCCGGGCGGCACATGCAGACGATCAAACACCTCATCCTTGCCGCAGTCTTGTTCACGGCCCCGAGCACGGCCTTTGCCGGCGCGTATCACGACCTAGCCCGCGAGCCGCACGGTATCGAGGTTCCCGTTCCCGAGCCGGCTCCGGCGCCGGCCGCGCCCGCGGCGAAGAAGATCACCATCTACACCGCCAAGACGATCGTGACCGAGGATCCTGGCACGCCGACCGCCGAGGCCGTGGCGGTGATGGACGGCAAGATCCTCGGTGTCGGCACGCTTGACGAGGTCAAGGACTGGGTCACCGACGAGCAGGTCGAGATCGACCAGCGTTTCAAAGACGCGGTGATCGTGCCTGGCCTCATCGAAGCGCACATGCATCCGCAGATCACCGGCATCCTTTGGCAAGGCGTCTATGTCGGCCGCTTCGACCGCACGGCGCCGGACGGCACGCTGGTCAAGGGGCTGGACACCAAAGAGGCCGTTGTCGAGCGGCTCAAGGACGCCGCGGCGAAACTGCCGGCCGACGGCAGGTGGCTGGTCGGTTGGGGATACCAGCCGGAGTTCTACGGCGATTCACCGCTCACGCGCGCCGATCTCGATCCAAGCTTCGGCGGCGTCAAGTTCGTCGTCGATGGATCGATCCAAGGCTACACCGGGCTGTTTCAGTGGCCGGGCTACTACAAGACTTTCGCCAACGGAATCGCGAACATCTCCCAAGACGACCTCACCAAGTGGGTCACCGAGGTGCACAAGCGCGGGTTCCAAGCCGTGATCCACACCAATGCCGATGAGGCCACGGAAATGGCGCTTACCGCGCTGACCGAAGCCGAGCGGCAATACCCACAATTGGCCACACGGCACCGGCTCGAGCACAATCAATACGTGACGCAAAGCCAGCTGCTCAGAATGAAGGAGCTCGGCCTCGCCACCAATCTGTTCACCAACCACATCTACTATTGGGGCGACCTGCACTATTCGACATTCACCGGGCCCGAAAGCCTCCGAGACAGAAGAGAATCACGCATCCGCTATAGGAAAATCGCACCGGCCGTCCGCTTTGGGGCGCAAGACCGGTCTTGGCGAAACTCAGTAGCCCCTGAGCTGTTTGATCTGCGCCGGGGTCAGGCCGGCGATGTCCTCTCCCGTAAGGTTTTCAACGCCGACTTCGGCCGCCTTCGCTTGGGCGTCCTTGAACTTCGTCTGCGAGACCCGCTTAACCGCTGGGGCGTTGGCCTCTCCCTTTACCGTGGCCCAGCGCGGTGAGGACTTCCACACGAGCCGTTGGTCCTGCTGCGGAACGTCCGCTCGTCCATTGGAGGCGTCGTCGTAGGCATGAGGCGGCGGAACCTGTGGCGGGACGTCCGCTCGTCCATAGGGGGCGCCGTTGTAGGCATGAGGCGGAACCTGTGGCGGGACGTCCGCTCGTCCATAGGGGGCGCCACCATAGGTCCGCGGCGGCAGAGCGGGCGGCATGCCCGCATGTGCATAGGAGGCGTTGCCGTAGGTCTGAGCCGGGGGCAGAGGCGCATAGGCCACCGCTTGCCGCTCCGGCGGACGATTGCACGCGAGCAAGACCAATCCGGCAGCCGCGACAGCCGTAACGTGAACGACCTTGCGCATTTTGAGCGATCCCCTCGAGGCTGGTTCAGGGCCCCCAAGGGGAAAGGCTAGACCCGATGGGTTACCAGAAAGTCACGAACCACGAGACCCGTCCGTCCTTTGGCAGCCATAAGCCGGTCATGCTTCTGCTGCCGTGACCTTCTAGTAACGCTTTTAATTTAGGCTTCGCCGTAGGGCGGCCCCCCGCGCAACTGTTCATCGAACGGGCGGGTGGAGGGATCACCAATGGACAAAGTCTTGAGGACTGCGGTCACGACGGCGGCGGCAATCGCAATTGCCGCGCTGTCGCTGGCCCTTCCGGCACAGGCTGGACCTAGGTCCGTCGTGGGCGCCGGGCTCGTCGGATTCGGTATCGGCGCCATCCTTGGCAGCATGATGGGGCCGCCTGAGGTCTATTTCGTCCCGCCGCCCCCCCGCTATTACGGACCTGTGGTCTATGGGCCGCCCCATTACGACGGACCGGTGGCCTACGGGCCCCCTGACTCTTACCGGCCGAGGACCTACGGGCCCCCAAACTCCTACCGGCCTCGGAGCTATGGACCGCCGCCTCCTGACCGCTATGGCAATCGCGTCTATCCAGGTCCCAAGGCGCCGCTTGCCGGCGACCAAGAGCGGCGCCCTGCGTCCGTGCGTTCAGCGACGGCAAAGACGGGCCCCGCCGCGGTCTCGCCGGTCAAGCAAGATCCGAATGCCAAGTTCAAGGCCGTGCAAGCAAAGGCAAAGCGCGTCGGTGTCGAACAGCTCACCCAAAAGGACATCGAGGGTCTGAGCTTCGAGCAGATCAAACAGCTCAGAGGATATTAGCGCCAGCGTCCCCTTCACCAGACCACGAGATAGGCACTGAGCGCGATCAGCATCACCGCCAGGATCACCGAGAAGACGAGATCGGGCAGAATGCTCGGCGCGTGCACCGCCGTGTCGTCAAGAAGCCACCCGGTGCGCACGAAACGAACGGTGGCGAGTACGATGGTGATCACCCCGACCGCGATGAAGGCGCGCCCGGCGCCTTGCGGCAACGAGCCGGACAGCCGCTCAAGCCGCATCCGGTGGGCATCATCAAGCGATGCTGTATCGAGCAGGGTGAGCGCAAACAAATTGAATTTCTCGACGACGAAGCCAAACGCAATCACGGCGATGCTGGTGCGAAGCCAGGCAAGAAATGTCCGCTCGTTTGCGGCATGGTCGCTGTAGCCACGGATCATCGAGGCGCCTCACCCTTTCCGCCGGCGCGATCCTCTCTGCCGTCACGCAGCCGCCGCCGCTACGTCGCCCTTGAGCGCGGCCTCGAACAGCTTACGGCTTCCCTCTTTGGTCAACGGAACCGGATTGCCGCCGGCGGTCGGATCGACCAGCGACATCTCGACGATGGTGTCGACGCGACCGCCGTCGACGCCGAGCCCCTTCAAGTCATGCGGAACGCCTGTCTTCTTGCGGAGATCGAGCACGGCTGCGAGAAAGCCGTCGAACCCGCCGTCGATCTCGAGAAAGCCTGCAAGGCGCTCGATCTTCGACTCGATCGCCGGGCGGTTGAACACGAGCACATAGGGCATGAACACGCCGTTGGTCGTGCCGTGATGGGTGTGATAGAGCGCGCCAACCGGGTGGGACAGCGCGTGAATGGCGCCGAGGCCCTTCTGGAAGGCGGTCGCGCCCATGGCCGCCGCGCTCATCATGTGGGCGCGGGCTTCGAGATCGTTCCCGTTCGCCACCGCCTTTGGCAGGTTCGTGAAGGTGAGCCGCATGCCTTCGACGGCAATACCCTCAGCCATCGGATGGTAGCTCGGGGCACAATAGGCCTCGAGACAATGAGCGAGCGCGTCCATGCCGGTGCCCATGGTGATCGCAGGCGGCATGCCGACGGTGAGTTCCGGATCGCAGATCACCACCTTCGGCATCATCTTGGGATGAAAGATCACCTTCTTGGTGTTCGTCGCCTCTTGCGTGATGACGCCGGCGCGGCCGACCTCGGAGCCGGTCCCCGCCGTGGTCGGCACGGCGACGACGGGCGCGATCTTGTCCGCATTCGCCCGTGTCCACCAATCGCCGATATCCTCGAAGTCCCAAAGCGGCCTGGTCTGCCCGGCCATGAAGGCAATGACCTTGCCGGTGTCGAGGCCCGAGCCCCCGCCGAAGGCAACCACTCCATCGTGGCCGCCGGCGCGGAAGGCGACAATGCCGGCCTCGAGATTCGAATCCACCGGATTCGGCTGGACATCTGAGAACATCGCCACCGGGAATCCGGCTGCCTTCAACAGGTCGATTGCCCTCTGCGTGATGGGAAGCTTGGCGAGGCCGGCATCGGTGACCAATAGCGGCCGGGAGATTCCGGCGACGCGGCAGGCGTCGGGGAGTTCCTTGATGCGGCCGGGGCCAAAGCGGACGGCAGTCGGGTAGCTCCAATTTGCGGGCGGTGCGGTCATGTCAGTTCCGGGATGAAAGCGATCAGACGTCGCGGAGGTGAAAGCTCTTCGGCTGGGTCAGCGCATCGAAGCCGTATCTCGACAGCGCCGCGCCGCGTCCGGTGTCCTTGACGCCGGTCCAGGTGAGTTGCGGATCGAGATAGTCGCAGCGATTCATATAGACCGTGCCGGTCTCGACCCGGGCGCCGATCTCGGCGGCGCGGTCGGTATCGCGCGTCCAGATCGAGGCCGTGAGCCCATAGGGGCTGTCATTCATCAGCGTGATGGCCTCCTCGTCGTCGCGCACCTTCATGATGCCGACCACGGGCCCGAAGCTCTCCTCGCGCATCACCTCCATCTGGTGGTTGACGTTGGTGAGCACCTCCGGTGCCAGATAGGGCGAGCCAGCCCGGTCGCCATCGACCTTCATGTTGATCAGGGCGGTCGCGCCCTTGCGCCGCGCCTCGGCGATCTGGCCGCGCACCGTGTCGGCGAAGGAGGCGCGCGCCATTGGCCCAAGCGTGGTCGAGGCATCAAGCGGATTGCCGACCACATATTTCCGGGTGAGATCGGCGTAGCCTTCGACGAAATCGTCAAACACGGCAGCATCGACATAGATGCGCTCCACCCCGCAGCAGCATTGGCCGGAATTGTAGAAGGCGCCGTCGACCAGATTCTCAATGGCATGATCGAGCTTGGCGTCGGCGCGCACGTAAGCCGGGTCCTTGCCGCCGAGCTCGAGCCCGAGCGAGGCGAAGGTGCCGGCGGTGGCGCGCTCGATGGCGCGGCCTCCGGCCACCGATCCGGTGAAGTTGATGTGGTCGATCTTGCCGGAACCGATCAGTCTCTCGGTCTGCTCATGCGACAGGACGAGATTGGCAAACAGACCCTTGGGGAGACGAGCGCGCCGGAACGCCTCGGCGATGCGCTCGCCGACGAGTAACGTCTGCGCCGCGTGCTTCAAGATGATGGCGTTGCCGGCGAGGAGACCAGGAACGATGGTGTTGATCGCTGTGAGATAAGGGTAGTTCCACGGCGCGATGACCATGACGATGCCGACCGGCTCTCGTGCGATATAGCGGCGGAAGCCATCCTTAGCCGGCGGGCTGTAAGGCTTGAGCGCCTCTTCAGCCAGGACCACCATGGCGCGGATGCGCTCCTCGACGCCGCCCTTCTCGCCGCCATAGCGAACCGGCCTTCCCATCTGCCAGGCGAGCTCGAGCGCAATGTCGTCGTTCATGGCGAGCAGCGCATCGAGAAAGGACAGCATGTAACGCCCGCGCTCGGCCACCGGAACCTTCCGCCACTCTGGGAGTGCCGCGCGCGCTGCTGACAGAGCGGCGCCGATCTCGGCGTCGCTTGCGATCGGCCGCTCGGCATAGACCGAGCCGTCGATCGGGGAGATGATTTTCACGCTTTCTGACATGGTACCTCGACAAGAAGCGCCGGCCCGCGGACCAAGCGAGCCGGCTTCGTTGCAATCCGGTTTCTGCGTCGGTTACACCGGGGCCGCGCCCTCGCGGTGCTTCACCGCGAACTCCTCCTCCGGCGACAAGACGAGCGTCTTTCGTCCATAGGCCGCGAAATAGAGGATGGCAAGCGCGTACCAGATCGCCACGCCGATCACACCGGTGCGATATAGGGGATCGGCGAGCTGGAAGCCAATGGTCACGAGCGCGATGATCACGGTAAGCGCCGCCCCGACCACGCCGACCGGGCTGCGATACGGCCGTTCGATATTGGGAAAGCGGCGGCGAAGCTGGATGAAGGTGAGGCCCTGCAACAGGTAGGAGAACATGGCCCCGAACACCGCCATGTTGAGCAGCACGCCGCCGATGAACGATCCAGCCGCCTCGCCGCCCATGGCGAACCACACGACCACCATCACCGCGAGCCCGACCAGGCCGCCGGCGATCAAGGCGATGTTCGGCGTCTTGTGCTCGCCGTGGGTCACCGACAGGAAATGCGGGAAGTAGCCCGCCCGCGACAGGGAGTAGATCTGACGCCCGTAGGCGAAGATGATGGCGTGGAAGCTCGCCACCAGCCCGGTGACGGCGGCCAAGGCGAGCGCGTTCGCGGCTTCGGTGCGGAAAATCACCCGGAAGCCGTCGAGGATCGGCTCGGCCGAGGTGCCGAGGGCGAAGGCGCCATGCACCGTGGTGAGCGCGCCGCTCGCGTCGGCGACTTGGCGTTCGATCGGAATTGACGGGTTGAACAGAAGAACGAGGAAGCCGAGCGCGATCAGCGTGAACATGCCGAACATGATGCCTTTCGGCATGTCGCGTTTGGGGTCCGCCGATTCTTCCGCAGCGAGCGGCAGCTGCTCGATGGCCAGAAACAGCCAGACCGCAAACGGCATGGCGGCAAGGACGCCGTAGATCCCGAAGGGGAGGAACGGACCATGGCCTTGAGGCAGCTCGATTGCCGCTCCGGTCGCCGGATCGGCGCCGATGTTCAACGCGTATTTGCCGAAATCGAAAAACGGAAGCGCGCTGATGAAGAACACCACGAGAATGCCGATGGCGAGGAGCGTCATCATGATCGTGACCATGAACGACAGCTCGACGCCGCGGATATTGAGCCCGACAAAAACGATGTAGCCGAAGATCCACCAGAGCGGCTGGAACGCGGCGGGTGTGTCGAAAATCGCCGTGAGATAGGTGCCGATGAAGTATACGATCACCGCCGGGGTCAGCACATATTCGATGTTCTCGGCGACGCCGGTGATGAAGCCGCCCCACGGCCCGAAGGCGGTGCGAGCGAAGGAGTAGGCGCCGCCGGTATGGGGCAGCGCCGGGCTCATCTCGGCGATGGAATAAGTGAGACCGAGATACATGATGGTGATGATGACGGTGCCGACGAACATGCCGCCCCAGCCGCCGACGGCAAAGCCCAGATTCCATCCCGAGAAATCGCCCGAGATGACCGCGGCGACGCCGAGCGCCCACAGCGAAAAGACGCCGGCGTGACGCCGTAGCTCGCGCTGATTGAAATAGTCTCTGCCGGGGGTGTGGTAGGAAATCCCGCCTTCGTGCCGCTTCTCAGCCATCGCGCCGATCCCTCTTTCGCGAACGGGCACCTTAGTCTAACTGCCGCACTTGCACTACGTCTGTTCGGGGCCGAACCGGCCGACACCGCGGCAAAAAGACTTAATCTATAAGGGATTGCTAGGGCACCAAACCCGGCTTGGCGCGCGCTTGGCCGAGGCGCCAAATCCCGTCCCATGCTGCAAATATTTGCTGCTGCTTGAAACCCTCTCATCCCCTCTTCGTTGGTTTCACGAGAACCAACAACGGGGTCCGACATGGCAAGAGGAGTGCTACGCGGCGAAGGTGCTCAAGCGGGGCTGGGTGTGCTCACCGGCCTCTTGGTCGTTGCCATGATTCTGTTCGCAACGACCTTCCTGGCGGGCGGCTAAGCCTCACGCCGCAGCGAATCTTGAAGCCGGCGTCAACTAGAAGGCGCCGAAGGTGTGCTGTAGGCGCTCTTTGGGTGCTGGCTTTGCCGGGGCGACGGCCGCCGGCTGAGCAGGAGGGCTGCCGACCGGTTTTGCAGCGGTGCTCGCAGCCTTGGCCTGCTTCTGCTTGCCCTTCTTCTTGGCAGGCTGCTCCGCTTGCGGTGTGGCAGACTGAGGCGGAGTTGCCGACGGAGCAGCGGCGCCAAGGATCTGCCCCAATCCTTGCACTACACCCTGCCCGGAGCCTTGGTCGGCCTTGATCAGATCCTCGATCGAGCCGCCGGCCTTCCCCTTCACCAGTCCCGCGATACCGCCGGTGCTGCTCAACGCACCCCCGAGGCTGTCGGCGCTCGGCAGCTTCACCAAGCCTCCGCCGAGCTTGCTCAGCTTCTCGTAAGCAGCTTGCGGATTGTCGAGGATACCGGCGATGTCGGGATAGATCGAAGGCGCGGCCCAAGGCCCATTGATGGCGACCGGCACGCCGAGGCCCTGAAGGTCGTTCTTGCCGCCCTGGCCCTCGAGGCTCGCCACCACCTGCGGATCGACGCGCAAGTTGATGGTCTGCGCCGGAAGGTCGACGGTGCCGGTGCCGGCCATGCGCACGAGCGGGCCGCTCAGATGGAGATCGCTCGTCTGGGCTTTGCCTTGCGCGATCTTGAAGCTCGCACCGAGCGAGGCAAAGTCGGTTTTTTCGGCGTCGCCAGACTGCCAACCCGACAAGGTCGCAGAGCCGAGGTTGCGCACCATCTTGGCGACATTGATGCCGCGAATGGCGCCGTCGCTGAATTCGAAGCTCGCGCTGCCGGCGAGCGCCGAAACCATGGCGCGCTGGCTTGCGCCGCTCGCGGCAAGATCGATGGCGATGGCTGCCTTACCTTCGATGCGCTGAAAGGCGGCCACGTCGTCGAGGAAGGGATAGGCGTCGAGATTGGAAAGCGAGAAGCGGAACGTCTGCACCGGGACCTTTCCGGTCGCATCGACGCTCAACACGCCGGTACCGACACCGCCATAGAGCTGGAAGTTGGGCAGTTCGAGCTTGAGCTTGCCGCCAGCCACCGCCGCTCGGATTCCGATGGGGCCGGCTTTGATCGTGCCGTAGCTCAAGCGCTCGACGCTGAGATTGACCTGGGCATTGACGGCCTTAAGGCTGGAGAAATCGATTTTCGCATCGCTCCAACCTGAGGCGCCGTCAGCGGGGCCCGCGGTCGCCTTGACACTTCCGCCGAGCAAGCCATCGACATTGAGGCTGTCGCCGTTGAGCGACGCCTTGATCTGGGGAACGGCGCCGGAGAGGTCGGCGGAGACCACGCCGCGCAGCATCGTTTCGCCGGCTCGCGCGCTCAAGCCATCGAGCGCCAACACGTCGCCGGTATAAGTCGCGCTGCCCATCAGCGCGAGCTTCTGCGGGAAATAGGCGGGAGCGTCCACGTCGAGCAGGAGCTGCGCCACCTCTCCGTCGAGGAACGGCCCGAAACTTGAGATGGAGCCCGTCACGCCGAGCGGCTGACCGTCGAACCTTGCCTTCACGTCAACCGACAAGGGAGCGTCGAAGGCTGGAAGCGAGGCCTCGAGGTTCAGCCCGTCGATCCGCTTGCCTGGCGCGCCGCCCTCGCCGCGCAGGATCAGCGTGCCGTCCTCGATGCGCAGGCTGTCGAGGCTGAGGTTCCTGAGCGCCGTGGCGATCGAGGCTCCGCCTCCAGCCTTTTCACTTGGCTCGGCGCCCGCAGTCTTGGGGCTCGCTTCCGGCATGGTGAGGATTGGACTGATCAGCGCGACCTCGGTCAGCTGGACTTTGCCGCTGAGGAGGGGCGCCACGGCAAGACCGAAGCGGAGCTCTTTCGCCGTCGCCAAATCGACGGCGCCGGCGCCCTTTGTCTGCGCCACGCCGACATCCTCGGCCACGAGCTTGAGCGTGGGGAAGGCAGAGATGTGCAAGGACCCGTTGACCGTTAGGCGATAGCCGGTCGCCTGCTCGATCTCGGCGAACAGTCTGTTCCGCACATCTTCGGCGGAAATGAACAGGGGGGCGACAAAGACGACGGCCACGCCGACGGCGATAATGGCCGCGAGGCTCCACAACGCGAGACGCAATCTACCCTCCAAGGGCAGGAGTTATCGGTTAACCCTACCCTCGGGAGTCCTAAGAACCGGTAACCATCAGATCACTAGCCGCCGCCAAGCCATGACGGCCAGATCGAGCCGCCGGCGTCCGATTGGTCCGTCTGCTTTCCGCGCCGCGCCTTGCTTCCGGCATAGACCCAGCCGCTCTCCGACGTGGCGGGGTTGGTCACTTTCACCCAGCCACGTTTCCGCCCCATGATCGATAGCTTGGCGCCTTTGGCGACCACGCTGATCACCTCCGCCGACGATGTCGGTCCATTGCGCAGATTGACGAACTCTGGCGCAACCCAGGCCTTGGCATCGTCATTGGCGGCGAGCGTAGGCTGAACATGCTCTGGCGGGGCTGGTGGTGCCTCCGGCGTGGTGAAGACCTCCTCGACACCGCTTGCCCCGAGAAGCTGCTGGGTCTTTCCATCCCAAGCGGCGACGCCCACAAGGTTTGGGTCGTAGATCCGCTCGGGCGCGAGCGCCTGACCCTCGGCAGCATCTTCAAACTCAGGATCGGAAGCCGCCGCCACCTTGAGGACGGTCTCGGTGCCGGCAAGGATCTCGCCATCGGGCGCGACGAGCTTGACCCTGAGCCTGCTCTCGCCGCTTGCAGCCTTTGGCAGGGTGATCCGCAAATCGCCGATTTCGTCAGTCCTCAGGTTCCACTCCGCCTCGCCATAGGGACGCCCCGCCGACAAGGTCGCGCCGTGCGGCAGCCCGGCGATGGCGATGACGCTGCGGGCAGGCAATGAACCTGCGTGGTCGAGTGCCACGGCAAACGGTGTTTCGCCGCCGGCTTCTGCATCGAGCGCGTCAGGCGCGGTGAGAGCGAGCGCTCCAACTTGAGCGGCCTGCGTCGACTGAACCTGTTCCGGTGCCGGCGTGGTTCCGGCAAGTGACGCCTTGGCTGCCGGCAATGGCGCGCCTTCGGCGTGAGCGCCTGTGGACCACGGCGTCTTGATCGCGCCGAGCCACAGCATGGCCCCGAGCGCCAAGCTCGGGAGCAGCGCAACCGCAATGAGCACCGCGAGGAGCGTTCGCACCCCGGACAATGAAGCAAGGATGGGTGACTGAGCTACCTGCTGGTCGAACGACTGGTCCTTCGGTGCGTCCTTCACTGCTGATTTCGTTGCGTCCACTGGAGCCGCGTCGGATGGGACGCCGGGCGCGCCGGGAGCGCCTGGCGCGAAGCGCTCGGCGATGCGTGAAAGCGCCGCCTGATCCGCGCCCGAGATGTGAGGCTTGGCCTGCGACTTTGGACGTGCCAGTCGCCGTGCCGTCAGGCTGATCGTTTCCGCTCCGGGCCGCGACACGCGTGGCGGAAGCGCACTGTCAGGTGGATTGAGCTTAGGGTAAGCCATGGGGACCTCCCATGTCGGCAGCGTTGAGGGCAAAGTCAGAGTCGAACAGCAGCCCGGAAGCGGCAGCTTCCTGGGCTGGCTGCAAAAGGACGCCGTTTACCGGAACGCGCAGAAGGCAGCGCCACCAACCAGTAGACGCAGAGATCCCGTGCCCAGAAAGGCACCGCGATACGTTTCTATACTTTCGCCGCTGCATTCCCTCTTCGAGTGCCCTAACGAGGAAGGCGCCTAGGCGGTTCCACCCTTAAGCAAAAATTGGGGTGGGTTGACGGCCTTGGCGCGGGCGAGGAGAGCTCCATCGCCACAATTCGCCTACGTTTCCGCGATAGGCCTACGCGCGACGCCCTCCAAGCGCGCACGTTTCCCAAGTTTTCGGCCAATTTGAGGGGGAATCGGGGTATGGGAAGCCGCCCCAGGGTTTGGCTGCTCGGCCAAATCCCCGGCTCCGAACGGATACTGAGTTTTGACGGTGAAGCCTTCGAGGGTGAGGATGGTTGAGGGGCCCAAAGAGCGCCAACAGAAAGAGATCGAGCGGCAGAGCCGCGATCGCAGTTTCATGTTCATGGACGGCCACCAGGACCGGATTGCCGGCCGCGGACTTGGCTATTTGATCCTCCTCAATGGTGTTGCCGCCATCGTCATGGTCGGGGCCTTTGTCTATGGCTTCCAGATCAGCGCCGAGCCGAAGCTTGCCGCCGCCATGCTGGTGTTCGGCGTCGGCGCGGTTGCCGCCCTGCTCAGCTCGTTCATCGCCTATCTCAATCGGATCGTGCGGGCGGAAATGCCCGACAATCCGAAGCTCCCAAGCGCGCTCCGTCTCATCGCCATCGCCGCGGTGATCATCAGCGGGGCCGCGTTCCTCTCCGGCCTCAGCATGGTCGGAACCACCTCGACCGCAAGATCGAGCTCGCAGCCGAAGACAAGAACTCCAGGACAAGGCCTTGGCCGAACGGAACTCTCCGGCCAACAAGGATGCTTCCCGTATCTCTCCGGCTGGGGATGAAGCCCACTAAGGTCACAACGCAATTCGACTTCCGACCCCGGACGTGATTAACTCTTAGGCGCCTTGGGAGGGATAGCGCCCGCAGAAGCGCGCAAAGCCGTGGCTACCGGTGATACCGGAGAAGCAACGCGTGCCCAGGACGGTGGTAACGATTTCCGATTTGCTGCTGGCCGCTGACGTCGAGCCTGACGATGGTTCGTGCGTCATCGCCCGTTCCTGCCTCGCGCTTGCAGTGGCCCCAACCATCCTGCACCCCCGGGGGGCTTTCGGCCCCTCATCCTGGCGGGGAATACGAGGGTAGATATATGACCACAACCTTCAATCCCGATGCTGCCGCCAACGACAAAAAGAGGGAGACCTTCAACCCCCTGTCTCAATTCGAGAGCTTGCAATTGGATACCGCCATTCCGGAGGCCATGCGCGCTTTTGCCGGCACGGCGGTGATGCAATCGCGCGAGGCCTATGAGCGCGCCAAAGCTACGCTCGACGCCGGCGTCGAGGCCGTCGAGCGTTCCTATGATGCCGCCGGACAAGCGGCGACAGCGCTCAACCGCAAGATCATCGACATCGCCCAGCGTAACGTGAACTCTGGCTTCGATCTGGCGAAGAGCTTGGCGAGCGCCAAGAACTTGGCCGAGATGGTCGAGCTGCAGGGCGCGTATTGGCGCAAGCAACTCGAGGCGCTCATGGAGCAGGCCGAGGAGGTCCGCGAGCTCTCGGTCAATGCGAGCGTCGACGTGGCCGAGCCGATCAAGCGCCATGCAACGCATCAAGCCGAGCAGGTTCGCGCCATGTCGAAGAAAGTGACCGCCGAGGCGGCCGAGGCGATCAAGCGGCAAGCGTCGAATCTGGAGCAAGATCTGCGCCGGGCGAGCTGAGCAGCGCACGCATCCTAAGTGCGGTCATTTTGGCGATCCCGCAAGGGTTGCGGGGACGACGGCGATGCGCCGTATTGAGGC
>CAWGVA010000014.1:0-180323 GCA_963825835.1 uncultured Alphaproteobacteria bacterium | reverse complement strand
AGAAATCGATGCGCGCGCCTTCCCCTCCTGCTGTTGCTCCTCGCAACGCCAGCGCTTGCGCTCGATCAGAGCCAGATCCAGAGCGCCTGCTACACCGATTGCGAGAAGGAGACGGGCTCCAATCCGGAGTACAAGGCTTGCCTCGCCCGCGCCGCCGACACGGCTGACGGCCTGCTCAATCAGGAGTTCTCGGCGCTGCAAGAGGGGGTCAGGTCCGCCGCCAAGGACATGGGCGTGAAGCCCGACGCTCAGCTCGACATGCTGAAAGATGCGCAGCGGAAATGGATCGCGTTTCGCGACGACACCTGCAATTTCGAGGACAGCCTCGCCTTTGGCGCGACGGCAACCGGCGGCTATCTCTCCTCCTGCATCTGCGCCTTGAGCTACGGGCGGATCAACGATTTCGAGCGCATCAGGCACTCGATTCTCGGGCAATAATGGCCCGCGAAGCCTGCTTAAATCCTTTGAAAAACACCGTATATTAGCGCCGAACTCATGATGGTTTTGATCAGGAGTGGGCCTTTCGCCCGCTCCTTTTTGTTAGGCGACCCGCCAACTCATATCCCACGTTTCGCGGGAGTCATGGCCTCAACCGATGTCGAGCCGCTCATCAAGCGCTGATCGCCGCTTTGCCAAGGAGAGCGGCGCCGAACGCGAGATCGCCGACCTCGCCGAGCCGGTGCTTGACGAACTCGGCTTCCGCCTCGTGCGGGTGAAGGTTTCGGGCCGCGACGGCGGAACGGTGCAGGTGATGGCGGACAGGCCGGACGGTCAGATGACCATCGACGATTGCGCATCGATCAGCCGCAAGCTTTCGCCGCTGCTCGATGCGCACGACCCGATGCCCGGAGGCTACCGGCTCGAGGTCTCGACGCCTGGCATCGACCGGCCGCTGGTGCGGCCGAGCGATTTCGCGTCGTTCACCGGTCATGAGGCGAAGATAGAGCTGAAGGAGCTGGTCGACGGCAGAAAGCGGTTCAGGGGCCGCATCGAAGGCGTGAAGAACGGCGAGGCGCTGCTGCGGATCGATCTGCCCGGCTCAGAGGAGCCGCAGATGATCGGCATTCCGTTTTCGCTGATCAGCGAAGCGAAGCTGGTCGCCGATCAGGCCGGCTTCCGCGCCGATCTCGCCGCCAGCAAGGCGCATTAGAGGAATTGTTGCGGGCACCCGCCCGCCAGTTGGACTTAACGGAGGCAGAAACAGATGGCTCAGGCAGGCGTGAGCGCCAACAGGCTGGAGCTCCTACAGATCGCGGACGCGGTCGCGCGCGAGAAGGCGATCGATCGCCAGGTGGTGATCATGGCCATGGAGGACGCGATCCAGAAGGCGGCCAAGTCGCGCTACGGCAGCGAGAACGAGATCAAGGCCGAGGTCGATCCAAAGACCGGCGAGATCAGGCTCGCGCGGCTGCTCGAAGTGGTCGAGCAGGTGACCATGGAGGCGACGCAGATCTCGATCGAGGAGGCGCGGCGCCGCAACCCGGCGGCGCAAGTCGGCGACTTTATCGCCGAGCCGCTGCCGCCGCTCGATTTTGGCCGCGTGGCGGCGCAGAACGCGAAGCAGGTCATCGTGCAGAAGGTGCGCGAGGCCGAGCGCGAGCGCCAATTTGACGAGTACAAGGACCGCGTCGGCGAGATCGTGAACGGCATCGTCAAGCGCGTCGAGTACGGCAATGTCATCGTCGACCTCGGACGCGCCGAGGCCATCGTCCGCCGCGACGAAACCTTGCCGCGCGAAAACTTCCGCTACGGCGACCGCATCCGCGCCTATGTCTATGACGTGCGGCGCGAGCAGCGTGGCCCGCAGATTTTCCTGTCGCGCACCCACCCAGAGTTCATGGCCAAGCTGTTCGCGCAAGAGGTGCCCGAGGTCTATGACGGCATCGTCACCATCAAATCGGTGGCCCGCGATCCGGGCAGCCGCGCCAAGATCGCGGTCGTGTCGCGCGACGCCTCCATCGATCCGGTCGGCGCCTGCGTCGGCATGCGCGGCAGCCGGGTGCAGGCGGTGGTGAACGAGCTGCAGGGCGAGAAGATCGATATCATCCAATGGTCACCTGACGCCGCGACCTTCATCGTCAATGCGCTGGCCCCTGCTGAAGTGGTCAAAGTCGTGCTCGACGAGGACGCCGAGCGCATCGAGGTGGTGGTGCCGGACGCGCAGCTCTCGCTCGCCATCGGCCGCAAGGGCCAGAATGTGAGGCTTGCCTCGCAGCTCACCGGCTGGGACATCGACATTATGACGGAGGCGTCTGAGTCTGAGCGCCGCCAGGCGGAGTTCGCTGAGCGCTCGTCGACTTTCATGGAGGCGCTCGACGTCGACGAGGTCATCGCCCAGCTGCTCGCTTCTGAAGGGTTCTCCTCGGTCGAAGAGGTTGCCTTCGTCGAGCCGTCGGAAATCGCCTCGATCGAAGGCTTCGACGAGAATACCGCGGCTGAGATCCAGACCCGCGCGCGCGAGCATCTGGAGAAGATCGAGGCCGAGCAGGACGCGAAGCGCAAAGCCCTCGGCGTCGTCGATGACGTGGCGACCATCCCCGGCCTCACCACGGCGATGCTGGTCGCGCTTGGCGAGAAGAACGTCAAGACCGTGGAAGACGTGGCCGATTGCGCCACCGACGATCTCTTGGGCTGGAACGAGCGCAAGGACAAGGAGACCATCCACCACGAGGGCATCCTCGATGGGTTCAACTTGAGCAAGCAGGAAATCGAGGATTTGATCCTCTCCGCTCGGGTCAAGGCCGGATGGATCGACGAAGCCGATCTTGCGCCTGAGCCAGAGGCTGAAGAGGCCGATTCTGGCGAAGGCGAAGAGGTTGGCGAAACCAAGGACGGCGGCGCCGCGTCATGAGCGGCCCCAGCCACCAGACGCTTTTTAGGAGAGAGAGCCGTTGCGGCAAGACGTTGCTGAGCCACAGCTTGAGGCGGAGAGCGAGACGGGAGACACCGTCCGCCGCTGCGCGCTCACGCGGGTGCGCCTGCCCAAGCAGGATCTGATCCGCTTCGTCCTTGCCCCAACCGGCGAAATCGTCCCCGACCTGAAGGAACGGCTCCCCGGCCGCGGCGTGTGGGTGACCGCCGACCATGCGGTCGTGGCCGAGGCCGCCAATCGCAACGTTTTCGCCAGGGCGCTGAAGGCACAAGCCAAGGTGCCGCCGGGGCTCGCCGCCCAGGTCGATCGGCTGCTGGTCGAGGCGGCGCTCGGCGCACTTGCCCTTGCCAATAAGGCAGGCGAAGTGGTGTTCGGCACCGCCAAGATCGAGGAGGCCATCGCCAAGGCCAAGGTCGCGGCTCTCATCCATGCGAGCGACGCCGCAGAGGACGGCTGCTGCAAGCTCGACGGCAGATTTCGGGCCGTCGCAAGGGGTGAGACGCCGGCCCCGATCCGCCTTTTCAGCGCGGATGAATTGGGTTTGGCATCAGGTAAGACAAATGTGATACATGCAGCCCTGATCCAGGGCGGAGCGGCTGCGAAATTCCTCGCCAGCGCTTCCCGCGCGGAGCGTTATCGCAAGGGCAGCGCCGCAGCCTTTGCCCAGCCAAGTGGATCGGACACGGACAAGGAATGAGTGAAATCAACGAGACTGAAGACAAAACCGCTCGCGGCGGCCGCAAAATGACGCTCAATGTGCGTCGGACGGTGGAGTCCGGCCATGTGCGTCAGAGCTTCAGCCATGGGCGCTCCAAGTCCGTTCTGGTCGAGAAGAAGAAGCGCCGGGCGGTCGGCGCCACGCCTGCGGCACAACCCGTCGAGGAGCCGAAGCCCAAGGTGGCGACGGCACCAGAACCCGCGCCAGCCAAGCGCGAGCGCGACGACGAGCAGCGCCGTCCCGGCGTGGTCCTGCGCGCCCTTTCCGACGAGGAGAAGGACGCGAGGCTGAGGGCCCTGACTGAATCGCGGCAGCGCGAGGCGATCGAGCGCGAGAAGGCCAAGGAAGAGGCGGCGAAGCGCGTCGTCACCGAGGAGGTCAAGGCCAAGGAGCATGACGAGGCGCTCGAGCGCCAGAAGAAGGAGGAGGCGCGGCACGAGGCCGAAGCCGAGGCGAGGCGCAAGGGCGAGGAAGTCGCCCGCAAGCATCTCGTCGTCAAGGAAGAGGAGGAGGAAGCTCCCCGCACGCAAGAGGCGCGCCACAAGAAAGAGCGCGCCGTCAAGGCGCGTGCCGGCGAAGAGCGCAGGGTGCGCGGCCGCCTGACCATCACCAACGCGCTCGACGAGGAGCAGCGCCAGCGGAGCCTTGCCTCGCTGAAGCGCCATCGCGAGCGGCAGAAGAAGCAGACTATCGGTCCGCAGGCCCAGCTGAAGATTCAGCGCGACGTGGTGATCCCGGAAGTCATTACCATCCAGGAGCTCGCCAACCGCATGGCCGAGCGCGGCGTCGACGTCATCAAGTACCTGATGAAAGACGGCGAGATGCACAAGATCACCGATGTGATCGATTCCGATACCGCTCAGCTCATCGCCGAAGAGTTCGGCCATGTCGTGCGCCGGGTGTCAGAGGCCGACGTGGAAGAAGGCTTCATCGGCGCCGAGGATATTGCCGAGGACGTGGAGCCCCGTGCGCCGGTGGTGACCATCATGGGCCACGTCGATCACGGCAAGACCTCGCTGCTCGACGCCATCCGCGCGACCAACGTGGTGAGCCAGGAAGCCGGAGGCATCACCCAGCATATCGGCGCCTATCAGGTGGTAACGCCGGCCGGCCAGAAGATCACCTTTATCGACACGCCAGGCCACGAGGCGTTCACCGCCATGCGCCAAAGAGGCGCCCAGGTGACGGATATCGTCGTGCTGGTGGTTGCCGCCGACGACGGCGTCAAGCCGCAGACGGTTGAGGCCATCAATCACGCCAAGGCGGCGCAGGTGCCGATGATCGTCGCCATCAACAAAATCGACAAGCAAGGCGCCGACCCGCAGCGCGTGCGCACCGAACTGCTCAGCCACGAGATCGTGGTGGAGAGCCTCGGTGGCGATACGCTCGAGATCGAGGTCTCGGCCTTGAAGAAGACCGGCCTCGACAGGCTGCTCGAGGCCATCGCGCTGCAGGCCGAGGTGCTTGAGCTCAAGGCGAACCCCAACCGTCCGGCGGAAGGCGTCATCGTCGAGGCCAAGCTCGAGCGCGGCCGCGGCCCCGTTGGCACCGCCCTCGTTCAGCGCGGCACGCTGCATCTCGGCGATCTCGTCGTGGCAGGCTCGGCTTACGGCCGGGTGCGTGCGCTGATCAACGATCTCGGCGAGCAGGTCAAGGACGCAGGTCCGTCCGTGCCGGTCGAGGTGCTAGGCTTCGATTCGGCGCCCGAGGCCGGCGATCAATTCGCCGTGGTGGAGAACGAGGCCCGCGCCCGGGAGATCACCGATTACCGCCTGCGCGAGCGGCGCAAGCGCTTGGCCGTGGCCGGTCAGCGCGGCTCTCTCGAGCAGATGATGACCCAGCTGAAGGCGGCTGGGACCAAGGAGTTCACGCTTCTCGTCAAAGGCGACGTGCAGGGCTCGGTGGAGGCCATCGTCGCCGCTCTCGACAAGCTCGGCACCGACGAGGTCCGCGCCCGCATCATTCACGCCGGCGTCGGCGGCATCACCGAATCAGACGTCGGTCTCGCCTCGACCTCGGGCGCCGTGATCCTCGGCTTCAACGTGCGCGCCAACTCGCAAGCCCGCGAGGCTGCCGAGCGCGACGGCGTCGAGATTCGCTATTACGCCGTGATCTACGATCTCGTCGACGAGGTGAAGCAAGCCATGTCCGGCCTGCTCGCACCCACGCGCCGCGAGACCTTCCTCGGCAATGCCGAGATCCTCGAAGTGTTCACCATCTCGAAGGTTGGCAAGGTCGCCGGCTGCCGGGTCACCGAAGGCAAGGTCGAGCGCGGCGCTCAAGTGCGGCTCATCCGCGACAACGTCGTGGTGCACGAGGGCAAGCTGTCGACGCTCAAGCGCTTCAAGGACGAAGTGAAAGAAGTGGTGGCAGGCCAGGAATGCGGCATGGCGTTCGAAGGCTACCAGGACATGCGCCAGGGCGACGTCATCGAGTGCTTCGAGGTCGAGCACGTCCGCCGCACGCTTTAAGACCGCTTGAGTCGAGCGGCCTCAGACATTGCCATGACGGATCGCAACAGAGGTAAGGCGCCGAGCCAGCGCCAGTTGAAAGTCGGCGAGACTATCCGGCACGCGCTTGCCGAGATCTTCGCCCGCGGCGAGATCGTCGACGAGGTGCTCGACCAATATTCGCTCACCGTGTCGGAAGTGCGCATGACGCCCGACCTGAAGCTTGCCACCGTGTTCGTGCTGCCCTTGGGCGGCGAAGGCGCTGAGGATGCGGTCCAGCATCTCGACAAGCACAAGCGCTTCTTGCGGGGCGAGCTTGCCAGGCGCGTGAGCCTGAAATTCATGCCCGAGATCAAATTCAAGATCGACACCTCCTTTGCCAGCTCCAAGCGCATCGATGAGCTGCTCGCCTCGCCCAAGGTCGCGCGCGACCTCGACGCCGACTAGTAGCAGCAGAGGCGACATGGCGCGGCGGCGCAAAGGTCTCCCAGTTCACGGCTGGCTCATCTTCGACAAGCCTAAGGGCATGACCTCGACGCAAGCCGTCACGCGGGTACGGCACCTCTACGGTGCGCAGAAGGCCGGCCATGCCGGCACGCTCGACCCGCTCGCCACCGGCGTCTTGCCGGTTGCCTTCGGGGAAGCGACCAAGACCGTGCCCTTCGCGGTCGACGGCGACAAGCAGTACCGCTTCAGCGTGCGCTTCGGGGAGGCCACCGATACCGACGATTCCGATGGCACCGTAATAGCAACGAGCGACCGGCGCCCGTCCCGGGCGGAGATCGAGGCGGCGCTCCCCAGCTTCGTCGGCGAGATCAGCCAGGTGCCGCCGCGCTACTCGGCGCTCAAGGTTGGGGGCGCCAGAGCCTACGACCTTGCCCGGGAAGACCAGGACTTCGAGCTTGCCCCGCGCCCCGCCCTGATCGAAAGCCTTGAGCTGACCGACATGCCCGACCCCGATCATTGCGTGATCGAGGCGCGCTGCGGCAAGGGCACCTATGTGCGGGCCTTGGCCCGCGACCTTGGAGAGGCCCTCAGCTGCTTCGCCCATGTCGCGGAATTGCGCCGAACGAGGGTCGGGCCTTTCGGCGAAGAGGCCGCAATTTCCCTGGCAAAGCTTGAGGAGTTAGGACATAGTGCCGCCGGCCGCGACGCCCTTTTGGGCGCTCTTAAGCCCGTGCAGACGGCGCTGGACGACATCCCGGCGCTCGCCATCAGCGGGCAGGACGCGGCCAGGCTCAAGAGAGGCCAACCCGTGCTGTTAAGAGGCCGGGATGCTCCAATTCTCAAAGGGCCTGTCTATGCCACGTCACGAGGTTCGCTCGTGGCGGTTGGTGAGGTCAGCCAAGGCGAACTGCGCCCCACCCGGGTTTTCAATCTTCCCGGCTAGGGCCATCGTCAATTTCACAGGAGTTCATCCGATGTCGATCAGCGCTTTGCGCAAGCAAGAGCTTATCAAGGACTATGCTACCACGCCCGGAGACACCGGGTCCCCGGAAGTGCAAGTGGCGATCCTGACCGAACGGATCACCAATCTTACCGATCACTTCAAGACGCATAACAAGGATAACCATTCACGGCGCGGGCTGTTGAAAATGGTTAGCCAGCGGCGCCGGTTGCTCGATTACGTCAAGGCGACGGACGAGGACCGGTATCAGAAGCTTATCAACCGCCTGGGCATTCGCCGGTAATGCGAGACGCTTACCGCCGTGCCGGTGGACCTCCACACACATATCGACCCGAGCCATCGCCTTCAGGGGGCCCGCTCGGGCGCAACATTCCCTGTTCGTCGAGACAACATCATGCTGCATAAGCACGTCGTAGAAATTGAATGGGCGGGCCGACCGCTCAGATTAGAAACCGGCCGCATCGCCCGCCAAGCGGACAGCGCCGTTCTCGCCCAATATGGCGGCACATCGGTGCTCGCCACCGCCACGGCGGCCAAAGAGGCCAAGCCAGGCATCGACTTTTTGCCGCTCACCGTGAACTACCAGGAAAAGACCTTCGCCGCCGGCAAGATCCCCGGCGGCTATTTCAAGCGCGAGGGACGGCCGACCGAGAAGGAGACGCTGACCTCACGCCTCATCGACCGCCCGATCAGGCCGCTATTTGCCAGCGGCTTCAGGAACGAGACCCAGGTGGTCGCCACCGTTCTCTCCCATGACATGGAGAACGATCCAGACATCGTGGCGCTGATCGCGAGCTCCGCCGCCCTTACCCTTTCGGGCATACCTTTCCTCGGCCCGATCGGCGCCGCGCGGGTCGGCTACATCGCCGGCAAATATGTGCTCAATCCGATGATCGACGAGATGCGCGAAAGCACGCTCGATCTCGTGGTCGCTGGCACTGCCAGTGCCGTGCTGATGGTCGAGTCGGAAGCCAAGGAGCTGCCGGAGGACATCATGCTCGGCGCCGTGATGTACGGCCAGAAGCAGTTCCAGCCGGTGCTCGACGCCATCGTCAAGCTTGCCGAGCGTGCGGCCAAGGAGCCGTGGGAGCTGAAATCCGACGCGAGCGCCGATGAGCTCGCTGCCAAGGCGCGGGCGATTGCTGAAGTTGAGCTACGCGAGGCCTATAAGATCGCCGCCAAGCACGAGCGCCGCGACAGCGTCGCCGAGATCAAGGAGAAGGTGGTGGCTGCATTGGCGCCGGAGGGCGCCGATGTCACGGCGATCGGCAAGGCGGCAAGCGCCTTCAAAGAGCTGGAGAAGGACGTGGTCCGCTCGAGCATCCTCTCCACCAAGCACCGCATCGACGGACGCGACCTCACCACGGTCAGGCCGATCGTCTGCGAAGTCGGCATCCTGCCGCGCACGCATGGCAGTGCGCTGTTCACCCGCGGCGAGACGCAGGCTCTGGTGGTGGCGACGCTCGGCACCGGAGAGGACGAGCAATATATCGATGCGCTTGAGGGCACCTATAAAGAGACCTTCATGCTGCATTACAATTTCCCGCCCTATTCGGTGGGCGAGGTCGGACGGCTCGGCTCGCCCGGCCGCCGCGAAATCGGCCACGGCAAGCTCGCCTGGCGGGCGATCCACCCGGTGCTGCCTGATCGCGAGACCTTCCCCTACACCATCCGCGTGGTCTCCGAGATCACCGAGTTCGAACGGCTCGTCCTCCATGGCCACGGTGTGCGGATCCTCGCTCGCCATGATGGATGCGGGCATTCCCTTGCGCCGGCCGGTGGCCGGCATCGCCATGGGATTGATCAAGGAGGAGGCAGACTTCGCCGTCCTCTCCGACATTCTCGGCGACGAGGATCATCTCGGCGACATGGACTTCAAGGTTGCCGGCACCTCTGAAGGGGTGACCTCCTTGCAGATGGACATCAAGATCACCGGCATCACCGAGGAGATCATGAAAGTCGCGCTCGATCAGGCGCGCGATGGCCGCATGCACATCTTGAACGAGATGAACAAGGCGCTCAATGAGGCGCGTCCGGAGCTCGGCGAATATGCGCCGCGCATCGAGACGATCCACATCCCGGTCGACAAGATCCGCGAGGTGATCGGCTCCGGCGGCTCGGTGATCCGCGAGATCGTCGCGGAGTCAGGTGCCAAGATCGATATCTCGGACGACGGCACCGTCAAGATCGCCTCGGCCAACGCCGAATCGATCCGCGCTGCCATCTCCCGCATCAAGGGCATCGCCGCCGAGCCTGAGGTCGGCGAGATCTATCACGGCAAGGTGGTCAAGGTGATGGAGTTCGGCGCCTTCGTGAACTTCTTCGGCGCCAAGGACGGCCTCGTGCACATCTCACAGCTCGCCGAAGGACGCCCGAAGGCGGTGACCGACGTGGTCAAGGAAGGCGACATGGTGTGGGTGAAGCTGCTCGGCTTCGACGACCGCGGCAAGGTCAGGCTGTCGATGAAGGTCGTAGATCAGACGACCGGCCGCGAGCTGCAAAAGGCCGAGGCGAGCTAGCGCCAGCGGTCATCCCAAGAAGCGAATGCGTCATGGCCGGGCTTGTCCCGGCCATTTACGCTTCAGCTCTTCTGCTTTTCGCAGCGCCAGCCGATGACGAAATATTGGCTGTTGGCCTTCTGCCATTCGTCGGCCTTGTCGCCTGCGGTCTTGAGGCAGCTCACCACATCAGTCGCCGTGGCGCCGGGGACCGGCTTTTCCGAGCAGTCCGTCGGCGTGGACAGAAGACAAATCAGTACGACCAGCTGAGCCATCGGCAAACTTCCTCCAACACCTTGATATAGCAGGCTTTACTGCGCAGCCTCGCGCGGCGCCTTCTCTGGCGGCGCGTCCGGTTCCTTGTCGCCTTCCATGGTTTTTAGCGCCGACAGGCCCGGCATGGAAATGGTCGAGTAGCCGCAATCGACGAAATGAATTTCGCCGGTCACCGCGCCGGACAGATCCGAGAGGAGATAGAGCGCCGCACCTCCCACCTCGTCGAGCGTCGGCGAGCGATGCATCGGTGCATGGCGCTGCTGAAAGTGGAACAGCGTGCGCGCGTCCGAGATGCCGGCGCCGGCGAGCGTGCGCATCGGCCCTGCCGAGAGCGCGTTCACCCTGATCGCTTGCGGCCCGAAATCGGTAGCGAGATAACGCACGCTCGCCTCGAGCGCAGCCTTGGCCACGCCCATGACGTTGTAGCAGGGAACGACGCGGGTCGAGCCGCCATAGGTGAGGGTGAGCAGCGAGCCGCCGTTCGGCATCAGCTCGGAAGCGAGCTTGGCGATCTCGGTGAAGGAGAAGCAGGAGATCACCATGGTGTGCTCGAAATTGGCGCGAGTGGTGTCGGCGTAACGGCCCTTCAGCTCGTTGCGGTCGGAGAAGGCAAGCGCGTGCACGACGAAATCGAGCGAGCCCCATTTCTTGCGGATCACCTCGAACACGCGTTTGACGCTCTCCAGATCCTCGACGTCGGCCTCTTCGATGATCGGGGCGCCGATCGATTGGGCGAGCGGCACTGCGCGCCGGCCGAAAGCGCCGCCCTGATAGGAGAAGGCGAGCTCGGCGCCCTGGCCGTGCAGCACGCGGGCGATGCCCCAGGCGATCGAGCGGTCATTGGCGACGCCCATCACCAGCCCCCTCTTGCCCTTCATCAGCGGTCCGGGCTCGGCGATATCTCTTGTTGTTGTCATGGTACTTACTCTGGTTAGGGGTGAAGAGGGATGCGTCCGCTTCCTTGCCTTTAGCCGTTGTAGCGGCGGAACACGAGCGTAGCGTTGGTGCCGCCGAAGCCGAAGCTGTTGGACATGACGCAGTCGATGTCGACATTGTCCTTACGCTTGCGCACGATCGGCATGTCGGCCACGGCGGGATCGATGGTCTCGATGTTGGCGGACTTGCAAATGAAGCCGTTATTCATCATCAGCAGCGAATAGATCGCCTCGTGTGCCCCGGCGGCGCCGAGCGAATGGCCGGTGAGCGACTTGGTGGCGCTGATCGGCGGCGACTTGTCGCCGAACACCTCGCGGATCGCCTCGATCTCCTTGACGTCGCCGATCGGGGTCGAGGTGGCGTGCGGGTTGATGTAATCGATGCCGTCGACGCCCTGCATGGCGAGGCGCATGCAGCGCGCTGCCCCTTCGCCGGAAGGCTGCACCATGTCGTAGCCGTCTGAGGTCGCGCCGTAGCCGACGAGCTCGCCGTAGATGCGGGCGCCGCGAGCCTTGGCGTGCTCGAGCTCCTCGAGAATGACGACGCCGGCGCCGCCGGCAATGACGAAGCCGTCGCGGGCGACGTCATAGGCGCGGCTCGCGACCTCAGGGCGGTCGTTGAAGTCCGACGACATGGCGTTCATGGCGTCGAACAGGACCGAGAGCGTCCAGTCGAGCTCCTCGCCGCCGCCGGCGAACACGATGTCCTGCTTGCCCCATTGGATCAGCTCGCCGCCGTTGCCGATGCAATGCGCGCTCGTCGAGCAGGCCGACGAGATCGAATAGCTGAAGCCCTTGATGTGATAGGGCGTTGAAAGCGTCGCCGAGTTGGTCGAGGACATCGACTTCGGCACCTCGAAGGGGCCGACCTTCTTCGGGCCCTTCTCGCGCGTGGTGTCGGCGGCCTGAACGATGGCTTTTGTCGACGGACCGCCCGAGCCCATGATCAGGCCGGTGCGCTCATTGGAGACGTCGCTTTCCTCAAGCCCGGCGTCGCGGATCGCCTGCTCCATGGCGAGGTAGTTCCAGGCAGCACCGGCTCCCATGAAGCGGCGGATCTTACGGTCGATCATCCCCTCCCAATCGAGCTTCGGCGCGCCATGCACCTGGCAGCGGAAGCCGAGCTCGGCATAGGTGTCGGCCTTGACGATGCCGGACTTCGCCTCGCGCAACGAGGCAAGCACCTCCTGGGCGCTATTGCCGATCGAGGACACGATGCCCATGCCGGTCACGACCACGCGTCTCATGACTTCGTCCTTAGCCCCTTAAGATGTCGCGAGCGCCTGATGCTGCGACGATCACGCACCGGCGGGAGCTTCTTCGCCCGCCTGGAACAGGCCCACGCGCAGATCCTTGGCGGTATAGATCGTATCGCCGTCGGCTTTAAGCCAGCCGTCGCCGGTGCCAAGGGTAAATTTTCGCCGGATCACCCGCTTCAGCTCGACGATATATTCCAGCTTCTTCATGGTCGGCAGCACCATGCCGGAGAATTTGACCTCGCCCACGCTGAGTGCCCTGCCCTTGCCCGGAGCCCCGAGCCATCCGAGGAAAAAGCCCAAAAGCTGCCACAGGGCGTCGAGCCCGAGGCAGCCCGGCATCACCGGATCGCCCTTGAAGTGACAGGGGAAAAACCACAGGTCCGGCTTCACGTCGAGCTCGGCCACGATGCGGCCATAGCCGTGCTCGCCGCCCTCCTCCTTCACCTCGGAGATGCGGTCGAACATCAGCATTGGCGGCAGCGGCAGCTGCGCGTTGCCGGGGCCGAACAGCTCGCCCCGCGCGCAAGCGAGCAGGTCCTCGTAATCGAACTGTTCGCGACGCTCGACCATCCTTGATCCTTCCATGTGCGGGGCGATCCTCCCCACTAGAGGGCCGTTTCCTAACATAGGGCTCGGAAATCAGAAATCAGTTATCAGAAAAGTTCTGGCTCCAATCCCGGTTCCGGGGTTCTGAATTATGACTTCTATCCTCCGGTTGTATCGTTGCAGGCGGCGGCGCTTCAACATATAGTGCTGGGGTCATGACTTTACCTGCAATGGATATCGCCGAGCGCCTGCGTGCGGCTGGGTTGCGGCCGACGCGCCAGCGCGTTGCGCTTGCGCGCCTCCTATTCGACGGCTGCGACCGCCACGTCACGGCCGAGCTCCTGCATGAAGAGGCGCAGAGCCGGAAGGTTCCGGTGTCGCTCGCTACCGTCTACAACACGCTGCATCAGTTCACCGAAGCCGGGCTCTTGCGCGAGGTGGCGGTCGAGGGCGCCAAGACCTATTTCGACACCAACACCTCCAACCACTTCCATTTCTTCTGCGAGAATTCGGGCACGCTCTTGGACATCGATACGGCTTCGATCCGCATCGAAGGGCTGCCTCAGGCGCCGGACGGCATGTCCATCAGCCGCGTCGACGTGCTCGTGCGCCTGGTCGACGACCGCAAGCGCTAGCCGCGAACCTGATCCCGAGGGGTTACTTGATCACCTCGTCTTTGTAGACGCCCCACAGCTTGTCCTGCTGCACGAAGCCGGAATAGTCGTCGATGGACAGCTCGCACCACTCTCCGTCGCAGGAGAGCACGTTCCCGAGCACGCTCGGCGCAAGCTCGGCGACCGTGCTCGCCCCCGTCGACTTTCGCGAATAGAGCGGCACGTTTTCCGGCGTCTTGGTCCAGGGCGAGATCAGCACGGTGCGCCGCCCGCTGAGCAGGCTGTGCCACACCCAGCCGTCGGCGCCTTCGCTGTCGCGCACGCGTCGCCAATTGTCGGACTCGGCGATGATCTCGATGGGGAGCCCTGCGCGGCTGAACACCCAGACGATGGCCTGGTCGGTGCTCGGGCCTTTGCGCACATTGACCCGGTCGGATTTGAGGCTGACAAAGCGGGGGATCGGCAAATGGCTCTGGCCGCCGGGGCCTGCCGCCGGCGCAGAGTCGCTCGCGGCATGGGTCTCGACCCCCGCAAGCAGGAGCAGTGCAAGGGCGAGAGCTGACGCCACCCCAATCCAATGCCGATGTCGCACGTCCAGAGTCCCCTCCAAGCGAATCGTTATCTATTTTGATGCGTCAGAAAAGTGAACGGACCGTGGCCTAAGCGCTAACATGACGCTTATCTGGGGGGGCCGCTTCTGTTAGAGAAAGCTGCTCCGCGCCGGTTTTGCGGCGGGATCGCCTCAAACCGCAGGGGGACTCCTCCCTATGCGGATATCCAAACGGGAAGAATGATGACTGGTACTGAACGACCGTTAGTTATTGTCACGCGCAAGCTGCCGGAGGTGGTGGAAACCCGGCTCCGCGAGCTGTTCGATGCGCGCCTCAATCTTGATGACACGCCGCTTTCCCGGGAACAGCTGGTCGAAGCGGTGAAGACCGCCGACGTGCTCGTCCCCACCGTGACCGACCGCATCGACCGGAGCGTATTGAGCCAGGCCGGCCCGCAGCTCAAATTGATCGCCCAATTCGGCACCGGCGTCGACAATATCGACCTCGAGACGGCGAGGAACCGCAGCATCATCGTCACCAACACGCCTGGCGTGCTCACCGAAGACACCGCCGACATGACCATGGCGCTCATTCTCGCCGTGCCGCGGCGACTCGCTGAGGGCGCCTCTCTGCTAAAGAGCGGCGACAGTCAGTGGCACGGCTGGTCTCCGACCTGGATGTTGGGCCACCGCATCTACGGCAAGAGGCTCGGCATCGTCGGCATGGGACGCATCGGCCAAGCCGTGGCCAGGCGGGCGCGGGCCTTCGGCCTGCAGGTTCACTACCACAATCGCCGGCGCGTGAGCCCGGAGGTCGAGAAGGCGCTCGAGGCCACCTATTGGGACAGCCTCGACCAGATGCTTGCCCGCATGGACATCATCTCCATCAACTGCCCGCATACGCCGGCGACCTACCATCTGCTCTCGGCGCGGCGGCTCGCGCTGATGAAGCCGTCGGCCTACATCGTCAACACCGCGCGCGGCGAGGTGATCGACGAGAATGCGCTCGCCCGCATGATCGAGAACGACGAGCTTGGCGGCGCCGGCCTCGACGTCTTCGAGCACGAGCCGGCGGTGAACCCGAAACTCTTGAAAAGCGACAAGGTCGTGGTGCTGCCTCATATGGGGTCGGCGACGCTCGAAGGCCGCATCGACATGGGCGAGAAGGTCATCATCAACATCAAGACCTTCCTCGACGGCCATGCGCCCCCGGACCGGGTCCATCCCGCGATGTTCTAAGCAGGCGACAGAAATCAGGCGTCAGAAGTCAGAAGATCATCAATTTCTGATCACTGATTTCTGATCTCTGACTTCCTGATATCTGATATCTTGGCAACAGTGCCGAGCCAGAGGAGACCCCCATGTCCCGATGGACCACTATCTTTGCCAGCATCGCAATCAGCTCCTTCTGCCTTCCGGCCATCGCCGCGAATAATGACCCGCCGCGCAATATCGAGTTGAAGCCCGGTGCCGCGTCTCCCTACGCAGCCGGCCAGACCGCCGCGGACACAAGCTCCGGCACGACCACGCGCCAGATCGTCACCGAGGGAAAGGACGCGCCGGCCGAGGCGCCGAAGGAGGGAGCCGCATCAGAGGCGGCGCCCGCAGCGCCAGCACCTGCAGCACCTCCAGAAGCAGCGCCGCCTCCCGCAAAGGCCGAAACCGCGCCTCCGCCAGAGCCGGCACCGGCACCTCCACCGCCTCCCGCCGAGGCTGCGGTTCCTGCCCCACCGCCGCCACCTCCTCCAGGCCTCAGGCCTGAGGAAGTGATCGTCGCGGTGCAGACGGAGCTGAAGCGCGTGGGCTGCGACCCAGGCGCCATCGACGGCGACTGGGGCGGCCGGTCGCGCGAGGCACTCGCCGCTTTCGGTCATTTCGCCAAGGTCGATGTCGGCAAGCTCGCACCAAGCCCGGAGATCCTTGAAGTGATCAAAGGCAAGGCTGAGGTCGTTTGCGCCGGCCCTGCGCCAGCGCCAGAGCCTGAGCATCACGCCGCACCGCCTCCGCACGACGACTATGGTGGCGGCGGTTACGGCGGCGGCGGCGGCGGCTACTAACCTTTCACGCTGGAGCGCCGATCCCCCCTCTCCGAGTGTGGAGAGGGTTGGGGCGGGGGGTTCGTGAGTCTGAAGCTCCCTAGCCCTGCTTCAGCTCAGGGCTTTGCACGTGCTCGGGGCGGAAGCCCATGCCGATGAGCCGTGCCGGCAGGCGGCGGAGCCACGGGTATTGGTTGAGCAGCTTCACCGCGAAGGGCGCGCGCGGCTGGGTCTGCATGGCGAGAACATTGCTGATGACGCGGTTCTGCACGAAGATCTGCACCGCCTGCGTCATGCGCGTCGGCCATTCCCGCCGCCGCTGCACCTTGGCGAGCAGCTCCACCGGGACCGGCCCTTTCTGGAGCGGCACGGCGAGAATATTGGCGGCGGCGACAGCGTCCTGAACGGCGAGATTGATGCCGACGCCGCCGACCGGAGACATGGCGTGCGCCGCATCGCCGATGCACAGCACGCCGGGCTTATACCAGCGCTTCAGCCGGTCAACCCGCACGGTGAGCAGCTTCACGTCGTCCCAAGATTTGATCTCCTGCACCCTGTTGGCGAGCGCGGGATTGAGCTTCACGATTTCCGCGCGGAAGGCGGGGAGGCCCCGGCGGCGAAGCTCGGCAAAACCGCCTTTGGGGATGATGAAGGCGCATTGCCAATAGTCGCCGCGGTCGAGCATGACGAACAGGTGCCCTGCCTGGATGCGTCCGAGGACGACGGTGCCGTCCTCAGGGCGCTTGGAGAGGCGCATCCACAGGGCATCCATGGGCGCGCCGAGGTCCTCGACCTCGAGGCCGGCGAGGTCGCGCACCGCCGAATGGCGGCCGTCGGCGCCGACCACGAGATCGGCCTGCACATCGAGCGTCCCCTCAGGCACCTTCGCGCGCACGCCGACGACGGTGTCGCCGTCCTGCACGAGATCGGTGACCTCTGTCTGCATGCGCAGGCTGAAGCTTGGATAGGCCTTCGCCTCATCGGCGAGAAAATCGAGAAAGTCCCATTGCGGCATGAAGGCGATGAAGCGGCAGCGCGTCGGCAGATGCGAGAAGTCGGCAAGCACGACGCGGTCCTCGCCGATCTGGCCGGCAAGCTCGCGCAGCTCCTGATGCGGCCGTTTGAGGAACTCATCGAGCAGGCCAAGCTCGTGCATGATTTCGAGCGTCGAGGGATGGATGGTGTCGCCGCGGAAGTCGCGCAGGAAATCGGCGTGCTTCTCAAGCACCATCACCTCGACGCCGGCGCGGGCGAGCAGATAGCCCAGCATCATGCCGGCGGGCCCTCCTCCGGCGATGCAGCAGCCTGTGGTGACGGTTTCAGTTGGCATGCGTCCGACTATCGTCTGCGTCACCCATTCGCTTCCGCCGTGGCCTCGCGGTGATGCGACAGGTCGTGGAAGCTGGGCTCGCGGCCGCTTAAGGGATTGTCGGGGTCCCAGGCATAGGTCAGCGTGCTGAACCGCGCCTGCAGCGCATCGTAGAGGAGCAGCCGCCCGACCAGGCTCTCGCCGATGCCGAGAAGCTCCTTCAACACCTCCACCGCCTGCAAGGTGCCCATCACCCCTGCAACGGCGCCGAGGATGCCGGCCTCAGAGCAAGGCGCGACGGTCCCAGGCGGCGGCGCCTCCGGAAACAGGCAGCGGTAGTTCGGCTTGGGATTCCCCGCTTCGTCGCGCTCATGGCCACGGAACGTGGTGAGATGGCCGTCGAACGGCCCGACTGCCGCGAACACGAGCGGGCGCTTGGCGAAATAGCAGGCGTCGTTGACGAGATAGCGCGTGGCGAAATTGTCTGAGCCATCGGCGACGATGTCGTAGTTCGAGAGGATCTCGATGGCGTTCTCCGGCTGGAGCCGCGTCGAATAGAGCCGGGTCTCGACCTGCGGGTTCAGGCGCTCGATGCTCTTCGCCGCGCTCCGGGTCTTGTAGACGCCGACGCTTGGCGTGTCGTGCACCACCTGGCGCTGGAGATTGTCGAGGCTCACGCGGTCGCCGTCGATGATACCGACGCGGCCGACGCCGGCAGCGGCAAGGTAGAGGAGGAGCGGCGAGCCGAGGCCGCCGGCGCCGACCACCAGCACCCTCGCCTCTTTCAGGCGCTGCTGTCCTTCGCCGCCGATCTCCTTCAGCACCAGCTGGCGCTTGTAGCGCTCGATCTCGTCAGGGGTGAGCATGACTCATATCTATGCCATCCGCTCCGGCACTGCCACTTACACCTTCGTCATGCCCGCGAAGGCATGGGCGAGAGGGTGGTTACCCCGTAGAGCCGAAGCCGCCCTCGCCTCGCGACGTGCCGCCGAGCTCGGAGACGGGCTCGATGCGCACATGCTCGACGCGGGCGACCACGAGCTGGGCGATGCGCTCGCCGCGGCGGACAACGAAAGATTCGGCGCCGAGATTGACGAGCAGAACTTTGACCTCGCCGCGATAGTCGGCGTCGATGGTGCCGGGGCTGTTCAGAACCGTGACCCCGGATTTCAGGGCGAGCCCCGAGCGGGGCCGAAGCTGGGCTTCGTAACCAGCCGGAAGCTCGAGCGCGAAGCCGGTGGGAATGAGCGCGCGGCCGCCTGGCGCAAGCGCGACCGAAGCGTCCGCCGGCACCCCCGCCACCACATCGAGACCTGCGGCATGCGCTGAGTGATAGGTGGGAAGCGGCAGGCCTTCGCCGTGGGGCAGGCGCAGCAGGCGGACAACGACCCCCGTCATTCAGCCGCCGAGCGCAAAGCCTGTAGCGCCTCGCTCGCGCGGGCGAGCAGCCGCGCCGCCGTCTCGTCCTTGCTCATCGGCGGCCAATCCTCGACGCCTGCCGCCGTGATCAGATGCACCTGCGTCTGGTCGCCGCCCATGGCGCCGGTCCCAGGCCACACGTCGTTGGCGACGATCCAGTCGGCGCCCTTGGCGCGGCGCTTAGCGGTGGCGTTGGCGATGAGGTTCTCGGTCTCGGCGGCGAAGCCGATGACGAGGCGCGGACGCTTCGCGTCAAGGCGCGAGAGCGTGGCGAGGATGTCAGGGTTCTGGGCGAGCTTCAGCACGGTCTCGCGCTCGCCCTGCTTCTTGAGCTTGTGGGTCGCCTCGTCGGCTGCGCGCCAATCGGCGACGGCGGCAGCGCAAATGGCGATATCGGCTGGAAGCGCCTCGAGCGTGGCGGCCATCATCTCATGCGCCGCTTCGACCTTGACCACGCGCACGCCTTCCGGATCGGGGAGCGTGACAGGACCGCTCACCAGCGTCACTTCGGCGCCGAGCGCGGCCGCGGCACGGGCAAGCGCATGGCCCTGCTTGCCCGAGGAGCGGTTGGCGATGTAGCGCACCGGGTCGATCGGCTCTTGCGTCGGGCCTGAGGTGATGAGCACGCGGCGCCCGGCCAAGGGGCCCGCAGCCTTGGCGCCGAGAAGAGTCTCGATGGCGCCGATGATCTCGCCGGGCTCGGCCATGCGGCCAGGCCCGTATTCGCCGCAGGCCATCCCACCTTCGTTGGGGCCGACAAAGGCGATGCCGTCTTCGCGCAAGCGGGCAACGTTCCGCCTCGTCGCAGCGTGCTGCCACATGCGCACGTTCATGGCCGGGGCTGCCAAAACCTTCTTGTCGGTGGCGAGCAGCACGGCGGTGGCGAGATCGTCGGCCAAGCCATGCGCCATCTTGGCGAGGAGGTCTGCCGTCGCCGGCGCCACCACGATGAGATCCGCTTCGCGCGACAGGCGGATGTGTCCGATCTCGGCCTCGTCCTTAAGATCGAAGAGATCGGTGAAGACCTTCTCCTCCGACAGCACGGAGAGTGACAGAGGCGTGACGAACTCGGCGCCGCCTTTTGTGAGGATCGCGCGCACCGAGCTGCCCCGCTCCTTCAGGCGGCGGACGAGGTCGAGGCTCTTATAGGCGGCGATGCCGCCGCCGACGATGAGCAGGATGCGCTTGCTCTGCACTCGCTTACTCCGCTGTCATGCCCGCGAAAGCGGCATCCAGTATTCACTACCTCTGGGGTTACTGGATTGCCGGGTCAAGCCCGGCAATGACGAAAACTTAGTTACTGCCTCAATCAAAACAGCAGGGCAATGGCGATGAGCGCAAGCGCTATCGCCCCGACCCAGATGCCGATGCGGCTTGCCCGGTTCTTCCGGCTCTGCGCCTCGGCGAGCCGCTGGACAGTGTGGTCGTCGAGCCGTAACCCCTCCTCGACAAAGGCCGAGAAGGCGTCAGCCGTGCGCTCGGCCTGGCCGAGCAGCTTCGGGATGTCGGTCACGAATTTGCCGACGGACACCGCGCCTTCGGCGGCGGCCTCGAATTGCGCCTCGGGGCCGAACTGGCTCTGCATCCAATCCTTCACCACGGGCTCGGCCACCACCCACATATTCAGCTCGGGGTCGAGGCTCCTCCCCACGCCTTCCACCACCACCATGGTCTTCTGCAGGAGAAGCAGCTCAGGCCGCGTCTGCATGTCGAACACTTCGGTGTACTGGAACAGCTGCCCGAGGAGCTGCGCCATGGAAATCTCGCTTGCCGGCCGGTCCATGATCGGCTCGCCGATGGCGCGCAAGGCTTGCGCGAACTGCTCGACGGAGTGGCGCCGCGGCACGTAACCTGCCTCGAAATGCACCTCGGCCACGCGCCGGTAATTGCGCGTGATGAAGCCATGCAGGATCTCGGCGAGGAAACGCCGCTCTTTCAGCCCAAGCCGCCCCATGATGCCGAAATCGACGGCGACGATGCGGCCTTGATCGTCGATGAACAGATTCCCAGGATGCAGGTCGGCGTGAAAGAAGCCGTCGCGCATGGCGTGGCGGAGGAAGGTCCGCATCAGCCGCGCGCCGAGCGCCTTCAGATCATGGCCTTGCGCGCGCAGAGTTTCGTGATCGGAGATCGTAACGCCGTCGATCCATTCAAGCGTCAGCACGCGCCGCGCGCTCCGGCTCCAATCGACGTTCGGCACGCGAAAGCCTTCGTCGTTCCTGGAGTTCTCGGCCATCTCGGAGATGGCGGCGGCCTCCATGCGCAGATCCATCTCGATGGCGACGGATTTCGCCAGCGTCTCCACCACGGCCTGGGGGCGGAGACGGCGCGAGGGCGGATGAAATCGCTCGATCATGCGCGCGGCGAAGAAATATGAATTGAGGTCCTTGTTGAAGCGCTGCTCGATGCCTGGGCGCAGCACCTTGACGGCGACTGGCTTCAGCGCGCCGCCTGGCTCGCGCACGGAGGCCTTGTGCACCTGGGCGATCGAGGCTGCGGCTACCGGAGGCCCGAACTCGGCGAACAGCGTGTCGATGGGGGCTTCGAGCGCATCTTCGACGGCCTTTCGCGCTTCGTCTTGCGAGAAGGGCGGCAGGCGGTCCTGCAGCGTGGAGAGATCGGCGGCGAGCTCGCGGCCGATAATGTCGTCGCGGGTGGCGAGGAACTGGCCGAGCTTGATGTAGGACGGCCCAAGCGAGGTGAGCGCTGTGGACAGCCGCGCCTCATTGGCCACGTCGTGGCCTGTCCCATTTGCCTTGTCTTTGCGGAGCGGCGCGGTCAAGCGGCCGAAGAGCGCAAGCGGCGGCGGCAGGCGCAGCTCGTCGGGAAGCACGCGGGCGCCGGACCAGGCGATGACAGCCCCTGCCTTCGTCAGTCGCACCATATTGGCAATTGCGTTCATTGTTTCAGAGCCGCCAGGCTGAGTGGATCGCCGCAATCCCGCCGGTGAGGTTGCGGTAGCGCACCCGCTCGAAGCCGGCAGTTTCGATCATTCCAATGAAGGATTTCTGATCGGGGAAGCGGCGGATGCTCTCTACCAGATAACGGTAAGAGGCGGCATCGCCCGCGACAAGGGCGCCGAGCGCCGGAATCGCGTTCATGGAGTAGGCATCGTAAAGCGCATCGAGGATCGGCGTCTCAACCGCCGAAAATTCCAGGCACAGAAACCGCCCTCCAGGCTTCAGCACGCGGAAGGCTTCGGTGAGCGCCTTATCGATATGGGTCAGATTGCGCATGCCGAAGGCGATGGTGTAGGCGTCGAAATTCCTCTCGGGAAACGGCAGGAACTCGGCATTTCCCTGCACGAAGGCGAGCCGCTCCTCCTCGGCCGCCCGCTCGCGACCGACCGCCAGCATCTCCGCGCTGATGTCGCAGATCACCGCCCGCGCCCCGCTCCCCGAGGCCCCGAGGAAGCGGGAGGCGATATCGCCGGTGCCCCCTGCGACGTCGAGAAGGGCGAAGGGCGAAGCGCCCTTTGGCGGGGCAAGCCAGGAGATCAGGTCGTCCTTCCACAGCCTATGCAGGCCGCCGGACATCAGATCGTTCATCAGGTCGTAGCGGCGGGCGACCCTGGCAAAGACCTCGTTGACGAGCCCCTGCTTCGCCTCCGCCGCCACGGGCGAAAAGCCGAAATTTGCTTCGGACTCTTTGGTGCTCTTCATGCGCTGGACAATAGCGCAAGGCCGGATTTCAAGCTATTGTTGCGCCGCAACGGAATTCCTTTCGCATTGCGGTAGCACTATATGCCCGAATTACCTGAGGTCGAGACGGTGAGACTAGGCCTTGCGCCGGTCCTGGTCGGCAACAGCTTTGCGAGCGTCGAGCAGCGCCGCCAGGACTTGCGCTTTCCGCTGCCGAAGCACTTCGCTCAGCGCCTGCAAGGGCGAAAGGTCGATGCGCTCGACCGGCGCGCCAAGTATTTGCTGGCGCGGCTCGACGATGGCGAGGTGCTGGTGATGCATCTCGGCATGACCGGCCGCTTCAGCATCGATCAGGCGAACGGAAAGACGCTCGAGCTCGGCGAGTTTGAAGATGAGCAGAAGCCTGCACCGAAGCACGAGCACATCGTGTTCCATCTCGCCGACGGCACGGCCGTGCGCTACAGCGACACGCGCCGCTTCGGGCTCATGGATCTCATTCCCGGCAAGACGCTGCCTGCGCATGCGCTGTTCAAGGGGCTCGGCGTCGAGCCTTTAAGTGCGGACTTCACACCGGAATGGCTTGGCGACCGGCTCAAGGGCAAGGCGACGTCGATCAAGGCCGCCCTCGTCGATCAACGCCTGATCGCGGGGCTCGGCAACATCTATGCCTGCGAGGCGCTTTTTCGCGCCGGCATCTCGCCGCTCCGCCTTGCCGGCACGCTCGCGACCAAGACCGGCAAGCCCACGAAAGCGATCGACGCTCTGGTCAAGGCGGTCAAGTCCGTGCTCGGAGAGGCGATCAAGGCCGGCGGCTCGTCGTTGCGCGACTACAAGCGCGCCGACGGCAGGCTCGGGCGCTTTCAGCATTCCTTCAAAGTGTACGGTCGCGAGGGAAAGCCCTGTCGCAAGAAAGGTTGCCGCGGCACCGTCCGCCGCATCGTCCAGAGCGGCCGCTCAACCTTCTACTGTCCAAACTGTCAACGGTAAGGGAACAAGACGCACCATGTTTGCCAATGAACTGACCAGGGAACAAGACATCAAGCCTGCCTCCAAGTACGAGACGATCATCGTCACCACGGAAGGCAAGGTCGGACTCATCACGCTCAACCGCCCGCATGCGCTGAACGCGCTGAACGCGCTTCTGATCAAGGAGCTCAACCTTGCGCTCGACGGCTTCGAGGCCGATCCGGAGATCGGCTGCATCGTCATCACCGGCAGCGACAAGGCGTTCGCCGCCGGCGTCGACATCAAGGAGATGCACAAGAAGACCTTCGTCGAGGCCTATGGCAGCGATTTCATCGCGCCGTTTGACCGCATCAGTTATTGCCGCAAGCCGATCATCGCGGCGGTCGCGGGCTATGCGCTCGGCGGCGGCTGCGAGCTCGCCATGTCCTGCGACATTATTCTTGCCGGCGACAATGCCTCCTTCGGCCAGCCAGAGATCAATCTCGGCATCATGCCCGGCGCCGGCGGCACGCAGCGGCTCACCCGCGCCGTCGGCAAGGCCAAGGCCATGGAGCTTTGCCTCACCGGCCGGCGCATGGACGCCGTCGAGGCCGAGCGTTCGGGGCTCGTGAGCCGCATCGTGCCGGTCGCGCAGCTGCATGACGAGGCGATGAAGGTCGCCGACAAGATCGCCAATCTGTCGAACCACGCGGTGATGATGATCAAGGAAGCGATCAATCGCGGATTCGCCACCACGCTTGCGGAAGGCACGCGGTTCGAGCGCGGGCAGTTCTACTCGCTGTTCGCGACAGAAGATCAGAAGGAGGGCATGGCGGCGTTCATCGAGAAGCGGCCGCCGATGTTCAAGAACCGCTGAACGGACTTCTTAAGACTCACGCGGGTTGGGGCTCAGGCCCCTCCGCGGACGGGTTCTCCTCGTTCTCCAGCCGATCGTTCGAGACCACCAGCCGCAGCGCGCTGGCGGGTTCAGCTTCCGATGCAGGCTGGTCCTCCTTCGCCGTCGTTTCCATGGCGAAGACGATGGCCTCGAGCGTCTCCCGAAGCTTCAGATAATCGAACCGCGCCCAATAGCACGCTTCGCCTGTTTCGCCGGGGCTCCCGTCAAAGGCAGCCTTGTGATTTTTGTTACGCGACATTACGGCCATCCTTCCAACAACTGGATTGAGAAACTGTTGAAGACCCAGGCTGTTCCGCAGTCCCTGCAAATGTGGTGATCGCGTGTATTTTGCGCAACACATCATCACCCCTCGGCGGAGGTGTATGCTGGAAAGCAGCAGGCGGAATCATGAGTTGGACTGGAGCGAGATCGAGGGGGACTAAACCCCGTAAAACTCCCGGTACCAGGCGACGAAGCGCTTGACGCCAACCTCGATCGGGGTCGAGGGCTCGAAGCCGACGGCGTCTTTCAGCGCCTCGACATCGGCATAGGTCTCCTCGACGTCGCCGGGTTGTGCCGGCAGCATCTCGAGCTCGGCTTTGCGGCCCACGGCGTCCTCGATCACGGCGATATAGTCGAGCAGTTTCACCGGCGAGTGATTGCCGATGTTGTACAGCCGGTAGGGCGCCGACGAGGTGGCTGGATCTGGACCCTCGGGCCGCCAATCGGGATCACGCGTGGCGATGGTGTCAACGGTGCGCACCACGCCTTCCACCACATCGTCGATATAGGTGAAGTCGCGCGCATGGTGGCCGTAATTGAAGACGGGGATGGGCCTGCCTTCGAGAATGTTGCGGGTGAACTGGAAGAGCGACATGTCTGGCCGCCCCCAAGGACCGTACACGGTGAAGAAGCGCAAGCCGGTCACGGGAAGGCCGAAGAGATGGGCGTAGGAATGCGCCATCAGCTCGTTCGCCTTCTTGGTCGCGCCGTAAAGGCTCACCGGGTGGTCGACATTGTCGCTCACGCTGAAGGGAAGCTTGCGGTTCGCGCCATAGACCGAGCTTGAAGAGGCGTAGACGAGATGCTGGACACCGTGGTGGCGGCAGCCCTCGAGCACGTTGAGCGTGCCGGCGACGTTGGCCTCGATATAGGCGTGGGGATGATTGAGCGAGTAACGGACGCCGGCCTGCGCCGCGAGGTGGATAACCCGCTCGGGCCTCTCCGCGGCAAACACCGCCTCGACCACCTCACGCTCGGCAAGGTCCGCCTTGATGAAATGGAATCCGTTGCGGCCCTTGAGCCGCCCAAGACGGGCCTCTTTGAGAGAGACATCGTAGTAAGGGCTCATATTGTCGAGCCCAATGACCTCGTCGCCGCGGTCGAGCAGCCGGGCCGCAGTGTGGAAACCGATGAAGCCGGCGGCGCCGGTAACCAGAATGCGCATGTGGTGTGCTCACCCCTCACTGCTCAGCAAACGAGCGAGGCCACAAGAGCCATCGGCGCTTTGCCCTGTCAACCGGACGGGTGGGTAACGCGTCCAGTTGACGCTTGGAAGGCCGCTCGCTATAGACCGGGGCTCACTATTCCCCGTTTCTCCGCGCTTTCCGGGATCGGCCAGTGCCGAAGGGGCTTAACGTTTAGGACCTGAACCATGGCCAATACCAAATCGGCGAAGAAGGCAGCCCGCCAAACCGTCCGCCGCACCAATGCCAATAAGGGGCGCCGCAGCCGCGCACGTAGCTATGCGCGGAAAGTGGAAGAGGCGATCGAAGCTGGCGACAAGAAAGCCGCCGCCGCCGCGCTGAAGGAAGCCGAGCCAGTCTTGGCGCGCACCGCGCAGAAGGGGCTCTTGCACCGCAAGACCGCCTCGCGCAAGGTTTCGCGGCTCGCCAAGCGCGTCAGCGCCATGCCGGGCGCCTGACCAAAAAAAGCACGACTGTTGCGATTGAGTGACAACCGGGTGGACCATCCGCCTGGCCCGGCGGAGCACACGTGTCAATTCGGTGAAGCTATTTCAACCGTTTGACTGCGGTCTTGTGACCCCGGCTTTGGCGCGGGTCCTACCCCCAGAAAAATTTCCAACTCTGTGACACTTGGATAACCTGTGCGCTACTCGCTCCGGCCGCGGCGCTTGAACCAGGATTCAGCCATGCCGTCAGGGGTTTGCCGGAAGCTGCCGATGCGCCGTCGACCTTGGATTTCGGGGATATTGGCGGAGGGGCGTCGCTTGATCACCCAGTGGCCCATGTGTATAGTCCAATCATCCGAACGGGGCTGTTCCCCTCCTCACAATCGAGCGTAAGGCACCTGGCCGCAGCCGGGGCGCACTTGTCTTGTCTCAATTGTCTGGGATGTGGGAAAGTTGTAGATAGTTAACGCGTATCCTGTGGGTGGCTTTGTGTACAGGTTCTGCGTAGCCACCACATATAGTGGCTGACACTCCATTTCTTCATTCAAGTTGCTTGGGATCGAGAGGCGAACTGTCCTTTGAGCAACCAGGACTCCGATAGAGCGGTCGACGAGGTCGATGTCGCTGCGACGTGGGAAGGTCTCACCTCGGGACCCCGTTCTCAGCTTGTCGACGTGCGCACGCGCGCAGAGTGGACCTATGTCGGAATTCCTGACCTCGGACCGATCGGCAAACGGGCTGTCCTAGTCGAGTGGCAGACCTTTCCCGACCAAAGCGTCGATGCACGCTTTGTCGAGCGCCTCGCCGGCGAGCTCAAAGCGCTCGGCGTGCAGCTGGATGACGATCTCTATTTTATTTGCCGTTCGGGTAGCCGGAGCTTGGCTGCGGCCAAAGCGATGGCGGAGGCGGGGTACCGGTCCTGTCACAACGTCTTATGCGGCTTCGAAGGGCCGCTCGACGATTTGCGGCACCGTGGCTCCTGCAGTGGATGGAAAGCGTCCGGTCTTCCCTGGCTGCAAGGCTAGTGGGCAAGATCTGACATCAGGACGGTCACGACTGTCCGCGTCGAATTTTGGTTGGCTGCTCAAGTGTGAGGCGTGCGGTGCGTAACGGCGCGAACGAGAACAATGGAGCAGAAGAAGAACCGTGGCACAGCAAGAGCAGTTCGCGTCCTCAGGCGATGCTTGGGGGCGGGTTAAGAGCCGGCTACGCGCGGAGTTGGGCGAAGATGTATTCGCAAGCTGGTTTAGGGGAGTTGAGCTTGAACGTCTCGATGAGGGCTGCGTCCACCTGACGGTGGCGACGCGCTTCCTGCGCAATTGGCTTAGATCGCATTACTACGAATTCGTGCTGAGACTCCTCCGGTCCGAATGGGCCGAGGTCGAACGCGTGGAATTCCGCGTGCGCCAGCCGCATTTCGGCAATGAGCAGCCGAAGGAGCTTTTGCGCCAGAAGCCGATGGCGCTGCCCGCGCTCGAAGAGGCCGCGCCTCTGCCCATGCCGTTGCGCACGGGCTATGGCGGCTTCGAAGGCTCGCCGCTCGATCCGAGGCTCACCTTCACCACCTTCCTGGTCGGCGCTTCGAACAGGCTCGCGCACGCCGCGGCGCAGGAGGTTGCCGGCGCTTTCTCAACGCCGCAGCAGCTGTTCAACCCGCTCTTCGTTCACGGCAGCGTCGGCTTGGGCAAGACCCATTTGCTGCACGCGATTTCCTGGGACGTGAAGCAGCGGAAGCCCGAGGCGCAGGTCCTCTATCTCACCGCCGAGCGGTTCATGTCGGGCTTCGTGCAGGCCTTGCGGGCGCGCGATGCTCTCGCCTTCAAGGACAAGCTGCGCAAGATCGACATTCTGCTGATCGACGACATGGAGTTCCTGCAAGGGCCGACCATCCAGCAGGAGTTCTGCCATACGCTGAACTCGCTGATCGACGGAGGACGGCAAGTCGTGGTGGCGGCGGACCGGGCGCCGACCCAGCTCGACAAGCTCGACATGCGCATGCGGTCGCGGCTTGGCGGGGGCCTCGTGGCCGAGATCGGCATCATGGACTACGAGCTCCGCCACAAGATCCTGTCGAAGCGCGCGCAAGAGGCGTGTTCCGAGACGCGCGGGCTCGCCATCTCCGACACCGTCCTCGCCTTCCTCGCCGAGCGCCTGACCGAGAGCGGGCGCGAGCTTGAAGGCGCCATTCACCGCTTGCGCGCGAGCTATCAGCTCACCGACGAGCAGGTGAGCATCGAGATCGCCGAGCAGATCGTGCGCGATCTGATGCGGGGCGCGGAGCCCAGGCGGGTGCGCATAGACGACATCCTGCGCACGGTATCGAAGCATTACGGCGTGAACCGCGGCGACCTGCTGTCTGGGCGGCGCAACCGGTCCATCGTGCGCCCGCGCCAGATCGGCATGTATTTGGCGAAGCTTCTCACCTCGCGCTCGCTGCCGGAGATCGGCCGCAGGTTCGGCAACCGCGATCACACCACGGTGCTGCACGCCATCCGCAAGATCGAGCAGCTCATGAACGACGACAATCAGCTGCGCGAGGAGATCGAGCTTCTGAAGCGGCTGCTACGCGACTAGGGGGGTTGAAATTCCGAGGAAATGGGGCCTTCCGGCCCCTCCTCCCGCTCTTGCAAATTTGCCCCTATCGGGTCAAGTTGAAGCGGGAGTCTTTAGCTTTCATCGCGCCTTTTCGGGGTTCTCGCCGGGTCCTTGACGGCTTCGGCCGGAAGCCTGCAACCATCCCGAAGGGGCGCCGGAGTGGTCTCGCTTAACCCATGCAATTCACCATCGACAAGCCTGCTCTGACCAAGGCGCTCGCCCATGTGGCGAGCGTGGTCGAGCGGCGCAACACCATTCCCATCCTGTCCAACGTCCATATCGCCACGCGCAACAACGAGCTGAAGCTGACCTCGACCGACCTCGATATGGAGATCGTCGAGACGGTGCCGGCGCGGGCCAAGGGCGAAGGCGCCACCACGGTGCCAGCCCATATGTTTCACGACATCGTGCGCAAGCTGCCCGAGGGAACCGACATCGACATTGCGCGAGAGGGCGATCAGGGTCGGCTCACCATCAGTTGCGCTCAGGCGCGCTTCTCGCTGCAGACGCTGCCGGCCGACGACTTTCCGAGCCTTAGCGTCGACGATCTCGGCCACGCCTTCACCATGAGTGCGGCGGATCTCAAGCGCCTCATCGAGAAGACCCGCTTCGCCATCTCCACCGAGGAGACCCGCTATTACCTGAACGGCATCTATCTCCACGCCGCGGAAAGCGGCGGCAAGAAGGTGCTGCGGGCCGTCGCCACCGACGGCCATCGCCTCGCGCAAGTCGAGCTGCCGTTGCCCGCCGGCGCCAAGGACATGCCCGGCGTGATCGTGCCGCGCAAGACCGTTGCCGAGCTTGCCAAGCTCGCCGAGGACGGCGATGGAGAAGTGCGCGTCGAGCTGTCGCCGTCGAAGATCCGCGTCTCGACCGCGCGCGTGGTGCTCACCTCCAAGCTGATCGACGGCACCTTCCCGGACTATGAGCGCGTGATCCCGCAAGGCAACGACAAGACCATGGAGGTCGACAACCACGCCTTCGCCGAGGCCGTGGACCGCGTCTCCACGCTGTCGAGCGACAAGGGCCGCGCGGTGAAGCTCTCCATCACCGACGGCAAGCTCACCCTTTCGGTCAACAATCCGGACAGCGGCAGCGCGAGCGAAGAGATCCCCGTCGAGTATGGCTTCGATCCGCTCGAGATCGGCTTCAACGCCCGATACCTGCTCGACATCTCGGGGCAGCTCGAAGGCGGCACCGCCGAGTTCCAGCTCGCCGATCCGGGGTCTCCCACCATGATCCGCGACGGCAAGGATGCCTCCGCTCTCTATGTGCTCATGCCGATGCGGGTATGAGGGCGGCCCTGAGCGGATATCGCGAGCGGGCTGCACGTGAGGCGATGGGCGAAGCCGCTCGTGCCGAGTCGCGGCTCTTTGTCCAAGAGCTGAGGCTGACCAATTTCCGCAATTACGAGCGGGCGGCGGCGAGCCTCGATGAGAGCCCCGTGGTGCTCATCGGCGACAACGGCACGGGCAAGACCAATCTGCTCGAGGCAGTGTCGCTGCTCGGTGCAGGTCAAGGCTTGCGCGGGCGTCCCTATGAGGAACTCGCCCGCAAGGACGGCCCCGGCGGCTGGGCGGTGGCCGCCACGGTGATGTCGCTCGAAGGCGTGGTCGAGATCGGCACCGGCTTCGGGCTTTCCGGCGCAAGCGAAGCCACAGGCCGGAACGTGCGCATCGCCGGCAAGGATCAGAGCGCCGGCGCTCTTGCCCACTATGTACAGCTTGTTTGGGTGATCCCAGAGATGGACGGCCTGTTCACCGGTCCAGCCTCCGAGCGGCGCCGCTTCCTCGACCGGCTGATGCTTGCCATCGATCCGAAGATGAGCGGGCCGCGAGGACGCTACGACCGCGCCATGCGCCAGCGGAACCGCCTGTTTCAGATGCGCGAGGGATCGCCTTCGCTCTATGCCGGGCTTGAGGAGCAGATGGCGGAAGCCGGCGTGGCCATCGCGGCGGCAAGGCTCGATGCGATCGCGCGGCTCTCGGCGCTGATCCAGGCGACGCGTGAGGCGCGCGGGCCAGGGCCCTTCCCTTTCGCCGTGCTGGCGCTCGAAGGCACGCTCGAGCGCGCCCTCATGGAGCGCCCGGCGGTCGAGGTCGAGGACGATTATGTGAGCCTGTTGTCGGAGGCGCGGGAGCGCGACCGCCTCGCCGGCCGGGCCCTTGCAGGACCGCATCTGAGCGACCTAATAGTGGTTCACGGCCCCCACAATGCGCCCGCAGGCGACTGCTCCTCGGGCGAGCAGAAGGCGCTTCTGCTCGGCCTCGTGCTCGCCAAGGCGAGGCTGATCCGCGAGCTTTCCGGCGCCGCCCCCCTCGTCCTCCTCGACGAGGTTGCCGCCCATCTCGATCACGCCCGCCGGGAGGCCCTTTTTGGCGAGATTCTGGACCTGAAAGCCCAGGCCTGGATGACCGGAACCGACCGGGAAACCTTCGCTTCTTTGGCGTCGCAGGCCCAAATCTTGGCAGTGAATCGGGGTAGAATAGGCGCCTGATCAGGGCACCGGTTTTCGCCGGCCGAGACGTGCAAAAAAAGACAGAGAAATTGACCCGCAAGGACCCAATGAAACGAGCCTCAGAACGTAAAGCAGCCGCGTCCTCAGACTATGGTGCCGAGTCGATCAAGGTGCTGAAAGGCCTCGATGCCGTGCGCAAGCGGCCGGGCATGTATATCGGCGATACCGACGACGGCTCAGGCCTGCACCACATGGTCTATGAGGTGGTGGACAACGCCATCGACGAGGCTTTGGCCGGCTATTGCGACGAGATCCAAGTGACGCTCAACGCCGACGGCTCGGTCACGGTGGTGGACAACGGCCGCGGCATTCCGACCGAGATCCACAAGGGCGAAGGCGTCTCGGCGGCGGAAGTGATCATGACCCAGCTCCACGCCGGCGGGAAGTTCGACCAGAACTCCTACAAGGTGTCCGGCGGCCTGCATGGCGTCGGCGTCTCGGTGGTGAATGCGTTGTCATCCAGGCTCGACCTCACCATCTGGCGCGACGGCAAGGAGCATTTCATGCGCTTTGCCCACGGCGTGCCTGAGGCGCCGCTCGCTGAGGTCGGCCCCGCGACCAGAACCGGCACGCGTGTCACCTTCGTGCCTTCGACGAGGACCTTCACCATGGTCGAGTTCGACTACGCCACGCTCGAGCATCGTTTGCGCGAGCTGGCGTTCCTGAATTCCGGCGTGCGCATCGTGCTCTCAGACCATCGCGGCGTCGAGCCGAAGACCGAGGAGATGCGCTATGAGGGAGGCTTGCGCGCCTTCGTGCGCTTCCTCGACCGCACCAAGCACCCGCTTATTCCAGAGCCCATCGTGGTGGAGAAAGAGCAGGACAAGATCGTGGTCGAGGCGGCGCTGTGGTGGAACGACAGCTACCACGAGAACGTGCTCTGCTTCACCAACAACATCCCGCAGCGCGACGGCGGCACGCATCTCGCCGGCCTGCGCTCGGCGCTCACCCGCACCGTCAACACTTACGCCGCCGAATCAGGCATCGCCAAGAAGGAGAAGGTGGCGTTGACCGGCGACGACGCGCGCGAGGGGCTCACTTGCGTGCTCTCGGTCAAGGTGCCTGATCCGAAATTCTCCAGCCAAACGAAGGATAAGCTCGTCTCCTCCGAGGTGCGCCCGGTGGTCGAAGGCGTCATGGCCGCGGCTCTTTCGCAGTGGTTCGAGGAGAATCCGGGAGAGGCGCGGGCCGTGGTGCAGAAGATCGTCGAGGCTGCTGCCGCGCGCGAGGCTGCGCGGAAAGCCCGCGAGCTGACGCGGCGCAAGGGCGCGCTCGACATTTCGTCGCTTCCCGGCAAGCTCGCCGACTGCCAGGAGCGCGATCCCTCCAAGTCCGAGCTGTTCCTGGTCGAGGGCGACAGCGCCGGAGGCTCAGCCAAGCAGGCGCGCGACCGCGCCTTTCAGGCGGTGCTTCCCTTGCGCGGCAAGATCCTCAATGTGGAGCGGGCGCGCTTCGACAAGATGCTGTCGAGCCAAGAGATCGGCACGCTGATCACCGCGCTCGGCACCGGCATCGGCCGTGACGATTTCGATCTCGCCAAGCTCCGCTACCACAAGGTCATCATCATGACCGACGCCGACGTCGACGGCGCCCATATCCGCACGCTGCTGCTCACCTTCTTCTACCGGCAGATGCCGCAGCTCGTGGAAGCCGGCAACCTCTTCATCGCCCAGCCGCCGCTTTACAAGGTGAAGCGCGGAAGCCAAGAGCGCTACCTCAAGGACGAGAAGTCGCTTGAAGACTATCTCGTTTCCGAGGGCCTCGAAGACACCGTGCTCCTCACCGGCGACAAAGCTGTCCGCGCCGGCGCCGATTTGCGCGACATCGTGGAGACCGCGCGCAAGATTACCGGCATCCTCAAGGGCCTGCATTCGCGCTATCCGCGCTTCATCATCGAGCAGGCAGCAATCGCCGGCGCACTCGCGCCGAAGCTGCTGAAAGATGCGAAACAGGCGCAAGGCGCAGCCGCCTATATCGCCAAGCGCCTCGATGCGCTCGCCGATGAGACCGAGCGCGGCTGGCATGGCGAGGCGCTGCCCGAAGGCGGCTTGCGATTCTGGCGTGAGCTTCGCGGCGTGATGGAATCACACCTCGTGGATGGGCCGTTCATCGCGTCCGCCGATGCCCTCAAGCTCGACCAATATGCCGAGCATCTGCAGGAGGTCTATGCCAAGCCCGCGACGCTCAAGCGCAAGGATATTTCCACCGCGGTGCATGGGCCTTCAGACCTGCTCGATGCGGTGATGGCGGCCGGGCGCAAGGGGCTTACGCTCCAGCGCTACAAGGGTCTCGGCGAGATGAACCCCGAGCAGTTGTGGGAGACCACGCTCGACCTCGAAAGCCGCACCATCCTGCAGGTGAAGGTCGGCGAGCTCGACGAGGCTGATGAGATCTTCTCGCGGCTGATGGGCGACGTGGTCGAGCCGCGCCGCGAATTCATCCAGGCCAACGCGCTCCAGGTGGCCAATCTGGATGTGTGAGCCACCAATCCCTTAACCCTGGGTCAATGCGAAGCGCTTAGCCTCTGGGCGCCAAGGTTCGTGGGGGCGCCTCCCCCGCGATCGCTGGCGTTTGGGGCAGGCAATCCATGGCAACGCGGCGGAAGCCAAAGCCAGCGGCAAAGGCGGCAAAGCGAAAAGAGCACGTCGAACCGCATTTCGGCGGAGCCAAGCGCGCGCCCGCGCGTAAGCCTCGCAAGACGTCGCAGACCGGCAGCACCATCCGCCGCGCCTTGCTCCGCGGCCTTTACACGCCGATCGCCTTGATCGCGCTCATCATCGTCGGCAGCTTCCTCTATTTCGTCGCCCGCCTCCCCGACCCGATCCTGCTTACCCTCGACGACCGGCCGCCAAACCTCACCATCCTCGCCTCCGACGGCACCGTGCTCGCCGAGCGGGGCTTGAGGCGGGGCTATGTCCGCCTCGACCGGCTGCCGCCTTATCTGCCACAGGCGGTGATCGCCACCGAGGACCGCCGCTTCTACAACCATCTCGGCGTCGACCCGGTCGGCCTCGTCCGTGCCGGCATGCGCAATCTCATTGCCGGCAGCGTGGTGCAGGGCGGCTCGACCATCACCCAGCAGCTCGCCAAGAACCTGTTCCTGTCGCCGGACCGCACCATGGCGCGCAAGCTCGAAGAGGCGATGTACGCCATCTGGCTCGAGCGGCGCTTCACCAAGGACGAGATCCTCGAGCTCTATCTCAACCGGGTCTATTTCGGCGGGGGCACCTATGGCGTCGAGGCTGCGGCGCGGCGCTATTTCGGACGCTCGGCGCGTTCCGTGACCTTGACGCAGGCGGCGCTGCTTGCCGGCCTGCTCAAGGCTCCGTCGCGTTATGCGCCGACGCGCAGTGTCGAGCTCGCCACTACGCGCGTCGACGTGGTGCTCGACAATATGGTCGAGGCAGGATTTCTCACCAGCGCGGAAGCTGAGACTGCCGCTGCAGAGCCTTTGCGGCTCCGCACCTTCAGCGACGAGACGGGGTATCCTTATGCCGTCGACTGGGTGGCGGAGACCTTGCCTGAGGTCGTCGGCAACGCCGAGGGCGATCTGGTGGTCGAGACCACCATCGATGCCGGCCTTCAGCGCGCCGCGCAATTGACGCTGCGCCAGACGCTCGATGCGGAAGGAAAGGACCTCGATGTGAGCGAAGGCGCCGTGGTCGTGCTCGATACCAGCGGCGGGATCAAGGCGCTGATCGGCGGCCGCTCCTACCGCTCAAGCCCCTTCGACCGTGCGGTGAAGGCGCTCCGCCAGCCTGGCTCGGCCTTCAAGCCCTTCGTCTATCTCACCGCGCTCGAAAGCGGCTACACGCCCGAACTCGATCGCCAATGACGAGCCGGTCGCCGTCGACGGCTGGGCGCCCAAGAACCACACCGGCACCTATCGCGGCACGGTCACGCTCCGCGATAGCTTCGCCCAGTCGATCAACACCGTCGCGGTGAAGCTTGCCGACGAGGTCGGCCGCGGCAACGTGGTCAGCACGGCGCGGCGGCTCGGCATCCGCTCTGAGCTGCACGACCGCCCGTCGCTTGCGCTCGGCACCGCCGAGGTAACGCCGCTTGAGCTCGTCGCCGCCTACGTGCCGTTCGCCAATGGCGGCGAAGGGATCACCCCGCATATCATCGCCCGCGTGCGCAACGGCGACGGCAAGCTGCTCTACGAGTACAAGGGAGCTGGGCTTGCCCGCGTCGTCGATGAGTCCTATGTCGCGGAAATGAACGACATGATGAACGCGACCATGGTCAGCGGCACCGGAAGGCAGGCGGCGCTGCCAGACCAGATCGCGGGCGGCAAAACGGGGACCAGCCAAAACTCGCGCGACGCCTGGTTCGTCGGCTACACCGCGCATTATGTCGGTGGCGTCTGGGTCGGCAATGACGACGGCTCGAAGATGCGCAACGTGACCGGCGGCACGCTGCCCGCGCATATCTGGCACGACATCATGGTCTACGCGCATGAGGGCAAGCAGCCTTTGGCGCTGCCTGGCACGCGCTCGCCTTGGCTCGAGGAGGCATCGTCGCGGCTGTGGACTGCGCCAGCGGAGAAGAGCAACACGCCGCTCTACCGGCGCATGATTGACCTCCTCTCCGGCGGGTAGGCCCTCAAACAACAACAATTCGTGACGAAGTCACTCGATGGTGCGCATCGGCGAGCGTCCACGCGCGGACGGCAGCATGCCTTCCGAGCCGTAGCGATGCAGGCTCGCGCCGTGCTTGCGCAGCCACGACGTCGCTTCTTCGTGGCGCGGCATGGTGCGCTCGACCAGGTTCCAGAATCGCTGCCCGTGATTCATGTGCCCGAGATGGGCGACCTCGTGCGCCGCGAGATAATCGAGCACGAAGGGAGGTGCGAGCACGAGCCTCCAGGAGAAGGACAGCGCACCGGTGGTCGAGCACGATCCCCAGCGCGTGGTCTGGTCGCGGACGAAGATGCGCGCAGGGCTGAGACCGAGCCGGTTCGCATGCACGTCAACGCGTGCCTTGAGATCCTGATGCGCCTGCCGCTTCAGCCAGTCGAGCATGCGCCGCGGCGCGTGCTCGGGCTCGCCGGCGACGACGAGGCGCGGCAATCTACGGATCGGCAATCTCGCCCCTTGCGGCCAGGCTGGTGCGGCCTTGGCGTCCTCGGCAGCTTCCATCCACACCACGCCGCGGCGGCGCACCGCGCCGGCAAAGCGAAGCTGATGGGCGAAGCCGCGCAACGGCACGATGGCGCCATGCGTGAAGGGCACCGGCTCCGACAGTCCGGCGACGCGCTCTTTCAGCCAATCGAGATGGCGCGACAGGAATTCATCGGCCTCGGCGAAGCTCGAATAGACCGGCATGGTGAGGATGGCCCCGCGCCGGGCTTCGCTCACCTGCAGGCTGAAGCGCCGCGCGCGTAGGCTGCGGCGCAACAAGAGGGGAAGTCCTAGCCCCTTAACCTTAACTTCGATGGTTTCGCCGTTACCGGGCCTCAGCCGCCTAAGCATGACACATACGCTCCCTGCGCCGACCGATTTGAGCCTCGATTCGGCGAAGCTACGATAGCACAGGCGTCAAGAAAGGCGTGCCTAAGCTTTAGGACTTTCGGCCGAACGACCGGGCCAAGAGCCCCCTACGCCTCTGATTTGCGGCGATGAAGCTATTGATTTTAGGCACGATTTCGGCTCGGAAGCGAGATCCGTTGAACACGCCATAGTGACCGGCTCCAGGCTGCAGGTGATGTTGCCGCATGGAGCTTGGAAGGTTCGTGCACAAATTATGTGCAGCGAAGGTCTGGCCGTTTCCCGAGATATCGTCCTTCTCGCCTTCAACCGTCATGAGCGCCACCCGGCGGACGGCCTCAGGCTCGACCCGGCGGTTACGATGGACCATCTCTCCTTTGGGCAGAGCATAGCGCAGGAAGACTGTGTGGATGGTTTGCAAGTAGTACTCGGCAGTGAGATCCATAACGGCAAGAAACTCGTCGTAGAACTCGCGATGCTTGTCGGCCGAGTTGCCGTCGCCTCTGATCAGATTATGGAACAGCTCGCGGTGGGCGGTGATATGGCGGTCGAGATTCATGCCCATGAACCCGCTCAACTGCAGAAAGCCGGGATAAACGTGCCGCATCATCCCTTTGTGCGGCCACGGAACCTGGGTGATGACGTTCCGCTCAAACCATTCGAGGCTGCGCCCGTCGGCGAAGCGGTTCACCGCCGTGGGGTTCTCGCGCGCATCGATGGGGCCGGCCATGAGGATCATGGAACGCGGGGCTGAGCGGTCCCGCTCGGCCTCGAGCAGCGATACGGCAGCGAATACCGGCACGGTCGGCTGGCACACCGCCATCACATGCACATCGCCTTGGAAATACCTTATGAACTCAATGACATAGTCGATGTAGTCGTCGAGGTCGAAGGAGCCTGCGGACCGTGGCACGCGGCGCGCGTCCCGCCACTCGGTGATATAGACCTCGTGATGGGGCAGCATGTCCCGGACCGTCCCGCGCAACAGCGTGGGAAAGTGGCCTGCCATGGGCGCCATGATCAAGAGCTTGCTATCTTTGCGGCGTCTCGCAAGGGGGATGTCCCGCTCGAAATAGACGAGATTGCAGAATGGCTTGGCGATGATCCGGCGCGGCCTGACAGCGACCTCCAGGCCATCCACATCGGTGGTGCGGATGTCCCAGGCGGGCTCGCGATAGCGCCGCGTGGTGCGCTCGAACAGCTCGAGCGCCGCGGCAGCGCCACGGCCGAGCGGCGTGTGCGAGGCCGGGTTCAGCGGATTGCGGAACAACAGCCGGTAAGCTTCGGCCGCCGCCCGCGCCGGGCTCAACGCGGCCTGATTGAGTTCGTACAAATGGTAAAGCATGGATCGACCTCCTGCTCTTATCAGGGTGCAGTGTTGATGCTGCATTGCAAACTGAAATGGTGATTCTATGTTGCGCCGCAATGACAAAAGGGCCACAGCGCGGCGATAGGGCGCGCGTCTAGAGTGATTTTTCCAGCTTTTCAGCCATTTGGTCGGCGCTGAGACCATAGGAAAAGTGCGTCACATATCGGCCTTCGGGGTCCATGAGATAGACGAGAGCCGAGTGATCGACGCTGTAATCGCCCGGCTGAGTCTTTATTCTCAACCTGAGCATAAGCCACGCGATAGGCCTTGGCAGCCGCGGCGATCGCCTCAGGCGACCCCGTCAGCCCCACGAAATTGGGCCCGAAGCTCTTCACGTAATTCGCCATGGCCTCAGGCGTATCCCGCTCGGGATCGAGGGTGATGAAGATGGGAACCACGGTCTTGGCCTTGTCGCCAAGCTGCTCCAGGGCCTGAGCGATCACTTGCAGCTCGGCCGGGCAGATGTCCGGGCAATGGGTGAAGCCGAAGAAGATCAGCATGTAGCGCCCGCGGAAGTCGCGGTCGGTGACAGGCTTGCCGTCGGCGCCGACCAGCGAGAACGGCCCGCCGATCAGTGCCGCGCCTGAGGATTGGACCGGCTGTCCTCCTTGCGGGTTGGCGACGAGCAGGACGCCCGCGCCGGCAATAGCGCCGATGAGGAAGCCCGCGATGACGAAAGCGATGAGGCGGGCGCGCATCTACTCACCAAGCTGCAGCAGCGTGCCGTTGACCCGGGCACTTTGCAGGAACCAGCGGAAGGCGAGATAGCCAACGGTCAGGTAGATGGCATTGAGCCCAAGCGCCCACCACAGCTCGTTCGCATCGAACACGCCGTGGAGCAGGATCGAGCGCATGCCCTCGAACACGTGGGTCGGCGGCAGCGCGAGCGAAATCGGCCTCAGCCAATCCGGCAACACCGAGACTGGGTAGTAAACGCAAGAGAGCGGCAAGAGGATGAAAGCGAGCGACCAGGCAAGCTCCTCGGCGCCGAGCCCGTAACGCAGGATCACGCCAGCGGAGAGCAGCCCGAGCGACCAGCTCGTCAGCACGAGCACCACGAAGAAGGCGACGAGTGCCGCCCCAAGATCGAGCAGGTTGAAGCCGAAGATGAAATAAGCTGCGACGGCGACTGGGATCATGCTGACGGCGAGCCTGGTCACGCTCCATACGCTCAAGGCGGCGACGAGCTCGAAAGGATGAAGCGGGCTCGTCAGCAGGTTCCCGAGATTGCGCGACCACATCTCTTCGATGAAGGTGGTGGAGAAGCCGATCTTGGAGCGAAACAGAATGTCCCAGAGCAGCACGCCGCCGATCAGCACGCCTGCGGCCTGCACCAGCGGGCTCGTGGTGCCGGCGAGATATTTCTGCAAGAAACCCCAAGTCAGCATTTGCAGGAAGGGCCAATAGATCAGCTCGACCAGCCTGATGCCTGAGCTGCGCAAGAGATACATATAGCGGCGGACGAGCGCGCCGATGCGGCGAAGCGAAGCGCCAAGCCCGAACGGCGGCAGCAGCACAGGCACCGCGCCGGAGGTTTTGGAAACGCTGCTCATGACGCCTCCCTCGCCCCCGGCACCTCGTTCCTCTCACGGCGGGCGCGGCCGCGCACCACGTCGAGGAACACTTCTTCGAGAGTTTCGCGACCATAGGTCTTGATCAGAGCGCGGGGGGACTCGTCCTCGAGGATGCGGCCGGCATCGAGCAGGATGACGCGGTCGGCGAGGCGCTCGACCTCGGCCATGTTATGCGAGGCAAACAGGATCGTGGCACGGCGCGTTTGCGCATATTCTTTCAGCTTCTGCCTCACCCAATCGGCGGTGTCAGGGTCGAGCGATGCCGTCGGCTCGTCGAGCAGCAACAGCTCGGGCGCGTTGAGCAGGGCCTTGGCGAGCCCGACCCGCGTTTTCTGTCCGGCCGAGAGCTTGCCGGTGGCGCGGTCGAGCAGCGCCGTGATCTGCAGATCCTCGGCGAGGAAGGCGATGCGCTCCTCGGCGTTGGCCACGCCGTAAAGCCCGGCATAGACGGTCAGGTTCTGCCGCACCGTGAGCCGCATCGGCAGGTCGACATAGGGGCTCTGGAAGTTGAGCCTCTGGGCGGCCTGGTAGCGGCTGCGCGCCATATCGGCGCCGAACACCCTCACCTCGCCCGAGGTCGGCACCACGAGCCCGAGCAGCATGGCGATGGTCGTGGTCTTGCCGGCGCCGTTGCCGCCGAGCAGCGCCACGGTGGTGCGCGGCTTTAACGAAAACGTGATGTGATTTACGGCGGTGACCGTGCCGTAAACCTTGGTGAGGTCCCTGACCGCGACGGGAACGGTCTCGGCCAGGTCCTGCGACGTGGTTACTCTTTCATCCATGGCTCAAGCGCCTGCTGCCGCGCTTTGTCCGAATTATGGCCGGGAGGCCCGTGTTAGACTTCACCTATGAGCGCCACGGACATTAGTCAAACGGCAGCGCGCGCCAGGGCCGGCGGCGATCTGCTCCGCCGCGGCGAAAGCCGCCTGCGCTTGCAGACTATCGTCAGGTTGCGCTGGCTCGCCGTGCTCGGCCAGAGCGCCACGGTGGTCGTCGTTTATTGGCTCATGGGCATCGATCTGCCGATCGGCGCCTGCCTTGCCGTGATCTCGCTGTCGGCCTGGCTCAACGTTGCGCTTCGCCTGCGCTATCCGGCGAGCCAGCGCCTGCCGAACCATTACGCCTTCCTGATGCTCGGCTACGACATCCTCCAGCTCGGCGCGCTCCTCTATTTGACCGGAGGGCTAGAGAACCCCTTCGCCTTTCTGCTCATCGCCCCGGTCACGGTGTCGGCCTCCACTCTGCCGCCGAGAGTCACGGTCGCACTTGGCGGTCTTGCCATTCTGGTGGCGACGCTACTCACCGAGTTTCATCTGCCGCTGCCTTGGTTCCACCATTCACGCTTCCTGCTGCCGCTGCCTTACGTCATGGGTGTGTGGGCTGCGGTGGTGTTGGGCATTCTGTTCATCGGCCTCTATTCCTGGCGCACAGCCGAGGAGGCGCGGCGCATGGCCGAAGCGCTCGCAGCAGCCGAGCTCGTGCTCGCGCGCGAGCAGAAATTGTCGGCGCTCGACGGCCTCGCCGCCGCCGCGGCACACGGCCTCGGCACCCCTTTGGCGACCATCGCCGTCGTGGCCAAGGAGCTGCTCCGCGACGCCAAGCACAACGACCCGCATTACGAGGATCTCGTGCTATTGCGCGCGCAAGCCGAGCGCTGCCGCACCATTCTCGGCGAGCTTGCCGGCATGGGCGAGCAGCAGGACATCATCGTCTCGCGGCTTCCCGTCAGTCATCTCATCGAGGAATTGGTGTCGCCGCACCGGCTGGTCGCGGCGCCGATCGAGGTGGAGACCGGGCCGGTGCCCGGCGTGAAGCCCGGTGAGCGGAGCGCGCAAGAGCCCGTGATGCAGCGAAATCCCGGCGTGATCTACGGGCTAGGCAACCTCGTGGAGAACGCCATCGACTTCGCCGCGAGCAAGGTCGAGGTCAAGGCGAGCTGGTCGGAAGACGAAGTGCGCATCGAGATCGCAGATGACGGCGCAGGCTTCCCGCCGCATGTGCTCGAGCAGCTCGGCGAGCCGTTCGTCACCACCAGGCCCGGCCATGGCGACGGCGGCGAGAACGACGACCATGTGGGCATGGGCCTCGGCTTCTTCATCGCCAAGACGCTGCTCGAGCGCTCAGGCGCCAAGCTTGAGCTTGCCAATCGCGCCTATCCTCCGGGAGGAGCCGTGGTCACCGTGATCTGGCCGCGGTGGCGATTCGAGCACACCTCGGAAAGGGTCGAATGGCTGCCTGAACCCGTGGCTTGATGGCGCGAGCCGCCCCTGTGACGCCTTGGCCGCTTGCGAAAAGGCGAGCGAAGACATAGCTCTATTACGGCCTTTTGCGCTGGCCGGTCGCCCCTCATCAAGACTTCGCTTGTGGCAAGGGCGCCTTGGAGGTTATGGCTCCAAGGACATAGGAGGCTCCAGAATGGAAGCTGCTCAGCAGACCTGGCCCATCCCCCAGGACAATACGCTCCTCATCGTCGACGACGACCGCGCCTTCCTCGCGCGGCTCGCGCGCGCCATGGAGACCCGCGGTTTCGAGGTCGAGACGGCCCCGAGCGTCGAGGACGGGCTCATTTCACTTCGCCGCAGGCCGCCGGCCTTCGCCGTGGTGGACATGCGACTCGATGACGGCAGCGGCATCGACGTGATCGCGGCGCTCAAGGATGTGCGCCCGGAGGCGCGCGCCGTGGTGCTGACCGGCTACGGCAATATCGCCACCGCCGTGACCGCGGTGAAGCTCGGAGCGGTCGATTATCTCGCCAAGCCCGCCGACGCCGACGACGTCTATCAGGCGCTGATTGCACCTGGAGATGCCAAGGCGCCGCCACCGGAGAACCCGATGTCGGCCGACCGGGTGCGCTGGGAGCACATTCAGCGCGTCTACGAGCTGTGCAACCGCAATGTCTCGGAGACGGCGCGGCGGCTCAACATGCATCGGCGCACGCTGCAGCGCATCCTCGCCAAGCGCGCCCCGAAGTAACTAAATCTCGAAGCCGCAGCCTGGGTCGAGGTGAAGCTGAAGCCTGAGCGCCGCGGCGCGGGCAAAGCACAGCATCATGGCCTTGCGCCGTGCCGCGCCCAAGCGCTCCTCCATTGGCTCGCGCACGAGATGCGCGCCGTAGCGGTCGGCAAGCATCAGCCCTGCCTCCTCGGGGATCACGTGACAGGGGAAGTCCGGCGCCACCGCGAAATAGAGCCGGTCGCAATGCGGCCGGTACTCGGTCCATTTGCAGTCGGTCTGAAAATCGAGCAGGCAGGATTTGATCTCCACGATCCAGATGTCGCCCCCGGGCGACAGCCCAACCACATCGGCACGCCGGCCGTTCGCGAGCGACAGTTCGGTCACCACCGAATGACCGAGCGCGCGAAGCGCACGGCAGACGCCGCGTTGGATCTCGGCGGCAATCGCCGACTGACGTCCATCGAACGCCACGACGGGGTCGCTATCCTCCAGCAATTTGCGGTTTGAGGAATGATTGACCATGAGTCGGCGCCTTCACAGGTTTGTGCATGCTTACCCATTCCGCCTTGTGGAACAAGCTGCTAAATCTGGCGTTAGCAAAGGGCTGTGAGGACTGCTCCGCCTGTCCTGACTGGGCGAATAAGGTTCTGTTCCCAAGGAGAGGATTATGAGCGCGCGTGATGCCGTCCTCCACGACATTCATCGGACCGAGTCCCAATCGCTTTTCCAACGCCTGATCGCCACGCGCCGGTTGTCCTCTGAGCTTGCTCTCCCCTTGAGCGACGAGGACCAGGTCGTCCAGGCCAATGACGACGCAAGCCCCACCAAATGGCATCTCGCCCACACCACCTGGTTCTTCGAAGCTTTCGTGCTCAAAGCCTTCCTCGAGGGCTACCGGATTTTCGACGAGCGCTTCGAATATTGCTTCAATTCCTATTACGAGAGCGTGGGTGCCCGGCAGCCGCGCGGCAAGCGGGGTCTCCTGACGCGCCCGTCGGCCGACGAGGTGCGCGCCTATCGCGAGCATGTCGATGCGGCACTCGAGCGGCTTTGCGAGCGTGGCCTTGAGCCCTGGGCGGCTGAGCTGATCGAGCTCGGCATCAATCACGAGCAGCAGCATCAGGAGCTTCTGCTCACCGACATCTTGAGCCTGTTCGCCAGCGAGCCGCTGAAGCCGGCTTACGCCCGCGCCACCCCCGGCGTCGCGGTGGCCGAGCCTGCGCCGCCCGACTGGATCGCTTTCGACGGCGGCATTCTTGCCGTTGGCCATGACGGCGAGGGCTTTGCCTATGACAATGAGGGACCGCGACACGACGAGCTCGTCCGTCCCTTCAGGCTCGCCAATCGTTGCGTCACCAATTCTGAGTGGGTCGCCTTCATCGAGGACGGCGGGTACAGCACGCCGACGCTCTGGCTCGCCGACGGCTGGGCCACGGTCAAAGCGCAAGGCTGGACCGCCCCGCTTTATTGGGAAGAGGTCGACGGCGGCTTCATGCAGATGAGCCTTCACGGCTTCGGGCCGCTCGATTCCGCAGCGCCTGTCTGCCATGTCAGCTATTACGAGGCCGACGCCTTTGCGCGCTGGGCAGGATACCGGCTGCCGACAGAGTTCGAATGGGAGGCGGCGGCAGGCACCGTGCCCCTCAAGGGACGCACCCTTGGCGCAGGCCATCTCAGGCCGATGCGCGCCGAAGCTGGCAGCGGTCTCAAGCAGATCTATGGCGATGTGTGGGAATGGACGGGAAGCGCCTACCTCCCCTATCCAGGCTTCAAGGCAGCGCCGGGCGCGGTCGGCGAGTACAACGGCAAGTTCATGTGCAATCAGTTCGTGCTGCGCGGCGGCTCCTGCGCCACGCCGGAAGGGCATATCCGCAAGACCTACCGCAACTTTTTCTACCCGCATCAGCGCTGGCAGTTCATGGGCTTGCGCCTGGCCGGCGACGCCTGATGGAAAGAGACATCCCGCATCAGATCGTCGAAGACCTCGAGCGGTCTTCGAGCCTCACCTCCCCGAGGCTCGATCCCGCGCGTGCCGACTTCGCGCAAGCGGTGCTTGCCGGCTTTGCGCGAAAGCCGCGCAGCCTTCCCTGCCGCTTCTTCTACGACGCCCGCGGCTCGGCGCTGTTTGAGGAGATCACCCAGCTTGAGGAATATTACCCGACGCGCGTGGAGACCGCGCTGCTCGAAGCTTATGGCGCCGAGATCGCCGAGCGCATGGGCGACGCAAGCGTGCTGGTCGAGTTCGGCTCAGGCTCGAGCCGCAAGACGAGCCTGCTGCTGAGCGCGCTTGGCCGTGTCACGCTCTACGTGCCGATCGACGTCGCCGGCGAAAGTTTGGCCGAGGCCGCCGAGTGGCTCTCCGAGCGGCATACCGGCCTTGCCATCAGGCCTCTGATCGCCGACTTCACCAAGACGCGCACGCTGCCTGTGGCCGCGCGGCGCCCGCGCAAGCTCGGCTTCTTCTCAGGCTCGACCATCGGCAATCTCACGCAAGCCGACGCGAGAGCCTTCCTCGCCAATGCGGCGCGGCTGCTCGGGCGCCATGCCGCGTTTCTCGTCGGCGTCGATCTGAAGAAGGACCCGGCGATTCTGATTCCCGCCTATAACGACCGGCGCGGGGTGACGGCCGCCTTCAACCTCAATCTGCTCGAGCGCATCAATCGCGAGCTCGACGGCGACATCGACGTTGCTGGCTTCGCCCACGACGCGATCTATGACGAAGCGCAAGGCCGCATCGAGATGCATCTCGTGAGCTTGGCGCGCCAGACGGTGCGGGTGATGGGCCGCGAGTTTCGCTTTGCCAAGGGCGAGCGCATCCACACCGAGAATTCGCACAAATATGCGATCGAGGAGTTCCAAACGCTGGCGCGTTCCGCCGGCTGGACGCCCGTCCACGCCTGGACCGACCCGCACCGCCTCTTCAGCCTGCATCTGCTCGGCTTGGCGTAGCTAACACGCGACAAGGTTCCGCTGCGACTGGCATGACGCCGGGAGAATACCGGCGCCTCGTTCGCTAGCAGCAATACAGCAAGAACGGTCAATCAGACAGCAAGCGCGGAAAAGACTCGCATGCCGCGCCGTTCCTAATGTCGCGGCGGGCAGAGCCCGATCGCTCCGATTTCGGAAGCGAGCATCGGGACTCAGTCCGGCAAGCAAATGGACCATTCCCATGAAACCCACCCCCAGACTCTTAGTCTTGATTATCGGAGCTATTCTCATGACCCAGATGACCAAAATTGCCGAGGCGGCGCCCGACGCCGCCACCGACCCGAGGATCGATCCGCAGATTCGATCGTTCCTGGCCGACATCGACAAGGACAGCAGCCCGTTCTGGGAACTGCCCCAGCCGAAGCCCCAGCAAATTCTCACCGAGCTTCAATCAAAAGCGCCGGTGGACATGTCAGGCGTCACCACGACCGAGCAAACCATCACGCAGGATGGGCGCACCGTTAAGCTGTACGTCATGAAGCCTCAGCATGTGAGCGGCAAGCCTGGCGTGCTGCTCTTCATCCATGGCGGCGTGTGGATCGTCGGCAACTTTCAGAACCATCAGCGCCTGTTGCGCGACCTTGTCGTCGGCTCGGGACAAATCGGCGTGTTCGTCGAATATACGCCTCTGCCCTCCGCCAAGTTTCCGGTGCAGCTGGAGGAGTGCTATGCCGCTCTGAAATGGGTCTCCGAGCACGCCGGCGATATCGGCGCGGATGGCAGCCGCATCGCCGTCGCCGGCAACTCGGTCGGCGGCAACATGACAGCGGCGCTGGCCCTCATGGCCAAGGACCGCAAGGGACCCAAGATCAGCTATCAGGTGCTCTTGATCCCGGCGACGGATGCGAGCGTCGATACGGCGTCCTACCTCAATTATGGAACGGGCCGCTTTCTCACGCGGGCGTTCATGAAATACGGCTGGGACCTTTACGCGCCAGACGCGAAGACGCGTGACAACCCCTATGTGTCACCCCTTCGGGCGAAGACCGAGCAGCTGAAGGAGCTTCCTCCGGCGCTGGTCATCACCGCCGAGAACGACCCTCTTCGCGATGAAGGCGAAGCCTATGCTCGGAAATTGAAAGAGGCTGGTGTGGAGGTCACTGCCGTTCGCTACAACGGCACGATCCATGACTTCGTGGCGCTGAATGCGCTGCGCAACGTGCCTTCCACCGAAGCTGCTCTCGAGCAGATCAACGAAGGCCTGAAGGAGCACCTCAAGGCCAGAACGACTTGAGCAGAACTGTTGGCGACGCGGCGGGACATATCCGCCGCGTTGCCTTCCGACCACGAACGGTATCACACCTTGCGAGGAATTCCCGGCTGCCCGAGCGGACATTCGAGCGCGGCGCGGTCCCATTTCCCCAGATTGGCAGCCGCCTCATAGGTGCTCACCAGAAAGTCCATGAGCGCCTGCTCCGGATCGCCGGCGGTGCGCACAGCGTCGTAGGGCAGATTGTATTGGCCGAGATCCTTGTTCCAGAAGGCATCAGCCGGACGGATGGAAGCCGTCGAGAAGCCGTCCGGCGCTGGCGAGGCATAGGAATAGAAGGCGGGGTAGTCGACGCCCTGTCCGCCAGGCCAGAAGCCGGCGCTCGAGCATTCGTGCGAGTAGGCATCGAGCTCAACCGCCGCCGGCATGTTGGGCACGGCACCGCTCGGCGTGAACGGCGGCGCCCGCCGGCCGGAAAAGCGCGTCACCGCGAGATCGAAACTTCCCCAGAAGAAATGCACCGGGCTGCACTTGCCGATGAACGACGTTCGAAACGCATGCAACACCCGATTCACCTGCAGTAGGACTCGCCAATGCCGCTCGGCGTATTCGCGGTCGTAGGAGGCGTGGACATGGTCCTCGCTGAAGCGGATCGCGTCGGGAATCTCGTTGGGCAGCTCATTGAGGCGGACCTCGATGCCGAGCTCCGCGAGGACGCGCATGATTTCGGCATAGAAGTCGGCGACCGAGCGTGGGAAAAGCCCGATCTCCTTTTTATCCCCGTCGCTCGCCGAGGCCCGCAGCACGTGGTCGAGAAAATCGAATTCGAGTTCGAACGTGCGCTCCCCGTAAGGGATCGGCGAGGTGGTCAGCCCGCGTGGCGTCACATAAAGCACCACGTGCCAGGAATGATTGAGCCAGGGCGTCTGAGCCAGGCGGATCTTGCCCACGATCTGCGTCCAGAGATGCAGCGTGGCATAGGTGTCCTTCCATGCGGCGTAGGGCAATTCCGGCCAGGCCGCGCCGCGATCGGTCATGTTGTCGAGCGACATTGGCGTCTCGCGTTCAATTGGCGCATCGTGGGTTTTGAGCCTCGGCCATCTCCTCTACCCATGGTCCGCCGATTTCAAGGCGGTCACAGTCGCCCGTGCCATTGTTCCGCTGACCGGAAGAGTGCCTCCTGAAATGGAGGAATTACAGCTCGATTTGCAAGACTCTATCTAAGGGTCAGGCACCAACGCCAACCCCAATGGAGACCTGCAATGACCCAAGCCCCCTCCAAAATACGCTATCGCACCGTAAAAGCCGGACCGGCGACGGTCTTCTATCGAGAAGCTGGCGATCCGCGACACCCGGCTGTCCTGCTGCTGCACGGCTTCCCGACCTCGTCGCATATGTTCCGCAACCTCATTCCCTTGCTTGCCGACCGCTATCATGTCGTGGCGCCGGACCTGCCGGGCTTCGGCTTCACTGTGGCGCCCGACCGGGCGGAGTTCGGCTACAGCTTCGCCAATCTCGCCAAGGTAATCGGGGCTTTCACCGATGCAATCGGTCTTGCGCGTTTCGCCATCTACGTCTTCGACTACGGCGCTCCTGTCGGCTTTCGTCTCGCGCTGGCGCATCCGGATCGGGTCACCGCCATCATCTCACAGAACGGCAACGCCTATGAGGAAGGCTTGAGCGGCGGCTGGTCGCCGATCCAGCGCTATTGGCAGGATCCGACTCCTGCGAACCGCAAGGAGCTGCGCTCGTTCCTCTCCCCCGACGCGACGAAGTGGCAGTACACCCACGGGGTCGCCGATCCGGCCGAGGTCGCGCCGGAATCCTACACGCTGGACAGCGTGCTACTTTCCCGCCCTGGCAACGATGAGATCCAGCTCGATCTCTTCCTGGACTATGCCAGCAACGTCGCCCTCTATCCCAACTTCCAGGCTTATTTTGCCGAGCGCAAGCCGCCTCTGCTCGCGGTGTGGGGCAAGAACGATCCGTTCTTTCTGCCGCCTGGCGCCGAGGCGTTCAAGCGCGACAATCCGAACGCCGAGGTGCATTTCTTCGACACCGGCCATTTTGCGCTCGAGACCCATGCCGCCGACATCGCCAACGCGATCCGGGAATTTCTTGGGCGCGCCGTGGCGTCTGGCAAGCGGAACGCCGCATAGGTAGGCACATCGGCTTGATCTCACTCCCTGGCGCGGGCATTGTGCGCGCACTTTGCCCGGCAGGGAGTGAGTTCGGTGGCTGATCTTGTTTCCGGAAATGCGGCGATCGGCCAGTCAGGCGGGCCGACCGCGGTGATCAACCAGTCGCTGGCCGGAGTTATCGAAGGCTTGAGAGCCGGCCTCGCTAATACCGGTCACGTGAAACGTGTTCTCGGCATGCGGCATGGGGTGCGCGGCATCGTCAAACCCGGCGGCGAGGGGCTCGTCGATCTCACCTCGATCCCCGCCGATCGGCTCGAGCGCATGGCCCGCACGCCGTCTGCGGCCCTCGGCTCGACCCGCGACAAGCCGGACGAGGCCTATTGCCAGAAGATCCTCGATGGCGCCCGCGCTCATGACATCCGCTATTTCTTCTATATCGGCGGCAACGACTCGGCCGATACCTGCCGCATCGTGAGCGAGAAGGCTGCGGAAGCCGGCTACGACCTCCGCTGCTTCCATGTGCCGAAGACCATCGACAACGATCTCCTGGAGAACGATCACACCCCGGGATTTCCTTCAGCCGCGCGCTACGTCACGCTCGCGCTGATGGGGGACGCGCTCGACAATGCGAGCCTCGGCGGCATCAAGATCAACGTGATCATGGGGCGAAACGCAGGCTTCCTCACCGCCGCCGCCTCGCTCGCTCGCGGGTCGGCGAGCAATGGCGCCGATCCAGCGGACCGGCCGGCGCCGCATCTCATCTATCTCCCCGAGGTTCCGTTCTCGACGGAAGCCTTTCTCGCCGATGTCGAGGCGGTCTACGCCAAGCTCGGGCGCTGCCAGATCGCGGTGAGCGAAGGCATCCGCGACGAGACCGGCGAGGAGATCGGGCCGAAGCTGATGCGTGGCGCTGGCGAAGTCGATGCCCACGGCAACGTGCAGCTTTCCGGCTCGGGCGCTCTCGGCGACGGACTTGCCGATCTCGTCAAGACGGGGCTTACGCCTGCGGGCGGCAAGGCGCCCCGGGTGCGCGCCGACACCTTCGGCTATATCCAGCGCTGCTGGCCACATCCCTCCTCGGTCGACGCGGAGGAAGCACGCGCCGTCGGCCGCTATGCCGCAGAGCTTGCGGCACGCGGCGACCGAAGCGCCTCGGTGATCATCATCCGCACCAGCAACGCGCCTGACAGCTACGCAAGCGCTTGCGGGCGCGCCGACCTCTCGGCAGTGGCGCGGCGCACGCGCCACGTGCCGGCCGAGTTCATCTCAGGCTCGAACGATGTGAGCGCCGCCTTCCACGCCTATTGCCGCCCGCTCGTCGGCGACCTGCCCACGATGGAGCGGCTCTGAGGCTACCCCTCCACCAGCTCGCGCACATAATTGGGAAGTGCGAAGGCCGCGACATGCACGTCGGGGCGCCAGTAGCGCGTGGGGAAGCACCCGGCCTCGGCATAGCGATGCTCGATGGCGTTCTGGCGGAGATGCCTGAGATCGGTGTCGTCGGTCGCCCAGCCATAGGACATCGGCCCCCCGACATAGGTCGGCGTGGTGGCGAGATAGGCGAAGGCGTCCTCGAACATCTCGCGGAAATAGCCGACGCTTTGCTGGAGCTCTGCCGCCTGCAGGAAGGGAAGACCGTTCTGGGTGACGAGCACGCCTCCGGGAGCGAGCGCCTTGCGGCACCCGGCGTAGAACTCGCGGGTGAACAACACGGCACCCGGGCCGATCGGATCGGTCGAATCGACCATGATCACGTCGAACCGCTCGTCCGTCTCGGCCACGAATTTGGTGCCGTCGGCGATGACGATCCTCGTCCGCGGATTGTCATAGGCGCCGGCCGACACCTCGGGAAAATACTCGCGACAGAGCTCGATCACGCTCCGGTCGATCTCGCACAGAGTGACCGTCTCGAGCTCGGGATGCTTCAACGCCTCGCGCAACACCCCGCCGTCGCCGCCGCCGACAATAAGCGCCTTCCGTGCCCGCCCGTGGGCGAACAGCGGCACATGGCTCATCATCTCGTGGTAGACGAACTCGTCCTTCGAGGCGAGCTGGATCACCCCATCGAGCATCATCACCCGCCCGAATTCGGGGGTTTCCAGGATGATCAGCTGCTGATGCTCGGTCTCGCTGTCGAAGAGGACGCGGTCCGCCTTCAGACGGATGCGGAAGCCGCGGTGTAACGTCTCTTCGACCCACCGGTCCATCGATTCATCTCCTTGCCGCGCAGATGCTCCTTGACCACCACCTTGCGAGGCGAGAACGCCTCTTTCAATACATCGATGGCGCGTCGTGGATGGGTCTGGCCGCACATGAAGACATCGAGGGCGGCGTAGCCGTATTCGGGCCAGCTATGAATCGAGATATGCGATTCGGCAAGCACCGCCACGCCGGACACTCCGCCATTTGGCGTGAAGTGATGGAGGTGGATGTGCAAGAGCGTGGCTCCAGCGACCTCGACGCAGCGTCGAAGCGTCGCTTCGATGTGCTCTAGATCGTCGAGCCGTTCCGCTCGCACCAGGTCGATGATGAGATGGGTGCCAGCGTAGCGAACCCCGTCACGCTCACAGAAAAAATCCTTACGCTCGTCCTCTTGCGAGGAGCGGCAACGAGAAAGCTTTTCTTCCGTTTGGGCGGTGCTTGAACCACGATCCAAGTCCATCCCCAATTGGAAGAGGGCGTCATCGGACATGGCGTCCTCCCTCCAACCAGCAGATGTTTCAAGTTAAACGACGGCGCTATGTACACCCATGCTGCAGCGATGCAAGAAGTTTTTGGCCCAAAGGCACTTCAGGACCTAATAAAGTTGTCTGCGCGTCTCCCGAAGCGGACGAGAGACGCCCGTCACAAATCCCGCAAAGGGAGGAACCGAGGCTGATGTCGACGCGCAGCTGGGCTTTCGTCGGTCTCTCGGTGCTCTCTCTCCTCGGCGCCAGCGCCACTGCCGCTGCGGCCGAAGACCTGCCGAAACTCGGCGTCACGCTGCCCGCCACTTCCGTCTCGGGGCTCTCCTCAGGCGCCTATATGGCCGGGCAGATCGAGCTTGCTCACTCCAAAGACATCGTCGGTGCCGGCATCGTCGCCGCCGGGCCCTTCGCCTGCGCCGAGACCGCCTCCAGCGAGCTTTTTCCCTATTGGCCCATCGTGGTGTGGCAGAACGCCACGCAAGCCGCCAATTCCTGCATGAAGGACGACTGGGGCGCGCCGGACGCCGACAAGCTCGCCAAGCGCGCCAAGGAGCTTGCCGAGGACGGCAAGATCGACGATCTCTCCGGCCTCGCCGACGACAAGGTCTATCTGTTCTCTGGCAACGAGGATCAGACCGTGGTCCGCTCCGTGGTCGAGGCCGCCAAGCGCTTCTATGAAGCTGCGGGCCTCCCAGCGGGAAGCGTCACCCTGGTCGAGAAAGAAGGAGGCCACGCCTTCCTGACCGAGACCGAAGGCACGGCTTGCGGACTCTCCAAGGATCCTTATGTCAGCGATTGCGATTACGATCAGGCGAAGGCGATCCTCGAATGGATCTATGGCCAGCCCCTGTCTGATCCGTCGACCAGCCCAAAGGGCAAGTTCATCACCTTCGACCAATCACCCTTCAACAATGGCGTCCCCAACGGGCTCGCCGCCGAGGGCGTGGTCTATGTGCCAGAGGATTGCGTGAGCCATTCGGGTTGCCGCTTGCACATCACGCTGCATGGCTGCGACCAGGCGCGCGAGACCGTCGGCGACGCCTTCATCAAGGAAAGCGGCTTTGCCCGCTACGCCGATACCAACCGGCTCGTCGTCCTGTTCCCGCAGATCGCCGGGAGTGTGATGAACCCGCATGGCTGCTGGGACTGGTGGGGCTATAGCGACATCGACTATCTCGGCAAGGACGCCCCGCAAATAAAGGCCGTGTGGGCCATGGCCGAGCGCCTGGCGATGCAGCCTTGATGGGGCGCCCACCCATGGAGGCGGCCAAGCCAAGCGCGCTCTACCGGCTCGCCAAGCGCCTCTCGCTCGGGCGGCTCGCGCGCTATTTCGCCCTTTGGGTGCGTTATCTGTTGCGCCGCGGCCAAAGCGCCCTTTCCACCAAGCTACTGAGAGAGCCGCCGAGCGGCATCGAAGCCCAAGCGGCGGCACTTGCCGGAGCGGACTTGGCGAGCGCCAAGCGCATGACGGTCGCCTCATGGATTCCGCTCGATCTCGCCAATGCCAGGCTGCACCGGGCGCTGCTCGCAAGCGTCGCCGGTGCCCGCGCCGATCTCGGGCTCACGCCTGAGATCCTCGATTGCATCGTCAGCCTCAAGAGCGCGGACGATCTAGCGGCCTGCATCGAGGGCATGGTCGAGCAAGGCCGATTGCCGCAAACCGTCAACACCGCTCTCTATGTCCTCATGCTCAGGCGCCTCCCGGCCACGTCCGAGCTTGCCATGATCGCCTCGCGCCATCCGCGCCATGCCCTGATCGCCATCCAGTCCGGCGATGAGTATCGCAAGCAGGGCCGAAGGGCCCGCGTGGGCTGACCAGGGGGCCGCATGCTCTATATCGACGTCGGCAACACGCTCAGAGGCGGCCTCAGGACCGGCATTCAGCGCGTGGTGCGCTCGCTCAGCTACGAGCTTGCCGTCAATGCGCCGAGCAAGACGCGGCTGATCGCTTTCGACGTGGCCGCCGGGCGCTATTTCGCGCTCGCCGACCCGAAGCTGATCCAATCGGCAGGCGGCTTGAGCGACATCGGCCGCGAGGCCCGCGTCTATTTCGACTTCGCTGACTTTGCCCACGGCGACATCTTCTTCGAGCCCGATTCGAGCTGGACCGAGCCGCTCAACCGCGGCGCGCTGTTCCGGCGCCTCAAGGCGCAAGGCGTCATCGTCGTGGTGCTCAATCACGACGTCATTCCGATCATCCTGCCGGACGTCTGCCATCCCAATACGCTCATCTCCTTCTCGGAGACCATCGCCGACCACCTGCAATATGCCGACTATGCGCTTGCCACCTCGGCCGGCGTCGCCCGCGACCTCGGCAAGGTGTCCGAGCGCTTCCTTTCCCGCTCCATGACCATGCGCGTCATCAAGCTCGGCGCTGATTTCGTTCCGCCGGGGAGCGGCGATGACGGCGACCTCTTCGCCGCCCGCTTCCCCGAGCTTGCGCCTTTGCGCTTCCTCCTCTCGGTCGGGACCATCGAGCCGCGCAAGAACCACGCGATTTTGCTTGAGGCCTTCGACCGCCTCGAGGCCAAGGATGCTGGCCTCGTCATTGTCGGCCGCAAAGGCTGGATGGCTGACGACACGCTAGCGGCGCTCACCGGCCATGCCGACTTCGGCAAACGCGTCTTCTGGCTGACCGCGCTCGACGACCAGGCGCTGCTTTCCCTCTACCGCCATGCCTATGCGTCGGTGCTGCCGTCGCAATACGAAGGCTACGGCCTCCCCGTGGTCGAGGCCCTGTCGCAAGGATGCGTCACCGTCGCCTCAGATGCGGGCTCATTGTCCGAGGTGGCGGCTGGCCACGCCGTGTTCTTCCGCCGCGGCGACGGCGAAGCGCTTCACGCGATCCTCGACCGTCTTTATGGAGATCGCGACTATTACGCTCGCCTGAAAGCTTCGGCGAGAAGCTTCCGCCCGACGCCCTGGCGCGAGGCCGGCCGGACCGTGGCGGCAGCGCTCGCCGACATCGGCTCGGGCGCCTCGCACGATTTCGCTGCGCAATTGCGGCAGATGGTGTTCCTGTCGGTGCACCCTGAGAGGCTCGATCTTGCCCTGCAATCGGCGCGCGCCAATCTCGGTTTCATCGACCGGATCGCCGTGCTGACCACGCCTGCCGCGCGCGAGGCGATCGCCGCCGTGGCCGCGCGGCATTTCCCCAAGGCGCTTGTCCTCACCGACGATGCGGTGGCCGGCGAAAAGCTTCCTGCCGATCACCAGGCGCGCAACACATGGCTGCGCAAGCGGCTCTATGCCCAGGACGCTATCGAGGCGAACTTCCTTGCCGCCGATGAGGACTCGCTCGCGCTCCGCCCGCTGACCCGCGCCTATTATCAGACTGACGACGTGCACACTGCCTATTCCTTCCGAGAGGATATCGGGACCTGGCTTGCCGGCTCGCCAACGACGACGAGCTTCGACCGCGGCATGCGCAATGCCTGGAAGCTTCTCGCCGAGGCGGCCTACCCTGCCAGCGCCTATGCCAGCCACATGCCGCAAATCGTCAATAAGAGCCTCGCCAACGAGATCTTCGACAGGTTCGTGATCAGCCCCGATGGACCCGCTTACGACGAGTGGTCGCTTTACTTCAACGTCGCCCAACAGATTTATCCGCGCCATTTCGCGACCAAGCCTTATGGCGCGCTCGGCTGGCCGATGCGGCCAGGCGATTGGCTCCCCGAGTTCGAGCCGATGCAGCCGGCCTTCGAAAACTATTATCCCCGGAATTATCAAACGGCGGAGCGCGGCATGTTCGTAGGGCTCGACCCTCTCGGCGATCTCGAAGCGAAGGCGAGCCGCAGCCGCGGGGCCTTGGCCGGCGCAGTCCGCGCCGAGACCAAGGGCAGCGGCGCGCATTCACCAGGCCTGCTTGCCTTGATCGTCACGCCGGAGGCGCTGAAATTCGTCGGCTCAGGCACCATCCTTGCCGGAATGCGCAACGTGCGGCGCGTTCTCCTCGTCAACGGCTCCTCCGATGTCACCCTCACGACAGGCAAACTCGATATGTTCGTCACCGAGCCGCGCGGCACCCCTGTCGCCGGCGAAAGCGTGCGCCTAGGCGAAGTGTGCTGGATCCCGCTCTTGCCTCCCGACAAGCCTGGCCTTTATGCCATCCGCTTCTTCGCAGCCCTCGACAGCGGCGCGCGGCTGGAGGCGCGAGGCCTGTTGACCGTGGTCGCCGACGAGGAGCGCCAGTGAGCAAGGCCGACGACATTCACCTCTCCGAGGCGCCATACGGCTCGGCCCTCTACGCCCAGGCTTTGCGCTTGCGCGAGGCGATCCTGCGCAAGCCTCTCAGCCTCACCCTCAGCGCAGAAGAGTTGGCCGACGATGCTCATCGCAGGCATTTCTGCGCCACCCTCAACGGCAGCGTGGTGGGCTCGGTGTCGTTCAAGCGGCTCGGCGCGCACACGCTGCAGCTCAAGCAAATGGTGGTGGCGGACGGCAAGCAGGGCGAAGGCATCGGCTCGCGGCTGCTCAGCTACGCCGAGACTTGGGCGCGGCGCGGCGGCTATGGCATGATCATCCTCAACGCGCGGCTCGGCGCGGAGGCGTTCTACCAGAAGCACGGCTATACAATAGAGGGCGAGCCCTTTGACGAGAACACCATCCCGCATATCAGAATGACCAAGCGGACCTTAGGAGGAAGACGCATGAGCCTCGAAATTGGCGACAAGGCCCCGAGTTTCAATCTGCCGGCCGATAGCGGCGGCAAGATTGCGTTGAAGGATCTCAAGGGCAAAAAGGTCGTGCTCTATTTCTATCCAAAGGACGACACCTCCGGCTGCACCGCCGAAGCGTGCGCCTTCCGCGACTCTCTCCCCGACTTCTCAAAGGTGAAGGCTGCGATCGTCGGCATCTCGCGCGATTCGGTCGAGAGCCACGACAAGTTCAAAAAGAAGTTCCACCTCACCTTCCCGCTCGTCTCCGACGAGGACGGCAAAGTGTGTGAGGCCTACGGCACCTGGGTGGAAAAGAGCATGTATGGGAGGAAATATATGGGCATCGAGCGCTCCACCTTCCTCATCGACGAGAAGGGCGTGATCCGCGGCATCTGGCGCAAGGTGAAGGTGCCTGGCCACGCCGACGAGCTGCTGAAGGCGGCAGAGGCGCTGAGCTAATGCGGATGCACAAAAGCCCTCCGCCATGGGCGGAGGGCTTGCGATGCTTTTAGCGACGCGCCCAGCTTAGCCGGGATGCTTCGATGAATAGTAGGACTGCGCCTTGGCGAGATTGTCCTTGGGGTTCTTCATGAACTCAGCCATGGCCTCCTTATTGCCGAAGCAATAGGTCTTGCCCTGAAGCTGCGCATTGATCGAGCAGTCGGTCTGCGTGTCTTTACCGGCTGCGAGACTCATCGCGCACATGTTGCCGAACTCGCCGTTTACGGCCCAAGCAGCCGTAGCCAGGCCGAGCAAGAATGCACCCGCCAGCGCGGGCATGACATACGCCTTGAACATGGTAACCTCCTTAGTGGGCCTCTTGGGGGATCTGCCCCGAGACACATTTAACGCTCCCATGCGCAGTTTTTGTAACGCTCCCATGTGCAATTTTGCGTGACTTTTATAGCGCTGCCTTAGCCTAAGTCCGACGCAATCTGCCTCGGACCTCAGGTTCGGGTGTTAGCCTCGCGATCCGTTCGCTTCTTTCGTAAAATTGTCGGGAATTTTGCGTTCTGATGCGAATGCATTTTCCGCACAATTCTTGTATGGCCGCTACCAGGCGCAGGGGCTCATGGCGACCGCTCTCGCGAACGCGCCGGCAACTGCCGAATTTCGGGCCACACGAGAGCCAAGTCCAACCGCTGCCGCATGCAACAATGCGATGCGATATCGCTTTGGGCCGGGGGCGCGGCACTTTGACCTCGGAGCGGCCGGATTCAAAAAGCCCGCGCAATTCGCAAAACCGCTACGTTCTCGCGGGATCATAGGTTGCACCCTGCGAAAGGAGCCCATTATGCGCGCGAAGCAAGCACTTTCCATTTTGTCATTGGCGTTGACGGTCGCGGCGGCGGCCCCCGCCTTTGCCCAAGACGCTGCCGATCAGAAATCGTTGCCGACCGAGCTGATCGACGCGCTCAACGCCGTGTTCGGTAAGCAGACCGATAACCGGGCGGTGCACGCCAAGGGCATCGTGCTCGAAGGGAAATTCACCCCGAGCGCCGAGGCGGCCGCTTTGAGCAAGGCGCCGCACCTCCAGGCGGGCGCCACCGTGCCCGTCACCGTCCGCTTCTCGGACTTTGCCGGCGTGCCGGCGATCCCCGACACCGACCCGAATGCAAGCCCGCGCGGCATGGCGGTGAAATTCCATCTGCCGGACGGCTCGAATTCGGACCTGGTGATGCACTCCTATAACGGCTTTCCCACCGCGACCGCCGCTGAGTTCCGCGATCTCCTGCTTGCGCTCGCCGCGAGCGGCAAGGATGCGCCGAAGCCGACGCCGCTTGAGAAATTCTTCGAAACCCATCCGATCGCCAAGACCTTCTTGACCGCCGAGAAGCCGGCGCCGGTCGGCTTTGCCACGCTTCCCTATTTTGGCGTGAACAGCTTCAAATTCACCAACGCCAAGGGCGACAGCACCGTCGTTCGCTATAGGATGCTGCCGGGGGGCGGTGCCGAGTATCTCACCAAGGAGCAGCTCGCCGAGGCTGGTCCCAATTATCTCGCGGAGGAGATCCGCAAGCGCGTCGGCGACGGCCCGGTGCGCATGAAGCTGCAAGTCCAAATTGCCGAGCCTGGCGACAAGATCGACGATCCGTCGATCGCCTGGCCTGACAGCCGCAAGACCATGGAACTTGGCGTGGTCGAGATCGACAAGGTCGATCCTGACAGCGACGCCGCTCAGCGCGCCTTGTTGTTCCTGGAGAACGCCGTGCCTGCCGGCATCGAGACCGCCGACCCGATGATCGATATCCGCAGTCAGGCCTACGCCGTCTCCTTCGCGCGCCGTCATGCGACCGCGGCGCAGTAAGTCGTAGATGGTTCAACCCTTCGCGCCTGGCTTCCGCACCGAGGACATCGAGACCGGTGGCGCCACCATCCACGTGCGTTTCGGTGGCTCTGGGCCAGCCGTCGTCATGCTGCACGGTTTTGCCGACACCGGAGATATGTGGGCGCCCTTGGCGGCGGAGCTCGCGAAAGACCACATGGTCATCGTCCCAGACTTGCGCGGCATGGGCCTCTCCTCCCACCCGGAAGGAGGCTATGACAAGAAAACCCAAGCCGGCGACGTCGCCCGCGTGCTCGACCGCCTCGGCATCGAAAAGGCCGATCTCGTGACCCACGACATCGGCAACATGGTCGGCTATTCCTTCGCCGCCCAATATCCCGAGCGCGTCACGCGCTGGGTAGCCATGGACGCTCCCCTTCCGGGCATCGGAAATTGGGATGAGATCGTGAAAAGCCCCCTCCTCTGGCATTTCAATTTCCGCGGCCCCGACGTCGAGCGCCTGGTCGCAGGCCGCGAGCGCATCTATCTCGACCGCTTCTGGAACGAATTGTCGGCCAATCCAGCATCGATCGACGAAGCGACCCGCCGGCACTACGCCAAGCTTTACGCGTTGCCCGGCGCCATGCATTCGGCCTTCGAGCAGTTCGCGGCCTTTCATCAGGATGCGATCGACAACAAGACCTTGGCGGCAAAGGGCAAGCTCACCATGAAGGTGCTTGCCATCGGCGCGGACAGGTCCTTCGGCACCGCCATGGCCGACGATCTTCGCTTCGTCGCGAGCGACGTGACCGGGGGCGTCATCCCGAATTCAGGTCATTGGCTTATGGAGGAGCAGCCTGCCGCCATGGTCGCGGCGATACGCACTTTCCTCGATCGGTAAGCGAGGGCGAACGCATGATGTCGCATGGCTCTCCACTCCCCGTCCCGCAAGGGCTAAATTCCTGATGTGACCGATCCCGCCGAAAAGACCGTGCTCGTCCTGCAAGGCGGCGGCGCACTTGGCGCCTATCAGGCCGGCGCTTACGAGGGCCTGGCCATCGCCGGGTACATGCCGAGCTGGGTCGCCGGCATCTCGATCGGCGCCGTCAACTCAGCCATCATCGCCGGCAATCCGCCGGAGAAACGCATCGAGCGCCTGCGCGAGTTCTGGGAGCGCGTCTCAAGCCGCCTGCTCGCCTGGCCGCTTTCCAACGACGACAATTCGCGCCGCGTCTTCAACGAGACGAGCGCGACGCTGTCTGCCGTCGGCGGCGTTCCGGGATTCTTCGAGCCGCGCGTGCCACCACCAGTGTTCCAGCCGCAAGGCACGCCGGAGGCGATCAGCGTCTACGACACGAACCCGCTCAAGGAAACGCTGCTCGAGCTTGTCGATTTCGATCTCCTCAATTCCGGCGCGGTGCGGTTGAGCGTCGGCGCGGTTCAGGTGATCTCCGGCAACATGAAGTATTTCGACACGGCCAAGCAATTCGTCGGCCCGGAGCACGTCATGGCAAGCGGCGCGCTTCCTCCCGGCTTCCCGCCCATCGAGATCGACAACGAGCCCTACTGGGACGGCGGGCTCGTCTCCAACACGCCGCTCGAATACGTGCTCGAGCGAAGCGGGCCGCGCGAAGACATGGTCATCTTTCAGGTCGACCTGTTCAGCGCCAAAGGCTGCATGCCGCAAACTCTGTTCGATATCGGGCAGCGGGAAAAGGAGATCCGCTATTCGAGCCGCACCAGGCTCAACACCGACATTTTCCGCGAGCTACAGACCATCCGCAGGGCCATCCGCCGCTTGCGGGGGACGATACCGGAGGAGCTCTGCGACAATCCCGACTGGCGGCTGCTCGACGGCGTGAGCTGCAACGCCGCGGTCACCATCCTGCTCCTCATCCACCGGCGCGCGGCCTACTGGACCCAGTCCAACGACTACGAGTTCTCGCGCTACTCGATGGACGAGCATTGGCTCGCCGGGGTCGAGGACGTCGAGCACAGCTTCAACCATCCGGACTGGAAGAGCCGCACCCGCCCCGAGGAGGGGGTGAAGGTGCTCGATCTCACCCGCGATCTCGACACCCATCCCAAGAAGCGATCGTTATGACCATCGATGAGGTCAGGCCCCGCGCCTTTGCCATGCCCTCCTTGCCGGCGCAAAGTGTCGCAGACCTGACATTTGGCCCCGGCAAAATCGTTACGATCGTCCCAAACGTTAAGGAGCGCGTCTCATGAAGCTCGACGGCAAGGTTGCTCTCGTTACCGGCGCCGCGAGCGGCATCGGTCATGGCATCGCCAAGCGTTTTATCGAGGCCGGCGGCCGCGTCACGATCGCCGACCTGAAAGCCGATGTCTCGGCGCAAGCCGCGCAGGAGCTTGGCGATGAGAAAACTGCGATCGGCGTCGGCATGGACGTCTCCGAGGAGGACGAGGTCAACGCAGGGGTCGAGCAGACGGTCAAAGCCTTTGGCCGGATCGACATCCTCGTCTCCAATGCCGGCATCCAGATCGTGCATCCGATCGAGGACTTTCCCTTCGCCGAGTGGAAGAAGATGCTCGCCATCCATCTCGACGGCGCCTTCCTCACCACCAAGGCCTGCGTCAAGCACTTCTATCCGCAGAAATCAGGCGTGCTCCTCTATATGGGATCGGTGCACAGCCACGAGGCATCGCCGCTGAAGGCCGCCTATGTGACGGCGAAGCACGGCCTGCTCGGCCTCTCGCGGGTGATGGCCAAGGAAGGTGCCGCGCATAATGTGCGCGCCAATGTCATCTGCCCGGGTTTCGTCAAGACGCCGCTCGTCGAGAAGCAGATTCCCGAGCAGGCGAAGGCGCTCGGCATCAGCGAGGAGCGCGTGGTCAAGGAGATCATGCTCGCCGAGACGGTAGACAAGGAATTCACCACGGTCGAGGACGTGGCCGACGTGGCCCTGTTCCTCGCCTCCTTCAAGACCAACGCGCTCACCGGCCAGTCGATCTGCGTCAGCCATGGCTGGCATATGAGCTAGAGAACAGGCGGCAATCGCCAAGATCGGCGCAAGAGCCAGCCAATCGGCGCAAGAGCGGGCAAGCCATTCTGCCTGCGGCATTTACGCTTCGGCCTGACCGGGCTTCGAACCTCTGCGGCCCCGTGACGTTCAACACCTAGCCACGCCCGGTGAATGCAAGCGGACGCACGCGTTCCGCCGAAGCCCGAGGTAGATCATGGCCAGCACAGCGCAACCGATCGCCGCCCACAGCGAAGACCATCCGCATGGCTGGCGGCGGTGGGTCTATTCCACCAACCACAAGGACATCGGCACGATGTACCTCGTGTTCGCCCTCGTCTCAGGGGTGATCGGCGGGGTCTTGTCGATGGCCATGCGCGCCGAGCTGATGGAGCCCGGCTTGCAGATTTTCGGCAATCCGGAAGTCTTCAACATGCTGGTCAGCTATCACGGCCTGATCATGATCTTCTTCACGCTGATGCCGGCGATGATCGGCGGCTACGGCAATTGGATGATCCCGCTGATGATCGGGGCGCCGGACATGGCGTTCCCGCGCCTCAACAACATCAGCTTCTGGTTCTTGCCGGCGTCCTTCGCGCTGCTGCTAGCCTCGGCTTTCATGCCGGGAGCCCCGGGGTCATACGGGGTCAGCTCAGGCTGGACGCTCTATGCTCCGCTCTCCACCAGCGGAACGCCGGGACCGGCACAGGATTTCGCCGTCCTGTCGCTGCACCTCGCCGGGGCCTCCTCGATCGTTGGCGCCATCAACTTCATCACCACCATCTTCAACATGCGCGCGCCCGGCATGACGCTGCACAAGATGCCGCTCTTCGTCTGGGCCGAGTTGATCACCGCCTTTCTAGTCTTGCTCGCGCTGCCCGTGCTCGCCGGCGCCCTCACCATGCTTCTCACCGACCGCAATTTCGGCACGAGTTTTTTCGACGCCGCTCACGGCGGCGACCCGCTGCTCTGGCAGCATCTCTTCTGGTTCTTCGGCCATCCCGAGGTTTACATCATGATCCTGCCGGGCTTCGGCATCGTGAGCCAGATCGTCTCGACCTTCTCGAAGAAGCCGATCTTCGGCTATCTCGGCATGGTCTATGCCATCATCGCGATCGGCGTCATCGGCTTCGTGGTGTGGGCGCACCATATGTTCGTGGCCGGCATCGGGGTCGACACGCAAGCCTATTTCACCTTCTCCAGCATGGTCATCGCCGTACCGACCGGCATCAAAATCTTTTCCTGGATCAGCACCATGCATGGCGGGTCGATCTCGTTCCGCACACCCATGCTATGGGCGATCGGCTTCATCTTCCTGTTCACCATCGGCGGCGTCACCGGCGTGATGCTGGCCAACGCGAGCGCCGACCGCTCGCTGACCGACACCTATTACGTGGTGGCGCATTTCCACTACGTGCTGTCGCTCGCCGCCGTGTTCGCGATCTTTGGCGGCTGGTACTACTGGTTCCCGAAGATGACCGGCTACATGTATTCCGAGACGCTCGGCAAGCTGCATTTCTGGCTGATGTTCATCGGCGCCAACGTCGCCTTCTTCCCGATGCACTTTCTGGGCCTCGCCGGCATGCCGCGGCGCTACGCCGACTACCCTGACGCCTTTGCCGGCTGGAATTTCGTGGCGTCGATCGGCTCGTACATCTCGTTTGCCGGGCTGCTCGTGTTCCTGGTCGGAATTGCCTACGCCTTCGGGCGAAGGGTGCCTGCCCCCGCCAACCCATGGGGTGTCGGCGCCACGACTCTCGAATGGACGGTGCCCTCGCCGGCTCCTTTCCACACCCACCAGACTTTGCCGTTCGTGCGCTGAGAATTAGACGATGCTCTTGGCGTAGAGGTCGGTGCGGCGGTCGCGGAAGAAGCCCCATTCGGCGCGATAGCGCTCGATCTCGGCGAGATCGAAGCTATGGGTAAGCACGCCCTCCTCCTTGTCGCCGAAGCTCGCCACCAGCTCCCCGGTATGATCGGCGATGAAAGAATGGCCGTAATAGTTCTGCGTGGCGCCGTCGTTCTGCTCGACACCGATGCGGTTTGCGGCAACCACCGGCACGGCGTTCGCCACGGCGTGGCCTTGCATCGCCCGCTGCCAGCGGGCGTGGGTATCTAGCGAGAGATCGTAGGGCTCGGAGCCGATGGCGGTAGGGTAAAAGAGAATCTCTGCGCCTTGCAGCATCATGGCGCGCGCCGCTTCCGGATACCATTGGTCCCAGCAGATGCCGACGCCGATCGTGCCGGCTCGCGTCTTCCACGCCTTGAAGCCGGTGTCGCCGGGACGGAAATAATATTTCTCCTGATAGCCTGGGCCGTCAGGGATGTGGCTCTTGCGATAGAGCCCAAGGATCTCGCCGCCGGCATCGGCAATCGCCACGCTGTTGTAATAGCGCGGGCCGTCCTTCTCGAAGAAGGAGATGGGAATGATGATACCGAGCTCCTTGGCGAGCTTCTGCAGCGCGCGCACCGATGGATGCTCGCTCGCCGGCTTGGCCAGCTCGAACCATTTCGGAGCCTGCTTGGTCGGAAAATAGATGCTCTGGAACAGTTCGGGCGCGAGCACGATTTGCGCGCCGCGCTTGCCCGCCTCGCGCACGAAGCCTTCGATCTTGGCGATGTTGGCCGCGATGTCAGGACCGAAGGACGACTGGATGGCAGCGACGGTGATGGTGCGGCTCGTCATCACGCGGGCTCCTGCTGGGTGATGCAGTGGAATGAGCCGCCGCCCGCGTCGCCGGCGCCGAGCAGGCCGCGCGACGGCACGCCGATCACCTTCCGGTCTGGGAACACCGCCTGCAACGCTTCGAGCGCTTCATCTTGCGTCGGCGTGCCGTACACCGGCATCACCACCACGCCGTTCGCTATGACGAAGTTGAGATGCGAAGCCGGTGCGATCTCGCCGAGCGCGTTGCGATAGAGCCCTGGGCCTGGGATGCGGACCACCTCGAGTCTCGCTCCCTTGGCATCGGTCGCCTCTTCCAGCGTCCGCGCGATTCCGTCCAAGGTCTCGGCGTTGGGATCATCGGGGCCTGACGGCGACTGGCACGCCACGCGTCCAGGTCCGACGAAGCGGACGATGTTGTCGATATGGCCGTCGGTGTGATCGTTCTTGAGCCCTTCGTCGATCCAGATCACCGTCTTGGCGCCGAGCCCTTGCTCCAGCGCCGCCTCGGCTTCTTCCTTGCTCCAGCCGTTGCGGTTGGGATTGAGCAGCGTCTGGCGCGTGGCGAGGATGGTGCCCTCGCCGTCACGGTCGACGGCGCCCCCCTCCAGCACGAAATCGAAACTCAAGACAGGCAGCCCTGCGAGCCTCGCCACGTCTTCGCCCACGGTCGCGTCGTCAGGCAGGTCGAACTTGCCGCCCCAGCTATTGGTCTTGAATTTGAGAGCGACCGCGCCGCCGCGGAGGCGGGCAAAGATCGGCCCCGTGTCGCGGAGCCAGATGTCGCCGTAGCGGGCTGGCACGATCTCGGCCAAGCCGCCCAAAGCCGCGCGCGCCGACGCTTCCGCCTCGGCGCCGTTGACCAGCAGCCGTACCCGGTTTGCAGGCCCGAGCGCGCGCACCATGGCGGCCACGTCGCGGCGCGGCGCTTCCAGGTCGCCGTTCCACTGGCTCAAATTGGCCGGCCAGGCGGTCCATATCGCCTTCTGCGGCGCCCATTCCGGAGCAACTGAAATCGGTCTATCGGTCACTGAAACTGTCATGGCGTCCTTTTATGGAGTGCCGGTCACGCCAGGCAAGCGGCAAAGCATCGAGATAACGGCGGTTTGTCAGCGACACCAGGACGCTCCGCCGATGCAAGCCGTCATTGGTGGCGCGAACCCGAAATGGTAGCATTGCGTTTCGGGGACGGGGCGCTGTGGTCTTTTTCTTGAGGAGGTCAGTATGGCTAGCAATGTATTTGGATCCGATAGCAGCTCCGCCCTTCCCGGCGGCAACATGGCAAAGCCCTTGATGATCGCGCTTCTGGCGCTGCTCGCCTCGCGCTATTTCGGCAAAAAGGGTGCCGATCAAACGGCGACGCCTGAGCCTCAGCCGGCGCCGCGCATCCCGCAGGCGGACCCCGCGAATGCTTCGCCGGGCGACCTCCTCGATGGGCTTGGAGGTTTGGTAAAGCAGTTCCAGCAAAAAGGCTTCGGCGACGTCGTCGACAGCTGGGTCAACCGCGGAAAGAACCAAGACATCTCCTCGAGGCAGGTGTCTGATGCTCTGGGTTCGGAGGTCGTCGATCAGCTGGCCCGCCGCACCGGTCTTTCCCGCGACGAGGTGATCTCCCAATTGGCGAAGATGCTGCCGAATGTTGTCGACCAGATGACCCCAGACGGCCGCCTTCCCACGCAACGCGAGATGGAGCGGCTGTTAGGCTGAAGCACTTTAGGCGGCCGCGATCGGGATCAATGACTTCACAGCAGGGAGGAGATTGAAAATGTCGATTCTAGCCTGGATTGTGTTGGGCCTGATCGCGGGCTTCATCGCGAGCAAGATCTATGTCGGCACCGGTCAGGGCATCCTGATGGACATCGTGCTCGGCATCATCGGCGCCGTGGTCGGCGGCTATCTCTTCGACATGATCGGCCAGACCGGCATCACCGGATTCAACATCTGGAGCATGCTGGTCGCGATCGTCGGCGCCGTGTTGGTGCTGTGGATCTATCACACCGTCAGCGGCCGCAGCGCGTAACGTCTCGCTCAAAGTTCGAAGGGGCGGTGCTCCATTTGGCGCACCGCCCCTTCTCCTACTGCTCCGATGGTGTCGGAGGCGGGGTCTCGTCGGCTGGACCGCCGGGCCCATCGTCAGGCCCAGGACCTGCGCCGTGATGCGGCGGACCGAAATGCGATCCCGGCCCTCCCTGGCGAGCGCTGAGCCTCGCCTCGATGTCGGCGACCTTGGTCAGTTGCTCGGGCGTGAGCTTGCTCTTCAGGGCATCGATCGCCTTTGCCAGATCTTCGGCATGATGCCCACGCTCGATGGCATTTTCGGAGAGACGCTGCGCACGTGCAAAGGGCTGGTTTGCTTGCGCCGATGGAGCAGCGCCAGGGGCGGCGCCCTCGTGGCCAGCTTGCAGCCACGGCGGCGTCATGGTCGCGATCAGCGCGTCGGTGAAGTCGCGCCAGGCATCGAGCTGATTTGAGCGGATGCCGATCTCGGTCTCGGCGGCATTCAACATCGTGGCAAGGCGACCCGGACCGAAATGCGGGCGAGACGCCTCGCCAGCATGAAATCTCGGTCCGGGTCCCGGCGGTGGCCCATCGCACCGATCTGGGGGACCAGAATGCGATGGCGCCGGAGGTGTGGCTTCGGCCACTAGCCGATCGCCGCGTTTCAACTCTCCTTTGGCAATCTCGGTCATCGCCAAGGCCGTTCCACCCATCGATGCATCGTGGGTCTGGCCCCAGGCCGGCGTCAGCATGTGCACGCTGGCGAAAGCGAGGACGCGAGCAAATTTCGGAAAGACGTGGTTCATCTGGCACCTCACCGTTTGATGGGTGCGAAGCTAGGCCGTGATCTTGACATCCCTTGGTCGCGATATTTCCGAGCGTTGCTCCCGCCGTCGGTTTTGTGTCGAAACATTGCCGCGAACGCGAGAGGCCGGGTTTCGTTACAAAATTGGCCTCGTTGCAGCCATGAGCCGGCGTTAGAAGCGCATTTGATGAACTCGCCGCAACGCATTCTCGTCGCCGATGACGATCCGGAGATCCGCAAGCTTCTCGCCCGCTATATCGAGGGTCAGGGTTTCAGCGTGCTGCTTGCGGCAAGCTGCCACGAGTTGCACGAGCGGCTGGCGACGCACCAGGTCGATCTCGTCGTGCTCGACGTCATGCTCCCTGACGGATCTGGGCTCGATGTGTGCAGGGATTTGCGCGCCCAGCGCTCGAACGTGCCCATCATTCTCTTGACCGCGCTGAAAGAGGACGTCGACCGCATCATCGGCCTTGAGATCGGCGCCGACGACTATCTCGGCAAGCCGTTCAACCCGCGCGAGCTGATCGCCAGGGTGCGGGCGGTGCTGCGGCGGCATGGCGAGGCGGCATTTCCGGCGAGCGAGGAGAAGGTCTACCGCTTCGAAGGCTTCACCGCCGATCCGCAGACGAGGCGGGTGATCGACCCGCAAGGAACCGACATCGTGCTGACCGGCGCCGAGTTCGATCTGCTCAAGACCTTTCTCGACCGGCCAGGGCGCGTGCTGTCGCGCGATCAGCTGCTCGACCTCACCCGCGGCCGCAACGGCGACGTGTTCGACCGCTCGATCGACGTGCTGGTCAGCCGCTTGCGCCGCAAGCTCGGCGACCGCGTTTCAGCGCCGCTGTTCAAGACCGTGCGCAACGGCGGCTATCAATTGGCGGCGCGGGTCGATTTGCAGGACGCTGCCACGTGAACACGCTCCGCGCCAAGATCGCGATTCTGCTGGTCGTGGCGATCGTGTCGGTGGTCGGCATTATCACTTGGGTGATGCTCGCCATGCTTGGACCGCCGGCGCCTGAGCGAACCACCGAGCCCTTGGCCGATCAGATCGAGATGTTCCTGCGCGTCGCCAAGCAAGATACGAGCGGGCTGACGTTGGTGCCCGAGCCTTCCCCAGGGGAGCTGCGCGAGAACGCCACCGCGCGGCTGAGGGCCGAGCTTGCCAAGCGCGGCCATGACCTTGCCGTCAGCATTACCCGCAAAGACTGGAATGCGCCGCTCGTGGTGTCGATCCCCATCGACACCAAGGGATGGCTGCTCATGCCGATCCCGGACCTGCCGCCGCAGCGCAAGCCCTGGTTCGGGCTGCTCAAATGGCTCGCGCTGATCACCGTCGGGGTGACGGCCATCGCCGTGTTCGCCGCCCATCGCATGGTGCAGCCGCTCGTGCTTCTCGAGAATGCCGTGGAGTCGGTCGGGCCTGACGCCATCCTTCCCCACCTGCCGGAACGCGGACCCGCGGAGGTGCGGGCGACGGCGAGAGCGCTTAATTCGCTGTCGTCGCGCCTGCGCAAGGCGATCGAGAGCCGCATGCGTTTGCTCGCGGCCGCCGGCCACGATCTCCGCACGCCGATCACCCGCATGCGGCTCCGCGCCGAGTTCGTGGAGGACGATGAGGAGCGCAGCCTATGGCTGAGCGACCTCGATGAGCTCGAGCGCATCGCCGACAGCGCCATCCTCTTGGTGCGCGAGGAATCGGGCAAGGCTGCGCCGGAGACGGTGTGGCTCGACCGGCTCGTCGACGACGTCGCCCGCGAGCTCAAGGATCAAAACCTGGACGTGACCGTCACCGAGGCGCAGTCGGTCAGCGTGCGGGCGAACCGGCTCGGGCTTGCCCGCGCGCTGCGCAATCTCATGATCAATGCCGCGACCCACGGGCGGCGCGCTTACGTCAGGGTCGAGGGGAGCGAAGCCAAGGCGCGGGTGCTCATCGAGGACGAAGGGCCTGGCATTCCGCCTGAGCTTCTCGGCCAGGTGTTCGAGCCTTTCTTCCGCGTCGATCCAGGCCGGAGGCAGAATATCCCTGGCGCCGGCCTTGGGCTCACCATCGCGCGCGAGATCGTCCAGCGCGCCGGCGGCGACATCAAGATTTCCAACCGCACCGGCAGAGGCCTCAAGCAGGTTGTTGAGCTCGCGCAGGTCGAGGAACTCGCGGCGGTGAAAAGCGCCGCCGAGTAGATCGGCGCACATCATCGCTCACTTATGTGATCTGCTGCGAATAACCAGGACGGGAAGGGGTCGCTCACCCGCTCCCAAGCCGGTTCATTTCATTTAACGCACCGGCCACCTACGGTGCGCATCCCAACCGCGCACCTGGCGGCGTTCCGGCGAGCGGCGGTACGCACGCAGGTCCCGTTGACCATGTGCATACCGGCACCGCATGCTTCGCGGACTTGCGTGACCATGCCGTCCGGCTGATGAAGCGGGGCGAGCAGTGTGGCCTGTGCGGACGTTGCGAAGGCCAAGGCGAAGGCGACAGCGATCAATCTGATCATTGTGTCCTCCCATACAAACTTTCGAGAAGAGGATCTCCTTGAAAGTCATGGTAATTTTACTCCCCCCACTCGGGAGTCACTGACTGAGGTCAAAGATTTGATGGCGCGCACGCAGCGAAAGTAAGCCGCGACACAAGGGAGGAAAGGGTCATGATCGATGATCATGCGAAGGCGATTTTGACCGTGATTGCTGCCTCGCTTCTCATTCTTGCCGTTCAGCAAGTCCTTAAGCCGGCTTCTGCTCAAATCGGCGGCCAATGCGGCTACTCACGAGACGTCCCCTGCTACATCACGATCATTCCGCCAGGGTAATCGAGGAGGCCGCCGAATAGACTGCGGCCTCTGCCTTCGGTGGAAACCCTCCACCTTGTGGAGATCACCGCCATCGACGGTAACCGCGTGCAGGTGCCAGTTTCGAAGCGCTCGACGGAACGCCGATCCTCGACGTGAAGCCGGTCCTCAGCGCCGAGATCGGTGAGCGCTAAGCGAGGAGACCCTTGCAGTCTCGGCTAACGATCATCAACCTTGCAACCATACAAATAGCCGATCATCGCAATCGAAATTAACGCCAATAACGCAGACATACGCCACTCCCCTTACCGACAGACGCGATCCAATCAGCCGTAAAACTGGCGCACCCGACAGGATTCGAACCTGTGACCTCTGCCTTCGGAGGGCGGAGCATACCCTAAGCGATGGCGCTTTTTCTAGGCTTTCCCATGCAGGCTGATGCAGAACGCCTCAAGAACATGCACCCATTACGCGCCATTACGCGCCACGGCGGGGCGGCGTCCAATGGCGTCTGCTGCACCTTGAGTGAAGTCTGGATGATGGTGGGCATAGACGCGGATTAAAGTCTCCTCGCTCATCGAGAGGAACTCGGATGCCTCCCAGATGGGAACCCCAGCTTTCATCAGCCACGTCGCCGCTGTGTGACGCAGAGTGTTGTGGTGAGACATCTTCGAGACCGGCTCGCTTACATGCTGCGCCGAATCCTTTCTTGATGTGACGCGCTAACTCGTAGGTTTGATGTACAAGAGTATGATCGCTGCAAGCCGGTAGCTCACCCGAAGGCCCTGGCTGCTCAACACTGGGGCCGGAAGCCTGATGGGGATTTGTAATGGTGGGCCGCTGTGATCCACCACGGTTGTTCGGTGAAGATCACCCACAGGCAAAATTGACTGAGGCAGAAGTTGTGGAGATACGCGCATCGACGCTGCCCGAACGTACCTTGGCAGAGAAGTTCAAATGCAACCGCGCGAACATAGGTTACGTCAGGCGGGGTCAAACTTGGCGACATGTGCTGTGAGGATTATCGTCGGCACCATCCGCGCCATCGGCGGCGCTAAAGGCCGCACACAGCTAGATGCAGTTACTTTTTGCGCCTGCGCTCCCAGATAAGCGCGGCGATTGATCCAACAACACCCATCGCAGCCATGCCAGAAAATGCGTCGATTTCTGGCACTCCCACAACTTCAGCATAAGCGCCTACGGTTGTCGCCATCAGCATTCCAAAGGCAATCCACATTCTCATTGGGTGTCCCCTTATATTCCGCTCTTATTTGCGCCTGCGGCGTTCCCAGATAAGCGCAGCGATTGAGCCTACCACGCCCATCGCAGCCAATCCGGCAAACGCATCGATTTCTGGGACCGATTCTACTCCGGCGTAAGCGGCTACCGTTGTAGCCATCAGTATTCCGAGCGAGAGCCAAATCCTCATTGTGAGCCCCCTTGCGTTGATCGTCTATTTGCGCCGCCTGCGCTCCCAGATAAGCGCCGCGATTGATCCAACAACACCCATCGCAGCCATGCCCGAAAAGGCGTCGATCTCCGGCACGTCCACAGCAGCGTAAGCGCCCACCGTTGTAGCCATCAGCATTCCGATGGCGATCCAAATTCTCATGCTAGCCCCCTTGTGCGATTGCCAAACGCATTACCCCGACTGAAGACTAGCATTTGCCATGCCGCAACTGCTGTAGCTGCGGGGCAACACAGAGAGTATCTTGTAAATGAGGTCCAAAAACTACCCTGGCGGTAGGGGTGCATTCCCTGGCAACTCCGGCTGGCACCTAGTAATCGCGAGCCAGATACGATTACGGCTTTGATCCACAGGAATGTCCTCTAGGGTTTCGGCCGCAACACAAATCCAATCCCCCTTTTTTATGCCAGTCATATAATCTTTGTTGCTTCGGGCAGCCCGGATTATACCAATCTGGCGGGTCTTTCCCTCTGCGCTGAATGTCTCGCCTACCGCCACCTTATGCGGTGGCGTGAACGCCTCGCACGGGCGAATGGCCCCCCCTTCCTTCATTTGAGAGCAATCTACCTTTCCATCGATAGCCATCACGGATTGAACCTGAACGTCTTGCGCCGCCGTAGGGCTGCTTGCCGCCGCGAGTAGAGCAGCTATTCCAATGTAAGCAATCGTGGGTATCGTCTTCGTTTGTGTCCTCATCGTTCCCTCACGATTTCTCTAACCGAATGGGATCGGGTTCTCGCGTGAATAGACGTACGCGAGCGACTGGCCATTGGCGTCACAGACTTTCAATCCTCCCGGTATCTTTTCGACGCTCCAGGGCGGCGGGAATCTCCGTTCGCTCATGCCGAGACAGACGCCTCTCAATACTTGCGGTACTTGCGCTGTTTGGTTGGCGTTGGCGCAAGGTCAGCTCTGCAGTTAGCCATGAATGCTTCCCACGCACCTCGCCGCAATGGCAACACGACATGCTGCGACTCCTCGAAACAGAAGCCTTCGTTTTCCCTTGATCCAGCAAAAGCAGGTGTCACGCTCATCAGTGCTAAAAAGGTAATTGTCACCAGCACAGCGACCACTAATAGACGTTGGGCGTTGTTCATAGGCCTACCTCCCTGTCGCGTGCTTACCAAGCGCGCTTCATCCGGTTACGAAACTAACATGCAATTTTTCTCGCAAGTGAACTAGTCGAGCAATTAGGCGCGCCCCTTAGGGCCGACGCGTGCCCCGAGGCGTGGTTCAATACCCATTTTCCCGCCATACGGTTAAAGGAGATGAGGATGAAATGGCTGCTTTTGTTGACGATCCTGTCGGGCTACTCCGGCTCTTCCACAGTGGCCGCGAACTTCGATAGCGAGGATGTTTGTGAGGCGGCTGCTAAGTCACATGATTCCGCGTTGAAGGAACGCGCCTGCTTCGATGCTCTCAATCACTCACACTCGGAATCGATGTTGCCAAGCCAAGCTTGAACATGGGCGAGAAGATGAGGCTGGTCGCAGTGAGGGCAACCCAACGTTGCGATGTTGCGCGGCAGGTGAGCAAAGCTCTGCGCGTCCAACTCCATACCAGTATCGACCACATTGCCGGTGCCAGGACATACAAACTTCAAAACGCTCATCGCTATATCTTTACTCTCCTAGCTCTTATTCGACGCGACGAGAAGCCACGCGCCGCCTCGCATCCGCGCGGCCAATCTGCCGTCAGGACGTAACGGAAATATTACGAAATCACTCGGTCAAATTGCCCCAGGTGCTGAGACACGACCGCAAAGAAACGCGGAGTTAGGCTGAAATGCTCTCGACCGAGCAGGCGGTGTAAGAGCCCGCTGTGCTTTTGCTGCAACGCACTGAACCGAGGTTTTGTGCTATGATTCGTCTGATGCGGGGGCTAGCAGATATCTATCTCGATGTGAGAGGCGGCGATATCATCGTCGACCTACCGGGCACCAGCTATACGGTCACGTACCACAAGCCGGCCGTCTCTCGTCAGCTTCTTGCTGCTTACTCGACTGCTAGGGACGACGCTCGGACCCGACTTACGCAAACTCAATTCCTCGCCAGAGCATGGCGTCTGGCGAACGAGAAGGCGCGAGAATTAGGCTGGATCGCTTAGGGCAAACGATCTAGGCAGCGTCCGAAGACTCGGGAACCTCGCTGACCAACCAAGCCCAGATCACTGACAGCTTGTGGTTCTTGCGACAGCGCGGACAAAAGATCGCCGTCCTCGTCCTAGGAAGGCCTTTGAAGCTGGTTCTATCGACTTCGATTCCGGTTGAAACTTCCTGCCCAGTCGTTGGGCAGACGAAGACCAAAGTCCCCATACTGGCCTCCTCCTGAACTTGAGTACGCCGCTACTTCACGCTCAGGTGCCATTCAGCAGAGGCCTATAACGCTCCGAAATCAAGATACTAGACGTGCGGTGCAACAGAGGGTCTGTGCATTGCGATAAGAGCGAAGCGGTCACTTTCACCGCAAGCATCTTGCTAGCGGACCGCTAGCATCCCGCTTTCACAGTATCGCCAGGCGGCCATGCGCAAAGTCCAAGTCGCCCGCCCCCTTACACACAATTAGGTCGGGTTTTTTAACCAAAGCGATTGACGGTTAGTGCGGCGGCCTGTGAATGAGGGAAGAACTTAGTTCGCCATCCTCTTGTGCGTACTATCCGGTTCGCCTCTCCAGCTCGGTCTCGTCCCCAACGCATCAAAATCGTCGGCCAGCCTATCGAGTAAGAACCCATTAACCCGATCACAAATTTCCGCACTTTTGAAACAATCTGGAAAGAGCATAAGAGCCACCCTTCCGCCACGGGAGGTGATTGCTCATGCTTGCGTCATACGAGACTGCCACGTTCACAGTCCTATATCGGGGATACGACATCGAGGTTTCACGAGCACCATCTGGCTGGCGAGCGAGTGTCTACCCGCGCAGTGTTGATTTGCCGATCCTTCGCCGCTGCGAAATTCAAGCTTGTGATCAGGATGCGGCGGTCATCGAGGCCATGGATCGCGTGGATGGAGTACTTCGGCTCTAGATGCTGGCCCTTGAGAGGCGCTAGAAAGCTGCTGTGGTCGCTGCCACACCATCCGCCCAAGCTGTTTAGGCGTCGGGTCCGGTTGACTTCGTCGTCAAGCCATCCTGCAAACCTCGTTCGTAAGCATCGCTTAGAGCTTTGACCATAGCCGCTTTGAAGCTGTCCATATCGAGCACTTTTCGATCCGGGCTGATGTAGGTGGCAAACAGTCGGTCTGTAACCTTAGTCTCTGGCGGCTTTTCATCGGGCATTGATCTCTCCTCAGACACCGGGCTGCTCCGGCTCCATCGGGGAACAGTGACGGCAGGGGGTCTCACCGTCCGGCTAGGTATGCAGCCAAGGCTCGAAAACAGTCCTGTGTGGTGTCGGGCGCGGGCAGCGCGTCTCGCAGCAGTGCATAAATAGGAGCCCCTTGTTGACACCTAAGCTTACCAAAGCGAGCGTCGTTTCTGTCAACTTGGGAGGGAGACATGGACGAAAAGGATCAAGATCAGGGTACCGCTGATACAGCTATAGGCACGGCTGGAAGCACCTTAGGCGGGGCGGCTGCTGGCGCGGTGGCCGGGACAGCACTGGGCGTGCCAGTCGTCGGCACCGTGATTGGTGCACTTTCCGGGGCCGCAATTAGTGCAGCAAGAAAGCGAACTATGCGGAAGGCGAAGACGACGCCAAAAAAGAGGACCTCAACCACCAAATCGACAAAACCAAGAGCAAAGTCGATGAGTGCTCGCAAAGCTTCCAAACCCACGGCTAAGACGGCAAAGGCAGCGGCCAAAAAGCCAGCACGGAAAGCCGCACGCGCATCGAAGCCACACAAGCCAGCCAAAAAGCGCGCGGGAAAGTCGAGCAAGTCACGATAGCGGGCCAAGCCCTGGGAACCTACCCAGGGAAAAGATCATCGTGCTGCTCAGGAGTTCCTCGGGAAATGGGGATGCGGCGAGCAGTCTTTCTCTAGCATGTCCCCCGGCGTCATAGGCGAACGACTTGGCGTTAGAAGCCCCGGTGCGTGCGGTCTGCCGAGGCTTTTTCTCATCCGGTACGACTGAGGCGCTGCGACGCGGCGTGCAAGGCTTCGGCGAGGGCTGTCGGAAGGCGTTATTTTTGCGCTTCGGAACTAAGGACCTCCTCGAAGAATTAATGCCGCGGTTGGTTCAAAGGGTTGGAGCGAAGATGAAGAGTTTGTCGGTCAGAAGAAAACACATAGATTTGGATCAAGCTCTTACGGCGATGAGCGATCCATCAATTTCCCCCAGAGATGCCTTGGTGATGTGGCGGAAGGCTCTTCGCCGAGCCAACGGGCCCACGAAGGAATTGCTAAGTAGGGTCGCGCAGTTTCGTGCAAAAAAGAAAACGTCGATTTGACGATAAAGCAAATCACCGCGCGATCCTGCGCTTGCCAAAAAGCTCCGGCCTGCTTTGCTCACTTGCGGCCTTCTGCCTAAGCTCCTGTGATGTTTTCTCGTAGCAAGGCTTGCACAGACTCTCAGGCTCGGTCGCCAGATTGGTACATTTTCCTGGCCCGTGCCCATGTGTCTTCGAAGCGCAACGACATTTTCGAATTGGTTTTGCCGTCATATTTCTCAGTCCGCTGCTGACTCTTGGTTGGCACAAGCTCTGTGGAACTTAGGCTAGGTAAAACCGTTCTAGACCTGTGTTGTTCATTTCGATCATCGCAATACTGCTCGTTGCGCTCGTCCTTCCGTTGATTTTTCAATCGACCCTGACTGAGGACGCGCCAAAGCAGGCGTCCGCGAATAGCTACCCATCTAACGAGAAGCGGCTGGACTCGCCTCGGACCGAATTTCACAAGGCTGAACGGGAAAACCAAACCAAATCACGCTTGATTTAGCGGTGCCTGATTGAGTTGGCCGGGGCCATACTCGACCGCAAGGCCCCGGGGGCGGCATGGCTTTGGTGCAATTTAACCGGACAACCACCAAGGGCTTATCAGCCATGCGGTCAGAGGCGGCTGCGGTTCCTAGCACCGTCAAGTCTATCATCCACGACCCTCCAGTTCTTATTGAGCTGCGCTATGAGGGCATTAGAGGGGTGCGCTGGGGCCTCGGAGCGGTCGAGGTAGTCTCCACGCCTCGCCGGTATCGCAGACCGCTCGCGCACCCGTCCCTTGGGAGCAGGCTGATCGCCGGTGGGATTGGGGAGACACCCATCCCCCTTCTCCCTCTCGGCTTCGCTTGTCTGTTGCGGACGGAGTTCGTGTCGGCCCGAACGGGCAGTGAACAAATTACGCGGACATTCTGCGGACACGCACTGATGATCAATGCGCGGAGCCGAACGTAAGTCCTTGAGGGAGTTGGCGCACCCGACAGGATTCGAACCTGTGACCTCTGCCTTCGGAGGGCAACGCTCTATCCAACTGAGCTACGGGTGCTCGTCGCGCGAACCTAAACCAAAGTCCTCCGCCTAAGCAACGGCGGCGCGACAGAAACCGGAAGTCAGGAACCGGAAGCCACAAATCAAGGGCGCCTGGGCAGAAGGGGCTTCCGCTTCCCCTTCTGACTTCTTACGTCTGATTTATGGCTTCCGGCTTCCGAACGGCGTAGGTATGCCTGAAAAATGCCACTAACGGCAGGGGTCTTTGCCCATGGAAAAGAAGAAGGTTCTCATTCTCGGCGGCGGTTTCGGTGGCGTTTTTGCCGCCAAGGAGCTGGCGCGCCGCGGTGCCGACCGGTTCGACGTCGAGCTGATCAACAACAACAACTATTTCGTGTTTCAGCCGCTGCTGCCCGAGGTCGCTGCCGCCACCATCCATTCCTCAGATGCGGTGGCGCCGTTGCGCCTGCTGTTGCGCGGCACCCAGATCCGCCAGGCCGACGTGATGGGCATCGATTTCGCCAAGAAGACAGTGACCGTGGTGCAGGGCTTCCGCCGGGTTCCGGTCGACCTCCCCTATGACGAGCTGATCATCGCGCTCGGCATGAGCGTCGATCTCAACCGCTTCCCCGGCTTGCCCGAGCACGCGCTCACCATGAAGAACCTCTCCGACGCGCATCGGCTCCGCACGCATGTGATCTCTTGCCTGGAAATGGCCGATGTGGCGACCGAGCAGGAGCTGAAGCGCGAGCTGCTCACCTTCGTGGTGGTCGGCGCCGGCTTCACCGGCGTTGAGACGGTTGCCGAGGTCAACGATCTGATTCACCGCGCGCTGAAATACTATCCCAACATCAAGCATGAGGAGATCAAGGTCTACCTCATCGAATATGCCAACCGCATCCTGCCGACCTTCCCCGCCGACCTTGCCGAATACGCGACGCTGCGGCTGCGGCTGCACGGCATCGACGTGATGACCGGCACCGGCACCAAATCGGCGACTTCGACCGGCGTGGAATTGGCCGACGGCAGGCTGATCCCGACCCGGACCATCGTCGCCACTATCGGCAACGGCCCGCACCGGCTGGTGCAATCGCTCGATCTCGACATGCAGTGGGGGCGCATCAAGACCGACCGCTTCATGCGCGTTGCAGGCCATGACGGCATCTGGGCGGTTGGCGACGCGGCGCTGATCCCGCTGGTCGAGCAGCCGGCCGAAGACCCGTTGGACTACGCCCCGCAGACCGCGCAATTTGCCGTGCGCGAAGGGCGCCAGCTCGCCGACAATCTGATCGCCAAGGACAAAGCCGTGGAGCTCACGCCCTTCGCTTATTCGTCGAAAGGCTCGCTCGCCTCGCTCGGCATGAGCAAGGCCGTCGCCGAGGTCTACGGCATCAAGCTCTCAGGCTTCCTCGCCTGGCTGTTGTGGCGCGGCTTCTATCTCTCCTTCCTGCCGGGATTTGCCACCAAGGTGCGCGTGCTGGTGAACTGGATGCTGAACGCGTTCACGCCGCCGAATATCGTGCTGGTGCAATCATCGATGCCTGGCACCCGCTACATCCACTACCGCAAGGGCGACAAGGTGCTCGAGCCTGGCATGCTGATCGACGGCTTCTATACCGTGGTCAAAGGCTCGCTCAAGCTCACCATCGACAACCCCGATACGGGCGAGCATTTCGAGAAAGTGTTCGGGCCGGGAGAGCATTTCGGCGAGCGGGTGCTGCTCAAATCCTCGCTCCGCACCGGGCTCGTGGTGGCGCTCGAAGATTCCACCGTGTTGTGGATCTCGCAGAAGGACTTCATTCGGCTCGCCCGCGCCTTCCCGTTCATGGAGACCTATTTCAAGGACTATATCGAGAAGACCTTCGGGCCAGACATGGTCTTTGCCCCTGGCAGCGCCGAGCGCAGCCACGAGCTCGAGCCCACGCACTGAGGCAGCCAGTACCTCACCCGGCTCACCCGGCTAAGGCCGGGCGAGCCACCCTCCCCTGCAGGGAAGGGATAAGACCGCCTGAGCCAACTCCCATAATCCCTCCCCGCGAGGGGAGGGTGGACGCGGCGCGAAGCGGCGCGGACCGGTGGGGAGAAGCGCTAGGCTCGTACTGACTCAAGCCCCGCCAATCCCTATATTTCACCCATCATGACAATGGCTGACACGAAATCCGAGGCCGCCGGCAGGCCGGTGGCAAAGGGCGACCACGTCTATCTGATCGACGGCTCGGGCTACATCTTCCGCGCCTATCACGCCCTGCCGCCCCTCACCCGCCCCTCCGACGGGCTGCCGGTGGGTGCCGTGCACGGCTTCTGCGGCATGCTGTGGAAGCTGTTGCGCGAGGCTGGCGAGCTTTCCCCGCCCACCCATTTCGCGGTGATTTTCGACCTTTCCGAGCATACGTTTCGCAACGAGCTCTATGCCGATTACAAGGCGCATCGCCCGGACATGCCGGAGGACCTCGTCCCGCAATTTCCGCTCATCCGCGACGCGGTGAAGGCCTTCAGTGTCGCCTGCCTCGAGCAGAAGGGCTACGAGGCCGACGACCTCATCGCCACCTACGCGCGCGAGGCGCAGGAAGCCGGCGCCGACGTCACCATCGTCTCCTCCGACAAGGACCTGATGCAGCTCGTGCGCCCGGGCGTGCGCATGTACGACACCATGAAGAACAAGGTGATCGGCGAGAAGGAGGTGATGGAGCGCTTCGGCGTGCCGCCGTCGAAGGTCATCGAGGTTCAGGCGCTGATCGGCGACCCCACCGACAACGTGCCCGGCGTGCCCGGCATCGGGGTGAAGACCGCGGCGCTGCTCATCAACGAATATGGCGATCTCGACACGCTGCTCGCCCGCGCCTCCGAAATCACCCAGCCGAAGCGGCGAGAGAGTCTCATTACTTTCGCCGACCAGGCGCGGCTGTCGCGCACGCTGGTGATCCTCGATACAAACGTGCCGCTTGATGTGCCGCTTGCCGAGACTCTGGTCCGCCAGCCAGAGGCAGAGACGCTGCTGAGCTTCCTGCGCAGGCTCGAATTCAGCACATTGCTCCGCCGCATCGCCGACGGTCTGGGAGTCGAGGCTCCCGCCGGTGCGGCACCGGCGCCGGCAACACAGCGGAAGAAGAAGGACGACTACGACCACCCGCTCAGGCGCGCACCGAGCGGAGGCTTCGTCACCGAGCGGACCGAGCCGGTCTACCCGGCGAAGGAAGGTTCGCCTTTGCATCTTGCCGAAGAGCGTGCGGCCAAGCTTGCCGCCCTTCCCTTCGACCGCAGCAAATACGAGACGGTAGTCCATCCTGAGCGCCTTGCCGCGCTGCTCGACGAAGCGCGCGACCAGAGCCATGTCGCCTTTCGCGCCAAGGTCACTTCGGCCGATCCGATGCAAGGGGAGCTTGTCGGCGTGGCACTTGCCCTTCGCCCCGGACAGGCGGCCTACATTCCGCTCGCCCACCGTGCAGCCGATGAGCTCGATCTCGGCGGCGAAGAGGGCCCGCGCATCCAAATGCGCGAGGCGCTCGATCTGCTGAAACCTCTGCTCGAAGATCCTGCCGTGCTCAAGATTGTGCAGAATGCCAAATTCGACATGGTGGTGCTCGCCCGCTACGGCATCGAGCTGACCAGCTTCGACGATCCCTGCCTCATGTCCTATGCGCTCGACGCGGGCCGCGCCGAGCATCTGCCAGAGCAGCTTGCCGGCACGCTGCTCTCCTACACCTGCCTCACCCACAAGGAGATCGTGGGCACCGGCCGCGCCGCCGTCACTTTCGACCGCGTGCCTGTCGCGCGCGCCACCGAATTTGCCGGCGAGGAGGCCGATATCGGCCTGCGGCTCTGGCTCGTGCTCAAGCCAAGGCTGATCGCAGAACACGTCGACACCGTCTACGAGACCTTGGAGCGGCCGATCGCGCCGGTTTTGGCGCTGATGGAGCGGACCGGCATCAGGGTCGAGCGGGCGACGCTCTCCAGCCTCTCCGGCAGCTTCGCCCAGAGCCTCGCCAGGCTCGAGGACGAGATCAGGGAGCTTGCCGGCGAGGATTTCAACATCGGCTCGCCGAAGCAGCTCGGCGAGATTCTGTTCGACAAGATGAGCCTGCCCGGCGGGCGGCGCACCAAGACCGGCGCCTGGAGCACGGACGCGAGCGCGCTCGAGGAGCTTGCCGCCGAGGGCCACGATCTGCCGCGGAAAGTCCTCGACTGGCGCCTGCTCGCCAAGCTGAAGAGCACCTATACCGACGCCCTTCCCACCTACATTCATCCCGAGACCGGGCGCGTGCACACCTCCTACGCGCTCGCCGCCACCACTACCGGGCGGCTCTCGTCGCTCGAGCCGAATTTGCAGAACATCCCGGTGCGCACCAGTGAAGGCCGCGCCATCCGCAAGGCCTTCGTGTCCGACAAGGGCAAGCGGCTGATCAGCGCCGACTACAGCCAGATCGAGCTTCGCGTGCTCGCACACATGGCCGACACGCCGACGCTGCGCCAGGCCTTCGCCGACGGGCTCGACATCCACGCCATGACGGCGTCGGAGATGTTCGGCGTGCCGATCGAAAACATGGACCCGGCCATCAGGCGCCGCGCCAAGGCCATCAATTTCGGCATCGTGTACGGCATCTCCTCGGTGGGGCTCGCCGCCCAGCTCGGCATCGGCAGAAGCGAGGCCGGCGCCTACATCAAAACCTATTTCGAGCGCTTCCCCGGCATCCGCGACTACATGGAGGCGACCAAGGCCGAGGCGCGCCGCCAGGGCTATGTGAAGACCCTGTTCGGGCGGAAGGTGCACTACCCCGAGATCAACACCAAGAACCCGTCACTGCGCGGCAATTTCGAGCGCGCTGCCATCAACGCGCCGATTCAAGGGAGCGCCGCCGACATCATCCGCCGCGCCATGATCCGCATGGTGCCGGCGCTCGCCGAAGCCGGCCTCAACGCGCGCATGCTGCTGCAGGTGCATGACGAGCTCGTGTTCGAGGCGCCTGAGGATGAGGTCGACAAGACCATGGAGGTGGCGCAATCGGTGATGGAGAAGGCGCCGGAGCCGGTGCTCAAACTGAAGGTGCCGCTGAAGGTCGATGCTCGCGCCGGCGACAACTGGGAGGCCGCGCATTAGGGACTGGTGCACGTGACTCTACCTAGCAAATACATGGGTGCGTCAGCTGCCTTCCTTGAAGGCAACAAACCAATCAACCCGCAAATTGCAGTGTTTCTCGGGGCCGGCTTTTCTGCGACGGCAGGCGTTCCCCTTGCATCTCAACTTTTCGATTCGAGACCGCTGGTTGATCGGATTACGCGGCGAAAGTTAGTCGACCGCGTGGTTGCTGGCTGGGAGCGTTGGAGTTCCCGCAACGGAGGCTCGCCGGAGGAATACCTGGCGTACCTTCAGAAAGCAGGTGGACGAGACTGGGTGGATGCTCAGTGGTACGTGGGTCTCGTCGTCGCACTTGCGATGGGCCGAGTGCAGTATGTCGGCCTGAAGCCGACGATTACCCGCCATAATATTGACCGGACCACACAGGTCCCCATGCACGAGGACTTTTGGAGAACGATTTTTTTTTGCACAAGTAGCGTGGCTGTGGTGACCACGAACTATGACATTCTGCCCGAGCGCGGCGTTCGGCATCGGCCTCGTCCGCGCATTCTTCGGCCGGGATGTCACTATGGCGACCGCCCCGTAGAGCTGGCGGGAGGCGGCTATCCTTCCTATGCACACATTCAGCGGATCGGCCTTAGCGGCACTGTGCCAATCCTGAAGTTGCATGGCTCCGTCTAATGGTCGTGCAAAGGGTCGAGCATAGTCCGCTACCACGACTGTCGGCCGGCGATTCGTGGAGACGCAGCGATTGTAGCGCCCGTAACGGCTAAAACGTTGCCGACTTTTCTTGAACCCGTTTTGGAAGCACGCTGCCACGGCTTTAAAATTTGCGAGATTGTGGCTCGTTGTTGGTTACAGCTTGCCTGAGTTTGACAGATTGGTCCGGCGTCTTTTGCAAGAGTTGAGCGCCGACACAACCGCAATTCACGTCTTTGATCCAGATAATCGAGTCGTCGAACGATTTAGACTTCTCTTGCCTGGTCAGGAGGTGGTTGGTCATGCGGGCCTTCCTGTCGGACTCGCTGCGCTAGATGAAATTGTTCGCGATTGGTGCGACCATTCTCGCGACGCCTTAGCAAAGGTGTCGTGACGCAAGAACGCGGAACGAGTGGGACACGGCGACAAATTCCGGAGGAACACCCCATGGGTAAATGCGCGCAATGCGGCAACAATTATGACCAGAGCTTCGAGGTCACCATGGGCGGACGCACGCTCACCTTCGACTCATTCGAATGCGCCATTTGCCGCGCTCGCGCCGGTCTGCCCCCATTGCGGCGTGCGCATCGTCGGCCACGGCGTGCAGCATGGCGACACGATCTTCTGCTGCGTGCATTGCGCCAAGCATGAAGGCGTGAAGGGCCTCGTCGACCGGGATTGAAGCGCAGCGTGGGCAAAGCGAAGCGTGCCCACCGTCCGCGTGGGCAACGGCGAAACCGTTGCCTACCCTACGATCAATGTTGCACCGGCTTCACCACGGCGATGACGTTGGTCTGCGCCACGCCCTCGACCTTGGGCAATTCCTCCAGCACCACCCTGGTCCCGTCCTCTGGCGTCGAGCAATCGAGCTGAGCCACGAGCTTGTCGTAGGACAGCACCACCACATTGGCGAATTTGCAGTTGGCGAGGCTGAGCCCCTTGATGCGGTCGGCGACGTCGGGGGCGCTCGCGGCGCGGATCAGCTCGATGAAGAGGTAGATGTTCACCATGGGTCGTTCCTCGCGTTGTGGGGCTTTTTTGTCATGGGCCAGACTAGCAATTTTGGGTTTGCTCCGGATGAACGGTCCGTCCACCATGTGGTTCCCGTCCCCTGCCCGGCCATGAGGAATTCCCATGTTTCGTCCCGCCCTTCTCTTGCTGCTCTCCGTCCTCGCCACGCCGGCGCTTGCGCTGCCGGCGCCGATGTCCGAACAGGAGCTGACGGACAAGAGCGACCTCATCGCCACCGTCCGCGTGCTGTCGGTGAGCTGCACCGTCGTGACCAAGGACGACAAGACCGGAGAAGATCTGCCGGTCTATCTCGCGAGGCTCAGGCTGCTCGAGGTGAAGAAGGGTGACGCCAAGAAGGGCGACGAGATCCTGGTGACCTGGCGGGCGGTCCCCAAGGGCATCGTCGGGCCGTGGACCGTCAACTACTATCCCGGCGAGGTGGTAGAGACCCATCTCGTCAAGAAGACCGGCGGGGTGAGCTACGGCTCCACCTGGTGGAACGCCAAGGGCGAGGACATTAAGGCGCCCGACAACACTGAGCTGCCGACGACGCCGGGCGAAACTTTCGACGCGCCGAAGGAGTCCACCGACCAGCACCCGTTGTAGCGCTAAGCCCTGCGCTTGCCGCGATCTTGCGCGCGACGCTCTCTAGCGGCGCATGCGCAAGTCGCATGGCGGAAAGGGTGAGGGGAAGCCAGCTCTCGGAGTCAAAAAGCCCCCTCACCCGGTCTCCCCAGTGGGGAGAGGTTAGGAGCACCTCTGTCCTAGAGCGAAATCTACTTCGCCGGCGCCGTTGCCCGCGCGGGCGCGACGCCGACATGGTCGAGCCACAGGTCGAACATGGTCCGGCTCGCCTTCTCCATGCCAGGACCAAGGCGCTGCGTATCGGCGCGGAGCTGGTTAACATCGACGCCTGCGGTGGTGAGCTCGAGCGTGTGCCCGACGAGCCAGCGCTCCATGCCTCTGGTGTGCTGCTCAACGTGGAATTGCAGCGCCAGCACCTTGCCGTTGTTGGTGCTGAAGGCCTGATGCGGAGTGACCGCGGTCTCGGCGAGCCAGGTCGCGCCGCGCGGCAGGTCGAAGGTATCGCCGTGCCAGTGCAGCACCCTGAACTTGTTCTCCGACAGCGCGGCGAGCGGCGATTTGCGCCCGTCAGGCGTCAAGCCCAGCAGGCCCCAGCCGATCTCCTTCTCGCGGTTGGGGTAGACGCGGGCGCCGAGCACGGCGGCGAGGAGCTGCGAGCCGAGGCAGATGCCGATGATCGGTTTGCTGCGGGCGAGCGCCGCCTCGATCACCGCGAAGTCTTCTTTCAGGAACGGGTAGCGGTCGACCTCGTAGACGCCGATGGGCGCGCCGAGCACCACGAGAATATCGGCGTCCTTGGCCGGTGACAGATCGTCGACGCCGGCTTGCAGGTAACGGAACGACAGCCCGCGCGCAGTAATCGCGTCTTCCAGAGTGCCGGCATCCTCGAAGCACACGTGACTGATGGCGATGGCGGTTTTCATGCTTGCCTCTTAGCCTTTCGGTCGGCACCTGATCAATGTTGCGCCTGACGAGGTATCTTTGTTGACAATTAGCGACGTCCGATCTGCAGTTTACGACATAGGCAGATCATCGCCACATTTCTTGCAGCTCACACCACAATTGCGACGCCGCCGCGACGCGGATCGCCTGCGCCCTCCACGCCGCCGTCGCCGACGCGGCGCGCCGCGTGCACGCCGCCGAAGAACAGGTTCGCCGCGGGCCACGCATGGGCTCTCTCGCCAAGCGTGCGGAAGGCGGTCTCTACAGCCTCCGGCAGGCCCGGCTCGAAGCTGAGTTTGCCGTCCCGCTCGACATGCAGCCGGGGCGCCTCCACCGCCTCTTCCAGGCTCATGCCGCGGTCGAGCAGATTGACGGCGACCTGCAGGATGGCGGTGCGGATGCGGTTCGATCCTCCGCTGCCGAGGGCAATCACGGTGCCGTCGGACTGCAAGATGACGGTCGGCGCCATCATCGAGGAGAGGCGGACGCCTTGCCGCCATTTCCCCAACCCCCCCGGCGACAGATCCTCCTCGCCGAGCATGTTGTTCAGCATGAAGCCGAATTTGCCGACGATCGAGCCGTTGCCCTCGCCGTTGGAGAGGCTCGCCGAAGCGGCATTGCCGTCGCGGTCGATGACGCTGACATGGGTGGTGCCGCGATGGGCGGAAGGGTGCCGCGCGGCCTCGCGCATGTTTTTCGCCAGCACACCATCGGCGAGCTTGGCAGCGAGCCCCTCGCCGTGCGCGGCACGCGCTTCGTTGGTGGCCTCCATCACCTCCTTCAGCGCAGTCGCGTCAAGCGCCCGGCCGACGTCGGCGAGCGCCTGAATAAACCCAAGGCCGAAGGCGATCAGCGCCCCGCTTGCCGCGGGCGGCGGGTTGAACGCGACGACCGCACCGTCATGCGGCCACCGGATGGGCGTCCGCCGCGCCACGCGATAGTCGGCAAGATCGGCAGAGGTGAGGTAGCCACCGTCGCTTTGCTGCTTGACGATGGCCTGGCCGACATCGCCGTCCACCAAGAGACGCGCGCCATCCTCGGCGAGCCATTCGATGCACTCGGCAAGATCGGGGTTGCTGAAAGTCTCGCCGGCTTTCAGCAGCGTGCCCCCGGGCGCAAAAATCTTCGCCACGCCCGTCGTCGCCTTGAGGATCGGCGCGATGACGGTGAGGAGATAGGCCTGGAATGCGGTCAAGGGAAAGCCTGCGCGCGCCGCGCGCACCGCGGGCTCGACCAGGCGCTTCATCGGCAGCCGGCACAGTTCCTGATGCATGGCGAAGAGGCCTGGCACCACGCCAGGCGTGGCGCTCGAGCCCGCGCCGATATGGAACTCCTGCTTGGCCGGACCGAAATCGGCATAGATCGGGTAGAAGTCGATCTCGCTCGCCGGGCGCCGCTTGCGTGGCGTCTCGGCGAAGAAATCGAACAGCGTGATCTTGTCGCTTCCCGCCCGCCGCGACATGAGGAAGCCGCCGCCGCCCGGCGAAGAAAACACCGCTTCCGCGACGAAAGTCATGAACAGGCCGGCGACGCAGGCATCAAAGGCGTTGCCGCCATCTTGTAGAATTTCCGCGGCGGCGGCGGCGGTCAGCTCATGACCCGCGGCAACCACGCCTTTGTCCTTGCTCATGCGCGAGGCTTAAGGCGAAGCGCGCGATGCGGCAAGAGCGGCGCCCCGCCTCTCTCGCTGTCCGGCTTTCGCGGGACCCGATCTCTGATACAGTCCGCGCGTCGCCCGGCAACTCATTACGGAAACAAAAATGAAATATGACAGCATCTGCATCGCGCTCGTCCTGATTGCCGCGACTTGTTTCCCAGGACGAGCGACGTCCGAGCCGAACCAGTCTGAAGCCGCCGCTCAGCTCTTCAAGGCTGGGAAGTTTACCGAGGCCGGCGACATCTACGCACGAATCGTCGCCCAAGATCCGAAGGACTATTCGGCAATCCTTCAGCTCGGCCGGGTTGCCTTGCTTGCCAATCGGCTCGACGACGCGCAGAGATGGTTGGAAGCGGCCATCGCTCTGCATCCAGACGACGACGATGCCAAGGTCATGCTGGCCGAAACGTTCTATCGCCGCGACGACTTCCAAAAGGCGGCGGCTGCGCTCCGCGGCGTCGAGGTCGGCAGCAACAGACTGATCATCGAGCAATATCCGACCTTGAATGTCGCCAAGCTGGAGAGTTTCAGGGGACAGACGCCCTATGAGGTGCACGGCGACGGGCAAACCACGCGCATCAAATTCTTGAACACTGCTTCGCTGCCTGTGGTCAGCGTGCGCGTAAACGGCGGCGACGAGGTCACGTTCTTCATCGATACCGGAGGCTCTGAGCTCGGGCTCGACACCGACTTCGCGAAGGAGCTCGGCCTTCCGCAATTCGGCGACGTGCAGGGCACGTTCGCGGGCGGCGAGCAGGCCAAGGTCGGGCAGTCGCGCATCGAATCGCTCAAGCTCGGCGACTGGACCGTTCAGAACCTCCCCGTCATGACGCTGCCCTTTCGCCAACTCTCAGCCGGACTTGGCGTGAAGCGCATCGACGGCGTGATCGGCACCACTCTCTTCTACCATTTCCTGACGACGCTCGATTTTCCGCGCGGCGAGCTCGTCCTCCGCCGCAAAAACGCGGAGAGCCTCAAGACGTTTACAGCAGAGACGTCCGAGGACAGCGTCGCGGTTCCGTTCTGGATGGCGAGCGATCACTTCATGGTGGGCTGGGGTCGCGTGGAGACGATGCCGCCTGCGCTCCTGTTCGTCGACACCGGGCTCGCGGGTGCGGGCGTAAAGCTCGCCGAGCCGGTCATCAAGGCGGCGGGAATCAAGCTTGAGGAAGACAAGGCTTCCGAAGGTGCGGGGGCCGCCGGAACGCTGAAAGTCGTGCCCTACACCGTGCGCCAGCTTTCGTTTGGAGACATGCGGGAAGACGATGTTGCGGGTGTCTACGATGGACCGTTCCCGTGGGAAAATACGTTTGGCTTCCACCTCGCAGGCATGGTCGGCCACGATTTCTTCAAGCCCTTCGCGGTGACGTTCGACTTCGAGACGATGCGGATTTTTCTTACCAGCGAATCGACCTCGCCGTGACCTGCCGCCATCATTTCAATGAAGGGCTGTAGGGTGGGCAAAGGCGCCCAAGCGCCGTGCCCACCACAGGGCTTCTCGTGGGCAACGGCGAATGCCGTCGCCCACCCTACAATGTTGCTAGCCGAGCCGCTTCTCGAGCGCAGCGAGCTCGTCCTTCAGCGCTTGCGGCATCTTGGCGCCGAAGCTGGCGAAGTGCTCCTTGATCATCGGGAGCTCGGCCTTCCAGCCTTCCTTGTCGACGCTCGTCAGCTCCTTCATATCGGCGGGAGCAACCTTGACGCCGTTGACGTCGATCGAGCCTTCTGCCGGCAGCTTTCCGATCGGCGTATCGACGGCCTTGGCCGTGCCGTCGCAGCGCTCGAAGATCCATTTCAACACGCGGCTGTTCTCGGCGTAGCCGGGCCACATGAACTCGCCGTCGCCGTTCTTGCGAAACCAGTTGACGTAGAAGATCTTCGGCATCTTGCCGCCGCCCTTCTCGCCCATCTTGAGCCAATGGGCGAAATAGTCGCCCATGTGGTAGCCGCAGAAGGGAAGCATGGCCATGGGATCGCGGCGGAGGTCGCCGATCTTGCCCGCGGCGGCCGCGGTCTTCTCCGAGGCCATGATCGAGCCCAAGAACGTCCCCTGCTTCCAGTCGGTGGCTTCGGTGACGAGCGGCACCACGGTGGCGCGGCGGCCGCCGAACAGGATGGCGTCGATCGGCACGCCCTTGGGGTCTTCCCATTCCGGCGCGATCACCGGGCACTGCGCTGCCGGCGCGGTGAAGCGCGCATTGGGGTGCGCGGCGGGGCGGCCCGAGGCTGGCGTCCAGGAGCGGCGCATCCAGTCGACGGTGTGCTCAGGCGCCTCGCTCATCTGCTCCCACCACACATCGCCGTCGTCGGTCAGCGCCACGTTGGAGTAGATGCAGTTGGCGGTGAGCGTCTTCATGGCGTTGACGTTCGACTCATCGGACGTGCCTGGCGCCACGCCGAAGAAGCCGGTCTCGGGATTGATGGCGTAGAGCCGTCCGTCCTCGCCGAACTTCATCCAGCAGATGTCGTCGCCGATGGTCTCGGCCTTCCAGCCTGGAACGGTCGGGTTGAGCATGGCGAGGTTGGTCTTGCCGCAGGCAGAGGGGAAGGCGGCGGCGATGAACTTCGATTTGCCTTCAGGGTTGGTGAGCTTGAGGATCAGCATGTGCTCGGCCATCCAGCCCTCGTCGCGGGCCTTCACCGAAGCGATGCGCAGCGCATGGCACTTCTTGCCGAGGAGCGCATTGCCGCCATAGCCGGAGCCGTACGACCAGATCTCGCGCGTCTCGGGGAAATGCGAGATGTATTTCGTCTTGTTGCACGGCCACGGCACGTCGGCGGTAGCAGGCGTGGACAGCGGATAGCCGACCGTGTGCATGCCGCGCACGAAGTCCTCGCTTTGCCCAAGCGCCTTCAGGACTTTGTCGCCGACGCGGGTCATGATGTGCATGTTGGCGACGGCGTAAGCCGAGTCGGTCACCATGACGCCGATGCCGGCGATGGGGGAGCCGACAGGGCCCATGGAATAAGGCACCACGTAAATGGTGCGGCCGGCCATCGCTCCATCATAGAGCTTGGTCAGCGTCGCTTTCATCTCGGCCGGGTCGAACCAATTGTTGGTGGGCCCCGCGTCGTCCTTCGACTTCGAGCAGATATAGGTCTGGTCCTCGACCCTCGCGACGTCCGCGGGGTCCGAGCGCACCAGGATCGAGTTCGGACGCTTCTCAGGGTTGAGCCACATGGCCGTGCCGCCATCGACCAGCGACTTCAGGAGATGTTGATATTCTTGCTTCGAGCCGTCGCACCACACCACCTGCTCAGGCTTGAACAGAGCCTTGGCCTCTTCGACGAAGGCCAGAACCTTGGGGTTGGTGGTCTTCGCACCTTCGGGCGCAATCTTCGACTGAACGCTCATGCGGGCTTGATCCTCTGGCTAGGGCGATGCGGCGGTAGGGTGAATTTCTTTCCCTTGCTAGCCCGATCTTGCAAACCTTTCAAGGCAAGCGGACCTAGGTTTCAATCAGGCTCGCGGGCGGCGTTGACGAGCCGCACCAGCTCGGCCCGCGCCTCGCCCGGCGTGGCGATCGGGTCAGCGAAGCGAATGCGGCGGGCATCGCCTTCCCAGATCAGATCGCAGCCCTCCGGATCGATGCCGCTCATCCGCCAAAGTCCCTCCGGGCCACCAGCGAGCCGCGTGGCATAGAGGCGGATGGCGTCGGCGTGATCGGCGTTCATATGGGCGAGGATGTCGGGCTCCGCGGCGAGCAGATCGCCTGCGGCTTCGGTGTCGACCAGAAGCTCCTCCGGCGCGAAATCGACGATGCGGCCGAAGCCGCCGATATAGTGTGCGCCCTCCACGCGAAGCCGCCAGAAGGCGAAGTCGGGAAAGTCGGCGTAGAACGCAGCCTCAGGGTGCCTCGCGAGGAACCTGCGCCGCACCGCCTCGTCCACAACCTTCTCGGCCCTGCCCCAAAGCGTCACGCGCGCGCCCTGCAGCGGATCGCCTGCGGCGCCGGTGCCGTCGAACAGAATCGAGGCGCGCGGGTCCTCTGCAAGATTTTTGGTGTGCTGGGCGAGCCCTGAGATCAGAAAAATCGGGGCGCCGGAGGCCTCGGTCGCCGTCGTGATCAGAGACGCGTAAGGATAAGAGCTGCCGGAGGCAATGGTGGCAAGCGAGGCCTTCAAGGCGCGGCGCACCAAACCCCTTGCATCTGCAGCCAATTCGGCCTTGGAGGGCATCTCGTTCATGTCTTATTTACTTGCGCCATAAGGATATTTGCTGCATTGCACTATTAACGGGCTGCGCGAGGCGCCCCCATGCTGCCATAATTTGCGTCAGCCTGAACCCCCCGATTCCCTGACTGCAAGGTGCCATCTCAATGCCAACCATCGCACTTGTCGACGACGATCGTAACATTCTGACCTCCTTGCGCATGGTGCTCGAGGCGGAAGGCTACAAAACCCAGACCTACAACGACGGCGCAAGCGCCCTTGACGGCCTTTCGGAAAATCCGCCGGACCTTGCCATCCTCGACATCAAGATGCCGCGCATGGACGGCATGGAGCTTTTGCGTCGGCTCCGCCAGCGCACCGAGCTTCCCGTCATCTTCCTCACCTCGAAGGACGAGGAGATCGACGAGCTGTTCGGCCTCAAGATGGGCGCCGACGACTTCATCCGCAAACCCTTTCCGCAGCGCCTTCTGGTCGAGCGGGTCAAGGCCGTGCTGCGCCGGGCCCAGCCTCGCGACGGCACCGCGCCGGTCGAGGACAAGTCCAAGGTGCTCGAGCGCGGCAAGCTCAAGATGGACCCGGAGCGGCACACTTGCGTATGGGACAACCGCCCGGTGACGCTGACCGTCACTGAGTTCCTGATCCTGCAGGCGCTTGCCGCGAGGCCAGGCGTGGTGAAAAGCCGCGACGCGCTGATGGATGCCGCCTATGATGATCAGGTCTATGTCGACGACCGAACGATCGACAGCCACATCAAGCGCTTGCGCAAGAAGTTCAAAGCCGTAGATACGAGCTTCGACGTGATCGAAACCCTCTACGGTGTGGGGTATCGCTTCAAAGAGTAGCGGGTCAGGAGATCCATGACCGCCGAGGCCGATAGGTCCTGGCAGGAAGCCGAGGCGACGAGGTTTAGAGAGCGCCTGCGCCGCGGCCTGAAAGCAAGCTACATCCGCCTGCGCAGGGGGGCGCGCTGGCTGTGGCAGCGCCTGCCCTTCCGCCATGGCTTCTCCAGCCTCACGCGCCGCATCGTTATCCTCAATCTGATCGGGCTGGCGATCCTCGTTTCCGGCATTCTCTACCTCAATCAGTTCCGCGCCGGCCTGATCGACGCCAAAGTGCAGAGCCTGCTCACCCAAGGCGAGATCATCGCCGGAGCGCTCGCAGCGTCCGCCGGGGTCGACACCGACCAGGTGCAACTCGATCCGGAAAAGCTCTTGGAGAGCGAGCCGGGACAAGCGAGCAGCGGCGCCGACGACGACAGCCTCGGCTTCACTATCGACCCTGAGCGCGCCGCTCCGATCCTGCGCCGCCTGGTCAAGCCGACCGGGAGCCGGGCCCGCATCTATGGCCGCGACGGCGCCCTGATCCTCGATTCGGACACCTTCTATTCGCGTGGAGAGGTGCTCCGCTACGACCTGCCGCCGCCCGACGCTGAGAAGCCCGACGCCCTCACCGCCTTCTGGCAGGCGGTGAAGACGCGCATGCGGCAATACGATCTGCCGCTCTATAACGAGATCGGCGGCGATAACGGCAAGGCATACCCTGAGGTCGCCTCGGCGTTGACCGGCACGTCGGTGCCGATCGTGCGCGTCAACGACAAGGGCGAGCTCGTGGTGTCGGTGGCGGTGCCGGTGCAGCGCTTGCGCGCCGTGCTCGGCGTGCTGTTGCTTTCCACGCGGGGCGGCGACATCGACAATATCGTCGCCGCTGAGCGCTGGGGCATCGTGCGCGTGTCCTTGTTCGCGGCCGCCGTAACCGTGGTGCTGTCGATGATCCTCGCCAACACCATTGCCGGCCCGGTGCAGCGGCTTGCCTCGGCGGCCGAGCGCGTGCGCCATAGCGTCAAGGCGCGCGCCGAGATCCCGGACTTCACCGACCGCACCGACGAGATCGGCCACCTCTCCGGCGCGCTCCGCGACATGACCCAGGCGCTCTACAAGCGGATCGATGCCATCGAGAGCTTCGCCGCCGACGTGGCGCACGAGCTCAAGAACCCGCTCACCTCCTTGCGCAGCGCCACCGAGACCTTGCCGCTCGTCAAGACTCCCGACTTCAAGGAGCGGCTGATGGAGATCATCCAGCACGACGTGAGGCGCCTCGACCGCCTGATCAGCGACATTTCCGATGCTTCCAGGCTCGACGCCGAGCTTGCCCGCGAGGACGCAAAGCCCGTGGACACGGCCGACCTGTTGCGCACCACCGTGTCGCTGTTCAACGATATCCATCGCGACGATACGCCCGAGGTGGTGCTCGACGTCGCCTATAGCAGCGGCGCCCGTCCCTATCGCTGCATCGGCCATGACAGCCGCTTGAGCCAGGTGATCGTCAACCTGCTCGACAACGCCATCTCCTTCTCGCCGCCTGGCGGCCGCGTGTCGGTCAAGGCGAAGCGCGTTGGCAATGAGATTCAGATCGCGGTCGAGGACGAAGGCCCAGGCATTCCGCCGGAGAATTTGGAGCGGATTTTCGAGCGCTTCTATACCGACCGGCCGCAGGAGAGCTTCGGCCAGAATTCCGGGCTCGGCCTCAACATTTCGCGGCAGATCGTGGTCGCCCATGGCGGGCGTCTGTGGGCTGAGAATCGTCTCCATGAAGGTGACGGCGCGCGCGGCAGGAGCGTCGGCGCCGCCGAACACAAGAGCGGTGGCGCCCGCTTTGTGATCCGCCTTCCCGCCGCGTAAGGATGGTTTCTGCCAGGCGCGAGCTCGTGCATGGCACCTGCGTGGCGCTCGGCCCGCATGGGGCCTTGTTGCGCGGGGGCTCAGGCAGCGGCAAGTCTGACCTCGCCCTCCGCTTTCTTGCGCTTGGGGCGGAGCAGGACTTGCAACCACGGCTCGTCGCCGACGATCAAGTGTGGGTTGAGGCGAAAGGCGACGGCAGCCTTGTCGCCTCGGCGCCGGAGACCATCGCCGGCAAGATCGAGGTGAGAGGGCTCGGCATTTTGGACCTGCCGCATCGCCCGAACGCGCGGCTTATCCTTGTCGCCGATCTCGTTTCGGCCGAAGAGGTACCTCGCATGCCGCCTGATCCGCCCGCGCGAATCACCCTCGCAGGGGTTGCGCTTCCAGTTGTAAAACTTGCACCTTTCGAGCTTTCCGCGGCGCTGAAGCTGAAATTGGCGCTTCTTTCGGCGGTGTCACAATCGCCTCATCAACAGGCATAGGTTCGGGCTTGCGCCTGACCCCGGTCGCGACAAAGATAGCGGCCTTTAACCGGGCGGACCAATTTTGCGGGGCAACATGATCGGCGTCGTGATCGTTACACATGGCAGGCTTGCCCATGAATTCCGTGCGGCGCTCGAGCATGTGGTCGGGCCTCAAGAGCAGCTCGAGACCATTTCCATCGGGCCTGACGACGACCTCGACGAGCGGCGCGCCGACATGCTCGCAGCACTCGCGAGAGTCGACACTGGCCACGGCGTCGTGGTGCTCACCGACATGTTCGGCGGCACGCCGTCCAATCTCGCCATCTCGGCCATGGAGCGGGCCAATGTCGAGGTGATCGCCGGCGTCAACCTGCCGATGCTGGTCAAGCTCGCCAGCGTCCGCGGCGAATGCGCACTTGAGGAAGCGGTCAATCAGGCGCAGGAAGCTGGACGGAAATATATCAGCGTGGCGAGCCAGATCCTCGCCGCCAATTGAGGGTCTTCGACTCAAGTGCAATGACGATGGACGTCTCGGCGAACAAGCGCGGCAGCAAAGCGAGAGGGACCGGAAACGGCCTCTACTTCGCCGAGGTGACGATCCCCAACAAAAAGGGATTGCACGCCCGCGCCTCGGCCCAATTCGTGCGCTGCGCCGGAGGCTTCGACGCCGAGATCCGCGTGACGCGGGAAGGCCACACCGTCGGCGGCACCTCGATCATGGGCCTGATGATGCTCGCCGCGGGCCAGGGCCACTCGATCCTGATCGAGGCTGAGGGCGCAGACGCGCGCGCTGCCATCGAGGCGCTGATCGCGCTCGTCGAGTCCGGCTTCGGCGAGGACGATTGAAGTTCCTGCCTTCGGCGAGCCCGGAACGTCACTTCACGGAGGCAATGTCGTAAGTGGCGGGAGACTGCTCCTCGTCGCGCCGCCGCGCCTGCGTCGGCCGCCCTTCGCGGGCGCTGTAAAAATTGCCGATGACCAGGACATCCATTTGGGTCCGCAAATAACAGGAGACGGCGTCGGCCGGCGATTCGACGATGGGCTCGTGAAGGTTGAAGCTGGTGTTCAGGACCACCGGCACGCCGGTGAGCCCGGCAAATTCCTCGATGACCGCGTGGAGGAGAGGGTTCGTGCTGCGGCCGACAGTTTGCAGGCGCGCCGTTCCGTCGAAATGGACCGCAGCCGGAATGAGGTGTGCTTTGCCGGCGCGGACCTTCGGCGCCATGGTCATGAAAGGATCGAGCTGGTCGATCTCAAAGAATTCGCTCATGCGCTCTTCCAGGATCGCCGGAGCAAATGGACGAAACCAGGCACGCTGCTTGACGCGAGAATTGAGGCGATCCTTCATTTCCGCGTCCCGCGGGTCGGCGAGGATCGAGCGATGCCCCAGGGCGCGGGGGCCGACTTCGGAGCGGCCCTGGAACCAGCCGACGATCTTTCCCGCGGCAAGATCACGCGCCACCTGCTGGATCAGTTCCGGCTTGGGCAATCGCTCATGCGCTAGGCCGGACTGCCGGAAGACGCCGGCGATTTCTGCTTCGCCGTAGCCAAGCCCGTGAAAGGCATGGGTCAGCCGATAGCTTCGCGGCTTCCCCAGCGTCTGGTGATGCTGCCACAGCGCGCTTCCGAGCGGCGCGCCGGAATCCGAGGCGCAAGGCGGCACCCAAACGGCGTGATAGTCCGTGTCGCGAAGGACCCGAGCATTGGCCACGCAGTTCAGCGCGACACCGCCGAACAAGCAGAGATTGCGACTCTTGTGCCGTTTCGACAGCGCGCGAACGACGTGAAGGATGGTTTCCTCAACTGTGTGCTGGAGCGCGAACGCGAGATCGCGATGTCGGTCGCCAAGCGGCTCGTCCTTCCTGCGTTGCGGACCAAAGGCCTCGATAAATCGCTGTGTAAAGGGCCGGTTGAGGCCGTGCGTGTGGTAACCGATAAAGTCGCGGTTGATGGAGAATTCTCCGTCCGGGGCTAAGCGAACGAGCTCGTGGAATTTTTTTGCGTAGGTTTTGTCGCCGGTCGCGGCGAGCGCCATCACCGTCCCTTCTTCGAAATATTTGAACCCGAGATGCTCGGTGACGGCGGTGTAGAGCATGCCGAGGGAATCGAAGATGTGACTTTGCGCGACACGCTCAACGCGATTTCCCGCGCCGGTATAGGCCGATTGCGCCGTCTCGTCGCCGTAACCGTCCATCACCAGGATGGTGGCTTCCTCGAAGGGAGAAACGAAGAAGGTGGCGGCGTGCGCATCGTGATGGCGCACTTGCACGATCTTCGGCAGCCTCTGTTTGACGCCGAAATGCCACAGCAAGCCCCACCGCAGGCCATTCGGCATCGTGACGATGAGCGTCGACTGGGTCGGCCTGGCGCTCGGCGGGACGAGATTGAGGCTCGCCGGAAACCCCTCGCGAACGGCAGCGAACATCATCCGCCACAGCGATCGCATGTGCCATGGCGTGGTGATCACATCGATGCCGGCAAGGCTTAAGCCTCGGTCGTCAAAGGCCGCCTTCAGCGAGTGGAAGGGAAATTTCCTCGTGTGCTTCTCACGGTTGAACCGTTCCTCCTCCAAAATCAGGTCGGGCACGCCGTACTTCAAGCAGCGCCAAGCCAGAGTCATGGGTTCGCGTTACAATTCCGAGAATGCGCATGGTCTTGGAGGCCGATGTTGATAGCGGAGCGAAAACGTCCATCGTCAAACGCGCCATCAGTGACTAGGTTTCAGCAGCGATGAAACACGCCGCTTGGGCGGCTTAGATCTTCAAAATTTTCAAAAAATAACCAAAACCAACTTACACACTCCAAAACTTCCCTACCCTAATACCACAACAACATACTACCCTCAATCTAAAAAAAATTCCATATACAATCCCATAAACAAATCATTATCATAACAAAAACCACACGCCATCAGCAAATTACGTCGGCTCTATTCTCGTCAACCAAATTGATCTGTCGATGCGAGAACTACTATCTTTCGCCATATCATACACTGCCGTACTGTGCGACGGCAGCCGATGTCCGCCAGCGTGAGCAGGTGCAGAATGCGTTCTTCAGATTGTCGCCGCACTTGGACCGGCCGATATTCTGATCCCGTGTGCTGGGGTCTGTCGCGCCTCGACAGTCGACGATCTCAAGATCGCCTGAAGCTCGAGGAGATCGTGCGCATCAATTTTCTCGGCATGGTCTATCTCGTGGAGGCCGTTCTTCCCTACGATGCTGGAGCGCGAGAAGCGGCCACATCGTCGGCATCTCGAGCATGGCAGGCTTGCGCGGGATCCCGTTCGAACCGGCCTATTCGGCGAGCAAGGCGGCGGTGGCGGCCTATCTGGAAAGCCTTCGATCGGAGCTCAGGCAAAGGGGGATCGCCGTCACGACGGTGTTCCCGGGCTATGTGCAAACCCCGTTGCTCGATGAGATCAATGGCATGATGGGGGCAGATATGTCGCGCGGGAAAGCACTCACGGCTTCGGCTGCCGCTGCGACGGATCGTGACGGCCATCGAACGAAGACAGATCCTACATCTATTTGCCCTGGGCGACTCGGCTTCAGCGCTCGTATGAGCCGGCTGATGCCGCCGCGTCTGTACGATCGGGTCATGAGCCGAATGTTCAGCCGATTTTCCATTTCCCGGCGTGCCGGCGCCGTCGCGAAGCCGGACGAAACTAGCGGGGAGCCGTCCTTAGGCGTGATGAGGTTTTCGGCGACCATCCAATCGATGCAGTCCTTGAGCATGGTTTCGACCGACGCGGGCCGATAGCCGAGCTCGCGCATCGCCTTGTCGCTGCGGCACACGATATTCGCCGTCACGATCGCCGCCGATTCCTCGGATATCAAGTGGCTCCGTCCCGGTGATCGCCGAGATCCGTTCCAAGACGCGGCCAGCGCTAGCCGCAACACGGCCGCCCTGCCGACCGCGGTATTGGTCGGCTGACCGAGCAATCTGCCCACCATCTGCACGATCTCGGCATAGGAGGCCTCGGCTCCCGCCTAGAATATAGTTCTCGCCCGGTCCGTCCCTTCTCGACGGCCGCGATATGCGCGCGCACCACTGCATCCGACATCGGCGTAGCAGGCGCGCCCCGGCGGAATGCGAAACAATTGCCGGTTGGCCGCCAGCCTTATGAACTTGGACCACGTGCTCCAGTCGTAACGGCCGATCACATTGGCTGGGTTCGAGCAACACGGCGTCCAATCCCTGCAGCAATTCCCGTGTGCGACCTCGTCCTCTGCCGCGGCTTTTGACCTGCTGGTAATTGAAGGCTGTCCTTGCCGAGCTTTGGCGCGGTTTCGTCGAAAGGTTCCGTTTGCATCCCGTAGACGCTGGTCGTCGAGGTATGCACGAATTTCTTGCTCCGCTTGGCGAGCGCCGCCGCCACCATGTTGCGCGTGCCTTCGACATTGGTTCGCCATTGCCGCTGTCTGTGGCCCGACCATAGGCTCACGTCGCCAGCGACATGAAACACGGCATCGACATTCTCGGGGATGAGCACGGTCGAGCGAGGCTCAGCGTCCTCGATCGCCCCTTCGACTAGGCGGACGGGATATTTTTGCAGATACGTCAGCCTGGAGTTCGGTCGATGCAGCGCAACCACCTCCCAACCCGTTTGCGTCAGGTGCTCGACGAGGTTGAGACCGATAAAGCCCGTGCCGCCCGTGACAAAAGCGGTCTTGTTAGGCATGAGTTTACGCCCTCTTGATTGACGGCGGCAGTAAGTGCCGTTCAAGTCGCAGACGCAGGTGACCCAAGGCTTGGTTCCCACGCAATATTAGTTTATGGCCAATCACGGAGCTACGCGCGGCCTCCCTTTGCAGACGTGATTTCCGAAGTTGAGGGACTTCCTTCGTCAAGAAAGCCGTTGAGCAGCCCGAGGCTCGGTTTTCGTATCCACGGATCGAGCTGGAAGACCGGAGCTCGCCAACGAGCAAGCTGGCAGCGGAACACAGTTCCTATATTTCGGAAGGGAGCGAAATGGGAACTTCCGCGTGTGTGCTTCTCACGGTTGAACCGTTCCTCCTCCAAGACGAAGGTCGGAACGCCGTCTTCAAGCAGCGCCAAGCCGGAGTTCATGGGTTCGCGTTACGATTCCGAGGATGCGCACGAAGTTCCAACGCGCGACCGCGAAGTTGGTTCGGTAGGCGAGCAATTGGGCGGGCCTGAGGCATTTGAGTCGTCCGGCTCGGCCTGAGCCAAATCAAGGCGCGGGCTTTTCCGCGCTCTAACGCAAGCCACCGCCATGGTTGCCAGCGGCCCGATCGCCGATTAGCCTTCGGCGGCCCTGAACCGAAGGGCTCGTTCTGTCGCGTTGCTTTCCTCGCGCCCCGACCTGGTGAGGTCCGACATATGACGACGTTTCGAGCGCTCTCCTTGATCCTGATCGCATGCTGGCAATGGTCGCAGGCCCTTCGCGCGGCGAAGCGGCGACCGGCCCCGAGATCGATGCCGACGTCAATGCTGCGCTGACGAGCTTTGAAAGCCAGATCGTCGGCGCCCGCGAGCTCGCCTCAAAGGCCGCGGGAATCCTGGTGTTCCCGTCGGTGGTCAAGGCGGGAATCGGACTTGGCGGCGAATATGGCGAGGGGCTGCTCATCATCCGCGGCCGCCCAGGCGGATATTACAATCTGATCTCAGGCTCGTTCGGTTTTCAGCTCGGCGTGCAAACCCGCACCGTCATCATCATGTTCATGACCGAGCGGGCGCTCGCAAGCTTCGAAGGCACCTATGGCTGGAAGGTCGGCGTCGACGGATCGGTGGCCGTCGTGACGCTCGGCGCCGGCGGCGCCATCGACACCGAGAACCTGACGAGCCCGGTCCTCGGCTTCATCCTCGATCCGGCCGGCCTCATGTACAATCTGACGCTTGAAGGCTCGAAGATCAGCCGCATCACGCGCTGAGCTCAGGCGCACCATGGTAGAGGAGCCCGGCCGTCCTTTCGAGGCGCGGGCTTCGCCCTTTCGGTGACCTAGGAGTTGCCGGCGACGGCAGATCAGTGCGCCGACTCGCATTTTTCCTTGTCGGCGTTCCACTTGCAGCCAATCGTGGTGTCGCCGTTGCAGATGTCCTTGCCTCCGTGCGCGGCGCAAGCATCCTCGTGCGGCGGGGGGCCCTGTTCGCAACCGCGTCTCTGGAAGTCCCAATGACAATCGGGATTTGCCGCGCACAGCGCAGCATCGCCGATCATGCAATTCTCGGCCGCCGAAGCCGCGCCGGCGCCGATCGCCATTGCGGCCAGCACAATGCTCAGGGTGACAATCATGCGTCGCATGGTGAGGCTAATTCCGCGTTTAGGGGGATGACCGGTTCATGTCGGGAAGGCTTATAGCACTATATCCCCGCGCTCCGAGCCTGCGTCAAACTCGCCCCATCCCTGCCCCACGAGGAGACACGAGCGCTGGCTGAAATGTAATTAGGGCCAGTTAGCGCAGCGAGATTGCGAGGCCGCTGAGGTCGGCATTGGCGATTAAACCGACCTGCCGGCCGGACAGCGTTAACACGGCGCCCTTTTCGTTGCGCAGCACGATCGCCCGCGCGCCGACCAACAGCGCGGCGCCGGCGCCCGCGCCGCCATAAACGCCGGCGACGTCCGATGGGTAGCGGATGTTGCTCACGCGGCCGTACAGCCTCGTTTCCGACGCGCCGAAGACGAGCCCCGCGCTCAAGCCTCCAATCGACAAGGGATAGCGCCGCCCGTGGAAAATGAGCGTACCGCCGCCGCCGGACGCGCCGATGATCCAACCTCCCTTCAACTCCCAAAGCTGAATGCTGCCGGAATCGGCGTGGGCGGCGGACGAGGTGCCCGCACCGGTCAAAGCGAGCAAGGCGACAAGAGCGGCGCGAAATCCCGGCGAAAATCGCATGGTGGAGTCTCCCTGGAATCGAGGACTAGGCAAGTCCAGTACCCCGGGAGGCCTAGGGACCATGAAACCACGACCTGCCCGAGGCGCTATACGGCCAGGTGGGCAGCCCGGCGAACAGAAGCACGAGCGATGCGATGAGCAGGATGACGTCCATTTTTTTCCCCCGTCTAAGCAACGGTCTACAAACTTGCAGACCGGGCGTCGGGTTCCGCGACCGGCGGCATCAAACTGAAATGCGAGATTTACGCCTGGAAATTCTGCGTGGCCTGGGAACGAAAGGCCGATGATCTCGTTTGAGTTCGAGCGGCCGAATGGTGGGCGTCAGCTGGGGGACCGCACGCAACACCTCGCGTCCAAGGGAGGGAACAACATGGCGATAGCCCCGACACTACAAAGACATTTGACTGCCCGCCCGAGGTCCAAGCGCGAAGCGGATGTCGTGGCGCTCAAGCTGTTCTGCCTGTTTTCGTTCATCCTGGTTGGCTTGATCATGGCTGGAGTCCTCTAGGCGCTCATGCGAGCCCGCCTTGAGGGTCCAGGCTGAACGAGGCTTACCCCTCCTGTGACAAATGTCACCGCGCGCAGGTTCCGCGCCGCTTTATGATTCATAGTTAGAGTGGCGTGCGATTATTGACCGTCGGAAGATTGGACGAAGTGGCTGGCGCGAAACGGCGACTGCACGCAGTTCTCAAAGGAGAAGACCATGCCGGTAAACGGGATCAAGGCACGCGAATGGCAGCAGAGCGGTAGCCAGATCGTCACAAGCGACTTCAATATGGTGCCCGGGGAGATGATGGTGACTGCGGCTCTCACAGGCACAACGGGCGGAGGAACCCAGTTCGCCGGAATTGTCAGAGCATCATCGGCACAGGCCGGCGAGGAATCGTTCGGACAGTGGTGGCAGTGGCGCTCGGCACTGGGCAGGAAGGGGCTAAGAACCCTGACGGTCGGTATCGCCACCGGCCAGGACCAGACGGCCCAGGCCGTCTTCAGCATCTTCATTTTCTGATGTCGGAGGGCGCGATGCACTTTAATGATGCGCAAGCGGAACGTATCACGGATCACCAAGTCTGCGTGGTCTATGACAAGAAGACGGGAACCATCGCCCACATCCACCAATCCATCACCTTCGAGGGCGCTGAGGCGCCCACTAAGGAACAGTTCGAAGCGCGGGCGAAAGAATTTGCACGCGAATTCGCCGAGCCGCCCACGGGCGAGTTGGAACCGCGCGCGAGAAAGCTAGCGGGTGAGTTCGCGGCCAAGTTTCGCGGCATTAAATTGGACCGTCTGGAAGTCCTCCACGTCAAACCCGATGAGTTCACTGGGCAAGCTATGAAAGTCGATGCCAGATCCCAGCGGCTGATACCGGTCGCTTCCAAACGCTCGGCGCCGCGGAAAGCGAAGAGGCGCGCTAAATCCCGGAAGCCCTGAGAGGCTTGGCTAAAGACCCGCCGTGCTCGACCGACATCGATCGTTTGGGTCAAGGCTCGATGAACACGATCGGGCAATTGACCGTCGCCACTCCGGGACCAAGCACCTTGGCCTTGAGCGCCGTGGCCCGGTCGCGCACCGACGGAAAATCGGCGTTGTCGTAGACCGACACCAGCCACAGCGGGGAGTATCCCGCGTCGCCCGGCAGCGTGAACGGGACGTTATGCGTTTGCGGGGAGTTCGGGCTCGGTGTGGAATCCCGAACCGGGGCCGCCGTTCGGTTGACCTGGATTGACGTTGAAGGTCACGTAGATCGGCGATAGCGGGACATTGCCCCCTGCCGCGGTCAAAGGCGCTTCACCGAAGCTGAAGAACTTCGCAACTTTCCCTTGGTACCAGGCGCGTTGCAGGCCGGCGCTTTCGCCGTTCAGGCGCATGCTCGCTTTCGACTTGTCGGGCACGACAGGCATGTTGCGCAGCGTGTCGGTCTGTTGCATCGGGTAGCCCGTGTCGCGCAGCGTGCCCGCGTCGGTAATCGAATTCGCAGCGTAGTCCTTCGGCACCGTCACCCTCCACACCTGGCGGAAGTCGTTGTAGCCCTTCTCGCCCGGCAGCGTGTCGATGATGTCGAGCTGGCCGTCCACCGGCTTGTCCTCGCCTTCGCGATAGAGCACATAGACCGGCGCCGACGCCGTGCCTTGCACATCGAAATTGTAATAGCGCACGGGCTTGCCGGTGGTCGGCGACAGCCCTTGCGTGATGAACGGGCCGGTGTCGAAATCGACCGGCTCGTTCGGGCCCGGAATTTTGTTGTCGGCCGTGCGCACCTGCAAATGAGCCGCCTTCTCGCTGAAACGGTCCACTGCCGCAACCGGCGCCTGGTCCGGATCAAGAGGCTTCAGCGCTGTCTGCACAGTGCGGGGACCTTCGGCGAAGACGACGACTGCCGGCAGGCCCGATCCGCCGAAGAACGCCGAGACGGTCCCCGACGTCGCCGCGACATATTGCTTGCCGTCGAGCGCATAGCTGATCACGCCGCCGCCGATGCTGCCGCCGGTGTTGAAGCGGTAGAGCACGTCTCCGGTCTTGGCATCGAGCGCGAGAAAGTCGTTGTTGAGGTCGCCGGTAAAAAGAACCCCACCCGAGGTTGCCGTCACGCCGGCGACGAGCGGTGTTGGCGAGGCATATTTCCAAAGCTCCTTGCCGGTCGAAGCGTCGAACGCGGTCAGCCAGCCTCTCGACTTTTCGCGCGGGATCAGAGGCGACCGCGCCGCCGTAATAATGCATGCCCTGCATGATCGGCGGGTCCTTTGGCGCCTTGCTGAAGGTGCCGCACCAATCGACCGCCGGCACGAACAGGGCGTTGCTGGCAGGATCGTAGGCAGGGCCGTTCCACTCCATGCCGCCGAGGAGACCGGGGCAGCGATGCACGCCCTCCACCGTCGGTACTGCGTCGACATTCTCGCGCGTGGTGATCGGCACCTCGTAGAATTGCTCCTGGCTCTCGCGGTCGAGCAATCTGAGCAGCCCGTCCTTGCCGCTCGACGCTGATCACCTTGCGCTTCTTGCCGCCGACGGTGGTCTCGAACAGAGGGCTCACCTGGCTCAGATCGGCGTCGTGCACGTCGTGGGGAATGAACTGCCGGTACCACAGGAGCTTGCCGGTCTTGGCGTCGAGCGCGACGATCGAGTCGGTATAGAGATTGGCGCCAGGCCTAAGCTCGCCATAGAAGTCCGGCGCGGGATTGCCGACGGGCAGATAGACGATGCCGGCTTTGGCGTCGAGCGAGAGCGGCGTCCACAGGCTGCCGCCGCCATGCTTGAGCGATTCCGCATTCTTCCATGAGTTCGGCGCCGGGCTCGCCGGGATCGGGAATGAGATTGAACTTCCACACCTTCTCACCGGTCTCGAGCTTGAAGGCTCCGATCCAATTCTTGGCGCCGAAATCAGCGCCCGAAGGCCCGACGATGATGAGGTCGCCGAAGATGAGCGGCGGCATCGACAGATATTGCCCGCCGGCCGCGCTCGCGATCGGCTGGCTCCACAAAAGCGAGCCGTCGGCCATGTCGAGGGCGAGCAGGTAGCCGTCGGCCGTGCCGCGCACGAGCGTGCCGTCCTTGATCGCGGCGCCGCGATTGGCCGGCGAGATCTCCTGTCCCTTCGGCTGCCAGATATAGGTCCAGCGCTCGCGGCAGGTCTTGGCGTCGATGGCGACGGTGGCGCGCCCGAAGGTGAGATACATCACCCCGCCATAGACGAGCGGGCTCGTCTGCACGGAGGCTGGCTGCTCGGAGCGATAGAGGCACACTGGCCGCATGTTTTTGGCGTTGGCCGGCGTGATCTCCTTGAGATCGACGAAGCGGGAGCCGGCATAATCGTGCGAAGCGTAGAGCCAAGTGTCGGTCGCCGACTCGGCGCCGTTGAGCTCGTCCTGGGTGGGACCGGTGATCTTGGCGACCGCGGGCCCGCTCGGCTTCGTCGCCGCGGTCGTGTCTTTGAGCGTCGCGAGATAGGCGTAGAGATTGGCGCGGCCCGTCTCATCGGGCACCATCACCGTCATCGCCGTGCCGGGCACGAGCTTGCTCGGGTCTGCCAGGAATTGGATGAAGGTCTTGGCGTCCCAGGTCAGCCCGGAGCCGGTGATCGCTGGAGTGAAGTGGAAGCCCGATAGCGATCCGGCTTTTCGTCCGGCGACCCCTGCAAGCGAAGGGCCGATGCCGTTCACGCCGGGTTGGTTGGAATGGCAGGCCGAGCATTGTGCCTGATAGATTTCCTGGCCTGCGCCGACATCCTCGGCGGCTAGGGCGGGAAAGGCCGATGCGATGGCGAGGAGACTTGCGGCTAGGCAGAGACGAGAGACTTGCATGACGACACTCCCGTTACGTGGGGCGCCAGGGTGAAATCGCTACTGAACGGTCGATGTAATCGAGGTGATCACCTCCGATGCCTTCTTGAAGGCGTCGTCGCGATCCATGATTCCGTGCCGGTGGGCGATCCACATGAAATCCGTATAGTTGACCCAAACGTCGCCCTTCTCATCCTGGTAGACCAAGACGCGGACCGGCCAATCGAGCCCAGCTGATGGATTGGAGGTCAGGAACAGCGTTCCGAGCGGAGGGTTGCCGAACACGATGAGCGTCGACGGACGCAAGGTGACGCCGGCATCGGCGGCGAGCTTGGACTGATCGATCTCGTCGAAGAACATGATTCCCTTGTCGGCCACGTCCTTTTTGATGCGCTTGATCGTCTCGGGCATGGAGTACGCACTTTTGATGCGCACGATACCGTCATCGCCGGCCGCCATGGCCGGTGCCGACGGCGGCAGCATGAGCGCGAATGCCAACAGAGCGGCGCACCAGATGCTTCGCGTGAACATGGATCCTCCTTCAGGCTGATGAGATCGGGCTACAGCGTGAGACTGAGTATTCGCCCGGGGACCCTAGAGGTGAAATGCCGCTTTGCTTTGATGTCGATAGCGCTGCGCTATAGCGCGGGTTGCGCATGAGTTTGGAGCCGCAACGGGCGTCCGGTGGGCGGAAATGGAAGCTTTTGCGCAAGCTCGAACGCATGTTCGATCAACGCAGAGACGCCGCATTCTTGGCTATGCTGAACAGGCCCATCGGGGGGAACGATGTTACAGCGGTGCATCATCATAGCCACGCTGGTGCTGCTGGCGACGCCGGCGGCCGCGGGATGGACGCTGCCGTGCCTGTTCAGCGGCTGCTCCATCACCTTTGTTTCTCCCGAATATGCGGCGAAGCCCGTGCAGAAGCTCGATCCGGAAAAGGCATTGGCGGAGATCAATGCCTTCCGCACCAAGAATGGACGGACTCCGGTCGTCCTCGATGCGCGTCTATCGCAAGCAGCTGCCGTTCAATCCAAGGCCCAGGCGGGGCGGAGCCGCATCGGCCACGACGGCTCCGATGGATCAAAACCGATGCAACGCGCAGAGCGCGCCGGCTTTCATGCGAAGCTCGCCTCGGAGAACGTCGCCGCCGGTCAGAAATCCTTCAGCGACGCCATGCGCAGCTGGGAGGGAAGCTCGGGCCACCGGGAGAACCTGCTGCGGCCCGAGGTGACCGCGATCGGCGTCGCCATGGCCAAGAATGAAAGCGGCCGAGCCTATTGGACCCTCGTGCTCGGCGCCGAGTGACTTATCGCCGACCTGCATTCGGCCGGCTCACCAACTCGGGGCGCCGTTGTTGGGCCTGACCCACTTAACGCGCGGCTCGACCTCTGCCAGAAGGTGTGGAACGAGGGCCGCTGAGATTGACCCGGATCAAGGCCGGTGAACCCCCACTGGGCTAGGCAATTCTGGAATTCTTGTCAGCCCGTCTCAAAGGAGCGCGCTGAAGTGACCAACCGAAAGCTTGCCGATATTGTCAAAGACCAGAACCCGTTGCTGCTGGCTGAGCACGAGACGGTACAACAAGCCTGTTGCCGCATGTGGGAGCGCCGTTCCGGCTCGGTGCTGGTCGTCGACGAGCAGCAGCGCTTGACCGGTATCTTCACCGGCCGTGATGCGGTGCGTGCGCTTGCCGAAGGCAAGAATGCCGAGATCGCCACCCTCGCGCATGCCATGACGCCCAACCCGGTTACCCTCACTCCCGATAGCCGCGCCATCGACGCGCTGCGGGAGATGAGCAACCGCGGCTTTCGTCACCTCCCAATCGTCGAGAGCGGAAGGATCTGGGGCGTCGTCTCGCGGAATGACTTCATGGGGATGGAGATCGACCGACTGGATGAGGAAGACCACCTGTGGGAATGCATCCGCTGAACGTCTTGGTTGTTTATGGAACGACCGAAGGGCAGACGCGAAAAATAGCCGAATGGACGGCAGCTTATATTCGCGAATGCGGGTACCAGGCAACGCTGCGCAATAGCGCGGCGCTTGCATCCGATTCGGATTTGGAGAGCTTCCACGCGTTCATTATCGCCGCGTCGGTGCACCAGCAGCAGCACCAAGAGACGATTACGGCCTTCGTGATCGCGCATCGCAAGCTGCTGAATGCCAAACCGTCAGCCTTCATTTCGGTCAGCCTATCGGCGGTACTGGAGGAGGGACAAACCGAAGCGCAAAAATATGTGGATCGCCTTGTCTCGGTCACGGATTGGCGGCCAAGCATGACCCTCCTTCTCGGGGGTGCGTTACGCTTGACCGAATACGATTACTTCCAGGAGCAGATCGTCAAATTCATCGTTCTCAAGGGCGGCGGCGTCGCGAGCTCCGGGCGTGACCGCGAGTTCACCGATTGAAACGCTCTCACGCGTTTCATCGACCGGTTCCTGCACCAATCGACAGCCGATCTTTCCCCCGCCCTCCGACGCGCTTGAGCCGTGGCCATTGGCGTGACTGCGCGCGGATCGTCGCGATCTTCATGCCGCAGCATCGAATTTTGTGACTTCAGCGTCCCTAATCCCACCATTGAGGAGCGGCGCGGCGAAGCGAAGGGACTAACAACCAGCAGCTCACGGCCGCGGCGACGCTCACCGCGACCACGAGACTGAACGCGGTCTCGCGCCCGTAGGATGCTTTCGCGGCCTCGAACAGCCATCCGCCGAACGCTTCCGACCCCGACCCCGCAAAGTTGGTCACCGCCATGACGGTCGCGAACACAGTCGCCGCCGCCTTCGCCGGTATGATGCGCGCGGTCAAGTCCAATTGAATGAGCGTGCCAGTCATATAGGCGGCTCCGGCGATCACGGAGACGAGGTACGCCGAGGTCAAGCTGCCCAACTGCCAGTAGACGGCGTTGGATGCGATTGCCGCGAGGATCGAAAGATGCAGCAGCATCGAGAGCCGCACCGATCGGCAGTAGATGCCGTAGCCGACGCTGCCGAGCAATGAGCCAAGGAAAAAGGCCGAAGTGACATTACCGAAGTCCTGCTCGGAAAATCCCAGATCTTCGGTCATGTGGACATAGAGTACCGAGCCCCAAACCGGATTGAAGCTCCACAGCGTCAGCAGTGCGCAGACCGCGAGAAAAAGCTTATCGCGCAACACGCCCATCAGGGCTGCGCCGGTCTCGCTCAAGCTCGCCGCATCGAGATGGACGTCTTCATGGTCACCCGAATAGCGCCACGCCACTGCGAAAGCGAACAACCACAGCACTCCGCAGAAAGCAAAGCCGAGCGACTGGGCTCGCTCCTCGGCGACGTAGCCGCCAAGGACTCCCGTCAGCAGCAGAGCCACGTTCGCCGCCGCCCATTGGATGGATTGAAAGCGCCCGGTCAGTCCGAGCGGCTGCCCCTTCTCGACCATCAGCGCATCGACGATCACATCGCCCAAGGCGATGGCCATCGTCGTTGGCAGCAGGAGGGCGAACAGCAACCAGAGGCTGCCGGGCTCGATCGGGACGAATGCAAGCAGCAGCAAGCTCAACGCCGCGAGACCGTTGGCTAGAAGCAGATAGTTACGGCGTCGCGACCCGAACAGCGGAATGAAGTCTGACAACAGGCCGAATATGGGCTTGATCGTCCAGGGTACGGCGAGAAGCGCCATCAGAGCGCCGAGAGCGGCGGGCGATTCACCCCAGCTCTTGAGGAGAGAGCGGACAGGTTGCGCAATGAGCCCGGAGGTCGGATCGCCAACGCTCTGCACGAAATAGAGCGATGCAAAGAAAATGTAGGCGCCTGCTACGCCTGCCGCTCGCCCTCGAGTGCGACTGGTCGCATGCAAGCTTCGCGCAGGGTCGTTCGGCACTGATCTGGGCCCGGAAATTCATTGTTCCCGTTCAACGCCCTACACCGAATTCAATCAGGCTGCTCCGATTTGTCTGCTCGACGTTGCGCGGCGCCGTCAGTGCGACCGAGTGATAGATGTCCGCTTTTGGCACTTCGCGGACTTTCAGCCGACCGGGTGGGAGGTCTGGTTCCGTCCGAAAAGTGGATGCCTATTGGCTAAAGGGGCACTTTGACCACCTTCACTATGCGTCGAGATCGCCGACGACTACACCCGGCGTTATAATCGCAATTATGCGCTCTTTGACTTGCGGCGATATTAAACTGACCTTGAGTAGGCCTACGTCGAGCCGATAGCATCCGTCGCCTTTATCGCCGGTCTGGAAAAGCGTGTCGCCGGCCTTAAGTTGATAGAGTGTCGCGCTAGAAAACAGCTCAGACGCTATCTCGTTGGGCAGGCCAGACCATGTGCCGTAGACCGATAATTCCATCATATTGGACCACGCGATAAGCTCTCGACCGGAAAAGATCCACTGAGTTAATGGCGCCAAGAAGTAAACGGTAGGTTGCTTTAAGGTGAGACCGGCGACCCTGGCAAGGCCGGAAAACGAGCCACTTCCCTCAAAACGGCCAATACGAGCTTGCCTCGCCGCCGAGGAGACAATCGATCCTTTCACCACTTATCCTCGGGACTTCACGCCTGTGCTAAACTCACTCCATCCCTGCCCCATGAGGGATGCGTGACCTAGGACCGTCCCGCCAGGTGGGGAAGGGTGCGGCGCCTGAGGAGAACCGCGAAACGGGCCTGCGGCCTCATCTGAGAAAGAGTGGTCTCGCGTTTCGCGGCCGGTGTAACGGACCACCTTAGGGGCTCGTCTGCCCCCCGCCCGGGTTGGAAAGCCCGGGTCCATCTCTGCCGGTAGCTCATACGCTGCCCGCGGAAGAGGCGGTAAGCGAGGGGAAGGGGCTCAACATATCGCCGCAGCGGGGCGCCGAGAGGCTGCCCACTAAAAATAGGACGCGGCCGCTTGGCGCCCCGCATCCCTCGCTTCGCGCTCATGTAGCGAAGCGATAGCGCATTGATGGATCGCTTCGCGCTCATCTGGGCGGCGGGACGATTTGGCTTGCACTTATCCCTCCCCGCGAGGGGAGGGTGGCGAGCTCGGCTTTAGCCGAGATCGCCGGGTGGGGCGAAGGCGCAGAAAATTGGCCCCCACCCCGACGCCGCCAAGGGGCGTCGTCGGACCTCCCCGCAGGGGGGAGGTTTGAGAGAGAGTTGGCGCGGGCGCTTTTCCGCCGCCCGGCTTGGGAGAGGGAGAATAGGCGTTCCGGCCGAGGAGGCACCTTGACACCGGCGCTCCGAGGCAAGATATAAGGAGTTCTTTATATCTTTATCAGGTCGGTGAGCGGAGCAGTAACGGCATGAACTACCACGTCAAGGACATTGGCCTCGCCTCCTGGGGCCGCAAGGAAATCGACATCGCCGAGACCGAGATGCCGGGACTCATGGCCGTGCGCGAGGAATACTCCGCGAAGAAGTCGCTGAAAGGCGCGCGCATCGCGGGCTCGCTGCACATGACCATCCAGACCGCGGTGCTGATCGAGACGCTGAAAGCGCTCGGTGCCGACATCCGCTGGGCCTCCTGCAACATCTATTCGACGCAAGACCACGCCGCCGCGGCCATCGCCGCCGCCGGCGTTCCGGTGTTCGCCTTCAAGGGCGAGAGCCTCGAGGACTATTGGGAGTACACCCACGCCATCTTCGAATGGGACGACGGCGGCACGCCGAACATGATCCTCGACGACGGCGGCGACGCCACGCTCCTCATCCATCTCGGGGTTCGCGCCGAGAAGGGCGATACCGCCTTCCTCGACAAGGCGACCAACGAGGAGGAAGAGGTGCTGTTCGCCGCCATCAAGAAGCGGCTGAAGACGAAGCCTGGCTGGTATTCGGAGATCGCCAAGAACGTCCGCGGCGTGACCGAGGAGACCACCACAGGCGTGCATCGCCTTTACGAGATGCAGAAGAAGGGCACGCTGCTGTTCCCGGCGATCAACGTCAACGACAGCGTCACCAAGTCGAAATTCGACAACCTCTATGGCTGCCGCGAGAGCCTGGTCGACGGCATCCGCCGCGGCACCGACGTGATGATGGCCGGCAAGGTGGCCATGGTCGCGGGCTTCGGCGATGTCGGCAAGGGCTCGGCTGCCTCGCTGCGCAACGCAGGCTGCCGCGTGCTCGTGGCCGAGGTCGATCCGATCTGCGCGCTCCAGGCGGCGATGGAGGGCTACGAGGTCACCACCATGGACGACGCCTCCCCCCGCGCCGACATCTTCGTCACCGCCACCGGCAACAAGGACGTGATCACCATCGACCACATGCGGGCGATGAAGGACCGCGCCATCGTCTGCAATATCGGCCATTTCGATTCGGAGATTCAGGTGGCGGCGTTACGCAACATGAAATGGGAGAATGTGAAGCCGCAGGTCGACGAGATCGAATTCCCCGACGGCCACCGCATCATTCTCTTGTCCGAGGGGCGGCTCGTGAACCTCGGCAACGCCATGGGTCATCCGAGCTTCGTGATGAGCGCCTCCTTCACCAACCAGACGCTCGCCCAGATCGAGCTGTGGACCAACCCGGGCACTTACAAGAAAGAGGTCTACACGCTGCCGAAGCAGCTCGACGAGAAGGTGGCGCGGCTCCATCTCGGCAAGGTCGGCGCCAAGCTCACAAAACTGACCGACGAGCAGGCCGACTATATCGGCGTGCCGGCGGAAGGACCGTACAAGCCGGACTATTACCGCTACTAGCCCCCAGTCGCGTCAGGCCAACACACTGCCACAGGACTGTCATCGTCCTGGCAATGTTGGCGCCGAACATACGTGCCACAGTGGGCAAGAGTTGCCGATGTGTTTAATCTAGGGTGATTCGCCTTCAAGGCTCGCAGGGGCACGCGCGTCGTCGCCCGCTCAAGTCTGTGGCAGCGTTCAAGCACAATGCAGCGCGGGGGCCATGGGCGAAGGGTGGGGGGCACGAGGGACCATGCGCACGAGGAGCGAGGCTGCACCGCTTTTGAAGCGGACGCTGGCGCGCCTTGGCTTGAGCTTGGCGGTGGTGATCGCCCTGCCGGTGGCTGCCCAGGCGGCCGATCCGCTGGTGCCATTGAGCGCGGTCTACGATACCCGCATGCTGCTCACGCTCGGCATCACCCTCGGCATCATCGCCTTTTCGATCGGCAGCGCGATTGCCTGCTTACGGGCGACGCAAGCCGCGCTCAGGGCACGCGACGCGGCGAACCTCGAGGCGGAGCGCTATCGGGCAAGCGAGAGCATGCTCGAGACCATCCTTTCGGCCGAGCCGCAGGTGCTGTTGACCTGGACCGCTGAGGCCGGCCCGCGGGTGCATGCCGCGAGCCTGCCGCACGGGCTTGGCGTGCCGCCGGAGCCAAACCGCCTGCTCCGCTTCGAGGAGTGGCTTGACGAGGCGTCTGCCGCCGAGCTCATCGATTCCATGCAGGCTTTGGCCGATCGCGGCGAGGCCTTCAACCTCATGCTGCGGACCGAGCGCCAGAGGCATGTTGAGGTCGACGGCCGCGCCGCCGGCGGCATGATCATGCTGAAGGTGCGCGACGTTGCCGGCCAGCGGCTCGAGCTTGCCGGCCTTGGCGAGCAGCACCGGAAGCTCGACACCGAGGTCGCCTCGCTGCGCGCTTTGCTCGATGCCCAGACCAAGGCTGGCGACCCGCGCGACGCCAAGGGCAGGGCCTCGGTCGAGACGCGCTTCCGCAGCTTCGATCGCCTGGCCACGGCCTTCGCCGTGTTCGACGCCGACCAGAGGCTTGCCCATTTCAACCAGGCCTATGTCGATCTCTGGCAGCTCGATCCCAAGCTGCTTGCCACGCGCCCGCGCGACGGCGAGATCCTCGACCGCTTGCGTCAATCCCGCGCCCTCCCCGAGAAGGCCGACTACCGTGACTGGAAAAAGGGCTGGCTCTCGGCCTACGGCACCAACTCGCAGCGGGAGGATCAGTGGCACCTGCCGGATGGGCGCACGCTGCATGTCGTTGCCGACAGCGCGGCTGAAGGCGGCGTCACCTATCTCTATGAGAACGTTACCGAGCGGCTTGCGCTCGAGAGCCGCTACAACGCGTTGATCCATGTGCAACGTGAGACCCTCGACACTCTGCGCGAGGGCGTGGCGGTGTTTGCTCCAAACGGGCGCTTGCGCCTGCACAACCGCGCCTTCGCCGCGCTCTGGCGCTTGAGCCCGGCGCTGCTCGGCAGCGAGCCCCATATCGACGACATCATTTTCGCCTGCCGGCCGCTCTACGACGACGCGCAGGAATGGGAGCGCACCAAGTCCGCGGTCACCGCCATCTTCTCCGAACGGCGTCCCTATGAGAACCAGTTCGACCGGCCTGACGGCACGGTCATCACGGCTGCGGCCCTGCCGCTTCCGGACGGCGGCACGCTCATCACCTATAGCGACGTCACCGACTCTAAGCGCGTCGAGCGCGCGCTGATCGAGCGCAACGAGGCTTTGGAGACCGCGAGCCGGGTCAAGAGCGCCTTCGTCAGCCACGTCTCTTACGAACTGCGCACGCCGCTCACCAACATCATCGGCTTCACCGAGCTATTGGCGAGCCCGTCGACCGGCGCCATGGGTGAAAAGCAGCGGGAATATCTCAGCGACATCCGCACTTCGGGCCAGACGCTGCTCGCCATCATCGACGACATCCTCGACCTCGCCACCATCGACGCCGGCACCTTCGAGCTCAAGCTCGCCCCGGTCAAAGTGCGCGGCGTGATCGACGCCGCCGTGCTGGGGCTTCGCGAAAGGCTGAAGCAGAACCACGTCGAGCTTGATATCAGGATCGAGCCTGGCATCGATGAATTCGTCGCCGACGGTCCTCGTGTGACCCAGATCCTGTATAATCTGCTTGCCAATGCCATCGGCTTCTCAAGCCCTGGGAGCAGAATCGTGCTGTCCTGTGCCCACGAAGACGACAAGCTTGCCTTCACCGTCGAGGACGAAGGCTGCGGCATTCCGGACGAGTATCAGGCCTCGGTGTTCGAACGCTTCGAAAGCCGCGCCAATGGATCCGGCCATCGCGGCGCCGGCCTCGGCCTCTCCATCGTCAAGAGCCTGGTCCAACTGCACGGGGGCGAAGTCGTGCTTACCTCGACGCCAGGACACGGCACCAAGATTAGCGCGCGCCTGCCGCTCGCCCATCAAGAGGCCGCCGAGCCCGAGCCGCGCCGCTACGGATCAAGCCGCGCCGGATGAGCGCAAATTGGAGCCTTGACGGCGTCGACCTCGTCGAGCTCGACCGTCTCGCCCAGCGGCTTGCTCTTGTGCTCAAGCCCGGCGACGTGATCGCGGTGTCAGGACCGCTCGGCGCCGGCAAGACGAGCTTCGCCCGCTTTCTGCTCGCACGCCTCGGCGTCGAAGGCGAAGTGCCGAGCCCGACCTTCTCGCTGGTGCAGGCATATGCGAGCCCGCGCTTCACTTGTGCATCATTGCGACTTCTACAGGCTCGAGCCGCGCGAGCTTGCCGAGCTCGGCCTTGACGATCTCTTGCCAAGCTCGGTGACCATCGTCGAATGGCCCGAGCACGCGGGCGACTGGCTTCCGAAGGATCGCCTCGACATCGCCATGGACGAGACGGCCGAACCTTATCGCCGGCGCGTGGTGCTCACGGGACATGGAAGCTGGACCCCGCGGCTGGAGCGCCTGCGCGCGCTCTCCAACTTCATCGATACGACGCCTTACGCCGAGGCGGCCGCCGAATATCTGCAAGGCGATGCCTCGACGCGTGCTTACGCGCGTCTCGTGTTGCCGGACCGCAGCGCCATTTTGATGAACGCACCGCGCCAGCCTGACGGGCCGCCGATCCGCGACGGCAAGCCCTATAGCGCTCTCGTGCATCTCGCCGAGGACGTCACGCCTTTCGTCGCGGTCGGTCATGAGCTCAGGCGGCGCGGTCTTTCCGCGCCGGCCATCTACGCCTTCGATCTCGATCAGGGCTTTCTGCTGATCGAAGACCTCGGCGACAGGGTGTTCGGCGCCGAGCTCGCCCTCGGCACGAAGCTGGAAGATCTCTACGCGCCGGCCGTTGATGTGCTGCTCGCCATGGCGAGCGAGCGCACGCCGCCGCTGCTGCCGATCGAGGGCCATGCGCCTTACCGGCTGCCGCCTTACGACGCCGAAGCGTTGCTCACCGAGGCCTTGCTTCTCACCGATTGGTTCTGGCCGGCGCTGCATGGGCGGCCTACCCTCGAAGAGGTACGCAATGCCTATGTCGGCCTTTGGCGGCCCCTGCTCGAACAGGCGGCAGCTGCCGATAACACATTGATCTTACGAGATTATCACTCGCCTAACCTGATGTGGCTGCCGGAGCGGGCCGGGCTTCAGCAGATCGGCATCCTCGACTTCCAGGACGCCCTCCAGGGCCCGGCCGCTTACGATCTTGTGTCTCTTTTGCAGGACGCCCGCCTCGATGTGCCCGAAGCGCTTGAAGCCAAGCTGTTGGCTCGCTACTGTGCCGCCCGAAGCGCGAGCGATCAGCAATTTTCGAGCGATCAGTTCGGCGTGCTCTACGCAACGCTCGGCGCCCAACGCAACTCGAAGATCCTCGGCATATTTGCGCGGTTGGCGAAACGTGACGGCAAGCGCGGTTATCTCGCTCACATCCCCCGGGTCGCCCGCTATCTTGAGCGCAATCTCGCGCACCCCGCGCTTGCGTCGCTACGCGACTGGTACTCAGACGAACTGCCGCCTTTACACAAGCTTCCCCCGCTCATCCTGTGAAGGCCGCATCCATGGCGCATGCTGAGACGGCGATGGTGCTTGCCGCCGGCTATGGCGAACGCATGCGCCCCTTGACCTTGCGCATGCCGAAGCCGCTCGTGCCGCTTGCCGGGCGCCCGCTCATCGACCACGTGCTCAACCGGCTTGCCGGCGCCGGCGTCGAGACGGCGATCGTCAACGTGCACTATTTGCCGGACCAGATCGAAGAGAGCCTTGCCCGCCGACAGGGAATGAAGCCGGCGATTGTGATCTCCGACGAACGCGACCAGCTTCTCGACACTGGCGGAGGCGCGAAGCGCGCCCTGCCTTTGCTTGGGCCGGGCCCCTTCTTCATTCACAACGCCGACACGGTGTGGAGCGAGGGCGCAAGCCCGGCGCTGCCGCGCATGCTGAAATTGTGGAATCCGGACATCATGGACTGCCTGCTGCTGCTCGCGCCGCTTGCCTCGAGCATCGGCTATGGCGGGAAGGGCGATTTCGCCATGGCGCCTGACGGGCGGCTGACGCGCAGAGGCGAGCGGCAGATCGTGCCCTTTGCCTTTGCCGGTGCGTCGCTCTGCGATGCAAGGCTGTTCGCCGACGCGCCCGACGGAAAATTCTCGTTGAACCTGTTGTGGGATCGAGCGCTCGCCAAGGGGCGCCTCTACGGCATGCGGCTCGACGGGCACTGGATGCATGTCGGCACGCCAGAGGCGCTGGCCGAGGCCGAGACCTGGTTCGAGCACGAAGGTGCCTGATACGGCGCAAAGGCGCCCGCGGCTCTACACCATCCCGCCCTCGGCGCCATTCCTCTCCACGCTCGCCAGAGCCATGCTCAACGGCGATCTGCCGGCGCCGGGGAGCGCCAAGCCCGATCCGCTGACGCTGCCCCGCGCCGTCATCTATCTGCCTACGCGCCGTGCCGTCAGGGCCTTGCGCGAGGCCTTTCTCGATGCCTCAGGCGGACGGGCGGCGCTCTTGCCCTCCATCCGCGCGCTCGGCGATCCCGACGAGGACGCCGCCATCATCTTCGGCGCCGAGGGCGCGCCCGATCAAGGCTTCGCAGGGGCCGGCGGGGCGCGGGCGATCGGCCCGCTCGAGCGGCGCCTTGCCCTGATGCGGCTCGTGCTTGCCTGGAGCAGGAAGCTGCATGAAGGCGGCCTCACCGATCTTGCCGGCTACGGCCCGCAGGTCGCCACTCCGGCACAGGCTTCATACCTTGCCGCCGATCTCGGCAACTTGATGGACTTCATCGAGAGCGAGGAGGTCGATCTTGCGGCTCTCGAAAATCTCGCGCCAGAGGAATACGCCGAGCATTGGGCGAAGACGGTCGACTTTCTCAAGATCGTCACCGAGCATTGGCCGGCCTATCTCCGCGACAACGGACTCGTCTCGCCTACCGCGCGGCGGAATAGGCTGATGGAATTCGAGGCGGCGCGGCTCGTGACCAACCCGCCGGCCGGGCCGGTGATCGCGGCAGGATCGACCGGAACGGTGCCGGCCACGGCGCGGCTGCTCAAGGTCATCGCCTCGCTGCCGAACGGCGCCGTGGTGCTGCCCGGCCTCGACCTGTCGCTCGACGAGGAAAGCTGGGCGAGCCTCGCGAAGCATCCGGAGCATCCGCAAACCGGCATGGCCGAGCTGTTGCACAAGCTTGGCGCGACGCGCGACGATGTCCGGTACGTGCAGGGCAGCCAACCCAATGTCGAGCGGCGCGCGCGGCTCAAGTTCGTGAGCGAAGTGCTGCGCCCGGCAGGCGACACGGATCGCTGGCAGACCTTCCTCGAAACGGAGGATGCAAGCCTCCCCACCGCGCTTGCAGGTCTGCAAACGCTTGAAACGCCGACGGCGCATGACGAGGCCGAAGCCATCGCGCTCATACTCCGCTCGACCATCGAGACGCCGGGCAAGACCGCGGCGCTGGTCACGCCTGACCGGACGCTTGCGCGGCGCGTGGCGGCGCGGCTCAAATCCTACGATCTCACCATCGACGATTCAGCAGGCGTGCCGGTCGCGCGCACGTTGCCGGGCGCCTTCCTCGACCTGGTGATCGGCGCTGGCGGAAAGCGGCTTCGCCGCGCCGGAGCTGATGGCTCTGCTCAAGCATCCGCTGACGCTTGCCGGCCGCGCTCCCGGCGACATTCGAAAGGCGGCGCGGGCGCTCGAACGGGCTGCCTTCCGCGATATCTATATCGGCCAGGGTCTCGACGGCGTCGCCGATGCGGTGAAAGCCGCGCGAAGCGAAGAGCGCCGCCGCATGCCGGTCAGCGAGCATGAGCAGGAGATGGCGCTGAGGCTCGTCGAGGACCTCAAGCGCGCCTTTGCACCGCTGACGGCGGTGTTTCAGGACCCATCCCCCCAAGCCGCCTCGCGTCTTGCCGAGGCCCATGGCGCCGCCGCGGAGGCACTGGCGAAGGACCGCACCGGCTCCTCGTCGCATCTTTGGCAAGGGGAGGCCGGCGAGGCGATGTCGGTGCTGCTCGCCGAGTTGATGGCGGAGGGCAAACGGGTCGCGCTCAAACCGGTGGACTACGCGCCTTTCTATCGCAGCCTGCTCGCGGGCCGCGTCGCCCGCCCGCGCCGGCCCGCGCATCCCAGGCTCTTCATCTGGGGACCGCTCGAAGCGCGGCTGCAGCAGCCCGACGTGGTCATCCTCGGCAGCCTCAACGAGGGCGTCTGGCCGCGGCCGCAGGAGGCGAGCCCCTGGCTCAGCCGGCCCATGGCTGAGGCGCTCGGGCTGCCGCCGCCGGAGCGGCGCATCGGCCTTTCAGCCCACGACTTCGCCCAAGCGCTCGGAGCGCCGACGCTCTACCTCTCCCGCGCCGTCAAGGTCGACGGCGTGCCGACCGTGCCGTCGCGCTGGCTGCAACGGCTCAACGCCCTGGTCGAGGCGGCGAAGGCCACGCCAAGGATCGCGCCTAAGCAGCCCTTCGCCCAATGGGCGCGGGCCCGCGACGCGGCGCCTACCTTCGCGCCGGTCGATCCGCCAAGGCCGTGCCCTCCCGTCGAGGCAAGGCCGCGCAAGCTCAGCGTCACGCGCATCGAGAAGTGGATCGCCAACCCTTATGAGATCTTCGCCCGTTATGTGTTGAAGCTAGAGGCGCTGAAGCCGCTCGGCGAGCTTCCCGACAACGCCATGCGCGGCCAGATCGTGCATCACGCCTTGCACGAATTTGCGCTTCGGCATCCAGACAGCCTGCCTGACGACATCGAAGCCGAGCTGATCGCGAGCGCCGACAGACACTTTACCGCGCTTGGCGGCTCGCCGCGGGTCGAGGCGTTTTGGCGGCCTGGCTTCGCGCGCTTCGCCAAGTGGTTTGCCGAAACCGAGCCGGCGCGGCGCAGCGGCGTCGTCAAGGTCGCAGCGGAAGTCGACGGTGAGCTTGACCTCGCGGTGGAACGAGGCTTCCGCCTCAGCGTTCGCGCCGACCGCATCGATCTGTGCGAGGACGGCAGCGTCGTCCTCTACGACTACAAGACCGGAAGAGTGCCCACAGCCAAACAGGTGGAAGGGCTGTTCGCGCCGCAGCTTCCTCTCGAGGCGGCGATTGCCTCGGGCGGCGGTTTTGCCCCGCTCGGGGCGCGCGAGGTGAGCGGCATGCACTACATCAGGGCGTCTGGGCGTGGCGACGGCGGTGAAGAGCAGCCGGCAGCAAAGGCGGCTCCGGCCGGTCCTGCCGAGAAGGCGCTCGCCGATCTCATCAAGCTCATCGAGCGCTTCGACCGCGCCGACATGCCGTATGAAGCCAAGCGCCGGCCTGGCACAGCCTTCAACCGCATCTACGACTACGACGACTACGCCCATCTCGCGCGCCTCGCCGAATGGGAGACGCTCGGCCTCGAGGAGGAGAGCTGGTGAGCGCGAGCCCGGAGCCGCTTCCCCACGCCGCTGACGCGAACCAGGCGCGCGCCTCAGATCCGTCGGCGTCGGCCTGGGTGTCGGCCAATGCCGGCACCGGCAAGACCGAGGTCCTGGTCAGGCGCGTCTTGCGCCTGCTGCTCGCCGGTTCAGAGCCTCAGCGCATCCTCTGCTTGACCTACACCAAGATGGCGGCGGCAGAGATGCAGAACCGGCTGCTCAAGGAGCTGGCGGCGTGGGCCACAATGGAAGACGGCACATTGCGTGAAAGGCTTGCGAGCCTTCTCGGCCGCGCGCCGGGCGATGCCGAGGCCAAGGCGGCGCGGCGGCTGTTTGCGCAAACGCTGGAAGCCAAAGGCGGCCTCAAGATCTACACCATCCACGGCTTCTGCGAGCGGCTGTTGCAGCGCTTCCCGCTCGAGGCCGAGGTGACGCCGCATTTCGCCGTGCTTGATGAGGCTGAGGCGGTGCGGCTCAAGGGCGCTGCGTTCGATGCCGTCATGGCGCGTGCCGCAGCAGATCGCGACGGCCCACTGGGACAGGCGCTTGCCAAGATCGTGGCGGTGACGGTCGAGGATTATTTCCGCAAGATCGTCGACACGGTGCTCGGCAGGCGCGGCGACCTTGCCCGCATGATGGCCTTGCATGAGGGTGACCCAGACTGGACCAGGTGCGAGGAGCGCTGCCTCAAGCGCCTGTTCGGGCTTGACGAGGAGGTGAGCGAGGCTGAGCTGACCACGCAGCTTGCCGATGTGCTCGCGAACAGCGACATCGACGCGCTGCTCGCCGCGCTCGAAGTCAACGGGGCGGAGTCCCGCACGGACCAAGAGCTGAGAGACGGCTTGCAGGCTGCAAGGGCTGCGAGCGGCGGGGCAAGGGTCGCCGCGTTGAGGCCGATTTTTCTCACAGACAAGCACACGCCGCGCCGATCCGTGTGCAGCAAGACGTTGCGGCAGGCGGAGCCTCGGCTTTGCGCCGCTCTCGATATCGCCCAAGGCCGCTTCGACAGGCTCGCGACCCAACGCGCGCAGCTTGCTTGCGCCGAGGCGAGCGCGGCGGTGCTTCTGCTCGCCGATACGATCCAAGCCGAATATGACCGCGCCAAGCAGAGCGAGGCGGTGCTCGACTATGACGACCTGATCCTCAAGACGAATGTGCTCCTGTCCCGCGCCGGCGCCGCGGCCTGGGTGCTGTTCAAGATCGACGGCGGCGTCGACCACATCCTCGTGGACGAGGCGCAGGACACCAACCCCAAGCAATGGTCGATCATCGAGCGCCTGGCCGAGGAGTTCTTCGCGGGCGAAGGGGCAAGCGACACGCTTCGCACCCTGTTCGCCGTGGGCGACGAGAAGCAATCCATCTACAGCTTCCAGGGCGCCGATCCCGTTCGCTTCGGCACGGTCGGGCGCAGGTTCCGCGCCAAGGCGATGGCGATCGAGCAGACCTGGAACGACGTGCCGCTCACGCTTTCCTTCCGCTCGACCGAGGCCGTGCTCAAGGCGGTCGATGCGGTGTTCAACAAGCGCCCAGCCGCCGAGGGCGTGATCTGGCACGACGGCGATATCATCGAGCACCACGCCTTCCGCACCGGACAGGCCGGACTGGTCGAGCTTTGGCCGGTGGTGGCCGAGACGAAGATCGAACCCGCCGAAGCTTTTGAGCCTTGGAACGAGGACGCGGTGCCGCCGCATGCGGTCGATGTGCTGTGCCAGCGTATCGCCGGACAGATCAAGGCTTGGCTCGACAAGGACGAGGAGCTTGAATCCGAAGGCCGCAAGATCAAGGCTGGCGACATTCTGATCCTGGTGCGGCGGCGCGAGCCGTTCACCGCGCCGATGATCCGCGCCTTGAAGCGCGAGAAGATCGCTGTGGCCGGCGCCGACCGCATGCAGCTCCTGCAACAAATCGCGGTGATGGATCTCATGGCGCTCGCCGATGTCCTGTTGATGCCTGAGGACGATCTCTCGCTCGCCGTGGTGCTGAAGAGCCCGCTCTTCGGGCTCGACGACGACGATCTGTTCGAGCTCGCCTTCGAGCGGCGTAGCTCCTTGTGGAACGCGCTGCAGGCCAAGGCCGAGGAGAAGGCGCGGTTCACGGAGGCCGCCGAAACTCTGTCGCGCTGGCTCTCGCGCGTCGATCTCGCCCCGCCTTACGAATTCTTCCTCGAGCTGCTCGGCGAGGACGGTCAGGCGATGCGGAAGCGCATGCTCACCAGACTTGGACCTGAAGCAGCCGAGTCTCTCGATGAGTTCCTCGACCTTGCGCTCGGGTTCGACAGGGAAGCCCCGCCGTCGCTGCAAGGCTTCGTCAACGCCATGCGCTCGACCGACGTCGAGATCAAGCGCGACATGGAGCAGAAGCGCGACGAGGTCCGCATCATGACGGTGCACGGCGCCAAGGGCCTGCAAGCACCGATCGTGTTCCTGCCCGACACCTGCATGCTGCCGAGGCGCCAGGGCGCGAGCATCCATTTGCTCGCGCGGCATGGCGTCCCGCCGGAGGAAGTCGGCCATATCGTCTGGCCTGCCGGCGGCAATGCGCTCGAGCACATCGAGGAGGCCAAGAACCTCGCGCGCAAGGCCGAGCTCGAGGAGTATCACCGGCTGCTCTACGTGGCCATGACGAGAGCGCGCGACCGGCTCTATGTGTGCGGCTGGAGCCAGAAGGAAACGCCTGAGAAGGCGTCCTGGTACGAGCTCGTCGATCAGGGACTGCAAGGCCTGCTCACCGAGAGCGCAGGCTATGACGGCGAGCCGGTGCAGAGGCTCATCAGCAAGCAAACCGCTCCGGTGAAGGCGCCGTGCGAGGCCGAGGCGGCGGCAGCGGCGGCGGAGCTGCCGGACTGGGCAACCCAGCAAGCGCCGGCGGAGCGCTCGCGCGCGATCCTGACGCCGTCAGGGCTTGGCGCACTTCTCGGCGATAGCGCGTCCCCTTACCCCGAGCAGCCTCCGCTCGGACCGAAGGCGCTCGCCGACAACCGGCGCTTCGCCCGCGGACGGCTGGTGCACACGCTGCTGCAGCATCTGCCGGAGGTCGCAGCCGCCGATCGCGAGGGCGCGGCGCGAAATTTCGTCGCCGCACGCGGGCGCGACCTGCCAGAGGAGATGCGGGAGGAGATCGTGAGCGAGACGCTCGCCATCGTGCAGGACGCGCGCTTCGCGCCGCTCTTTGCGCCCGGCAGCCTCAGCGAGGTGCCCATCGTGGCAAGGCTCGGCGAGGGCGACATCTCGGGCCAGATCGACCGCCTCGCAGTCTTGGACGACGCGCTCCTCGTGCTCGACTACAAAACGAATCGGCCGCCGCCTTCCGTCCCCGATGAGGTGGCGCCGGGCTATATCGCGCAGCTTGCCGCCTATCGCGCAGCACTTCGCCTGATGTTTCCCGAGCGAGCCTTGCGGGCGGCGATCCTCTGGACCGACGGCCCCAAACTTATGGAAATCCCATCAACACTGCTTGATTTGGCCGAACGCCGCATGTTGCAGAAAGGCCCCAGCCTTGACGTTGCCGGGGCGCGCACCTAGGTTCGGTTTCAGACCACAAGACCGGCCACTTTTGGGGGTCGAACGCCGGCGACCTAGGAGAAATAGATGGCAACTGCAACTGTTTCCGACGATACCTTCGAGGCCGACGTATTGAAGTCGTCCACCCCCGTAGTGGTGGACTTCTGGGCTGAATGGTGCGGTCCTTGCCGGCAGATCGCACCGGCGCTCGAGGAGATCGCCAAGGACCTCGACGGCAAGGTCAAGATCGTCAAGCTCAACATCGACGAGAATCATCGCACGCCGTCGCGCTACAATGTGCGGGCGATCCCGACGCTGATGATCTTCAAGGACGGCCAACTCGCCGCGACGCAGACTGGCGCGCTTCCCAAGGGTCGGCTTGCCGACTGGATCAGCGGGACGATCGGCGTCGCCGCCGTCTAGTTTCCATGCAGCTTGAGCACGTGGCCCGCTAAATAGAGCGAGCCGCAGATTAGCACGCGTCCCGGACGCCCTAGCGCGGCGCGCGACTGCATCAGCGCGTGCGCCACGCCGCTCGCCGGCGTCACGTCGAAGCCTTCGCTCGCGGCAATCTCCGCCAAGGCTTCTGCCGAGAAGGCGTTCGCCTCCTCTGGGATCGGCACCGTGTAGACGCGCTCGACCAGGCCCCTGAATGGCGCGATGAAGGCGTGGGCGTCCTTCGTCTCCATCATCCCCCAGATGAGATGAACGGCGCGCGGCACGCGCTCGTCGAACTCAGCGAGCGCATGGGCAATGGCTTGACCGCCTGCTGCATTGTGCCCGCCATCGAGCCAAATCTCGGTCCCCTCGCCCACATATTGGTGGAGCGCGCCTTCGCCGAGGCGCTCAAGCCGCGCCGGCCATTCGGCATGGGTCAGTCCCCTCTCAAGCGAGTCGATGGTGAGCGCATCGCCGAAGGCGACGCTGGCGGTGGCGATAGCAGCGCCGGCATTGTCGATCTGGTGCCGCCCGTTGAGGCGCGGCAGAGGAAGGTCGATCAGCCGCGACGCGGTCTGGAAGATCAATCTGCGGTGCTGATCGAAGACGTCGAAGTCGCGCCCGAACACATGGAGCGGCGCGCCGATCTCTTCCGCCCGCGCTTCGATCACCCGAAGCGCTTCGGCCTCCTGGCGGCCGACAATGCATGGCACGCCAGGCTTGAGAATGCCGGCCTTCTCGGCCGCGATCGCCGCAAGCGTATTGCCCAGAAATGAAACGTGATCGATCGAGATGGGGGTGATGGAGGTGGCAAGCGGCTTCTCGACGACATTGGTCGCATCGAGCCTGCCGCCAAGGCCGGTTTCCAGCAGCAACAAATCCGCTTGTGACTCGGCAAAGGCGAGAAAGGCCGCCGCCGTGGTGATCTCGAAGAGCGTGATCAGCTCGCCTGAATTGGCGGCCTCGGCGCGGGCGAGGCAGTCGACCAGCCTGTCCTCGGTGATCGGCGCGCCTCCATCTGGCCCGGCAAGCAGAATGCGCTCGTGGAAGTTGACGAGGTGCGGAGAGGTGTAGACGTGCACCCGCTTGCCCAAGGCCTCGGCGATGGCGCGGACGAAGGCGATCAGCGAGCCCTTGCCGTTGGTGCCGGCGACATGGACCACGGGAGGCAGGCGGCGCTCGGGATGGTCAAGGGCCGCGAGCAGACGCTCGATGCGCCCGAGTGACAGGTCGATCGATTGCGGGTGCAGAGCCTTGAGGCGCTCGAGCAGCGTGACGCTTCCCGAGACCGAGGGCAGTGGGATGCGGCCCTCGTCGCTGTGGGGCAAATTGGTCAAGGAGATCGGCCTTAGACGTTTCGCGGCGGACGGGGTTCGGCAGGGGTGCCGAAGGGCTCGTTCACATGATCGTCGTCGTCGTCCTCCTCGACCTCGATATCCACGATCTCGCCGTTGCCGCCGAGCCTCGCCAGCGTCGTAGCCGGCGCCGGATGCGAGTTCATGCCGTCGAGGTGCTCAGGAATGGCGATGTCGCGCCCGGGCCTCGTGTGGGTGAGCAGCCGGCAGATGCGGCCGAGCGTGTCGCGCAGCTGATGGCGATGCACCACCATGTCGACCATACCGTGGTCGAGCAGATATTCGGCGCGCTGGAAACCATTGGGCAGCTGCTCGCGGATGGTCTGCTCGATGACGCGAGGACCGGCGAAGCCGATCAGCGCGCCAGGCTCGGCAATGTGGATGTCGCCGAGCATGGCGTAAGAGGCGGTGACGCCGCCGGTGGTCGGATGGGTCAGCACCACGACATAAGGAAGCTTCGCCTCGCGCAGCTCCTGCACCGCTACGGTGGTGCGCGGCATCTGCATCAGCGAAAGGATGCCTTCCTGCATGCGCGCGCCGCCGGAAGCGGCAAACAAAATGAACGGGCTATGGCGCTTCACCGCCGTGCGCATGCCGGAAATTACCGCTTCGCCGGCGGCGGTGCCGAGCGAGCCGCCCATGAAATCGAAATCCTGCACGGCGGCGACGATCTTGTCGCCTTGCAGCTTGCCGGCGCCAACAAGGAGCGCGTCGGCAAGGCCGGTCTTGCTGCGAGCGTCCTTGATGCGGTCGGTGTAGCGCCGCTCGTCGCGGAATTTGAGCGGGTCGATCGGCACCTCGGGAAGAGCGATGGTCTCGTATTCGCCGCCGTCGAACAGGCCTTTCAGCCGCGCCCCCGCCGAAACGCGCATGTGGTAATTGGAGCCCGGAACCACGAACTGGTTGGCTTCGAGATCCTTGTAATAGATCATCTGCCCCGTTTCGGGGCATTTGACCCACAGATTGTCCGGCATCTCCTTCTTGCGAAGGATGCTGCGGATCTTGGGCCTGACGACGTTGTTGATCCAGTTCACGGGACTACCAAAAGTTCAAAAGCAACACTCAACCTAAACTCGAAATCATGCCTAAAGCGCGGCGGCGGCGGCCGGCTCGCGGAGCGCCGAAGCCAGCTGCTCCACCAGAGCCAGAGCCTTGGGGCCGGTTTCGGGCGTCGCGTTGCCTTCGGCATCGAGGCTTTGGGCGATCGCCGACACAAGCGCCGAGCCGACCACCACGCCTTCGGCGAGCTTGGCGATGGCGCTCACTTGCTCCTTGGTCTTCACGCCGAAGCCGACGGCGATGGGGAGCTTGGTTGCGGCCTTGATGCGGGCCACGTGGGCGCCGACATCGGCAAGATTTGGCGCAGCCGTGCCCGTAATTCCGGCAATCGACACGTAATAGACGAACCCCGAAGTATTGGCGAGCACAGCCGGCAGGCGCTTGGCGTCGGTCGTTGGCGTAGCCAGGCGAATGAAGTTCAGCCCCGCCTCGCTTGCCGGCGGGCGAAGCTCGGCATCTTCCTCTGGCGGCATGTCGACCACGATCAAACCATCGACTCCGGCGGCGACCGCGTCCTTCAGGAACCGGTCCACGCCGTACATATATATGGGGTTGTAATAGCCCATTAACACGATGGGGATGGAATTGTCGTTTTCACGGAAGGACTTAACCATGCTGAGGGTCTTCACCATGGTCTGGCCCGCGGCAAGCGCGCGCTGCGAGGAGGCCTGGATCGCGGGCCCGTCGGCCATGGGGTCCGAGAAGGGCATGCCAAGCTCGATGAGATCGGCGCCGGCTTGCGGCAGGGCCTTCAGCAGCTTGAGAGAGGTCGCGTAATCGGGATCGCCGGCGGTGATGAAGGTCACAAGCCCGGCGCGGCCTTCGCGCTTCAGCGCGGCGAAGCGTGGTTCGATCCAACTCATGCTGACGATCCTGGGCGCGAGCTCGCTCCTCGCGTCTTGGCGCTCAGATAGCTTGCAACGGAGTCGAGGTCCTTATCGCCGCGGCCGGAAACATTGACCACCATCAAATGATCCTTCGGCTTCTGCGGCGCGAGGTCGAGCACGCGGGCGAGCGCGTGCGCGGGCTCCAGCGCCGGGATGATGCCTTCGAGCTTGCTGCAGAGCTGGAACGCGGCCACCGCCTCGTCGTCGGTCGCCGAGAGGAAGGTCACGCGAGCCATGTCGTTGAGCCAGGCATGCTCAGGTCCGATGCCCGGATAATCGAGCCCGGCCGAGATCGAATGCGCTTCCTCGATCTGGCCGTCGCCGTCCATCAGCAGATAGGTGCGGTTGCCGTGCAGCACGCCGGGCCTGCCGCCGGCAATCGAGGCCGCGTGCTTGCCGCTGTCGAGGCCGAGGCCGGCAGCTTCCACGCCGTAGATCTCGATCCCGCGCTCGTCGAGGAACGGATGGAACAGGCCCATGGCATTGGAGCCGCCGCCGATGCAGGCGATCAGCGAATCCGGCAGGCGGTTCTCGGCCGCAAGCATCTGCTCGCGCGTCTCGCGGCCGATGATCGACTGGAAGTCGCGCACCATCGCCGGGTAAGGGTGCGGCCCGGCCACCGTGCCGATGCAATAGAAGGTGTCGTGCACATTGGCGACCCAATCGCGCAATGCCTCGTTCATCGCATCCTTGAGCGTCTTGGAACCAGAATTCGACGGCGCGCACCTCGGCCCCGAGGATCTTCATCCTGAGCACGTTCGGCTTCTGCCGCTCGACGTCGACGGAGCCCATGTAGACGATGCAGGGCAGCCCGAACTTCGCGCACAACGTCGCGGTGGCGACGCCATGCATGCCGGCGCCGGTCTCGGCGATGATGCGCGTCTTGCCCATGCGCATGGCCAGCATGATCTGGCCGAGCACGTTGTTCACCTTGTGCGCGCCGGTGTGATTGAGCTCCTCGCGCTTGAAATAGATTTTCGCGCCGCCGCAGTGCTGCGTGAGCCGCTCGGCAAAATAGAGCGGCGACGGCCTGCCGACATAGGTCGCGAGATGGCGGTCCATCTCGGCCAGGAAGGATGGGTCGGCCTTGGCGTCATTGTAGGCCCGCTCCAAATCGAGGATCAGCGGCATCAGGGTCTCGGCGACGAAGCGGCCGCCATAGAGGCCGAAATGTCCGCGCTCGTCAGGCCCGGTGCGGTAGGAGTTGGGCGGAGCCTGCTTGAGGGGAGCGCTCATGAGCCAACAGCCTTCTTGAGCGGGCTTGGCGCCTTGGCGGCCTGGATGAAGCGGCGCACAAGGTCAGGGTCCTTCTCGCCTGGAGCCCGCTCTACGCCAGAGGATACATCGACCATCGACGCTCCGGTGACGGCGAGCGCCTCCGAGACATTGTCAGGGTCGAGCCCGCCAGACAGCGCGAAGGGCCGCTCGACCGACGGACCGCCGAGAGCGCGCCAGTCGAACGCGAGCCCATGACCGCCGGGATGTTTGGAGCCGGCAGGCGCTTTGGCGTCGAACAGGATCATATCGGCAATGCCCCGGTAGGCAGCGGCTTTCGCCACATCGTCGGCGGTGGCGACGCCAAGGGCCTTGATCACGCGCAAGCCTGAGCGCGCCTTGACCGCCGCCACCCGGTCGGGGGTCTCGCTGCCGTGGAGCTGAAGCAGGCCGGGGCGGACCGTGGCGAGGATGTCCTCGATCAGCGCATCGTCCGGATCGACGAGCACCGCGACCGTCTCGATGCGGCCTGAGGCCGTCTCGGCGAGAGGCCGGGCCGCGTCGGGCGCGATATAACGGGGGCTGTTCGGGAAGAACACTAGGCCGACATAGTCGGCGCCGGCATCAACTGCCGTGTCCACGATCTCTCGCGTGCGAACGCCGCAAATTTTCACCTTCACCGGCACCTGGCAGACTTTCCATGGCTGGGGGTGCCGGGCTCTTAACAAGCGCCCGGGCGGCGCCACCCTATGCAATTCGGGCGCCGAAGTCTATCGCAGTGCAACAAACCGCCCCCAGGCAGGAGGGCCCTCAGTCGGTGGCGAGGCGGGCGCGCCGGGGACGGGCGTCGAGGCCTTCCAACTCCTTCTCGAGGCGGTCGGCCTGGCGGCGCCAAGTCGAGGCCTCGCGGGCTTCCACGCGTGCCATTTTTCGCCACTTGCCCTGGCCGAGCCAGCTCGCGAACCCGCCAATGACGAGCCCAAGGGCAAACGCACCGAGCAGGAACACGAACAGAGGGGCCTCGATGCCCAAGCCGGCATTGGCGTCAAACGGATTGAGGCCGAGCATGACCGGCTTGCGGTTGACGACGGCGAGCGCCACGAGCAGCACGCCGATCGGCACAAGAATCAGGGCGGCGACCAGTTTACGCATCACGGCCGCTCCATCGGGACGAGGCCTTAAGCCGCCCCATCCTCGCGGTTCAGGCGCTCGCGCAGCTCCTTGCCGGTCTTGAAGAAGGGCACGAACTTGTCCTCGACGAAGACGGTGTCGCCGGTGCGCGGATTGCGGCCCTGCCGGGCGGCGCGGTGCTTCACCGTGAAAGCGCCGAAGCCGCGCAGCTCGACCCGGTCACCACGAGCCAGCGCGCCAGTTATTTCATCGAGCACGATGTTGATGATGCGCTCGACGTCGCGCTGAAACAGGTGCGGGTTAGCCGCAGCCACGCGCTGAATCAATTCCGACTTGATCATGATTGCCCCACATTGCCGGCTTCCCCGGCAGCAGCCCCCGCTAGCTTCCAGCAGGGTGCCAAAGCGAAACTAGACCGTCAAGCCTAAGTCCTTCCGAAACTTGACCGAATAGGGACACGAAGTTGTCAGCGGCAATGCCGAAAGAAGACGCGATCGAGCCGAACAGCCAGCCCCAAATGCCGCCGCTTTCGGACTTCGGCTTCCACTCGACCACGGAAAGTCCCGGCGTTACGTCGCGCTCCTTCTGCAGCCACCTCTTGGCGGCCCGTTCGTCACCGATCTCATCGACGAGCTTGAGAGCCAAGGCCTGCCGGCCGGAATAGACGCGGCCGTCGGTCAAGCCAGGCACCGCCCCCGGCTCGAGATTGCGGCGCTTGCCGACAAGATCGACGAACCAGACCTTGGCCTCCTGCACCATTTCCGCGGCGAGCGCCCTGCCCTTCTCGTCGGTCGGCTCGAAGGGATTGGGAACCGCCTTCAACGGCCCGCTTTTCACCTCCTCGACCTTCACCCCGAGCGTGCGCATGAGCTCGGAGACGTCGGCCCATTGGAAGATGACGCCTACCGAGCCGGTGATGGTGTTGCCGTAGACGAAGATGCGGTCGGTGGCGAGCGCGACGATATAGGCGGCCGAGGTGGCGAGCGTGCCGCACACCGCGACCACTGGCTTCTTCTCGGCGAGGCGGCGGATCGCGTCGTACATGGCTTCGCCGCCGGTGGTGGTGCCCCCGGGGCTGTTGATGTCGAGGATCACGGCCCGCACCTGGCTCGACTTGCCAACCTTGTCGAGGAGCTCGAGCATCTTCTGATCGTCGGTGATGAGGCCGCTCACCGACACGCGGGCGATATGCGGCAGGAAGCCGCCGGTGCCGGCCAGGCGCTGGTCGCCGGCCATGATCAGGGCGATGACGAAGACGGCGAGCACGACCGCGGCAAGCCGCCAAGCGGTGAGCCGCCGCCTGAGACAGCGGCGCTCGATCACGGTCTCGGCTTCGATCACGGTCTCTTCTCTCTAGAAGATCGACAGCCTGGAGAGGCGGAAGTCAGGGCACGGCTCGCGCCGCAGACTATTCCTCGGCCTCCGCCGAATCCTCGGTCTTGGCAGTCTCGCTCTTCGCCTTGCTCTTGCGCTCCGGCTTCTCGGCGGCCTCGTCGCCATCCTCTTCCTTCGCCTTGCTCAAGGCGGCACCGAGAATGTCGCCGAGCGAGGCGCCGGAGTCGGTCGAGCCGTATTGAGCGACGGCCTCTTTCTCCTCGGCGATTTCGAGCGCCTTGATAGAGACGCCGACCTTGCGCGCCTTGGCATCGACCTGGGTCACCACGGCGTCGAACTTCTCGCCAACGCCGAAGCGGTCAGGCCGTTGCTCGGACCGGTCGCGAGAGAGGTCGGAGCGGCGGACGAAGCTGGTCAGGTCGTGGTCGACGAGCTTGACCTCGAGCCCGCTGTCCTTCACCGCGACGACTTCGCAGGTTACGCGCATGCCCTTCTTGAGCTTGGCGGACGGCGCGCCGGCAGCAAACGGATCCGGGGTGAGCTGCTTGACGCCGAGGCTGATGCGCTCCTTCTCGGAGTTGGCTTCGAGCACCACGGCTTTGACGTTGTCGCCCTTGTTGTAGTCCTTGAGGGCGTCCTCCCCCGACTTGGACCAGTCCAGATCCGATAGGTGCACCATGCCGTCGATGCCGCCATCGAGCCCGATGAATAGACCAAACTCGGTGATGTTGCGGATCGGGCCCTCGATATTGGTGCCGGGCGGGTGATTGGCGGCAAAGGCGACCCAGGGATTCTCCTGGGTCTGCTTCAGCCCCAGCGAAATGCGGCGCTTCTCGGGATCCACCTCGAGTACCTGCACCTCGACCTCCTGGCTCGTCGAGATGATCTTGCCGGGATGGATGTTCTTCTTGGTCCAGCTCATCTCCGACACGTGGATCAGTCCCTCAACGCCGGGCTCAAGCTCGACGAAGGCGCCATAGTCGGTGATGTTGGTGACGGTGCCCTTGAGCCGCGAGCCGACCGGATATTTGGCGGCGATGCCCTCCCAAGGATCGGCTTCGAGCTGCTTGATGCCGAGGCTGATGCGCTGGGTCTCGGGATTGATGCGGATGATCTGCACCTTGACGCTGTCGCCGACATTCACGACCTCGCTCGGATGGGCGACACGCCTCCATGCCATGTCGGTGACGTGCAACAGGCCGTCGATGCCGCCGAGATCGATGAAGGCGCCGTAGTCGGTGATGTTCTTGACCACGCCCTCGATGACCTGACCCTCTTCCAGCCGCGCCACGATCTCGCTGCGTTTCTCGGCGCGCGTCTCTTCCAACACTGAGCGGCGCGACACGACGATGTTGCCGCGGCGGCGATCCATCTTCAGGATCTGGAAGGGCTGCGGCTGGTTCATCAGCGGTCCGACGTCGCGGATCGGACGGATGTCGACTTGGCTGCCAGGCAGGAAGGCCACGGCACCATCAAGATCGACGGTGAAGCCGCCTTTGACGCGGTTGAAGATCACGCCTTCGACGCGCTCGCCGGCTTTGTATTTTTCCTCGAGCCGCGTCCAGCTCTCCTCGCGCCGCGCCTTCTCGCGCGACAGCACGGCCTCGCCCATGGCGTTCTCGACGCGCTCAAGATAGACGTCGACCTCGTCGCCGACGGAGAGGTTGGCGGCGCGGCCGGAGATGCCAAATTCTTTCAGGGGAATGCGGCCCTCGGTCTTGAGGCCGACATCGATCACCGCAACGTCCTTCTCGATCCCGACGATGGTGCCCTTGACGACGTTGCCTTCCTGCAGCGCCGTGGTGGTCAGCGACTCTTCAAGCAGGGCCGCGAACTCGTCGTGGCTCGGATGGCTGATGCTAGCTTGCGGTTCGTTCATAAAAACTCTCTAGTCCCTTCCAATCGGATTCCCCGTCCACTGCCGGCGATGGTGATCGCGAGAGCGCGGGGTCAAGCGTGTTCACGGCTGCCGTCACCGCATGAGGTCTACCGCCAGAATTTCGCGGAAAACTTCTGAAATGGTGTGCGAAAGGGGTACTGCCTCAACCGGCGTGCCCTGCACGCGCAAGCGCAGCATCGATCAGGTCGATGGCAGCCTTGAACGCGGCGTCTATATCGAAATTCGTAGTATCGAGCAAGTGCGCGTCAGGGGCCCGGCGCAAGGGCGCCGCGGCGCGGTGCTTGTCCCGTTCGTCGCGGCGGCGGATATCGCACTGCACTTCGGCTTCACTTACCTCGATTCCGGCCTGTTTCAGCTCGAGATAGCGCCGCCTGGCGCGCTCCTCAGGGGTCGCTGTCACAAATAGTTTCACGTCGGCATCTGGGCAGATCACCGTGCCGATGTCCCGTCCGTCGAGCACCGCTCCTGACTTGGCGCGGGCGAAGCTCCGTTGATAGGCGAGCAGCTCTTCCCGCACCTCCGGATGCTTGGCCACGAGCGAAGCCGCTTCGGCGAGGCCAGGTTTTCGGAGGCCTGGGTCGCCGAGCGTGGATGGATCAAGGGCCTTGGCGCTGTTGAGCGCCTCGTCGGCGTCGGCCGGATCTCGGCTGCGCGCCAAGGTGTCGCGCGCCACGGCGCGGTAGAGCGTGCCGGTGTCGAGATAGGCAAGGCCGTAATGCGCGGCGACGCGCTTGGCGATGGTGCCCTTGCCGGACGCCGCGGGCCCGTCGATGGCGATGATCATCGGAACTGGGCTCCGAGTTTCGTCATCAGCGGCACGAAGGCCGGGAAGCTCGTGGCGATCATGCCGACATCGTCGACGGTGACCGGCTGCCCGGCGCCGAGGCCGAGGGTGAGAAAGGCCATGGCGATGCGGTGGTCCATATGAGTCTCCACCACGCCGCCGCCCGGCACACTCCCCTTGCCCATGACGATGAGATCGTCGCCCTCGATGGCCGTCTCGACGCCGCAAGCGACGAGCCCGGCAGCGCTGGCGGCAAGCCGATCGCTCTCTTTCACGCGAAGCTCGGCAAGACCGCGCAAGCGAGTCTCGCCCTCGGCAAACGCTGCGAGCACGGCGAGCACCGGATATTCGTCAATCATGCTCGGCGCGCGCCCAGGCGGCACGTCAACACCGCTGAGAGCGCCAGCCCGAACGCGGAGATCGGCCGCCGGCTCGCCACCTTCAAGGCGAAGGTCGAGCAGCTCAACGTCTCCGCCCATTTCTCGCACCGTCTCGATGAAGCCTGCGCGCGTCGGGTTCATCAGCACGCCTTCGAGCACAATGTCGGAACCTTCGCAGATCAGCGCCGCGGCGATGGCGAAGGCGGCAGAGCTCGGGTCACCAGGAATGGCGATGGAGGCGCCGCTGAGCTCGGCGTCGCCGCGGACCGTGACGGCGCGGCGGCCGTCGTCCTCGTCCTTCACCGAGATCTCGGCGCCGAAATAAGTGAGCATGCGCTCGGTGTGGTCGCGGGTGGGAATAGGCTCGATCACCGTGGTCCGCCCCGGCGCATGCAGGCCTGCGAGCAGCACCGCCGACTTCACTTGCGCCGAAGCGATCGGAGATTGGTAGACGATGGGGACGAGATCAGGCGTGCCCCTGATGGTGAGCGGGAGAGTGGTTCGCGTGTCGTCGCCGACGGCAAGGCCCATGCGCTGCAGCGGCTTGAGCACGCGCGCCATGGGACGGCGGCAAAGCGAGGCATCGCCGGTGAAGCGCGCCACCATGTCGTGGCCGGCGACCACGCCGAGCATCAGCCGGGAGCCGGTGCCGGAATTGCCGAAGTCGAGATCGTCGATCGGCGGCTGCAGGCCGCCGACGCCTTGACCGGTCACCTCCACCGACCCATTGACGTGGCGGATCTGGGCCCCGAGCGCCACCACCGCCCTTGCCGTGGCCAAGACATCCTCCGACTCGAGCAGGCCGGTGATGCGGGTGCGTCCAGTGGCCAGCGCGCCCAGAATGAGGGCGCGATGGGAGATCGATTTGTCGCCGGGAACCCTGATCGTGCCGGCAAGGGCCCGCGTGGGAACGGCGGAAAGTGGCTGCGACATGGACCTTGGATTTTCAGTCTTTGGGCGCTTTCGATAGCTTTTGACAGCACCAGACAAGCGTGGCAATGGGGGGCGAAGCACATCAAGCATCGAGGACGTCAATGTCGAAACCCGCGAGAGGGATCAAGCGCGTTTGCCAGAGTTGCGGCGCGCGGTTTTACGACTTGGGCCGGACGCCGATCGTTTGCCCCTCCTGCCAGGCCGTCTATCAGGTGACACAGCCGACATCGCGGCGCGGGGAGCGGGCGCCGGTGCCGGAGGTGCGGGAAAAGGTGGAGCCTGAGGTCGAGGCCGTTGCGCTCGAACCCGAGACGATCAGCCTCGAAGAGGTCGAGGAGCCCGGGGAGGAGGCTGCGATCGAAGATGAGGAGATCGTCGATCTCGGCGAGGACGAGGCGGAAATTCCCGCTGCCGGCGAAGACGACACCTTCCTGGAGGAGCCAGAGGGCGATGAGGAGGCCGATGTCTCCGGTATTGTCGGCGGCCCCGAAAAGGAGGAGGGCTAGGCTGCGCTATTAGCCGTAAGCCGGAAGCCAGAATGGCGGTTTTCGGCTTCTGGGTGCATTTCGCATTTCTCTTGAACGCCGATTGAGACCGACCTAATTCAAGCGCCGGAGCCAGCCACCCGATTTCTGGCTTCTGATTTCTGATTTTTGGTTTCTGATCGGGGCCATAGCTCAGTTGGGAGAGCGCGTGAATGGCATTCACGAGGTCGGCGGTTCGATCCCGCCTGGCTCCACCAGATTTCCCCAAGAATTAACGCAACGAGGCCCGGTTCATGCTCGCACGTGGTGGTGGAGCGACCGGCTCGGCTGCCGATCGCTCCAGACCGCGATTGGATTGGATATTCGGTTAGTAGCGGTAGCGATAGGGCCGATAGCCGTAATAGCCGTAATAGCGAGGACCATAATAGCGACGGCAGGCGCAGCGATAGGGGCCGCACCAACAGCCGACCGTCTCAACAGGTGAATAGCCTTTGGTGATCGGCGACAGATCTCCCAAGCCCCGCACTGGCGCTGCTTCGGCCTTCATAAGGGCTGAACCGGCCAAGAGCACGATTGCGGTGGTGAGGACGGTGAATAATTTGCGCTTCTCCTTTCCAACGAGGGGAGAACCATACCCGCGATATGTTACAGGCAATCGACATCGCTCCGTCACGGTTTACGAAATCGGAACCAGCAAAGCTTGGCCGGGGGCGGAGGAATTTACTATCAAGGCGAGACGAGGAAGCAGGCCGGTGCTGGCTCTAGTGGCCCCCAAGCACCGCGACCGCGATATTGGCGGCACGCAAGGCCGAGATCTGCTTCGGCAGGTTCTGGTCATAGGTGGCAGGGGCGATGAGCACGGTGTCGCCGGCCTTCGCCACATGGACCACGTGCTGGACGGACTTGAAGGGGGTCTTCGGCCCGCGCCCGTCATTGGCGTCGTCCCCAGACCTCGAATCGACATACCATTCCATGACGTCAGAACATCCGATGCTGCCGATGAAGGTCAAGGATTAACCGGAGGTCGCGGCCTTCGTCCTTAGCAGGAGCCAATCGCTCATTCGTGACCGGCCCGGCGTCCCCCCGATTCTTGAATTCGCTGGCCATTTTCCCCATATCCCAGCCGGTTCAATGGCTCAGCGCCGCGGCGGGCTTGGCCATTCAGTATGTCTGGGCGCCGACAGGGCCCAACGACGCTACGACATGTCGCAGCCGCTTGCACTGGAAGGGCTTGGCAGAATGTCGCGCATGACATTCCTTGAGGGGGAGATTTGGCTCGGTGCCGAGCCTGGCCGTGGGCTTCCCCGGCTCGTCAGAACACCGGAGGCCGGCTACCCTCCCTACAATATCGAGCTGTTGACCGGGGAGGACGAAAGCCCAAGCGGACTTCGCATTACGCTTGCCGTCGCGGGCTTCAGCGTCGATGAGCTTGCCGTCACCATCGAGGGCGGCGAGCTGATCGTACGCGGCAAGCAGGCGGATGAGCGGTCGCGAGACTACATCTACCGGGGCATCGCGGCGCGCAGGTTCAAGCGGAGCTTCGGGCTCGCCGACGGTGTCGAGGTGCGCAAGGCCGAACTGCACGACGGGCTGCTCGCCATCGAGCTCGAGCGCCCGATGAAGGACGTGACGGTCAGGACGGTGCGGATCATCGGTGGCGAGGTTGCCGGCAAGAGGCGCGAGGCGTTGCCGCCAAAGGCGGCCAGAGTTTCAGATGCGGAGTAGGTCAAGAATGAACGAAGACGCAAAATTAGACGGTGAGGCTACCGGCCCGATGAGCCGGAAGGCGTTCGAGCAGCTCGGCGACGGCGAGGTGGCTTATATCAAGCAGCTCAATCTCGACCTTGCCCAGAAGCTGTTCCCGGCCTTGCGCGGCAAGCTCGAAGGCATCGATCTTTACGCCGTGCTCGGCGCCGACGGCACGCCTTTGGCACTCACCGACAGCCGCAACGCGGCGATCGCCAACGCCATCGAGAACGACCTCGTGCCGTTGAGCGTGCACTGACGCCTTCAAAGGCTATTGGATTGAGGTTTTCGACGCCGTCCTTCAGGCGGCGTGGGACGTAGCGCCCTCTGTCAGCACCGCATAGATCGCTGCGGCGTCGCGCGAGGCTCTGAGCTTGTCCACGGCATGGCCCTCGCGCAACAGCCGCGAGATGCGGGCGAGCGCCTTCAAATGATCGGCGCCGGCGCCTTCCGGGGCGAGCAATAGAAACACGATATCAACCGGAGCGCCGTCGACGGCGTCGAAATCGATCGGCTCGGCAAGCCGCGCGCAGATGCCGGTGATGCGCTTCAGCCCAGCGAACTTGCCGTGCGGGATGGCAATGCCTTGGCCAAGCCCGGTCGAGCCGAGCCGCTCGCGCTGCAACAGCGTGTCGAAGATGTAGCGCTCCTGCAAGCCTGTGAGCCGCGCCGCGCGCGCCGACAGCTCCTGGAGAAGCTGCTTCTTGTTCTTGACCTTGAGCGAAGCAATCACTGCTTCGGGGCCGATGAGATCAGCTAGGTGCATGTGCCAACCCGCCTGATGAATGATGCGCAAGAGCGGAACGAGCCGCTAGCGCCGCGCCCGCGTTTTCTGTCTGACCGCAGGATCGATCCAGCCGATATGGCCATCGTCGCGGCGGTATACAACGTTGATTTCGCCACTCGACGCATTGCGAAATAAAACGAATGACTGATCGGAAAGATCCATCTGCATCACTGCGTCGCTGACCGCCATTTCGTGCACGACAGTCTCGGCCTCGGCAATGATGATCGGGTTGTCCTCATCGCTCTCCTCCTGCCCGTCCTGCCGCGATTGCAGCACGTAGGACGCCGCCGGGGTCTCCTTGCGGGCGGAATGTCCCCCATGCTTTTTGACCCTTCGCTTGTAACGCCGAACCCGCTTCTCCAGCCGCTCGCAAGCGAGATCAGCGCTCTGATAGGCATCGGCCGCAACGCCATGGGCTTCAAGACTCATGCCTTGCCACAAATGGATCGTGCAGTCGGTGCGAAACTCTCCGTGTTCCTTCTCTACGCGCACGTGTCCGGACGGCGTCCGCCCGATATATTTCTCGACGGTCTGCGAAACGCGCTCCTGGACATATCCGCGTAGCGCCTCACCAACGTCTAGATTTTTTCCGGTGACCTGTATCGTCATTGCCCGCGGAAGTGCCGACAAACCAATTTTCCCCCGGGACGCATGACGGTGCCGCATGTGGGGCGGATGCCGATCCCAGCACTTGGTTACGTTTGGCTTGGCCTCCCACCCCGCAGGACGGAAGCTAGACCGCTGCCCATATGGTGTCAAATTCCGCGCAACTCAAGGCTCATGTTGCTGTGAAATTCGCCTTTGGCGGCTTTAAGTCAGGCGCTCGTGCCGGCGGCGATTCGCTTCTGCCGGCGGCGCTGCACCGAGGAGGGAATGCGCAAGGCTTCGCGATATTTGGCAACCGTGCGCCGTGCGATGTCGACTCCGTCAAGCTTCAAGCGTTCGACGATCTTGTCGTCGGACAGCACGTCGCTTGCGGGCTCGGCCTCGATCATCTCCTTGATGCGGTGGCGAACGGCTTCCGAAGAGTGGGCATCGCCTTCGCCGGCCGCGGCAATCGCCGAGGTGAAGAAATATTTCAGCTCGAACAGGCCGCGATTGGTGGCCATGTACTTGTTAGCGGTGACGCGGCTCACCGTCGATTCGTGCATTGAGATCGCATCGGCCACGGTCCGCAGGTTCAGCGGCCGCAAGTGGCGCACCCCATAGGTCAGGAAGGCGTCCTGCTGGCGCACGATCTCCTGCGCCACTTTCAGGATGGTGCGGGCGCGCTGGTCGAGGCTCTTCACCAGCCAATTGGCGGTCTGCAGGCAATCGACCAGGTAGCTCTTGTCGTGCTTGCTGGTCGCCGATTTGCACACACAGGCGTAATAGGCCTGGTTCACCAAAACGCGCGGCAGCGTCTCGCTGTTCAGCTCGACATGCCAGCTTCCATCGGGAAGAGGACGCACCAAGACGTCGGGCACGATCGGCTGCGACGGGCTAGACCCATATTTGAGCCCAGGCTTGGGGTTTAGCCGCTTCACCTCCTGGATCATGTCGCAGAGGTCCTCGTCGGAGACGCGGCAGGCGCGCTTCAGCGCAGGGAGGTCGTGCACGGCAAGCAGGTCGAGATGCTCGATCAGCCCCGCCATGGCCGGGTCGCAGCGGTCCAGCTCCTTCAGCTGCAGCTTGAGGCATTCGCGCAAGTCGCGGGCGAACACGCCGCAAGGCTCGAAGCCCTGCATCACCCTCAAGGTTTCCTCGATGAGATCGAGCGGGGCGCCGAGCAGCTCGCCAAGGGCGGCAAGATCGCCCTGCAAGTATCCGGCCTCATCGGTCATGTCGATGAGATGATGGCCGATCAGCCGGCGGGCCGGGTCGGCGAAGACGAGCGCAAGCTGATCGGACAGGTGATCCTTCAGCGTCCGCTCCTCGGCGACATAGGCTTCGAGGTTTGGCGCGTCGTCGCCGTCGAGGCGCGGGCCCTGGCTGAGCGAAGCCCAGCTCGACTCCTTCAGCGCGCCGGCGTTGTAACCTTCGCCGTCGGAAAAGGCGTCCTGCGGCTCGGCATCGAGATCCTCTCCTCGCCCGTCACGGTCGTCGGCCTGAAGGTCGAGCCATTCGCCCTCCTCGCTGCCGGGGGTCTCGCCTTCGCCCGCGTCGGAAAAGTCTCCGGCGTGGCCGTTCGCTTCCTGCTTGGCTTCGGCGAAGAGGCTCACAGCCTCCGCGGCCTCGCCTTGCGCGGCGGCTCCGGCGTCGTCGGTTTCCTCGCGTTCGAGCAGCGGGTTGCGCTCAAGCTCGGCCTCGACGAACGCGGTCAGCTCCATGTTGGAGAGCTGCAGCAGCTTGATCGCCTGCTGCAGTTGCGGCGTCATCACCAGACTGTGGCTTTGCCTCAGCTCAAGCTTTGCGGTGAAGGCCATACTCACTCCCAGGCGGGCAGCCCAGACGGATCGCCCTAAATCCTGAACTGATCGCCGAGGTAGACGCGCCGCACGTCCTCGTTGTTGATGATGTCGTTGGCGGTGCCGTGGGTCAGCACCATGCCGTCATGGATGATGTAGGCTCGGCCTACGAGATCGAGCGTCTCCCGAACATTGTGGTCGGTGATGAGAACGCCGATGCCTCGCTGGGTGAGATGACGCACAAGCGCGCGAATGTCATTGACCGCGATCGGGTCGATGCCGGCGAAGGGTTCGTCGAGCAGCATGAACGACGGGCGGCTGGCGAGCGCCCGGGCAATTTCAACACGGCGCCGCTCGCCGCCGGAGAGGCGGATGGCGGGCGAGGTCCTCAGCCGCGTGATGCGGAACTCTTCGAGCAGGGCATCGAGCTGCAGCTGACGCTCGGCCTTGTCGGGCTCGACCGTCTCGAGCACGGCGAGAATGTTCTCCTCGACGGTGAGCCCGCGAAAGATGGAGGCCTCCTGCGGCAGATAGCCGATGCCGAGTCTGGCGCGGCGATACATCGGCAGCTTGGTCACGTCGCGGCCGTCGATGCGGATCGAGCCTTCGTCGGCGGGGATCAGCCCGGTGATCATGTAGAACACGGTGGTCTTGCCGGCGCCGTTCGGCCCCAACAGTCCGACCGCCTCGCCGCGGGCGACCTCGAGGCTCACGCCGCGGACCACGGTGCGCTTCTTGAAGGCCTTGACCACGGAATGGACGGTCAGCCAGCCGGCGTAAGGGTTCGGCTCGGCGTCGTGCTCGTAGACATGCTCCTCGGGTTGGGCAACTCCACGCGCGGCGACCGCCCGGCGACCTGGAAACGATAGCAATTTGCCCACTACCCTTTCTCTCCTGAGCTGAGGCACACGCTCACCAAAGTCAGATGAAAACCCGCTCCGGCCCTATCGCGGCGCGCCCGGAAGCAGCGGCATCGGCGTTTCGGCGGCAGGCTCAGCAGCGGCAGCCGGAGTGGCGGGAGCGGCGGCCTTTTTGCCTCCGGCGCCTGTGTCGGCGGACTTTTCCGCAGATTTGCCACCGCTCGATGTGTCGCCCTTGGAGCTGTCATCTCCTGGCTTGGCTTCCTTCGGCATGAACAAAGCGCGGATACGGCCTCCGGCGGCGGTATTACCCCTGTTCTCGAACCGGCTTTCACCGGTCTTCAGATCGATTACGAGCCGGTCACCCTTTAACACATTCTTACCCTGCATTAACACCACATTGCCGCCCACGGTCACGAGCTGGGCCGGCACATCGTAAAGCGCCCAATCGCTCGTGGTGGTCTGGTCCTGGTCGCTGGTGATGACGACCTCTCCCCTCGCCTCGATCTTGCTGATCTGGGTGCCGTTGTTGGTGCCAAGACCGACGCCGCTCGGTTTCGCATCCCCTGTGCCGGCGGAGGCGCCGGTGGCGGCCCCGGTCGTGGGGGCCGGGGTTGACCCTGTGGTGTCGGGACCCTTGGCCAGGCTATCGCTGCCGCTTCCCACATAATGCACGTCGAGCTCGCGCGAGCGGAGCGTGGTGGTGCCTTGCACCGCTTTCACATTGCCTTTGAAGGTGGCGTATTTCTGCGCGTCGTGCACCACGAGCACGTCAGACTCGATGTCGATCGGCTCATTCGAGTTCTTGGAGAATCCGCCGAAGGTGTTGCTCATGGTTTGCGCCCGAGCCGGCGTCGCGGCGAGCAGGCAAAGCGCGGCCGCAGCGGTGGCGAGCAGCACGCCGCACACCGCCTGCGAAGGGAATGAGCGTCTGGCGAGCGCGTTCATTGTGCCAGAGGTTCCGCGGGAACGGCCGCGCTTGCCTCAGGCGGCACGCGCGAGGGAGCGTCTGGAGCCTCGATCTTTGGCGGGCGCGGCGCCTCACTTGCACCCGCCGCGGCCTGATTGTTCTGCGCCCTGATGATGCGCACACGCACCTTGCCGCGAAACAGCAGCGTTTTGTCGACGGAGTTCAGCCTGAGCGCGCGCGCACGCACGGTGCCGCTCGGCAGGTCGAAAGCCACCGGCTGGTGCGAGCGCAACACCTGGCTCTTCATTTCGAGGCTGGCATGGGTGAGCTTGCCGGTGACCCCGGAGCTGGTCGACACGCGAATGTCGTCCTGCATTATCAGGCGTTCCGACTCGCTGTTGAACAGCCCGCGAACCGCCTGCATGCGCGACCAACCCTTCTGATCGGTGGTGAGCTCGGCCTTGATGGCATGCAGCTTGATCATCTTCGGGTTCTTCATGTCCTGGTCGGCGTAGTCGGCGCTGACGACATAGGCTCCGTTCTTCTTGTCCATGCCTTTCAGCGTGGGGTTCACCATGCGCAGATTGCCGTCATTGACCTCGACCCCGCTCACGCTCGCGGTCACGCCGCCGACGGTGACGCTGAGGCGGGTCGAAATGAAATAGCTGGCGAGTACCACCACCGCCATAACGGGGAGAGTCTTGCGCAGGATGGCAACGATGCGGCTGTGCTGCGCGGCGCGCGAGAACGCCTGCTCGTGCTCCTCGGCTGAGCGCACGCGATACCGGCGATCGCCCGGAACCAGTTGCGCTTCGAACGTCACGGAAAGGATCCTCCGAGCCGATACGGCCCACCCCACACGTACTTAGCCGCAAGACTTTGATCACATTGCGACCACAAATGCTCGTCGCAGAGCACCTTTGCCGCCCTTTTTAGCCCTCTCAATGGGCGAAGGGATCGAGATCGGGCCAGCCTTTGAGATCGAGCTCGACCCTCGTCGGCAAGAAGGCGAAACAGGCCTGGGCCAAGCCTTGGCGGCCCTCGCGGATGAGCATGGCCTCGAGTTTCTCCTTTAGCGCGTGGAGATACAAGACGTCGCTTGCCGCGTAGTTGAGCTGTTCCTGCGTCAACTGGTCGGCGCCCCAATCGGAGGATTGCTGCTGCTTGGAGAGTTCGATGCCGAGCAGTTCCTTGGCGAGATCCTTGAGGCCGTGCCGGTCGGTGAAGGTGCGGGCCAGGCGCGAGGCGATCTTGGTGCAGTAGACCGGCCATGGCATGACGCCGAGACTATGCTTGAGCACGGCCATGTCGAAGCGGGCGAAATGGAAGATCTTGAGCACGCTTTGATCGGCGAGCAGGCGCTTGAGCTCCGGTGCCTCGTAGTGCCGGCGGAGCTGCACAAGCTCGGCCTTGCCGTCGCCACGCGACAGCTGCACGAGGCAAAGCCGGTCGCGATAGGGGTTGAGCCCGAGCGTCTCGGTATCGATAGCGACGGCGTTGCCGAAGGTACGGCCGGGCGGCAGGTCGTCTCTATGCAGCTCGACCGTCATCGGCGGGGGCTCATTCGGCGGGGCTCATGCGGCTTTGCTCGACGGCCGGCGCTTGGCCGAGGCGCAATCGCCGATCTCGACAGATGATCTGGTGCCCAGGAGAAGACTCGAACTTCCACGCCCTTTCGGGCACTAGCACCTGAAGCTAGCGCGTCTACCAGTTCCGCCACCTGGGCTTGAGGCCCTTTGAGGTACGATCGGGCCACAGCAAAGTCAATCGGGCGGCGGGCTCCGGCCGGACCCGGCGCAGCTGAGCCTTCCCAGACTTCGATAGGGTCGTGTATTGCTGCTCTCCCTGGCAGGGGGTCATGCGCCCGTCATGGCGAGCGATCATGCAGGACGAACCGTGGGCATTTCCTTAAGCAACGCCACTCTCATCACGATTTATGGCGGCTCAGGCTTCATCGGCCGCCATGTGGTCCGCGCGCTGGCCAAGACCGGGGCTAGGATGCGGATCGCCGTGCGCAGGCCGGAGCTTGCAGGCTTTCTCCAGCCGCTTGGCGGCGTGGGCCAGATCACCGCGGTGCAGGCCAATGTGCGCTTTCCTGACTCGCTCCTTGCGCCTGCGAAGGGCGCCGATGCGGTGATCAATCTCGTCGGCATTCTTTGCCCGAGCGGAAAGCAGACCTTCAAGGCCGTGCAGGATGAGGGTGCGCGCCACGTTGCTGAGGCGGCGCGCGCCGCGGGAGCGAGCGCGTTCGTGCATATGTCGGCGATCGGCGCCGAAGCCAATTCCCCTTCGGTTTACGCCCGCAGCAAGGCCGCCGGCGAGGCAGCGGCAAAAGAGGTGTTCCCCAACGCTGTGATCTTGCGGCCCTCGGTGGTGTTCGGGCCTGAGGACGAGTTCTTCAACCGCTTCGCCGCCCTTGCGCAGCTCTCCCCGGCGCTGCCCCTGATCGGCGGCGGCAAGACCAAGTTTCAGCCGGTGTTCTGCGGCGACGTGGCCAAGGCGGTGATGGCAAGCCTCACCGGCAAGGCGAAAGCAGGCGTCGTGTTCGAGCTCGGCGGGCCGGAAATCCTCACGATGAGAGAGGTGATGGAGCGCGTGCTCGCCTACACCATGCGCAAGCGCTGGCTCGTGCCGCTCCCCTTCTTCCTCGCCAAGCTGCAAGGCGCGGTCCTGCAGCTTCTGCCGAACCCGCCGCTCACCCTCGATCAGGTGCGCCTTTTGGAGCGCGACAATGTGGTGAGCGACGCCGCCAAGCGTGACGGCCGCACGCTCGAGGGCCTCGGCATCGGCGAGCCGGTCGCGGTCGAGGCGATAGTTCCAGATTATCTCGAGCAGTACCGCCCCAAGGGCCAGTTCTCTGACTACCAACCCTGAGGCACGCCGATCTATTGCGGGACCGGCGCCGCTTGCACGCTCGCCGCTTGGCCAGGGCCGCAATTTCCTTCCGGCGCCGGCGATAAATGCGCGCCATAGCCGTAGACGAGCACGAGCAGGAAGCCGCCGAGCGCCATGCGGTAAAGCACAAAGGGCAGGAAGCTGATTCGGCGAAGCAAGTTCATCAAGAAGGCAATTGCCAAAATTCCGGCGACGAAGGTGAAGGCCGCGACCAACAGCTCATCGGAGGTGATGTGACATCCGCTCTTCACCGCGTCGCCGAGGGTGAGCACGATCGCGGCAGCGGTGGCCGGAATGCCGAGAAGGAACGAAAAGCGCGCCGCATCGGGGCGGGTGAAATTCAGAAAGCGCGCGGCAGTCATGGTGACGCCGGAACGGCTCGTCCCGGGAATAAGGGCGAGCGCTTGCGCGCATCCGATCACAAGAGCGCTTTTCAGCGTCACGTCGTTGATGGTCTTCACCTGCTTGCCGTACATGTCGGCGACCAGCATCAGCACCCCGTAAAACACGGTGTTCCAGGCCACGACCGTGATGTTTCGTTCAAGGTCGGGGACGTTCAGCTTCTTGAGTGTGTAGCCGAAGAGGACGGCCGGGATGGTCCCGGCGAGAATGTAGAGTGCGAGCCGGCCCTGGTCGGTGATCTTGCCGCGGAAGAGGTTGAGCGTTCCCAAGATAAGGTGCCAGACGTCGCGCCAGAAATAGATGAGCACGGCGAGAAGCGTACCGAGATGCGACATGACGTCGGTGAACTGGCCCTGGTCGGGCCAACCGGTCAGGAAGGGGATGAGAATGAGGTGGCCGGAGGAGGAAATGGGCAGGAATTCGGTGATCCCCTGAACCACGGCAAGCACGATGATCTGTTCTATCGGCATTGATTCCCTCGGCCCCCGAGATGGCCGCTTGTTCGGCGCGCGGGCAGGTTCTATACCGAGGCGCAACTCCGCGCGATTCTTTTCGCGGAGCTATAGCCGCCGAATGGGTCGATGGCGACGCTCCTGCATTATCCTCTCTGCCCCTTTTCCCGCTCGATTCGCCTTGCGCTCGCCGAGTGCGGCGTCGAAGTGACGCTCACCGAGGAGCGGCCTTGGGAGTGGCGTCCGGCCTTCCTCGAGCTGAACCCGGCGGGGGCGCTCCCTGTGCTGATCACCGATTCCGACGGCCCGATTTCCGGCGCCTATGCCATCTCCGAATATCTCAACGAGACCGTGAGCGGCGAGGGCGAGGCGGCCAGAGGCTTCAAGCTCTTCCCCGGCGAGCCCGTGGCCCGTGCCGAGACGCGCCGGCTGGTGGACTGGTTCCACCGCAAGTTCCACGATGAGGTCACCTCCTATCTGGTGGAGGAGAAGGTCTACCGCCGCTACGGCCCCGGCGGGGGTTCGCCAAATACCGAGGCTGTGCGCGCCGGCCACGAGAACTTGCGCTATCATCTCGCCTATCTCGGTCATCTCGCCGAGACGCGGCCCTGGCTTGCCGGAGAGGCGCCAAGCTTCGCCGATCTTGCCGCGGCGGCGCATCTCTCCACGCTCGATTATCTCGGCGAGGTGTTCTGGGAAGACTACGAGCCGGTCAAAAGCTGGTACGCCCTGCTCAAGTCGAGACCGTCGTTCCGGCCATTGCTCGCCGACCGGGTCGCCGGCTTCATCCCGTCAGGGAGCTATGCCGACCTCGATTTCTGAACTGCGAACGACTGTCGAGTAGATGTGTCATGGCGCTTACGCTGAAAGAACGGATCGCACGCGAGGCCAATGAACTGGGCTTCGCCGCGGTGCGGTTCGCCAGTGCCGACCCGCCGCCGGGCGCCGGCGCCGCCTTGGAAGATTTTCTCGCATCCGGCCGCCACGGCGACATGGCATGGCTCGCCGACAATAAAGATCGGCGCAAGTCTCCCCGCGCCATCTGGCCCGAGGCCAAAAGCATCATCATGCTTGGGCTTAGCTACGGGCCTGAGCGGGACCCGCTGCAAGCGCTTGGCATGCGCTCGCGCGGCGCCATCTCGGTCTATGCGCAAGGCGCCGACTATCACGACGTCATCAAGTCGAAGCTCAAGGCGCTCGCCGCGCGCGTGCAGGACGTAGCACCCGGCGAGGTCAAGGTCTTCGTCGACGCCGCTCCGGTGATGGAAAAGCCGATCGCGGCGAAGGCCGGGCTCGGCTGGCAGGGCAAGCACACCAATCTCGTCTCGCGCGACTTCGGCTCATGGCTGTTCCTCGGCTCGATCTTCACCACCGCCGAGATCGCTCCAGATCAGCCGGAAGAGGATCATTGCGGCGCCTGCCAACGCTGCCTCGACGTGTGCCCGACACGCGCGTTCGTCGCGCCCTATCAGCTCGATGCGCGGGCCTGCATCTCCTACCTCACCATCGAGCACAAGGGGCATATCGCGATCGAGTTCCGCGAGGCCATGGGCAACCGAATCTTCGGCTGCGACGACTGTCTCGCCGTGTGCCCGTGGAACAAATTCGCGAAGGGCGCGCGCGAGGCAAAGCTCGCCGCAAGAGCCGGGAGCGACAATCCCCCTCTCTCCGAGTTGTTGCCGCTCGACGATGCGGCGTTTCGCGCCCGCTTCAGCGGCACGCCGATTAAACGCACCGGGCGCGACCGGTTCTTGCGCAATGTGCTGATCGCCGCCGGCAATTCAGGCGATGAGAGTCTCGTGCCGCAGGTTGAGCAGCGTCTTTCCGACACCTCGCCGCTCGTGCGCGCCATGGCGGTGTGGGCGTTGTCACGGCTCGCACCTGATTGGGCAGCGGCGGTGCGCGAATCTGAGGCGCAAGGAGAAGCCGATCCAGCCGTCGCCGAAGAATGGGCGAGGATCGGCGCGTGAATCGCCTGTTCTGCTTCGGCCTCGGCTTCTCGGCCGAGGCACTGGCGCGGCGGCTCGCGGCCAAAGGCTGGAGCATTGCCGGCACTGCCCGCGACCCCGCCAATATCGAGCGCATTCGCGGCCAGGGCTATGAGGTCTGCCGCTTTGCCGGAGAGCCGGGCAATGCGGAGCTGGTGGCAGCGCTCGCCGGAACCACACACCTTCTCCTCTCGATTCCGCCTGGAGCCGAGGGCGATCCGGCGCTCCGCCACTATCGCGCCGAGATCGCGCGTCTCACGACGCTCGAATGGATCGGCTATCTCTCAACCGTCGGGGTCTATGGCAATCATAAGGGCGCCGTGGTCGATGAGGCCGCCACGCCGCGTCCCCATAACGAGCGCACCAAAGCGCGGGTCGTGGCCGAGAGCGGCTGGCTCGCCTTCGGCGAAGAGATCAGGCGGCCGGTGCAGGTGTTCCGCCTCGCCGGCATCTATGGGCCTGGCCGGAGCGCGCTCGACAAGCTCAGAGCTGGCACGGCGCGGCGCATCGTCAAGCCTGGGCAGGTGTTCAACCGCATCCATGTGGAGGACATCGCGAGCGTGCTCGAAGCCTCGATGGCGCGGCCGCGGGCGGGCGCCATCTACAACGTCGCCGACGATGAGCCGGCGCCGCCAGAGGACGTCATCGCCTATGGCGCTGAGCTGTTGGGAATCGAGCCGCCGCCGGAGGTGCCGTTCGAGGAAGCCGATCTCTCGCCGATGGCGCGCAGCTTCTATGGCGACACCCGCCGCATCTCAAACGCGCTGATCAAGTCTGAGCTTGGGGTGAGGCTCGCCTACCCGAACTATCGCGACGGGCTGAAGGCGCTGAAGGAGACGAAGTGATGCGCTATGCGGTGGTGATCGAGAAGGCGAACGGAAACTATTCGGCCTATGTGCCGGATCTGCCCGGCTGCATCGCCACGAGAGAGACAGTCGAAGCCGTAGGGCGCGAAATTCGCGCCGCCATCCGCTTCCACATCGAGGGGCTTAGAGCCGATGGACTCGAAGTTCCAGCGGCCACAAGCATTGCCGACTACGTCGAGGCGTAGGCATCCCTGAACTATCGCGCCCGAAGGACCAGCGTCGCGATGGTGGCGGTGAGGCGTTCAAGGTCGCCGGGCGCGGAGAGGCGGTGGTCGCCCTCCTTGATCAGAGTCAGCTCGACATCGGCGCCATCCAGCAGATCGACCAGCGCAACTGCATGGCGCCAGGGAACGTCGGGATCGCGCATGCCTTGCAGGATGCGCACCGGACAGCCAGGATCGAAGGGGTGGCCTTCGAGGAGATGCGCGCGCCCCTCCTCGATGAGATGCCTGGTGATGGGATAAGGATCGGCATAGGCAGAGGGCACGCATGTGACGCCCTTCGCCGCGATCTCGTCCTTCGCAGCTTGCGGCAGCTCGCGCCACATCAACGTCTCGGTCATATCGAAAGCAGGCGCGATCAGAACGAGGCCGGCGAGCTCATCACTTCTGCCTTGGCGCGCGAGGTGCCGCGCGAGCAGCAGCGCGATCCACCCACCCATGGACGAGCCGATGACGATGCGCGGGCCGCCACCCATCAGCTCCCACACCGCCATCGACTCTTCGAGCCAATCGCCGATGCTGGCGTTAAGCAAATCCCCGCCAGAGAGCCCATGGCCGGAATAATCGAAGCGCATCATGGCGAGGCCCTGCTCCGCCGCCCATTCCGCTATCGCCGTTGCCTTGGTGCTCGCCACGTCGGAGAGAAAGCCTGAGAGCCAAAGGAGTTCAGGCCCCTTCCCTCCCCTCCGGCGATAGGCGACGCGCCTACGCCTGGTACCGGCGCCGACCTCCAGGAATTGCGGTTGACTATCGTCCATCCTAAGAAACTGATGACCTTTCGCCGCGCATCCGGGAAGCGAAGCCCTCATTCATGGTGACCATACTCCAGGTCGTGCCCCGCCTCGATGCCGGGGGAAGCGAATTTGCGACCATCGAGATCGCGCAGGCGCTGTCCCGCGCGGGCGCGAGCGCACTGGTCGCCACCGAAGGCGGCCGCATTGAAGATGAGGTGGGCAAGGCCGGCGGCGAGATCGTGACCCTTCCGGTGGCGAGCAAATCACCGTTCACCATCCTCGCCAATATCAGGCGCCTCACCAAGCTGATAAAGGATCGCAAGGTCGATCTCGTGCATGCGCGGAGCCGCGCACCGGCTTGGAGCGCGTTGCTCGCGGCGCGGCGCACCGGCAAGCCGTTCGTCACCACCTATCACGGCGCCTATGGCGAGGTCGGCCCGTTCAAGGCCGCCTATAACAGCGTCATGGCGAAGGGGGCCCGGGTCATCGCCAATTCCCGCTACACCGCGGCGGTGATCGAGGCGCGTGCGCCACGTGCCAAGGATCGCATCCGCGTCATCTATCGCGGCGTCGACCGCAACGTCTTCGATCCTGCTGCCGTCGATGCGCAAGAGGTCGACACACTCAGGGCTGCTTGGGGCGTTCCTCAAGGCACCAAGATCGTGCTCCATGCCGCGCGGCTCACCAGCATCAAGGGGCAGCGCGACCTGATCGCCGCCGCGGCGCTCGCCAATGCCGAGGGCGCGCTCCGCAACGCTGTGGTCATTTTCGCCGGCGACACGCCTGGACGCGACGCCTATCGCGAGGAGCTTCTCGGGCTGATCGCGCGCCATGGCCTCGGCGACAAGGTACGGCTCGTCGGACATTGCCGGGAGATGCCGGCGGCCTATCTCGCATCCCAGGTCGCGGTCACCACATCGACAGTGCCCGAGACCTTCGGGCGCACCAGCGCCGAAGCGCAAGCCATGGGCTGTCCCGTGATCGTGCCGGATCTCGGCGCGCTGCCGGAGACCATCGTCGCTCAGGGGCAAGGCCAGACCGGGTTTACCGGATGGCTGTTTCCGCCGCGCGACATTGCCTCGCTCGCAAGCCGCATCGGCCGGGCGCTTGCCCTCACCCCTGCCGAGCGGGCGGCAATCGGCGTCCGCGCGCGGGGGCATGTGGCGGCGAATTTCACGCTGGCGCAGATGCAAGAAGCGACGCTTGCCGTCTATGACGAGCTGCTCGGCAGCGATCTCGCCGAAAAGTTCAAGCGCGCCTCACCAGCAGACCTTGGCTCCTGAGGTGCAGACCACTGGCGACACCACGCCCTTCCAGCACAGCGTATAGGTGGCGTCGCTCACCGCATCAGGCGGGAGGAAGAGGTCAGGCCGAACCTCGCTTCGCCAATAGGGAACCGGCTGCGGCTTCTGTGCCGTCTGGCTCACCGGGCCGGTCACCCCGGTCTCAGCCTTCCATTTGTCGATCGCCTCGCGCAGGGATTTGAGCGATTCATCGACGGCGTTCGATTTGATGAGCGCATCGGCGGTGCCGGCGAAGTACATGCATCGCGTGAGCTGAGCCGAAACAGGAAAGGGCATGACCCAACAGGCGACAGCCACCACGGCGAGCAGCAGGCTTGGGCGCATTCAATTCCCCCTTCGAACGTCTCATCGCAAACATGGCAAATTTGCCGGAAAAGTACAAAGGCCGTGCGACGTAAACACAGCGGCTTGACTTGTCAGCCAGGTTGCCGATCCTATAGAAACCTTAAGTTCGCTCCTGGGACGGCCGATCAGGCTTCACCGAGAGCGGCTTTAGGACGTGTCACAATAAAGGAGACCGACACATCGCAAGACGGCCGATGAAACTTACTCCCGACAGGGGGGGCCCGCGTATCAACGAGGGCATTGACACTCCGAACATCCAGCTCATCGACGCTACCGGTAACAATGTCGGCGTGGTCGGCATTGCCGATGCCTTGGCGCGCGCCGCCGAGGCAGGGCTCGATCTCGTCGAGATCTCGCCCAATTCCGAGCCGCCGGTGTGCAAGATACTGGATTTCGGCAAGTACAAATATCAGGCGCAGAAAAAGGCCGCCGAGGCGCGCAAGAAGCAGCGCACCGTCGAGATCAAGGAGATCAAGATGCGGCCGAACATCGACATTCACGACTATGACGTGAAGATGCGCTCGATCGTCCGCTTCTTCGAGGAGGGCGACAAGGTGAAGGTCACCTTGCGCTTCCGCGGCCGCGAGATGGCGCATATGGAGCTCGGCGCCAAGCTGCTCGACCGGGTGAAGCAGGACACCTCGACGCTGGCCAAGGTGGAATCGGAGCCAAGGCTCGAAGGCCGGCAAATGGTGATGGTGCTCGCGCCACGCTAGGATTTCTGGCTCTCACCCTTGCGTTCCGGCGCCAATCCACTCTATAAGGCGCGGTTCTTAAGGAGCCGCCCGGCGGGGCATGCCGTGGCGGCTTCCATGCTTCAACCATCGATAAACCGTGGCTCCGTCTCACCTTGAGACCGCGGGCCGCCAAGAAGGAAGCCAAATGCCCAAGATGAAGACCAAGAGCGGTGCCAAGAAGCGCTTCAAGGTCACGGCCACAGGCAAGGTCAAGTGCCAAGCCTCGCGCAAGCGGCATGGCATGATTCAGCGCCCGACCAAGTTTATCAGGAACGCGCGCGGAACCATGGTCCTCTCCGACGAGGACGCCAAGATCGTGAAGAAGAACTTTCTGCCCTACGGCCGATAAAGCCTAGGGCCGACTTCGAAGGAGCACCCAATGTCACGTGTCACACGCGGCGTTACCAGCCATGCTCGCCACCGCAAGGTGCTGAAGCAGGCCAAGGGCTATTACGGCCGCCGTAAGAACACTATCCGCGTCGCCAAGCAGGCGGTGGAGAAGGCCGGGCAGTACGCCTATCGCGACCGCAAGGTGCGCAAGCGCACGTTCCGGGCGCTGTGGATCCAGCGCATCAACGCCGCGGCGCGCCTGCACGGGCTCACCTATGGCCGGTTCATCGACGGCCTTAACAAGGCCGGCATCGAGCTCGACCGCAAGGTGCTTGCCGATATCGCCGTGCACGAGCCGGCCACCTTCCAGAGCCTGGTCGAGGCCGCGTCAGCTGCGGCCAAGGCCTGAGCTTTAAGCCCCCGTGGCCGAGACGCCCACGGCTCAGACTGCTTCGCTCGAGGGGATCGAGGGCGAGCTGCTTGCCGCGGTCGCCAAGGCGCCAGACCTCAACGCGCTGGAAGAGGTGCGCGTCGCCGCGCTCGGCAAGAAGGGCCGCGTGTCTGAGCTGATGCAGACGCTCGGGCGCATGGCTCCGGAAGAGCGCAAGAGCTTCGGCCAGGCCGTCAACCAGCTCAAAGAGCGCGTCGGAGAGGCGCTGGACGCCAAGCGCGAGACGCTTGGCCGCGCTGCGTTGAGCGCGCGGCTCGCGGCTGAGCGGGCCGACGTCACCCTCCCGGTGCGCGAGGGCCCACTCGCCGATGGCCGTATCCACCCGGTGAGCCAGGTCGCCGACGAGATCACCGAGATCTTCGCCGATATGGGCTTCTCGATTGCCGAGGGGCCGGACATCGAGACCGACTTCAACAATTTCACCGCGCTCAACATCCCGCCCGAGCATCCGGCGCGGCAGGATCACGACACGTTCTATTTCGCCGAAGGGCCTGACGGCACACGCCCGGTCCTTCGCACCCATACCAGCCCGGTGCAGATCCGCACCATGCTTCAGAAGAAGCCGCCGCTCCGCATCATCGCGCCTGGACGCGTCTATCGCAGCGACTCTGACCAGACGCATACGCCGATGTTCCACCAGGTCGAGGGGCTCGCCATCGACGAGGAGACTCATCTCGGGCATCTGAAATGGGTGCTCGAGGAATTCTGCAAGGCGTTCTTCGAAGTGCCGCAGGTGAAGATGCGCTTCCGCGCGAGCCACTTCCCCTTCACCGAACCGTCGATGGAAGTGGACATCGGCTACGCCAAGGTCGGCGACGAGATCAGGATCGGCGAAGGCGATCAGTGGCTTGAGATTCTCGGCTGCGGCATGGTGCATCCGAACGTGCTCAAGAATGTCGGGCTCGATCCGACGCGCTATCAGGGCTTCGCCTTCGGCCTCGGCATCGACCGTATCGCCATGCTGAAATACGGCATGCCGGACTTGCGTGCTTTCTTCTCGGCGGACCTCCGCTGGCTCAAGCATTACGGCTTCCCCTCTTACGCCGTGCCGACCCTCGCCGGCGGACTCGGTCAATAGGCCATGAAGTTCACGCTCTCATGGCTCAAGGACCATCTCGACACACGCGCGAGCGTGGCCGAGATCGCCGACACGCTCACCCGCATCGGGCTCGAGGTCGAAGAGGTGTTCGATCCGGCGACCGCGCTTGCGCCGTTCACGGTGGCGAAGGTGCTCAAAGCCGAGAAGCATCCGAACGCCGACACGCTGCAAATCTGCGAGGTCGATACCGGCACCGAGCTCCTGCAGGTCGTTTGCGGCGCGCCGAACGCTCGCGCGGGCCTCAAAGGCGTGTTCGCGCCGGTCGGAAGCTATGTGCCTGGCATCGATCTCACGCTCACCAAGGCCAAGATCAGGGGCGTTGAGTTCGAACGGCATGCTTCTGTCTGAGCGAGAGCTTGAGCTTTCCGACGAGCATACCGGCATCATCGAGCTTTCCCCCGACGCAAAGGTCGGCACCGCCGCGGCGAAGGCTCTCGGGCTCGACGACGCGGTGATCGAAATCGCCATCACGCCAAACCGGCCAGACTGCCTCGGCGTGCGCGGCGTCGCCCGCGACCTCGCCGCTGCCGGCCTCGGCAAGCTCAAGGCCGACCCGCTCAAACAAGTGAAGGGAACCTTCCCCAATCCAATTCCGATCAAGCTCGATTTCAACAAAGAGACCGCCAGCGCCTGCCCGGTGTTTGCCGGGCGCGTGATCAAAGGCGTCAAAAACGGGCCAAGCCCTGAGTGGCTGCAGCGGCGCCTGAAGGCGATCGGGCTTCGGCCGATCAACGCTCTGGTCGACATTACCAACTACATTTCCTACGACCGCGGCCGTCCGCTGCATGTCTACGACGCCGACAAGCTCAAAGGCGCGATTCGGGCACGGCTCGGGCGCAAGGGTGAAACCTTCAAGGCGCTCGACGGCAAGACCTATGAGGTCGACGAGGACATGTGCGTTATCGCCGACGACAGCGGCGTACTCGGGCTCGGCGGCGTGATCGGCGGCGAGGAAACCGGCTCGACCGACGCCACCAGCAACGTCTTCATCGAGTCGGCCTATTTCGATCCGAAGCGCACGGCGCGCACCGGGCGCAAACTCAACATTCAATCCGATGCACGCTTTAGGTTCGAGCGCGGCGTCGATCCGGCCTTCGTGGTTCCGGGGATCGAGCTTGCCACGCGGATGGTGCTCGACATTTGCGGCGGGACCCCAAGCAAGGTCGAGATCGCTGGCAAGCCGCCGAAGGCGAATGCGCCCTTCGCCTTCGATCCGAAACTCGTCAAGCGCTTGAGTGGTCTCTACCTCAAAGGCGGTGAGATCAAAAAGCTGCTCAACGCCCTTGGCATCGAGCTGAAAGGCGCGCCGCCGAAGCTCAAGGCAGCGCCGCCGTCATGGCGCTCCGACATTTCCGTGCCTGTCGATCTCGTCGAGGAGGTGGTGCGGCTCGTCGGCGTCGATCGGGTTCCGGCGACGCCGATGCCACGCGAGGCCGGCGTGGCGCGCCCGGTGCTGACCGAGATGCAGTCGCGGACGCGACGCGTGCGCCGCGTGCTCGCCGCCCGTGGCCTGGTCGAGGCCGTGACCTGGTCGTTCATCCCACCTGATCAGGCGAGACTATTCGGCGGCGGCGCGGCGGAGCTCACCTTGAGCAATCCGATCTCGACCGAGCTTGCGCAGATGCGGCCTGGGCTCCTGCCTGGCCTCGTCACCGCGGCGCAGCGGAACCGCGACCGCGGCTTTGCCGACGGCGCGCTGTTCGAGCTTGGCCAGGCCTATCGCGGACCTAACCCAGAGGATCAGTTCGTTGCCGCGGCCGGCGTGCGCTTCGGCCATTCTGCGCTTGCAGGCTCGGGCCGCGACTGGTCAGGGGAGGCTCCGCCCGCGGATGTGTTTGCTGCCAAGGCCGACGCCGTGGCGGCGCTTGCCACCCTCGGCATCGATCAGGGCAACCTCAGCGTGGCGCGGGAGGCTCCTGCCTGGTTCCATCCCGGACGCTCCGGCTCGCTCAAGCTCGGGCCGAAGGTCACCCTCGGCACCTTCGGCGAGCTGCATCCCGACGTGCTCACGAAGCTTGGCGTCGATGCGCCGCTCGCAGCCTTCGAGCTTTACCTCGACGCCATTCCAGCGGCCAAACGCAAATCCCTGACCAAGCCGGCGCTCGACGCCTCGGACCTGCAAGCTGTGAAGCGCGACTTCGCCTTCCTGCTCGATGAAGATGTCGCCGCTGCCGACGTGCTGCGCGCGGCTTTAGGCGCCGACCGGGCGCTGATCACCAATGTCGGCGTGTTCGACGTGTTCACCGGACAGGGCGTGCCTCAGGGCAAGAAGTCGCTCGCCATCGAAGTGACGCTTCAGCCGCGCGAGAAGACTCTGACCGACGCCGAGATCGAAGCCGTGGCAACAAAGATCGTCGCCGCCGTCACCAAGGCTACAGGGGGAGAGCTGCGAGGCTAGTTTCAGCTTACCTGGGCAAGGTGGCGCGGCGCATCGTCGAAGCCGAGATTGTGGTCGCGGGCGAAGTGGATCATGGCGCGCTCGGTGAGCGCGGTGATGGTGAGCAGCGGATTGACGCCGATCGAGCGCGGAATGATGGCGCCGTCACACACATAAATCCCAGCGTGCACGTGGCCTTTGCCATCGAACACCCGGCATTTGTGATCGACCACGCCGCTCGAGGCGTCATCGCCCATGCCGCAGCCGCCAAGCGGATGGGCGGTCGCAGGCTTGGTGCCCATGGTGGTCGCGGCGAGCGGGCTCTTGATGTAGCGGGCGCCGACCGATTGAGCCGCCTTGCTCAAGGCGGCATCGACGCGGGCATAGACAGGCTGATCGGCGACGTTCGGCCAATCGATCTGCGCCTTGCCGTTCTCAAGGCGGATGCGGCCGCGTGCCTCGTCATGGGAGACCACGAAGAAGGTGTAGAGGCTCTGCAGCGGGCCGTGATAGACGCCCTTGATCAAGCTCTGGGCGGCGCCGAGCAGCCTGCCGCCCGAGATGAAGAACACAGGCAGAAGCGGCGCGAGCGCCGATGGCAACACGCCCTCCTGAATGAACATCGAGTGGTCGAGGCGGCCATCGTCTTGCAGCTCGATCTCGCCGGTGACGCAGGCGCCGATAGCGTCGCCCACGAATTTCGGCGGATAGCCGACGCCGATGCCGTTCACCCGCCCTTTGCTGCCAAGAGCAAAGGCGATTATGTCGCCGTTCGCTGAGAAGTGCTCGCCAAGCCGATCGGACACGGGAAGCCCCTCATCGCGCGAGCGGAGCAGAATCTCGGTCGAGCCGAGCGTGCCGGCTGAGAGCACCACGGTCTTGGCTTCGACCGAGCGCAGGGCCGCATCGGGCTCCTCGGTCGGCGCGAAATGCACCCGCCAATGGCGCCCCTCCCTCGCGACGCGGCTCACGGTGAGCTCGGTGAAGATCTCCGCGCCATGCGCCTTGGCGTCGGGAAGGTAGGTGAGGGCGATGGTATTCTTGGCGCCGACATTGCAGCCCGAGCAGCAATCGCCGCAGAGCGTGCAGGCAGGTTGCTCGACGCCGGCAGGATTGACGGTGTCCTCGAAGCTGACCACGACGGGAGCTGGGACCGGGGACTGGCCGAAGCAGGCGCTCGCCGCCTCAAGGGCGCGATATTTGATGAAGTCTGAGGGGCTTGCGTAGCGGGTCGGGCGCAGCATGGTGTTCGCCCGGGCGAAGCCCTGATCGAGTAGCCCGTCCGCCCTTACCTCCTCGGGCCAGGCGCTGTCGGCGAAAACGCGCGGGTCCGGCCGCAAGCCCACCGCGGCGTTGATCAGCGAGCCGCCGCCGAGCCCGCAGCCGATCAGAACATGGATGTCGCTGCCGAGCCTGAAGTCGAAGAGACCGGTGCGGCGGCCGCTCCGCATCTTGCCGCCGACGATCTGAAGCTCGCGGCGAAGCTCTGGCAGGCGGTTGGGAAACTCTCCGGTGACGAACTCGCGGCCGCGCTCGATGACACAGACGCTGAGGCCCGCGCGTGCAAGCCGCGAGGCGGCAACGCCGCCGCCATAGCCCGAGCCGACCACGACCACGTCATAGGCAGATTTGAGCGCGTCAGGGGGTGAGGACAGCCGCTTGGTCATGGCTCTCCATAGCGGAAAAGTATTGGGCGCGACAAACTGTGGCTGGCATATCCCTGAATCAATTCGTTTCACGGTCCCGCGAGAGGCGGTTTGCTGCCGGCGCGCCACTCCCTATGCTGAATTTTGAGCCATTCTGGAGATCATGACCATGTGGAGATGGATAGGCGCAATTGGGGCCGTAGCCGTGCTCGCGGTTCTCGCGATGGGCGGTGGGGCGCAGCAGGCCCCGGCGGCCGACGAGAGCAAGACTGCGATCTTCGCCGGCGGCTGTTTCTGGTGCGTCGAGGCTGCCTTCGACGAGGTGCCGGGCGTCACCGAGACGGTGTCAGGCTATGCCGGCGGCACCAAGCCGAACCCCAACTACGGCGACCATGAAGGCTATCAGGAAGCGGTCAAGGTCACCTACGACCCGGCCAAGGTGACTTACGCCAAGTTGCTCGACACCTACTGGCACAATATCGACCCGTTCGACGCAAACGGCCAGTTCTGCGATCAGGGCAACGCCTATAGAAGCGTGATCTTCGTCGGCAACGATGAAGAGAAGGGCTTGGCGGAATTGACCGAGAAGCAGATCGCTGACCGCTTCAAGGAGACGGTGGCGACCGAGATCAAGCCGGCGACGACTTTCACCGCGGCCGAGGACTATCATCAGAATTATCACAACACGAATCCGGTGAGTTACAAGTTCTACAAATGGAATTGCGGACGCGCCCAGCGGCTCGAGCAGCTCTGGGGGCCGAAGCCGTCGTGATGCCCCACCCCTGCATCCGGAAGCGCCTTTACCGCGTAGCTTGCATGAACATTGCGAGGTCGCGGAGTTGCCGGGCATGACAGAAGCAAGCCACCAGGAAGTCATCTACCGCCATTCGGGCGCGGTGCGCGTGACCCATTGGTTGAACGTCATCGCCTTGCTCGTGCTGTTGATGAGCGGCTTGCAAATCTTCAATGCCCACCCTGCCCTCTATCTCGGGGCGAAATCGAACTTCGACGATCCGGTGATGGCCATGCGGCCGATGAAGCATGGCGAAGAGATCGTGGGCGTGACCACCATTGCCGGCTGGAACATCGACACCACCAATCTGTTCGGCCTCACTTATATGCCTGACGGCGATTACGAGGTCAGAGGCTTTCCCTGGTCGGTGACCTTGCCCGGCCACCGCGACCTCGCCACTGGGCGGCGCTGGCACTTCTTCTTCGCCTGGCTCTTCGTCATCAACGGGCTCGCTTATCTCATCTACGGCCTGGTGAGCGGCCATCTCAGGAAGGATCTCGCGCCGAGCGGCAGCGAGCTCAAGCATATCGGCGCCTCGATATGGGAGCACATCAGGCTCAAATTCCCGCAAGGCGACGAGGCCAAGCGCTACAACGTTCTGCAGAAGCTCGCTTATCTCATCGTGGCGCTCGTGCTTCTGCCGCTGATGCTGGCGACGGGGCTTGCCATGTCGCCGGGCATGGACGCTGGATATCCCTTCCTGCTTGAGATTTTCGGCGGACGGCAATCGGCGCGCACCATACATTTCATCGCCGCGAGCGGCATCGTTCTGTTCGTGGTGGTGCATCTCGTCATGGTCCTGATCACCGGCGTGTGGAACAACCTCCGCTCCATGATCACCGGCCACTACGTGATCAAGCTGCCGGAGGGCCAGGCATGAGCGCGAAGCCAAAGCTCGACCGGCGCGGCTTCCTCACGCGCGGCCTTGCCATCGCCGGCGCTACACTCGCCGGCGGCTGCGACAGCGAGCTTTCCGAGCAGCCTTGGGTCAAGCGCATTCTCGACAAGGCCGAGGCGCTGACCTATGCGAGCCAGCGAGCGCTCGTCTCGCCAACGGCGCTTGCCCGCGAATATAGCGAGGCCGAGATCTCGAAGGACTTCAAGGCGAACGGCTCGACCGAGGTCGACGATGACGGCTATCGGGCGCTTGCCGCGAACGGATTTGCCGACTGGAAGCTCAAGGTCGGGGGTCTCGTGGGACAGCCTCTCGAGCTCTCCCTGGCGGAGCTTCGCGCCATGCCGGCGCGCACCCAGATCACGCGGCATGATTGCGTCGAGGGTTGGAGCTGCATCGGCAAATGGACCGGCGTGCAGCTGAAAGCGCTGCTCGACAAGGCCGAGCTCAAGCCGCAAGCGCGTTACATCGTGTTCTACTGTGCCGACGATCTTGGCGAGACCGGCGACGATGACGGCAAATATTACGAATCGGTCGGTCTAGAAGACGCGTTCCATCCGCAAACCATCCTCGCCTACGACATGAACGGCGCGCCGCTGCCAATTCCGCATGGTGCGCCGCTCAGGCTCCGCGTCGAGCGCCAGCTCGGTTACAAGATGGCGAAATATGTGATGCGTATCGAGGCGATGGATGGGCTGGCCGGAATTCGCGGCGGCCGCGGCGGCTTCTGGGAAGATCGCGGCTACGAATGGTACGCCGGGATTTGAGTCGCCCAACCCTCATCCCAAAATGAAAGAGGGACCCGCCGTTCAGCGGATCCCTCGTATAGCTTTCTAGACCTCTGGGGTTTAGCCGGCCGCCTTCTTTGAAGCCTTCTGCGCCGAGCGATAGGCCTTGAAGTGAGCCCTGCACTCCTTGCGATAGGCGACGCGCGTCTTGTGGTCGCCCGGGAACTTCGCCTTGGCAGCCTTGAAGCATCCGCTTGCGGCTTCTGCCGGCGTCGTGTGGACGGGGATCGTTACACCAGCCACGAGACCCGTGACGGCAGCGACGAAAAGCATTCTCTTCAGCATGGCTTACTCCGTTTCGTTTTTGGGGAAACTCGGTGTACCGATGAAGGCATAAGCTTCAACGGCTCCGCGGCGAGGATGTTCCGCCGGGCCGGGGTGAGATGAAGCGGCGAAATTTGCTCATTTTGCGGCGCTTGAGCGGCGGCTTTGCGCTGATTCTTGCCGGGACAATCCGTCGCGGGGCCCAAAAAGAAACAGGGATCCGCGGGGCCCCGCGGATCCCTGTTTCGAATTGTGCGCGAAGCTTGAACTAAGCGTGCTTGTGAGTCGCCTTGTAATGAGCGCGGCACTCCTTACGGAACGCCTTGCGCTCTTTCATGGTCGTGAGACCAGCAGCCTTTGCCGCCTTGAAGCAGCCATGGCAGGCGAACGCCGGGGTCGAGCCCACAGGCGCCGTAACGGCGGCGAGGAGAAGAGTTGCGACGGCGGCGAGAAAGACTTTCTTAACCATCAGGTTACTCCGTTTAGTTATTACGCAACGTTACGCAGGTGCAATAGGCATCATGGGACGGCGGGCCGTCAACCTCCTTGTTTCGCATCCTGCTCGATTGGCTAAGAGCGGTTCCGCACGGACACACCCTTCACCCAGAGTGCCCCTCCGAGAGGCATGTGCGCCTTTCATCGGCACGCGAGGTGTCGAGGTGTCATTGCCCCGGCGCTGCTTGACCCTTGCTGTCCCGCTCTCTACCAAGCGCGGCATGAGTCACTTCGAGGCGACACCGCTTTCCCGCATCCGCAACTTCTCCATCATCGCCCATATCGATCACGGAAAATCGACCCTCGCCGACCGGCTGATTCAGCTTTGCGGGGGCCTTTCGGCGCGGGAGATGAAGGAGCAGGTGCTCGATTCCATGGATATCGAGCGGGAGCGCGGCATCACCATTAAGGCGCAGACCGTGCGGCTCGATTATCGCACCCGCGACGGCGCGCTCTACGAGCTGAACCTGATCGATACGCCTGGCCATGTCGATTTCGCCTATGAGGTGAACCGCAGCCTCGCCGCCTGCGAAGGCTCTCTGCTGGTGGTCGATGCGAGCCAAGGGGTCGAGGCGCAGACGCTCGCCAATGTCTATCAGGCGCTCGACAACCACCATGAGGTGGTCCCGGTCCTGAACAAGATCGACCTGCCGGCGGCGGAGCCGGAAAAAGTGCGCCAACAGATCGAGGACGTGATCGGGCTCGACGCCCATGACGCGCTTGAGATCTCGGCCAAGACGGGCTTAGGCGTCGAGGAGGTGCTCGAGGCGATCGTGCACCGCCTGCCCGCGCCAAAGGGCGATGTCAACAAACCGCTCAAGGCGCTCTTGGTCGACAGCTGGTACGACCCCTATCTCGGGGTGGTGGTGCTGGTACGCATCTTCGACGGCACCCTGCGCAAAGGCCAGCGTATCCGCCTGATGCTGACCGGCGGCTCCTACCAGATCGACCGGGTCGGCATCTTTCGCCCGAAGCAGGAGATGCGGAACGCGCTTGGGCCCGGCGAGATCGGCTTCTTCACGGCTTCGATCCGCCAGGTGGCCGACACCCGCGTCGGCGATACCGTCACCGACGAGAAGAAGCCGGCCGAGGCACCGCTTGCCGGTTTCAAGCCGGCACAGCCGGTCGTGTTCTGCGGCCTATTTCCGGTCGATGCGAGCGAGTTCGAGAATTTGCGCGAGGCGGTGGGCAAACTCCGCCTCAACGATGCGAGCTTCTCCTACGAGATGGAGACCTCAGCCGCGCTCGGCTTCGGCTTCCGCTGCGGCTTTCTCGGGCTTTTGCATCTTGAGATTATCCGCGAGCGGCTCGAGCGCGAGTTCAACATCGACCTGATTGCCACCGCGCCTTCCGTCATCTATCGCGTGCATCTGACCGACGGCACCATGAAAGAGCTGCACAACCCCGCCGACATGCCCGAGCCGCAGAAGATCGCCAAGATCGAGGAGCCGTGGATCGAGGCGACCATCCTCGTCCCCGACGAGCATCTCGGCGCCGTGCTCAAGCTTTGCGAGGACCGGCGCGGCCGGCAGAAGAACCTGACCTATGCCGGCTCGCGCGCCATGCTCGTCTATGAGCTGCCGCTGAACGAGGTGGTGTTCGATTTCTACGACCGATTGAAGTCGGTCAGCAGAGGCTACGCCTCATTCGATTATCACATCATCGGTTATGAGGAGGGCGAGCTCGTCAAGATGGCGCTGCTCGTCAATGACGAGCCGGTCGATGCGCTGTCGATCATCGTGCATCGCGGCCGCGCCGAGGCGCGAGGACGGGCCATGGTCGAGAAGCTCAAGGATCTGATCCCGCGGCATCTGTTCAAGATCCCGATCCAGGCCGCGATCGGCGGCAAGGTGATCGCGCGGGAGACGATCAGCGCGCTGCGCAAGGACGTGACCGCCAAATGCTATGGCGGCGATATCACCCGGAAGCGCAAGCTGCTCGACAAGCAGAAGGCCGGCAAGAAGAAGATGCGGAGCTTCGGCAGGGTCGACATTCCGCAAGAGGCCTTCATCGCCGCGCTCAAGATGGACGGGAATTAGGCGGCTAGTCGCCACCCCCTGCGACGGTCCGCCGGCGCGGCAAATATCTATCGCCGCGGACCCAAAGACGCTCAGCTTGCGTTCTTCTCATTATTTCGATGCGGCTTCCTCAAGATGATCAATCATGCGCCTTACCCCATATCTTCTGTCAGCTCTCCTGCTCCTCGCAATGCTGGGAAGCACTGACGCCGCGCCGGCTACGATCGAAGGCTCCTGGAGCGGCTCTGGCATTGCCAAGCTCAGGAACCGCACCGACAGGATAGTGTGCCGCGTGAGCTTCGCCAGGATCGAAGGGAAGTCCTTCCGCGTCTCGGCTCTCTGCTCTACCGGAGGACGCCGCTTCGGGGAGTCCGGCCGCGTGACGAGCGCCGGCGGCAATCGCTACACCGGCTGGGTGTTCAACGAGCAATTCAACGAGCGGGGCAACGTTCAGCTCTCGCAGCGCGGCTCTCGCCTGTCGGTCACCGTAACGAGTAGCCGAGGGATCGCCAACCTCACTTTGTCGAGAGGCTAGGCTTGAGAGCTCAGCTCTCCCTGATGCGCCAGGCGAGATAAGTGAGCGCCGCGCCCTCGACCAAGAGCTGGATGCCGAGCAGCACGCCGAGCAGAACCTCCGACGCCACCGACAGATTGGCCCAGAGATAGACGGCGAGCAGAATGCCGACGATGCCGGCGCCAAGCAGCCAGCCCCAATTGGGGAAGGGTCTGATGGTGAGCGCGAAGATCACCTTGGCCATGCCCTCGACCATGAAATAGACGATCAGCAGCACGCTGAACACGACGAGCCCCGACTCAGGCTGGCGCAGCAGCAGGAGGCCGACCACGATGGACAGCACGACCGAGATCAGCTGCAGCCAGAAATGCGGTACTTGCTGCGCGCCGATCAGGCCGATGCCCTGGACGACGCCGCTGATGATCAGGATCCAGGCGAGCAGAACGATGATCGCCACCGAGGCGATCAGCGGATAGACCAGGGCGAGAATGCCGGCAACCACCATCAGAATGCCCTGGAGCAGATACCAGAGCGAATAACGCTTCACCGTATCGCGCATCGCTTCACGCATGGCCGCGGCTGCGGCCTCGAGCGGAATGGTAGCCATGGGAGAAACCTCCTCTAGACGAATCGCGGTAGGAGAGTATGCGAGCGGCGGAGGCGCACTTCAATCGGGGGTTAGGGGGGAGCCATGACGGGGAATCCCGCGGAAAGCGCCATCGCTAAGGCGAGCCGGCGCCTGATCCCATTTCTCGTCCTCTGCTACGCGGTCAATTTCCTTGACCGCGTCAATGTCGGCTTTGCCGCGCTTGCCATGAACGAGGACCTCGGTTTCACGCCTGAGGTGTTCGGCTTCGGCGCCGGCATCTTCTTTGCGGGCTACATCCTCTTCGAGGTTCCGAGCAACCTGGCGCTTGCCAGATTTGGCGCGCGCATCTGGATCGCCCGCATCATGATCAGCTGGGGCCTGGTCGCGATCGCCATGACCTTCGTCGCCGGCGAAACGAGCTTCTACGCCTTGCGCTTTGCCCTTGGCGTGGCCGAGGCGGGCTTCTTCCCCGGCATCATCCTCTATCTCACCTATTGGTTCCCGAGGGAGGAACGCGCCCGCATCGTCTCCCTGTTCATGACCGCGGTGCCCATCGCCACGGTGGTCGGCGGGCCTCTCTCCGGGGCGCTGCTTGGCTTGCACGGATTGGGCGGGATTGCCGGCTGGCGGTGGCTGTTCATCATCGAAGGCATCCCCGCCGTGCTGCTCGGCATCGTGGCCTTCAAATTCCTCACCGACCGGCCGAAGGACGCGCACTGGCTCGCGCCGGAAGAGCGGACCGCGCTCGAGCGGCGGCTCGAGGCCGAAGCTGAAGACACGCGAGCCATCGGTTATGCCGGCATCGGCCAGGCGCTCACCAATCCGCGCGTGATCGAGCTCGGCCTTCTTTATTTCTGCCTGGTGATCGGCCTCTACGGCATCGGCTTCTGGATGCCCCAGGTGCTCAAGACCTTCGATCTGTCGAACCTCGCCATCGGCTTCCTCACCGCCGTGCCTTATCTGATCGCCGCCATAGGCATGGTGATCGCCGGGCGCCATTCGGATGCCACCGGCGAGCGCATCTGGCACGTGGCGCTGCCGCTGTTCCTGTCCGGCGCTGCCTTCGCCTGGTCGGCCCATGCTGGGCCGCTTCCGCTTGTCATGCTCGCCTTGTCGCTCGCCACCCTCGGCATCTACGCCGCCATCGGCACGTTCTGGTCGCTGCCGACCTCGATCCTGACCGGCACAGGTGCTGCGGCTGGTCTCGCACTGATCAACTCCATCGGCAATTGCGGCGGATTTGCCGGGCCGGTCATCGTCGGCCAGTTGAAGGGAGCCACCGGAGACTTCACCGCTGCCCTGCTGTTCCTCGCCGGCGCGCTTGCCGTGGCCGGAGCGCTCGCGCTCCATTTCGGCGAGAGCGAGCGGCGGCGCAGGCGGACGAGGGGCGCGACGTAGCCGATTTTGGCTGACAGCACAGGCACTTGTAGGCGCGCCTAAACCCGGCCTGACGGGAATCTCCCTATAAATGTCGCTAAGACATAGATGTTCTCATTATGGCACGAAATTCTTCTCGCCCTAATCTTGTCCAATTTGTGAGCGTGGAAGCAACTTTGCGGCAAAGCGGTGTTCTTTCTGCGGGGTTCGCCGCCAATACCTTGACAGTGTGGTTAATATCACGCTCAATTGCTTTTTTGAGGGACAGAAGCGGCAATCATCCCGGAGGAAGTTGGGCGCCTCGCCCAAAGATCGGCCCCCGGTTTCTCCTCTGTTTCCTTAGCGGACGCATAGCTTCTGTCTTCGCCAACCCGGGTTCGCGCAGCCCGGGGCTGGGTACATGTCAACAGTATTGCGCGTTGGAGGGGTAGTAATGCGTATCGCCCTCGCGCTTGGGTTGTGCCTGCTCGCCTTCGCCGCGACGGCCGCGCCCCGCGCCAAGACCGACAAACCCCAACTTCCGCAAATCGAAACGCCCGCACCGCCCGTTAAGAGCCCGAACTTGCGGGAGAACTACCGCTCTCGTCTGAACGAGAACGTCGTGACCATCATGGCCGCGAGCCCAAGCGAGACCGACCTGACCATCGCCACGGAAATCGCCCAGGTGGTGGACGACGGCGACAATCTCCGCGTGCTGCCCATCGTCGGCCGCGGCGTCGCCCAGAACGTCAAGGACGTGCTGTTCATGCGCGGCGTCGACATGGGCATCACCCAGGCCAACGTGCTGAAGCACTACGCCAAGACCGGCGAGCTCGGCGCGAATTTTATCGACCAGGTCGTCTATGTCGCCAAGCTGTTCAATGAAGAGGTCCACATCGTGGTGCGCTCCGATGTGACCGACATCAGACAGCTCAAAGGCAAGGTGGTGAATCTCGGCACGGCGGGAAGCGGCACGGCCATCACCGGACGGCTGTTGCTCGACGACCTCGGCATTCAGGTGCAGGAGTCTCATTTCAACGACGCCGACGCCATCGAGAAGCTGAAGTCGGGCGGGATTGCCGCCGCAGTGTTCATGGCCGGCAAGCCCGCGCCGGTGATGGGCTGGCTCAAGGGCAGCGACGGCTTGAAGCTGCTTTCCATTCCTTACACCAAAGAGCTCGAGGACGCGTATTATCCGGCCAACCTCACCCATGACGACTATCCCGAGCTCATCGCCAAGGGCGAGAGCGTCGATTCGGTCTCGGTCTGCGCGGTGCTGATCGCCTTCAACTGGAGCAAGGACAACGTCCGCTACCGCAAGGTCGCCAAGTTCATCGACGCCTTCTTCGATAAGTTCGACGAGTTTCAGAGGCCGCCGCGCCACCCGAAATGGCGCGAGGTGAACTTTGCCGCCACTTTGGAAGGATGGCACCGGTCGCCGGCATCGCAAGCCTGGATCGACCGCGCCAAGCAAGGCCCGGTGACGGCATCGCGGTCGAACTTCGACACCTTCCTTGCGCAAAACGCGCCGTCGAACGGGACGCCGGTTTCCGACGAGCAGCGCGCGGAGTTGTTCAAAGCCTTTCTGGAGTGGAACAAAACTCAACACTAGCCGTTGACAGCCAAGTTGGATGCCCGCGGGAATGTATCGCGTTGGAGGGTGCCATGGGCAAACCAGAATTCAGTTCATCAGAACAGTATCTGCCGCCGAAGACCTTGGCCGAACGCCTGAAGGCGCAAGCGCAAGCGAACGGGCACGTGGAAATCGTGGAGATCGAAGCGGCGTCCTTCATGGCGGAGCGCTTCGCGCCTGATCTCCAGACGCAGGCAGCCAATGACGAAGAGGCACCGTCGGAACCGATAGCGGAGCCGGCCCCAGCAGCCGAGCCTGCGCCGCAACGTTCGTCGTGGTCGAGCGGCCTGGTCGTGATGGCCTTCGCGCTTGTCGCGCTCGTGCCGGTCATTGCCTTTGGCGCGCTTTATTCGCGCGGCGCGCTGAGCGTTGCGAGCTTGCCCGCGGCGATCGGCGAAGACCGCGCCGAGCACACGGCGCAAGCGGTGCAGCCAGCGCCGCAAGCAGAACTAGTGCCTCCTGTGGCAGAGCCAACGCCTCCGACGGTGCAACAACCGCCGCAAGCGGTGCAACAAGCCGGCGCCGCGACGCCTGCTTCGTCCGAGGCGTCTCCTGCGTCAGAGACGATCCTTGCCAAGCGGGACATCGAGCTTCCACCCGTGACGCTTACGACGCCGGCTTCCGTCGTCGGCGAGGCCGGCAAGGAGACCGCTTTCGCCATATCGCTCGACAGCAGCGAAAATCTGCCTGCGCGCAGCATCATCACCATTCGCGGCCTGCCGGAGGGGACGAGCTTCTCCGCCGGGCGTCCCTTCGGCGAGACGGAGTGGAGCTTGAGGCCCGACGAGATCAGCGGCTTGCGCCTAAAGCTTCCGGCCGTCGCGAGCGGCCGACGGGCGCTCAGCGTCAACGTGGTGGCGGCCGATGGCACGATGATCGCGAGCTCGAGCACGCGCCTCGACATCGCGCCGGATCCGAAGGCTGCGCTCATCTTGCGCCCGCAGGACACCGCGCGCATCGACGAGCTGATGGCCCATGGCCGCAAGATGGTCGACGTCGGATATTTCCCCGGTGCTCGTGCCTATTTCCAGCGTGCGGCAGAAGCCGGGAGCGCTGAAGCAGCTTTTTCGGTCGGCCTCTCCTACGATCCGTCCTTCATCGCCGAGATGGGCGCGCAAGGCATCAAGCCTGACGTGAAACAGGCGCGTATCTGGTACGAGCGCGCCAAGGCACTTGGCTACAAGGATGCCGACGCGAAGCTCAACGCGCTGTCCAACTCGGAAGCCGCCGTTGAGGCGGCGCCGGCGCCGGCCGCGCCGAAGCCGGCGGAGGTTCCCGTGGTGCCGGTGGTGACCACGCCGCAGCCGGTCGTCGAGCCGGCGACGCCTCAGCCGAGCGAGACAGGTGCCGCCAACCCTGAAGCGGCCAATCCTGAGTGGGTCGAAGTTTCGAGCCCGGTGAATGTGCGCTCGGCGCCGACGCCGCAAGCGGACACCATCAACGTCGCCGAGCCCGGGAAGCGCTACCAAGCGACCGGCCGGCAAGGCAGCTGGGTGCAGGTCACCGACCCTGCGACGTCGGAAAGCGGCTGGGTCTATGCCCGCTACGTGGCGGCATCAGAGGCGCCGAGCCGGTAAGCAGCCGCGTCCAGGCCGCACTCAAGCGACGCGCGCCGGGGCCTTCTCGTCCTTCGCGGGCTTCTCGCCCTTTGCCGGCGGCGCCTTAGCGTCCTTGGGAGCCTTGTCGTCCTTGGTGGCGGCATCGCCCTTCGCCGGCGCCTCGCTCTTTTCCGGCTCGTGACTACGGGCGGCGTCGATGCAGAAGCGCGCAGCTTCCTTCAGCGTGGTGGCATAGGCATCGGCTTCGGCGGTCGCTTCCAGAGACTTGAGAGCGGCCCCGCCTCCCTCATCAGCCCAAAAGCCGACCAGGACGGTGGCGCCCTGCGGCAGGATGCGGCGCAACCGGCGCACGAGATAGCGGACATGGGCCGCGTTCGCGTTCGCGCCGAAATAAGAGAGGCAAACGAGCTTCGTCTTTGAGGCTTCGAGCGAGACGATGTGGGAGGCGGAAATAGCATCGCTCGGAAGGGAGCGGGCCTTGAGGCCCTGCCGTTGCAGGGCTCCGGCGAGCATGCTGGCAGCGGCTTCATCCAGAGGCGTGCGTCCGCCGACGCAAAGCACCGCATCCTGCGCCTCCCAGCCCGGAGCAAGCGCGCCCTCGAGCATGGGAAGCTGGTCGACTTCCTCCTCCTCGAGATCGGCGAGCGACGCCAACCCGCCCGGCGCTTCCTCGACCTCGACCTCGACCTCGGTGCGCACCTTCCTGAACCAGCGCCGTGGCTCGAAATCGGTGAGATTGTCCATCATCTCGTCGACGGTGGCGTCGATGGCTTCCAGATTCTCGGCGTCGAGCGAACCGCGTTCGGCGTCGCGCTCGGCGAGCTTGAGGCCGCCGAGAGCAACCTCGTCGAGATAGTCCACGAGCGGGCGCCCTTCCTTCAGGCAAAGCTCGGCCTGGTAGGTGGCTTCGGCGGAATCTCCGGTGAGCGCGCGCTGGTAGAAGCTCTGCGCCGGGGTCAGCGCCGGCTTGTCGCCAAGCAGCACTTCGAGAAAGTTCAAGCCCTCGACATGGCGCCCAAGCACCACGAGGCATACGGTGAGCGGCATGGCGAGCAACAGGCCGAGCGGCCCCCACAGCCAGGTCCAGAACACGGTCGAGAGGATTACGGCGATGGGCGAAAGACCGGTGCCATGACCATAGACGAGCGGCTCCACCACCTGTCCCATGATCAGCTCCGAGCCGAGGAACAGGCCGCCGGTCAACAGCATCATCGTCCACCCGGGATCGACCACGGCGCCCAACAAAACCGGAGGGGCCGCGGCGATGAACGGGCCGACATAAGGAACGAAGCGCATCAGCATGGCGAGGATGCCCCACACCATGGGGCTCGGAATGCCGATCGCCCAAAGCCCGAACGCGATAAAAACGCCATAGGCTGAATTGATCAGCACCTGGCGCAGGAAATAACCGGAGAGACGCGTCGCCGCGTCGTTCATGGTGGCGGTGGCGCGTTGCATGTCGGAGGCGCCCATCAGGCGCACCAGCCGGTCGCGCAGATCCTCGCGCTGAAGCAGGATGAAAATGACGAACAGGATGACGATGCCGGCGGTGGCGAGCGGCGGCAGCACCTTGCCGAGCACGCTCTGCAAGATCTCGAAGGCTCGCGGCTCTGGCTTGGTGATTTGGACGGGAATGGGCTTGGTGGGGTTCTTGTCCTCGAGGCTCGGACCTGGAGCGGCACTTGGGGCCGGCGGCGCGGACGATTGGTTGAGCTCATCCTCGATGCCCTTGAGCGCGCCGGCGGCCTTCTCGAGCGTCGACGACGACGCCGCCGATTTGCGCAAGGTCGCGATCTTCTCGGCGAGCACGTGCTGATAGCGCGGCAGATCGCCGGCAAGCTGAGAGGCCTGCTGCGACATCATCCAGCCAAGGCCGAAGATGATGGCGAAGGCGAGAGTCACCACGATGATCACGGCAAGGACGCGCGGCACCTTGACCTTGCGCACGAGGAGCAAAAGCGGCGTCAGCACGAAGCTCAACAGGATGGCAAGCGTGAGCGGAAGCAAGACCTCGCGCGCGATATAGAGCGTGCCGACGACGATCGCCCCGATCATCAGCCCCTGAAGCAGCGCGACCCGGCTGTCCGAGCCTGAGGAAAACATCGGAAAGGGCGAGCGAGGCGGCATGGCGGGGCTCCCGTCACGCCAAGACGCCCGAAGCTCCAAAAAGGCCCGGCCGGCGCTTGGCTTCTACCGGTTTCGACATAGCATTGCCGCCCGGACAGGGCCATAACCTTGCGCCCCCTGGAAAGCTTCCCGAAACGATGTGGCCGAGTAGGGTATGGACCGGGTGCTCAAGCTTGAGCTAAACCGCTTGGTGCATCCGTCAGTGCAACTAGGAGGACTCGCGTTGATCAGAACACTCTTGGCCAGTTCATTTCTCGCGGCCGGGCTGCTGCTTGCAGGTTCGAGCCAGCCGGCGCACGCCGTATGGGTCTGCGGCCCTGTGCAATGCGTTTGGGACCCGACCCCGGACGTCGGCTATGTCGCGCCGGCCTATGCTACAACCTGGGGAGCGCCGCTCTATCCGGGATGCTACTGGAAGCGCGGTCTGCTCGGCCGCTGGAAGATGATCTGCCCGTAGGCTTCAAGACAAGCAATCGGCCAGCTTGTTCCCCACCTAGCTGGCCGATCGAGCCTCGCTAGGTTACTTCCCCGCGACGAAATTCGTCGAGGCGTCGGCGATGGGTTGCGACGTGCCTTCCATCTTGAGGATGCGCACCTCGCCCTTGGCGGCCTCGACCGCTTCCTTCAAATCGACCACGTGGATCGACTGGTCGGTGAAGGTCCTGAAATACCAGCGCAGATTCTTGAGATCGGCGACGCTCGTCCATTCGGTGATCTCGTCGACCGTGCCGCCGATGGCCGAGTTCTGCACCGATCCTTTCGGGATGTCGAACTGATTCAAGATGTGGAAGGCGGAGAGCACGGCGTCCTCTGCCGTGCCGTTCGGCGCCGCGGACTGGCTGTAGATCGCCGCGCGCACGAAGCGCGACGGGGGCGTGAAGTCGCCTGGCATGCCATGCAAGCCCGAGCCAGAGCCGAAGGCCGCAAGCGCGACCGGCCCGATCTTGGCGCCCTCGACATCCTTCACCGAGAGATTGACGTAGTTCTGCAGATTGGTCATGTGCCAGTCATAGGTCGGCGCGTTGGTCATGATCCCGAGCGGCGCGTCATGCACCTTCAAGGTGCCGTCGACGGGCTCGATCACGATCGACTTGCCGCTTCTGTCCTGGATGAAGAAATGCGCGCCGGCGACCGCACCTTGCGGACTGCCGAGCCCAGGCGCGGGCGTCGGCACCACCACGATCGACTTCACCCCCTCCTTCACCTCATCGACGGTGGCGAAATTGGCGAGCACCCACATGCCGAATTCCTGCGGGGCGATGGCGTGCTTGGCGTTCTCCGGCGTCACGTCGGTGTATTTGGCGTAGTTCGGGAAATAGAACAGGCCGACGGAAAGGCCCTGGTCGTTTAGCCCGTCGAGGATGGCGGGAAGCCCGAGCGCATTGGCGCCGACAATGGCGTAGCGCGAAGTGTAGACGAGGCCCTTGCCGCCGTCGGGCAACGTGCCGCCGGGGTATCTCCGGGGATGAAATCGCCGGGAGTGTCCGCTTCAACCGGTGAAAGTCCGATTAAGCAGACAATCCGTCTCGAATTTTAGGAGTTTGGTGTCTCTCTCTCAGGAGGTGGAGACGTTGAACAGCGATCCGATGCCGTAGGTCGCAGCAGCAGCGGCGGCGCCGATGGCGAGCATGCGCAAGCCGCTGAGCCAGGCGTTCTTGCCTGAGAACAGGCTGAGGAGAGCCCCGACCACGAACAGTGCGGCGCCTGAGATCGCCGCGGCGATGGCGACGCCGTTGGCGGTTCCCAATAGAAACGGAATGAGCGGCAGGCTCGCGCCGACGGCGAAGGCGACGAAGGACGAGCCCGCCGCGCCGATTGGCGAGCCGAGATCGTCGGGATTGAGGCCAAGTTCCTCGCGCGCCAGCGTGTCGAGCGCCTTTTCGGGGTTAGCGATCAAATGGGAGGCGACATCGCGGGCTTCATCCAGTGGGATGCCGCGGGCGGCGTAGATAAGCGCGAGTTCTTCAGCTTCCTCCTTCGGATAGCGCTCTAGCTCCTCGCGCTCTTGTGAGATCTGATGCTCGAACATCTCGCGCTGCGACAGCATGGAGATGAACTCGCCGGCAGCCATGGAAAACGCGCCGGCGAGCAAGCCGGCCACGCCGGTGAGCACGATGATGTTCGGCTCGGCCGCGGCGCCAGCCACGCCCATGACCAGGCAGGTGTTGGACACGAGCCCGTCATTCACGCCGAACACGCCGGCGCGCAGCATGCCGCCGCCGAAGGTGCGATGCCTTCCCCCGACGTCCTCGACTGTCTTGGGCCAAGGATGTCCGGCTGGAGCCTCCGTCTTGCCGCTATAGACCGAGACGCCGCGCACCTTGGTAGCCGAAAGGATTGGGCGCATGGCGCGCGGTCCGAAGGCGGCAATGCAACTGGCGATGAGGCGCGAGCGTAGCGACGGCGCAAAATCCGGCGTGTGGCCAAGATCCTGAGCGAGGATGCCTGCCTGCTCTTCGGCCGCCGCCGCCATGTCTTTGAACAAAGCTGCCTTGGCCGGATCGGGCTCGGCGGCGGCGACGGCAGTGGAGAGAAAGGCTGCGGTCTTTTCCGAGCGCCAGCGGTCCAGCGTGCCGCCGGCAGCGGTCATGACAGCAAATTCACCTTGCCGGTGGCGATATCGTAGACTCCGCCATAGGCGGCGATCTTCTTCGCGGCAAGCGCCTCGGACAGGATCGGCTTGTCGTCCTTCATCCGCGTGACATTGAGCTTGACGTTTTCCTCAATGGCGGCGGCCACGAGGTCGCTCGGATGCCGGGCATGGGCGGCGATGACGGCAGGCTCGATCGCCTTGATCAACTCGGGAAGGTGACCCGGGAGCACCGCACGCTCCGTCACCACTTTGACAGCGGCGGCGACCGCGCCGCAATTGGTATGCCCGACTACCAGGAGCAAAGGGGCGCCGAGAAATTTCACCGCGTATTCGAGGCTCGCCAAGCCGTCGTCGTCGAGAAAATTGCCGGCGAGCCGCACCACGAAGAGGTCGCCTGGGCTTTGATCGAAGACAAGGTCCGGGACGACCCTGCTGTCTGAGCAGCTCAAGATCGCAGCGATGGGAAACTGCGCCCCGGCGCGGGCGGCGCGGCCCGCCGAGAAATCACGCTCATTCGGCGCATTCGCGGCATAGCGCGCGTTGCCTTCCATGAGGCGTTGCAGCGCCACGTCGGGGCTGATGGCGTTCGGGGCGCCCTCTTTCGGCGGCTCAGCCGCCAATAAACGGGCTGAAGGGAATGCGCTTGCGGCAAGTGCCGCGCCCGCGCCGGCCATAAGGCCGCGACGGGACAAACGGTGATGGGCTAAACCGCAAAGCTCACACATGGGTTCTCCTCTTCGTTTAGGCGGCTGCGTCCTTGGGCTTGTAGAGAGTGAGGCGGTAGCAATCGAGATTTCGAGCGAGAAACTCGTAGGCCGCGCCCCAGAGATAAAGTCGAAACTTGCGAAATTCGAAATCACCAAAGCTGCGCTGGATGAAGTCCTTGTTCGACTCAAGGTTAAGCGCCCATTGCTTGAAGGTGAGGAAATAGCTCCAGCGGTCGTTGTGCACCTCCATCAACTCGAACTCGGTCTTGGCGAGCTTGTTGAGCAGATCGTCGAGCACGAGGAAGGAGTGATTGCCGGGATAGATATGGCGCACCATGAACGTCGACAGCTCGTATTTTTTCCGCGCCGCGCTGCCGTCGAGGAACACGAAGCCGCCAGGCTTCAACAGCTGATAGAACTTCTTCAGCACCCGCTCGTAGTTGGGCAGATGCTCGATCACGCCCATGATCACAATCGAGTCGAACTTCTCGCTTGGCTCGAAGTCGTAGAAGTCGGTGAGCAGGATGTCGAACCGATCTCCGAAATTGGCGAGCTTGCCCTTGAGATAGGATTGCGACATTTCCGAATTGGTGATGCCGGTGAAGCGCACGCCGGCCTGCAGCGCATGCCCGGCAAAGGCGCCCCAACCTGGGCCGATCTCCAGCACGCGCTTTCCCGGGCCAAGCCCGCATTTCTCGATCACCCAGTCGAACTTGCGCTCCAAGGCCTTGGCGAGCGGCTCGTCGTCATGGGCGTAGACGCCCTGGCTGTAGGCCGGGAACGCCGGATCGAGAAAGCTCAAGAACAGCTTCGGGTCGGCGTTGTAGTGAGAGGAGATGGCGCGCTTGTTGGTATAGACCTGGCCGAACAGCAGCGGCTCGATGAAGCGCCATGCCGCCACCAAAGGATGGCGATCGTCGAGCGAGGCGCGGAGCGCGAACGGCTTGAGCATGTCGCCCTCGAGATCGATGTCGCCTTGCAGATAAGCCTCGGCGATATCGCCCTCATCGAGCGTGCGCAGCGCCTTGAGCGCGCGCTCGTTGCGGAGCCCGACGCGAAACTCTTCCTCGCCGAGGCCGATCTTGCGCTTTTCTCCGCTCGGCAGCTCGATGGAGAACGGCGTCGAAAATCCGCTCAAGCGATTAACGAAAAGGTCGAGCGCGGCAGTGGCTGATGACATTCTTGCTCCCCGAATTTTGCTTGTTCCAACTGACGATAGCCGCTCGCCCGCTCAAAAGGCGGGGCGGTCTCGCGCTTTCCTCCGATTGTGCCCCGGAAGCTTGGGCAAGCTCAAGGACAGGATGCGCCTCCCCCTTTACCTTTGCCCGGCTTGGCGGTTGTTGTCCTTGGGGGGCGCCGCTATCATCCGCGCCGCCATCATAAGGGGGGTCGCGTATGAGAGAGTTTGCGTGCTTGAGGCTTGCCGCCGCCGGAATTCTGGCCGCCTTTCTCAGCCTCGGCGCCGGCGGCGAGGCAAAGGCGCTTTACGACGTCGAGCCCAGCGAAATTCCGGGAAAGCCCGGCAGCATCATTCGCATTTGGCCGCTCGAGGGCGGCGGCCCCGGCATGGGCGGCAACGGCGAAGCCTTCCGCATCCTCTACCGCTCGACCGACCCCAGCGGCCGTCCGATTCCCGTATCCGGCGCGATCTACATCCCAAACGGCCCGGCGCCGGCCGGTGGGCGCAACATCATCGCCTGGGCGCATCCGACCTCCGGCGTCGTGCCGCCTTGCGCGCCGTCGCTCATGCCGGACGTCGGCGGCATGATGTGGAACTTGGGCAATATGATTGCGGAAGGCTACATCGTCGTCGCCACCGACTATCCAGGCCTCGGCACCGATGGCATCCACCCTTACCTGATCGGCGAGAGCGAAGCACGATCCGTGCTCGAACTCGGTGCGCGCGGCGCGCGAGATGCCGAACACCGGCGCGTCCAATCGCTTCGCGGTGTGGGGACATAGCCAAGGCGGCCACGCCGCTCTGTTCACCGGAGAGGTCGCCGCACGCTACGCGCCGGACTTGAAGCTGGTCGGCGTGGCGGCCGCAGCGCCGGCGACCTACCTCATCCAATTGTTCGATGCCGATGCGCCGACCGCGACCGGCAAGGATCTGACCTCGATGACGCTGCTCTCCTGGTCGAGGCTCGAGAACGTGCCGGTCGCGACCCTGGTCGTGCCGCAAGACATGGCGGCTTTCGAGAGGGTTTCGCACGACTGCATCGAATCGGTCGCAGAGTTCGAGCAGATCGAAAGAGACGACCAGCCGCTGAGGACAGGAGATTTCATCAAGATCGATCCCTCGGAGGTCGAGCCCTGGAAGGGGATCATGTTGCGCAACTCTCCGGGTCAAGCTCCGGCAGGTGCGCCGGTGTTCATCGCGCAAGGCACCGCCGACACCACGGTGCATCCGGAGATCACCAAGCGCTTCGGCGAAGCCCTGTGCGCGCAGGGCGTGCGGGTCAGCTTCGTGCCGCTACCCGGCGTGACGCACACTTTTGCCGCGCGCGACAGTGCCGCCGCCGCGCTCAGTTGGATGAGCGAGCGCTTCCGCGGAGCGCCGGCGCCAACGAGCTGCGAGCGGTAGCGAACCTCACCACTTGTTGCTGGCGGCGAAGCGCGAAACTGCCGCTCGCTGCTCGCGGGCGTGCAGGCTAATAGGTGATCTTGATCACCGTGTTGCCGCTGCCGTATTTGCGCACGAGCGAATAGAGGGCCGCCGCGTTTGAGGGGTGCAGCCGCACGCAGCCGTGAGAGGCGGGGCGCCCGAGATATCTCGTCTCGTAGGAGCCGTGGATCGCATAGCCGCCGTGGAAGAAGATCGAATGCGGCATGGGCGAGCCGCTATAGATGGTGGAGCGGTGCCACACCGCGAGCGCCTGGGGCCTGAAAGTGCCGGTTGGCGTGCGATAGCCGCGCCTCGCGGTCGAGACCGGCCAGGAATAGCGGGGGTGCCCGTCGACGAACACGTCCATGCGCTGGCTGGAGAGGTTGATTCTGGCGACGACTCCGGCCTCTGCCGGCGCTGCAAGACCGAGCGAAAGCGCGAGAATCGCAAGGACAACGGCGCACGGCTTCAGCCAGTGGGGCAGCGAATCGGTCATGGGTGGCTCCCTCAAACGCAGGTTTTCAAAGCATTCCCAGGCCAGTCTTACCCCGTCCGCCTGAACATCTCCTGAATCCGTCCGCCCACCTCATATTGGGGACGGAATGACGCGGTTCAACCGCCGCCAAGCCTTCGCGCTCCAATTGGCGCCGTTTTTTGTGATAGGTTTCGGGCGCTCGAGAGGGAAACGGGGCAAGATCGATGCAAAGGCTGGCACTCTGCCTTGCGCTATTGCTGATCTGCGGAGCGGTCTCGGCGGAGCAGATCAAGCCTCCCGTCAAAGCCGCCACGAAGGCTCCGGCTGCCGGCGCTACGAAGAAGACCGCAGCGAAGCCGGCGGCGAAAAAAGGTCCCCCCGCCAAAATGCTGTTCGGCTCCGTCACCGCGCCGGCGCCTCTCGCCGCTCGCGCCATCGGCTCCTACGCGAGAGGCTGTCTTGCCGGCGGCGTCTCGCTCCCGATCAACGGCCCCGACTGGCAGGTGATGCGGCTCTCGCGCAACCGAAATTGGGGAACGCCGCAACTGCTCGACTATCTCGAGAGGCTCGCGAGCGACGCGCGGGCGCGCGACGGCTGGCCCGGTCTTCTCGTCGGCGACATGGCGCAGCCGCGCGGCGGTCCGATGATCACCGGCCACAGTAGCCACCAGATCGGCCTCGATGCCGACGTCTGGCTCACACCGATGCCTGACCGCATCCTTACCCCGCAGGAGCGCGAGGACATCACCGCCACGTCAATGCTCAAGGATCCCTTCACCGTCGATCCAGCGATATGGACTCCGTTGCATACCAAGCTGATCAAGCGCGCAGCGTCCTACCCGCAGGTCAGCCGCATCTTCGTGCATCCCGCGATCAAGAAGGTGCTTTGTCAGCAAGCCGGCAAGGACCGGGCGTGGCTCGGAAAGGTAAGGCCCTGGTGGGGCCACTTCTATCATTTCCACATCAGGCTCAAATGCCCACCCGATATGGCCGGGTGCGAGAACCAGAAACCGCCGAGCGGCGACGACGGCTGCGGGACCGAGCTTGCCAATTGGTTCTCGATGCTACGCAAGGCGGAGATCGCTTCGGCGCACCCGGCGGTGCCTGGAGCCAAGCCAGCGTCAAAGAAGCCGCCGCTCAGCCTTGGCGACCTGCCGAAAGAATGCATGACGGTGCTGTCTGCCGGCGGAGGCATGCCCACCATAGCTCCAGACGGGACGGTGCCGGCAGCCTTGAAGGCCGAGGCCGGCAAGGACGCAGGACCGCCTGCACCACATCTCGACCCTGAGGCGCTCGCGGCGCTGAAGGCCTCGATGTCTAAGTCGAAGCCGGGCGCGAAGGCCGCGCCGGCAGCGAAGCCCGCCGACGCGTCGGCTTCGGCCGCCGCACCTGCCGCGCAACCCGCATCGACCGCCGGTCCTGTTGCGCCTGCCGCTCAGCCGGCATCGACGGTCGGGCCTGCGTCGCCGTCCGACTCCGTGCCCCTGCCGCACCGGAAGCCGCAGTAGCGCTTCACAATCACTTGGCATCTGAGGCACAATGACCTCATGCAAGAACGCGTGACGCAGCAGCCGAGTGCACAGCGCAACGTCTTCGGCGAGCCGCTGGCGACCTGCTCCGAGCGCCCGGTCACCGGGTTCTATCGCTCAGGCTGCTGCCATACCGGCCCCGAAGATCTGGGCCTGCATACGGTGTGCGTCGAGGTGACGGCGGAGTTCCTCGCCTTCTCCAAATCGAGGGGCAACGATCTCTCCACGCCGCGGCCTGAATTCGGCTTTCCAGGGCTCGAGCCCGGCGACCGCTGGTGCCTGTGCGCGGCGCGCTGGCGTGAGGCATTCGAGGCGGGACGCGCGCCGCGCGTCGTCCTCGCCGCCACGCATGAGGCGACGCTCGAGCTCGTCGAGCTCGGCGACCTCAAGCGCTACGCCATCGATCTAGCTTGACTACGCCTCGGCGCTGACGCCGGTGCCGATCGGGCAGGACACGCCGGTGCCGCCGAGGCCGCAATAGCCGCGCGGATTCTTGGCGAGGTATTGCTGGTGGTAACCTTCCGCGAAGTAGAAGGGTGGCGCCGGCAGGATCTCGGTGGTGACGGGAGCGAAACCCTTCTCTTTCAGCGCCGCGTCATAGGCGCGCTTGGCGGCTTCCGCCGCACGGGCTTGCGCATCGCCATAGACATAGATGCCTGAGCGGTACTGGGTGCCGATATCGTTGCCTTGACGCATGCCTTGCGTCGGATCGTGGCTCTCGAAGAACGCCTTGATCAGATCCTCGTAGCTCACGCGCTTTGGATCGAAGACCACGAGCACGGCCTCGTTGTGGCCGGTGCGGCCGGAGCAGACTTCCTCGTAGGTGGGATTGGGGGTGACGCCGCCGGCATAGCCGGCCGCGGTGACGATCACGCCGGGAATGCCCCAGAAGGCTTTCTCGGCACCCCAGAAGCAACCAAGCCCGAACAGCGCCATCTCGGATCCTTGCGGATAGGGGCCTTTGAGCGGGGCTCCATTCACGAAATGGTTCGACGCCGTGGGAATGGCTTCCGCCCGGCCGGAAAGGGCCTCAGCGGGCGACGGCATGGATAGGGACTTACGCTTGAGCGTGAACATCGACGAACCTCCTTGGCCGGACGGCCAGGTTCACAAGCTAGTTGATAAAGACTTCGGCGGGGGTGCGCTTCCGCCCGAGCCAGAACAGAACCACCCCGAGGATGCCGAACACGACCCAGGTCGGGGCGTTCAGGATCTCGGTGATCATAGGGTTCCACATGAAGGTTCCCGCATGGGTCTCGACCCAGGTCTTGGCGGCGGCGAGACTATCGGGATTGAGGCTCGCCCATTGCTGGCCCAGGGGTGTGAACACCCAAGCGCCGCCGGCCGCCAAGCTCTTGGTCGCGTCGATGACGGCAGCGACCATGGCCAGCAGCAGGAACCAAACGCCGAGAATGCGCAACAACAAGAGCATGATGAAAAGCGAACCCGCCTGTTGACCCTTACATAAGCGATTGCGGCATCACGTTCAAATCGCGAGCGCTAAATTTAGCGTGTCCTTTGCCCGCACCGGGGGCGACCGCGCCGGGCCAAACTACCGGCTGGGACAGGCAGATTCCACGCCCTTCGGCGCTTCGCCGGGAGGGGCTTGTTTGCTTGAAGAGGACGGTCGCTCCCCTTAAGTTGCCGCCTCCTTTCAAGCGCCGTCAGGGAGAGGTGGCCGAGTGGTCGAAGGCGCACGCCTGGAACGCGTGTAGGCGGGCAACCGTCTCGTGGGTTCGAA
>CAWGVA010000013.1:0-69477 GCA_963825835.1 uncultured Alphaproteobacteria bacterium | reverse complement strand
GCACCTCGTCATTGCATCGGAGGCGCAAAAGTCGGGGATGCGGGGCGCCCGGGCCTTGATCCTGATCAAGACCCGGCCGGTGGCGAGACCAGGAACGGGTGACTAGCCCTGCGGCTCGCGCTTGAGATCTTTCAGCTTGGCGAACACCAAATCGACGTCGGGAACGTCTTCCTCCTCTTCCGGTGCGGCCATGGCTTCGCGCGCCTCCTGGGCGAGAGCGGTCGCCATCGACGGCTCAGGCGCGGGAGAGGGTGCCGCGGCAATGGTCTCCTCGGCCGGGATGAGGGTGCCGGCTCTCGGAGGCTCGACTGCTTCGACTTCATGCCGTTCGCGGGCGAGCCTGGCTGCCGCTTTTTTCACCTCGGCGTCGAGGTCGATCTGCGAGCAGAGGCTCAGCGCCACCGGGTCCTGAGCCACGAGGCTGCCGGAGTTCCAATGCGACCGCTCGCGGATGGCGATGATGGTCGGCTTGGTGGTGCCGACGAGCCGCATGATCTGGGAGTCCTTGAGCTCGGGGTGGTTCTTCAGCAGCCAGAGAATGGCGTTGGGCCGATCCTGACGGCGCGACACCGGCGTGTAGCGGGGCCCGCGCTTGGTCTTGACCTCCGGCACCTCGACCTTGGGCTCGGCGAGCTTCAGGCGATAGGAGCTGTCCTTCTCGGCCTTCGCGATCTCGTCGCGGGTGAGCTGGCCGGAGGAGATGGGATCCATGCCCTTGATGCCGTGGGCGACGTCGCCGTCGGCGATGCCCTTCACTTCGAGCACATGCAGGCCGCAGAACTCGGCAATCTGCTCGAAGGTGAGCGAGGTGTTGTCGACCAGCCAAACGGCGGTCGCCTTGGGCATGAGCGGGGTACGGTCCATAGGTCTTGCGATACCTGTAAGAAAAGGCCGGTCTCTCGACCCCTAAAGGCCACGAGAGCGAGCCAGATTCACATGAAGGGGAACGGCCTCTATATAGGGTCTGCCGCTTCTCTAGGCAAATGCTTCCATGCCGGCGCCCACGTTTTTCTTGGCGCTTCGCGCGGGCTCGATTCAGGCCTTCGCCGGAATGACGCTGGATCGCGGCTCCTGCCAGGCCCTTAGCTTTCCACCACCAGCACGATCTTGCCGATGTGATCGGGGTCGTCGATGCGGGCATGCGCGGCGGAAGCGTCGGTGAGCGCGAAGGTCGAGTCGATCACCGGCTTGAACTTGCCGTCCGCGATCAGCGGCCAGATCTTCTCCTCGACGGCGCGGGCGATGCGCGCCTTGGCCTCGGCACTCTGGGCGCGCAAGGTCGAGCCGGTCAGCGTCAGGCGCCGCATCATCAGACGCATCAGATCGATCTCGACCTTCGAGGTCTTGAGGAAGGCGATCTGCACGATGCGCCCGTCAAGCGCCGCAGCGCGCAGGTCCCGCTCGATATAGTCGCCGCCGACCATGTCGAGAATGACATCGGCGCCATGGCGTTGGGTCGCCTCCTTCACCACCTCGACGAAATCCTCGCTGCGATAGTTGATGGCGCGGTCGGCACCGAGCTCCTCGCAGGCCCGCACCTTCTCGGCGCTGCCTGCGGTCACCAGCACGTTGGCGCCGAAGAGCCTTGCCCATTTGTATCGCGGTGGTGCCGATGCCGCTCGCGCCGCCATGCACGAGCAGCCATTCGCCAGGCTGCAAGCCGCCGCGCTCGAACACATTGTGCCACACGGTGAACACGGTCTCGGGCAGAGCCGCTGCCTCGACCAGCGAGAGGCCGCCGGGCACCGGCAATGTCGCGCTTTCCGGCGCAACGCAATACTCGGCGTAGCCGCCGCCATTGGTCAGCGCGCAAACGGCATCGCCTTCTCTGTATCGTGTCGCGCCAGGCCCGCAGGCCACGACGTGCCCTGCGACTTCCAGCCCGAGAAGATCGGAGGCGCCGTTCGGCGGAGGATAGAGGCCCAGGCGCTGAAGCACGTCGGGACGATTGACGCCGGCGGCCTTGACCGCGATCAGCACCTCGCCGGCAGCGGGGACCGGCAAGGGGCGTGTCCCCGGCACGAGCACCTCCGGTCCGCCGTGGGCTTTCGCTTCGATGACGGTCATGGTCTCAGGCAGCATCGATCTGTCCCTCTTCTCGTCGTGGCACTGGTGCTAGGATGCTTCGGCGGCAAAGGAAAGAGCGATGGATCTCGAGGATCTCGAACCGAAGAAAAAGAAGGCTTACGAGCTCGGCCAGGACTTGAGCAAACTCTCCTTGGGCGAGCTCGCCGAGCTCGTCGAGACGCTGAAGGCCGAGATTGCCCGGGTGGAAGCTACGCGCACGGCAAAACAATCGTCGCTGAGCGCCGCAGCCGCGGCCTTCAAGCGTTAACCATTCTTGCTAACTCCCTTTCTTTAGGTAAATCGGAGCTTAGCGTTAACTCGCTATTAGGAGGTTTGGGCTAGGTTTTCAGCCATCCAGTCCTCTGGATGTGAGTGGCCTGTCCACTCTGTTTGACGCCTCCCTGTTAACTTCCTGAGCCGCCGCATGGCGGCTCTTTTTTTGCCCCAATCGCTGGTCTAACGTGTCTTTCGACGAGCGGGCGAGTTTGCCGCTTGGCGCATAGCCGTGGGCACAGGCGTAGAGGGAGTAGCCGATGGCGGGGAAGTCTAGGCGCGGTGACGGTGTCACCGTTTCATTCGGCGCGAAATTTGCGCAATCAGACCAGTTCAAAACCGTCTTTCGCGAGGGCATGGCGCTCGTCGAGGCGGCCGCCACCTATCTCGACGGCGACGGGCGAAAGGAGGCGCGCAAGCTGCAGCCGCCGCATTCGCTCGCCTATGCCACCGAGAGCATGCGGCTGACCACGCGGCTCATGCAGCTCGCCTCCTGGCTTCTGATCAGGCGCGCGGTAAGCGAGGGCGAGCTGACGCTCGAGCAGGCACTCGAGGAGCAGCGCAAGATCAAGCTTCCAGGCAAGGGAAGCGATCAGCCGACCCGGGATTTCAGCACCCTTCCGCCTCGGCTGAGGGAGCTGATCACCGAAAGCGTCAAGCTACAGGAACGCATCGTGCGGCTCGACCAGATGCTTGGGCTGGAGCAGGCGCCTTCAGAGGATGCCAATCACCCTTTGAGCACGCAGCTATCGCGGCTGCGCGCGGCCTTCGGCACCGACACCGACTAGCGGTCTATTTGAGGAAGCCTTCGTATTTCCGCTTGAAGCGGGTGAGCCGCCCGCCGCGGTCGATGAGATGCTGGCCGCCGCCGGTCCAGGCCGGGTGCGTCTTTGAATCGATGTCGAGCTTCAGCGTCTCGCCTTCCGCCCCGTAGGTCGAATAGGTGACGAACTCGGTGCCGTCGGTCATCACCACTTTGATGCGGTGATACTCGGGGTGAATGTCCTTTTTCATGGCGTTTTGCCTTGGAAATCGAGCTGTTTACGTTGAGGGCGAGCCTATAACGGAAGTTTGCCACGCGCACAAGGCTGCGCCGGAAGGGCGCGGGCCTTTGATCTTTCGCTCCCCGCCCTCCTTCCGTACATTCCCCTCCGAGAATGAGGATACCCCCGCCCGTGACCGCAAAGCCCGACGGCCCGGACCTGGACCCCTTTCCTGCGTCAGAAGCGGCGGGCGAGGTCAAGGTCGCGCGTGCGTCGCTCCGTCCGCTGCTAGCGCTCAAACCCTATGTCCTGCGCTACCGGGGCATGATCGCGGCAGCGCTTGCCGCCCTCATCGTCTCGGCCGCGGCAACGCTCGCCGTGCCGCTTGCCGTGCGGCGCATGATCGATGTCGGCTTCAGCGGGGTCGAGCCTGGGCTGGTCGACAAATATTTCGCAACCCTGCTCGGCGTCGGCTTCATCCTCGCCTTGGCAAGCGCCGCCCGCTTCTATTGCGTGAACTGGCTCGGCGAACGCGTCGTCGCCGATATCCGCGCTGACATCTTCAGACACCTCACCGGCTTGAGCCCAGCCTTCTACGAGACGGCGCATTCGGGCGAGGTGATGTCGCGGCTGACCGCCGACACCACGCAAATCAAGGCGGCGGCGAGCACCACGATCAGCCAAGCCTTGCGTAACCTCGTGATCCTGGTTGGCGCCGTGGCCATGATGATCGTCACCAGCCCGAAACTGTCGTTGCTCGTGCTGATCGCCATTCCGATCATCGTGCTGCCACTCGTCGCCTATGGCCGCGCGGTGCGTTCCCTCTCGCGCGAAGCGCAAGACAGCCTCGCCCACGCTTCCGCCTATGCGAGCGAAAGCTTGACCCAGGTGAGGGTGCTGCAGGCCTTCACCCATGAGCGGGCAGCAGCCACGAGATTTGCCGGTGCCGTCGAGCGCGCCTTCGGGGCAGCAAAGGCTCGCACCAAAGCCCGCGCCGGGCTCACCGCGCTTGCCATCTTCCTCGTCTTTGCATCCGTGGTCGGCATTCTGTGGTACGGCGCCCAGGACGTGCTCGCCGGCACCATGACCGGCGGCAGGCTCGGGCAGTTCGTGCTTTACGCCGTGTTTGCCGCTGCCGCGACCGGCGAGCTCAGCGAAGTCTGGGGCGAGATCAATCAGGCGGCAGGCTCTGCGGAGCGGCTCGGCGAGCTGCTCGCGGTGCAGTCTGCGATCAAATCGCCGTCGCAGCCGGTTCCGCTGCCGGAGCCGCCGCGCGGCGAAATTGCCTTCCGCGACATCACGTTCCACTACCCATCGCGGCCGGCGATCAGCGCGCTCGCCGGCGTGTCGTTCCGGGCGAAGAAGGGTGAGCGCGTGGCCATCGTCGGCCCTTCAGGTGCTGGCAAGACCACGATCTTTGCGCTTCTGCTCCGCTTCTACGATCCGCAAAAGGGTACGGTGAGCGTGGACGGCGTGCCCGTCAGCCAGGCCGATCTCCACGCGCTTCGCTCGCGCTTCGCCATCGTGCCGCAGGAGCCTGCGCTGTTCGCCGATACGGTCGCTGCCAATATCGGCTATGGCGTCGGCGAAGCGAGCCGGGCCGAGATCGAGAAGGCCGCGCGTGCGGCCTTCGCCCATGACTTCATCGCCGCACTTCCGCAAGGTTACGACACCATGCTGGGGGAGGGGGGTGTCACGCTTTCCGCAGGACAGCGCCAGCGCATCGCCGTTGCCCGCGCGGTGTTGCGCGACGCGCCCATCCTGCTCCTCGATGAGGCGACGAGCGCGCTCGATTCGGAGAGCGAGACGCTGGTGCAGCGGGCGCTCGATGCGATCATGCAGGGGCGCACCACGCTCGTTATCGCCCATCGCCTCGCCACGGTAACCCGCGCCGACCGCATCCTCGTCCTCGACCAGGGGCGATTGGTGGAAGAGGGCACGCATCAGAGCCTGCTCGGCAATGGCGGCATCTATGCGAGGCTCGCCGAGCTGCAATTCGCCACCGACGCGGCTTGAGCTAGTCCAGCGGCTCGCTCAGATGCGCGGCGATGCTCGCGAGCAGAGGATCGTGCACGCCGGATTCGTCGAGATGCCTGAGCGTCTTCATCACATATTCCACATTGCCGCCGGCCTGCCCCTTGCCGGCTTTGACGATGCGGATCTGCGCCTCGAGCGGAAGGTCGCCCGCATATTGGGAATGGGTGCGGTCGACGAGATAGGTCAGCGCCTTCAGCACGCGGCCTGAGCCGTCGAGCAGGCGTATCGGCCGCACCGCCTCGACATAGACGTCAGTGACCTGCTCGCGCTCGCGCAAATAGGCGAGCGTCTCCTCCTCGGCACCGGCGGCCACGCGAAACGCCATGCCCTTGCAGGCGCCGCCCCGGTCAAGACCGAGCACCAGCCCAGGCTCGGAATGGGTGCCGCGATGCACCACGGAATAGACGCAGAGCGCGCGATGGGCGCCCTTGAGCAGGGCAGGGGCGGATTCGCCGACGGCAAAGCCAGGCCGCCACATCAGCGAGCCATAGCCGAACACCCAAAGCTCAGCCATTTGTGCCAAGCCCGCTCCTACCTAATCCTCGTGGCCGTGCGGGCGGCCGAAATCGGCCTCCTGCGTGTCCTGCCCAGCCTCGATGATGCCGCGGCGGATGGCCCGGGTGCGGGTGAACAGCTCGAGCAGCGCCGTGCCGTCGTCCCAGCGGATCATGCGCTGAAGCGCCGCCAGGTCCTCGGAGAAGCGACCGAGCATCTCGAGCACAGCCTCCTTGTTGTTGAGGAACACGTCGCGCCACATGACGGGATCGGACGCGGCGATGCGGGTGAAGTCGCGGAAGCCGCCGGCGGAGAATTTGATCACCTCCGATTGGGTCACCTCTTCGACGTCGGCGGCGGTGCCGACGATGTTGAAGGCGATCAAATGCGGGATGTGGCTGGTGATGGCGAGCACGATGTCGTGGTGCTCAGGCGTCATGGTCTCGACCGCAGAGCCAAGCCCGCGCCACAGCGCGGCGACCTTCGCCACCGCCGCCTCGCTGCTCCGCTCGCACGGGGTGAGGATGGCCCAACGACCTTCGAACAATTCAGCAAAGCCTGCGTCGGGGCCTGAATGCTCGGTGCCGGCGATCGGGTGTCCGGGAACGAAGACGGCCTGGCTCGGAAGCACGGCGAGAACCTGCCGGATCACCGCGGCCTTGACCGAGCCGACCTCGGTGACGATGGCGCCTTCACGAAGATGCGAAGCCACGGACTTCACCGCATCGGCGGTGGCGCCAACCGGCACGGCGATAAGCACGAGCTCGGCGTCCTTCACCGCCTCAGACGGGGTGTTGGCAACGGAATCGCAGAAGCCGAGCTCCTTGGCGCGCTTATGAACTTGCGTGGAGGAGTCGTAGCCGACGACGCGCCGGGCGAGCCCGCGCGCCTTGACGCCGCGGGCGACCGAGGAGCCGATCAGCCCGAGCCCGACGACGGCAATGGTGTCGAACAGTGGCTCGGTCATTGGCGCTTTGCACCTGAGGCGCCCATGAAGGCCTTGAGCGCATCGAGCACGGCGAGATTTTCATCCTCGGTGCCGATGGTCATGCGCAACGCATCGGGAAAGCCGTATTCCTCCACCCGGCGCAAGATGATCCGCCGCGACTGGAGGAATGTGTCAGCCTCCACGGCCGAGTGACCATTGGCGCGCGGAAAATGGACGAGAAGGAAATTCGCAGCACTTGGCGTGATGGTGAGGCCGAGGGCCGAAAGGTCCTCGGACATGCGGCCGCGCCAGACCTCGTTGTGGTCGGCAGCGTGCTGCATGTGCGCCCGGTCCTCGAGCGAGGCGACGCCGGCGGCGATGGCCGGACCCGACACATTGAACGGACCCCTGATGCGGTTAACAGCATCGGCGACGGCGTCGGGGCAATACGCCCAGCCGATGCGCAGCGACGCCAGCCCATAGATCTTGGAGAAGGTGCGCGTCATTACCGTGTTATTTGTGGTGGCGACCAGCTCGATCCCGGCCTCATAGTCGTTGGCGCGCACATATTCGGCGTATGCCGCGTCGAGCACGAGCAAGACATCGTCGGGGAGCCCAGTCCGCAGGCGCTTGATCTCGTCGAAGGTGAGGTAGGTCCCGGTCGGATTGTTGGGGTTGGCGAGGTAGACCATGCGCGTGGCAGGGGTCACGCGGGCGAGAATCTCATCGACATCGGCGGTGAGGTTCTTCTCTGGTGCGACCACCGGTGTCGCGCCTCTCGCTAGGATGACGATGCGGTAAACGAGAAAGCCGTGGCGCGAGTAGATCGCCTCGTCGCCTGGTCCGAGATAGGCGGTGGCGAGTAGGTTGAGCAGCTCGTCGGAGCCGGCGCCGCAGACGATACGCGCAGGGTCGAGCCCGTAGAGCTTGGCGATTGCCTCGCGCAACGGCCGGGCCGAGCCGTCAGGGTAGCGCGACAAGGTCTTCGCGCCGGCAAGGTAGGCCTCGACGGCACGCGGGGAGGGACCGAACGGGGTCTCGTTGGAAGAGAGCTTGATCGCCGGCCCGCCGCCTGCAAGAGCGCTTTTCCCCGGCACGTAGGGCGCAATGTCGAGAATACCTTGCCGGGGGCGCAAGGCCCGCTTCGCCGTCATTTCGCTCTCCTGGTGTCGATCGGCCGCCTTGCTTCTGCACCGGCAGCGGCGCATCTCATAGGACCTTTCCTTTGCCCAAGGCAAAGAAAAGATTGACTTTCGGCCTTAAGCTCCTAGCTAACGCCGAATTGTCAAATTCGCAGGCATAATGTCTGCCAAACGGAATGGAGCCCTGGATTTTGAGTGATGAGTGAAGCGCCGGTATCGCAAGCGTTTCTGGACCATTCCGTTCGGCTTGCGCAGGTCACCAATCCCGAGAGCCAGATCGTCCATTTTGACGATCCGCTTCCGCTCGACTGCGGCGAGACGCTCGCGCCTTTTTCCATCGCTTACCAGACCTACGGCACGCTGAACGCCGACAAGTCGAACCTCGTGCTCGTCTGTCACGCGCTCACCGGCGACCAGCATGTGGCCAACATCCATCCAGTCACCGGCAAGCCAGGCTGGTGGGAGACCATGGTCGGCCCCGGCAAGCCGATCGATACCAACCGCTATTTCGTGCTCTGCCCCAACGTGATCGGCGGCTGCATGGGCTCGACCGGGCCGAGCTCGGTCAATCCCCGCACCGGCCATCCGTACGGGCTCGACTTTCCCGTCATCACCGTCGCCGACATGGTGCGGGCGCAGGCGCGGCTGCTCGATCATCTCGGCATTCCCGTGGTGCTCTGCGTGCTCGGCGGCTCGATGGGCGGCATGCAGGTGCTCGAATGGGCCGCGACCTATAAGGACCGGGTCTTCTCGGCAGTGCCGATCGCGTGCGCGGCACGCCACTCCTCGCAGAACATCGCCTTCCACGAGGTCGGGCGGCAGGCGGTGATGGCCGATCCTGACTGGTGCCAGGGCCGCTATCTCGATGAGGGCAAGAGCCCGCGCAAAGGTCTCGCCGTTGCCCGCATGGCGGCGCATATCACCTATCTTTCGGACGACGCGCTGCACACCAAGTTCGGCCGGAACTTGCAGGACCGCGACAAGATCACCTTCGGCTTCGACGCCGACTTCCAGGTGGAGAGCTATCTCCGCTATCAGGGCTTGAGCTTTGTCGACCGGTTCGATGCCAACTCCTATCTCTACATCACCCGCGCTATGGACTATTTCGATCTTGCCGCGGATCACGGCGGCGTGCTCGCCAACGCCTTCCGGGGCACGCGCACGCGCTTCTGCCTCGTCTCCTTCACCAGCGACTGGCTGTTTCCCACTGAGGAAAGCCGAGAGATCGTGCATGCGTTGAACGCGGTTGCCGCCAATGTCAGCTTCGTGGAGCTGAAGACCAAGGGCGGGCACGACTCCTTCCTGCTGCACGAGCCTGAGCTGTTCGACACCATCCGCGGATTCTTGAACGCGGCGGCGCGGCAGCGCGGCATTGCCGAGCCAGAGGGCTGGCGCCCATGAACCTCAACGTCCCCCCGCATGGGTTGCGCACGGCGAACGAGACGCCGCGCGTCGATCTCGTCCTTATCACCGAGATGGTCACCCCCGGCGCGCGCGTGCTCGATATCGGCTGCGGCGATGGGACTCTGATGCGCCTGCTCGCGGCGAAACGCGGCGCCGACGCGCGCGGCATCGAGCTCTCCCAGGTCGGGGTAAATTCCTGCGTGGCGCAAGGCCTTGCGGTGATCCAGGGCGACGCCGACACCGACCTCGTGCACTACCCTGATCTCGCCTTCGACTACGCCATCCTGAGCCAGACCATTCAGGCGACCTACAGCCCGCGCCACGTGCTCGAGCAGCTGTTGCGCATCGGGCGCCGGGCGATCGTGTCCTTCCCCAATTTCGGGCATTGGCGCGTGCGCACGCAGCTTCTGTTCGGCGGCAAGATGCCGAAGACGGACAATCTGCCTGACCGCTGGTACGACACGCCGAACATCCATCTCTGCACCATCAACGACTTTTTGGATCTGTGCCGGGATGCAGGGGCAAAGGTCGAGCGGGTGGTGGCGCTCAACGCCTATGGCACCAAGCTCGGCGTCTCCATGCCGCTGTTCATGCAGAATCTGTTCGGCGAGCAGGCGGTGTTTCTGCTGTCGCGGTAGACGGCGTCACCCCGGCAGGGACGGGAACCACGCGGCGGCTCCTTGTGCGAACTTCCTTCACCGGCAGTGCGGCGTAGATCTGCTTGGTCGCCTCGACCAGGATCACGCCGGAGAAGGCCGGCCACAGCACGAGGCCGAGCCGCTCCCAGAACACCGGCCATTTGAGCAGTACGCGCCAAGAGAAGGGCGGCATATAGAGCGCGTATTGCCACTCCTCAGGCGAGAACATGGCGTCCTTGAGGAGCTTCGTAATCTGCGAGCGGCTGAAGGGGCGGCCATGGCCGAAGGGCGTCGAGTCGACCCGCGCCCACAGCCCGCGCCGGTTCGGCACGATGATGAGCAGCCGTCCGTTCGGGGCGAGAACCCGCCACAGCTCGCGCAGCAGCGCGCGGCTCCGTTCGCTCCATTCGAGCATGTGCACCAGCAGGAGGCGGTCTGCGCATTCGTCGGGGAGCGGCAGCTCGGTCTCGTCGACGAGAACGCTCAGGCAATCGCCCTCGCGTGGCCAGGAGATCACGCCAAGCTCGGCGGGCATGAGCGCGCCCACGGGGCAGGCGTCGGCGCGGAAGGCGGCGAGGTAAGGGACGGCGAAGCCGAGGCCGAACAGGCTCATGCCCTGCAAATTGCTCCAGCGCGCCCTGAGCCTCGCCCCAAGCAGGCGGCGCACCACGCCGCCGAGGGGGGAGGCGTAGAAGTCCTTCAGATCGATGGCATCGAGATGCATGGCCATCCTTATAACTTGTGGGACCAAACGCGGCATACCTCCCCACGAGGGGGAGGTATGGAGCCCAAAATGCAGGCCATGTTCACCAAGGGAGGGATGAAGAAGGTCAGTGCGGATGCTAGGGTGGCCTACGGAATGACGGAAGGCGGCAATACGTAATGGCAAAGCTTGAAGTTCACCAATTTCCGGCACGCAGCGACAATTATGGCGTGCTCGTTCACGATCCGGAAACCGGCGCCACGGCCTCGATCGACGCTCCGGACGCCGATGCGGTCATCGAGGCCCTCTACCAAAAGGGCTGGACGCTCACCCACATCCTCATCACCCACCACCACGGCGACCACACCGCCGGCAACAAGCGCCTGAAGGCCTTGACCGGCTGCATCATCGTCGGGCCGAAGGTGGAAGCGCGCAGCATCCCGGCCATCGACGTCGAGGTGAGTGAGGGGGACGGCGTCGCGATCGGCAACAGCAATGCGCTCGTCATCGAAACGCCAGGCCACACGCGCGGGCATATCAGCTATCTGTTCCCCGAGGACGGTATCGTGTTTGTCGGCGACACGCTGTTCTCGGTGGGCTGCGGCAAGCTGCTCGAAGGCGACGCCAGGATGATGTGGCACTCGCTGCAAAAGCTGATGGCGCTCCCGCCTGAGACGCAACTCTATTGCGGGCATGAATATACCCGCGCCAACGCCAAGTTCGCGCTGACCGTCGAGCCGGGGAACGCCGCGCTGCAAGCGCGCGCGGTGGAGGCCGAGGAGCTTGCCAAGAAGAGACAGCCGGCGCTGCCGACCACCATCGGACGCGAGCTCGCCACCAACCCCTTCCTGCGTCCGTCGAGCCCCGAAATTCAAAAGCGGCTCGGCATGGAGGGACGCGAGTTGTGGGAGGTTTTCGGCGAGACGCGGCGGCGCAAGGACAAGTTCTAACCGTGGCGGCTCCGCTGACCGCAGACGAGATCATCGCTCACCTGAAGCTCAAGCCGCATCCGGAAGGCGGATATTTCCGCGAGACCTTCCGCGACGAGCCGGGGCACAAGGGCCGGGCGCATTCGACCGCGATCCTTTACCTGCTCAGGGCAGGGGAGATATCGCGCTGGCATCGCGTCGACGCCGCCGAGATGTGGCACTGGTATGGCGGCACGCCGCTGCTCCTCGAAGTGAAGCATGGCGAGGGGCGGCACGAATATCGCCTCGGCCCAGATTGGCTCAAAGGCGAGCACCCGCATCTGCTGGTCCCTGCCGGCGACTGGCAGAGCGCCCGCAGCCTCGGGGCGTGGACGCTCTCAGGCTGCACCGTGGCACCTGGCTTCGACTTTGCCGGCCACGAGCTCGCTCCCGAGGGCTTCGAGCCCTAATCCATGAACTGCCCGCCATTTATGGTGAGCGTCGAGCCGGTGATCCAACCTGCGTCGTCGGCGGCGAGGAAGGTCACGCAGCGGGCGACCTCGTCGGCCTCGCCCAAGCGCCCAACCGGGATCTGGCCGACGATCGACTTCATCACCTCTTCCGACACGCCGGTCAGCAGCTCGGTCGCCACATAACCTGGCGCGATGGCGTTCACCGTGATGCCTTTCCGCGCGCTCTCGAGCGCAAGCGCCCTGGTGAAGCCGATGACGCCAGACTTGGCCGAGCAGTAATTGACGAGGCCAAGCTGGCCCTTCTGCCCGTTGATTGACGCTATGTTGACCACCCGGCCGAAGTTCCGCTCGCGCATGCCGTTGATCACCGGGCGCGTCATGTTGAACAGCGAGTCGAGATTGGTGCGGATCACCTGCTCCCATTGCTCATGACTCATCTTCTGCAGCATGGCGTCGCGCGAGATGCCGGCATTGTTGACCAGCACCTCGACCGGGCCGAGCTCGTTCTCGACGCTGACGATGCCCTGCTCGCAGGCGACGTAGTCGCCGACATCCCATTTGAACACTGGGATCTTGGTGTCCTTCTTGAAGGCTTGAGCAGCTTCGTCATTGCCGCCGTAATTGGCGGCGACGTTGTAGCCAGCCTTCTTCAGGGCCCTGCTGATGGCAGCGCCGATACCGCGCGTTCCTCCGGTGACGAGAGCCACTCTCCCCATGGTGCGTTCCTCCCTTTAGGCGCTCTTTACGGGCGCTCGCATTTGCAAGTCGAATTGGCCCCGCGACGGAGGAGCCGCGCGAGGCCTCTAAAGCTGAACACTAACGCGTTCTAATCACGCTCGACGCACATGGCGATGCCCATGCCGCCGCCGATGCACAGCGTGGCAAGACCTTTCTTGGCATCGCGCTTCTGCATCTCATGCAACAGCGTGACGAGGATGCGCGCGCCGGAAGCTCCGATCGGATGACCGATGGCGATGGCACCGCCATTGACGTTGACCTTGCCGGTATCGATGGCGAGATCCTTGTTCACGGCGAGAGCTTGCGCAGCGAAGGCCTCGTTGGCCTCGATCAGGTCGAGGTCCGACACCTTCCAGCCGGCTTTCTCCAGGGCCTTGCGCGAGGCGGGGATGGGGCCAGAACCCATGATCTTGGGATCGACGCCGGCCGTCGCCCACGACGCGATGCGGGCGAGCGGCTTGAGCTTGCGCTTCTTCGCTTCGGCGGCGCTCATCAGTACGAGGGCAGCGGCGCCGTCATTGATACCTGAGGCGTTGCCGGCGGTGACGGTGCCTTCTTTGTCGAAGGCAGGGCGCAGCTTTGCCGCGTCTTCTAACTTGGCGCCCTCGCGGATGTACTCGTCCTCGCTTACCACGGTCTCGCCCTTGCGGGTCTTGATGGTGACGGGAACGATCTCGTCCTTGAACTTGCCGGCCTTCTTCGCCGCTTCAGCCTTGTTCTGGGAGTGGGTGGCGAATTTGTCCTGCTCTTCGCGGGTGATCTGCCATTGGCGGGCGACGTTCTCGGCAGTGGTGCCCATGTGATAGCCGTTGAAGGCTTCCCACAGCCCGTCCTTGATCATGCTGTCGATGAACTCGATGTTGCCCATCTTCTGGCCATTGCGCAAATGCGCGACGTGCGGAGCGAGGCTCATGCTCTCCTGGCCGCCCGCGACGATGATGTCGGCATCGCCGGCCTTGATTTGCTGGGCGCCCACGGCGACCGCACGCAGGCCAGAGCCGCACACTTGGTTCAAGCCCCAGGCGGTGGCCTCGATGGGAATGCCGGCGGCGATTGCAGCCTGCCGCGCCGGGTTCTGTCCTTCGCCGGCGGTGAGTACCTGACCCATGATCACTTCGTCGACATCGGCCGGGGGCACGTGTGCCCGGTCGAGCGCGGCGCGAATGGCGACCTCGCCAAGCGTATGCGCCGGCACGCTCGACAGCGCGCCGTTGAACGAGCCAACCGGCGTCCGCGCCGCGCTGACGATGACAACATCTTCGTCTTTCATACTGGCCTCCACTACCCCAACATCTCCAAGGTCATACCCTAGCGATTCACGCTATGGAAGCCTATGCCTTGAGCTGGCTCAAGGAGATGCGGCAAAGCCTCTGGTGCTCCGCACAAAGAACGTGGTAGTGATCTCGCAGTTGCGGCATGGTTTTGCCTCGGGCTCGACCCGGGGGCCAGGGAGTCTAGAGACACGTGGCTAGAGATACCGACCAGGAGAACCGCCCGGTCATCATCAAGAAATACGCTAACCGCCGGCTCTACAACACCGATACGAGCACCTATGTGACGCTGGAGGACCTCGCTGAGATGGTGAGGTCTGAAAGAGACTTCGTGGTCTACGACGCGAAGACTGGGGAAGACCTCACCCATTCGGTGCTCACCCAGATCATCGTCGAGCAGGAGAGCAGGGGCACGAACCTGCTTCCTATCGGCTTCCTCCGCCAGCTCATCCGCTTCTATGGCGACAGCATGCAGCGGTTGGTGCCGAGCTATCTCGAATTCAGCCTCGATTCGCTCACCCGCCAGCAGGAGCAATACCGGCGCCGTTTCGCCCATACCTTCGGCACGGCGGCCTTCGAGGCCATGCAGGAGCAAGTGCGCAAGAACTTTGCAACCTTCGAGCGCGCGCTTGGCCTGTTTAGCCCGTTCACCGGAACAGGACCAAGCGAGAGCAAGAACGACCACGCTCAGTTGGCGGCTCCTAAAGAGCCCAGCGCAGAGACCCCGCGCAGCGACGACGAGATCGCCAATCTGAAGGCCGAGCTTACCGCCATGAAGGAGCGGCTCGACGAGCTCTCGCGGCGTTAGTTTCCCTTCTCCACGACCGCAGACCCCCCTCCTTAACCCTCCCCGCAAGGGGGAGGGGAGTTCGGCTGCCTGAACGGCAGATGAATGGGCGGCTCAGGGAGCGTTCAGCCCACGCCCTCTAAATTCCTCCTCAATGAGCTCCTCGAAGCGGGGAGCAGGACCAAAGAGGAGGTTCACCATGGCCAGCACTCGCCTTCGCAATTCGCTCACCGCCGTTCTCGCCTTTACCGTCGCTGCCACGTTGATCGTCGGCTCGGCATTCGCCGCCGATGGTGACGGGGGCAAGAACAAGCGCCGCGGCAACAACGGCCAGCTCAAGACCGGCACCTTCCAGATCGTGGTTCCCAAGGCCGACCGCGGCGGCTCCGGCAGGCAGGTCGCCAAATTCGTTGCCCCGAAAGCCGATCGGGGCAACTCCGGTCCGGTCAAGGTTTTCTCTCTGCCGCCAAAGGCTCGGCGGGCGGATCGCGGCTCGACAGCGGCGCAATTCGTTGTGCCAAAGGCCGATCGCGGCAACTCGTCCGGCCCCAAGACGCTGTTCTCAATCTCGCCAAAGGCTCCGCGCGTCGACAGCGGCTCAACCACCGCTCAGATCGTGGCGCCGAAGGCCCCGCGCGGCGACGGACCGATCGTTGCCACGGCCGAGCCGCCGAAGTTTGCCGCCCCGCAACTGCTCGCGCCCGCATCCGCCCCAACACCGGCCAAGGTCGAGCAGGCCATTTCTGCTCCGGCTCCCGTCGAGACCAAGGCTGCGCCAGTCGTGGCGGCGAGCGAGACCCCCGCACCGGCTCCGGCCGCGACCGAGGCCAGCGCCGGCGAAGTCGAGCTTGCCTACACTCGCGCCGCCCAGCGCTACGGTTATGGCGACTATGCAGGCGGCTACGAGAATTATGACCAGGGTTACGACGATTCCTATACCGGCGGCTCCTATGGAGACGACGGCTGCTACTAAACGTCAGCTCCTCTCTCTGACGCAGACTGCCCCGGGGCGCGTCCCCGGGGCCTTTTTTTGCGAGCCGGATGCGGAGCTCTAGGTGTCGCTGCCCACGGAGTAGTCGCGGCGTGCCGATCTGATGGTGACCGAGAACCCGGCGATGACGTCGATCAGGGTCGTGAGCATGATTAAAAAGAACAGCGAGGTTCCGGCAGGCGGCCAGATCAGGAACAGGATCAGGCAGACCACGAACACGATCATCGACAGCGCGTGATCAACGACCGAATTGCCTCCGGTCCGGGTCGATTTCAGGATCTCGAAGAACAGCACGAACAGGGAGAAGGCGAGCATCATGTCGCCAAGCGAGATTTGCCACTCCCCGCCTGACGGCATCGCCACGGTGAACCGGGTCAGCGCAAAATCGGCGCCGCCTGAGGCAAAGGCGACATAGGCCATGACCACGAAGGCAAGCAGTGGAACCGACGAAAGCCAGCTCGTCCGCCGGTAGTGGCGAACGACCCTTTCCTCCGGTTCCGCGATCACCATGGGGTCTTTACCCTCGAACCAAGCGAGAAGTTCCCCGGCCGCAGCGCGTCTTAAGCCTCTTCCTTGACGGCGAGCACTTGCCGGCCCCGATATTTGCCGGACTTGAGATCGATATGATGCGGCCGGCGGAGCTCGCCTGAATCCTTGTCCTCGACATAGGTCGGCGCGGAGAGCGCGTCGTGGGAGCGGCGGTTGCCCCGCTTCATGCGGGAGGTTTTTCTCTTGGGTACAGCCATAATCCAACCTTTGAAATTGTCCGCGAGGTGCCCGCGGGGTTCTTGAGTGAGCGCCGTTATAGTGGCTAACCCCCGCGCTGGCCAGAGGCCGATTGGCGGTTGATCTGCGGGACGACGCAAGACGAGCGCGTGGCGAGAATCGGCATCCTCCGCTCCACCGACTTGGCGATCCTGAGCATTCTGGGGCTCGGCTTCCCCGGATTGCGCAGAAGCGGGTTCGGCAGCGCCGCAGCGAGCAGCAACGCCTCCCGCCGCGTGAGCTCAGCCGCGCTCTTGTGGAAATATTGCTGGCTCGCCGCCTCGGCGCCGAAGATGCCTGGTCCCCACTGCGCGATGTTGAGATAGACCTCGATGACGCGCTCCTTCGGCCAGAGCAGGGTGAGCAGATAAGCGAGCGGCACCTCCAGAACCTTGCGCACATAGCTCCGGTCGGTGAAGAGATAGAGGTTCTTCGCCGTCTGCATGGTGATGGTGCTTGCCCCGCGGAAGCTGCGTTGCCTCCGCTTCGCTTCCTCGACGGCGTCCTTCACCGCCCCCCAATCAACGCCCCAATGGACGCAGAAGCGGCCGTCTTCGCTCGCGATCACGGCAAGGGGCAAGTCGCGCGCCATGGAATTGAGCGGCACCCAGCGATGCTTGAGCGTCGCGCCCTTGAGCTTTTCGGCGATCATCACCGAGGTGATGGGCGGGTTGATGAAGCGGAAGGCGATGATCGACAGGAGGAGGCCTGCCATGATGAGCAGGACCACGAGGCCTATGCGCCTAAGCCAGGGATGTCGACGTTTTGCCGGTCTCTTAGCGCCCATCGCTGCCTGAATCGCCGTGGCCCGAGGCCTTGTACCCTCCGGTTGCCGTGAGGAGCAACGTGGTATTAGGGTCCGCGCCACAACCCCTAAAGCCGCCGTTTCAATTCCGGAAGCATGGACCTGACCGAAAAGCTCGAACGCATCGCGAGCCTCATCGAGGGGCGCCTCGACGCTCTGCTTGCACCGGAGCCAACCGCTTCAGGCCAGGCCCGGCTGATCGAAGCCATGCGCTATGCGGCGCTCGGCGGCGGCAAGCGCCTGCGGCCGTTCCTGCTGATTGAATTGGCGCGCCTGTTCGGTGTGGCCGAGGAGGAGGCGCTCAACGCCGCCGCCGCGCTTGAATGCGTGCATTGCTATTCGCTGGTGCATGACGATCTGCCGTGCATGGACGACGACAAGATGAGACGAGGCCGGCCCACGGCGCATATCGCCTTCGGCGAGGCGACCGCGATCCTTGCCGGCGACGCGCTGCTGACACTCGCCTTCGACATTTTGAGCGACCCCCGCACGCACCCCGAGCCAGGCGTGCGCGTCGCGCTGATCGGGCTGCTGGCGAAGGCCGCAGGTGTCGGCGGCATGGCCGGCGGTCAGGCGCTTGACCTCGCCGCCGAGGGGCAGAGTCTCGGGCCGATGGAGGTGGCGAGAATGCAGGCCATGAAGACCGGCGCGCTGTTCAATTTCGCCTGCGACGCAGGCGCCGTGCTCGGCGGCGCCGACGCGAGAGCGCGAGAGGCGCTCGCCGCCTACGCCTCGGCCTTCGGCCAGGCCTTTCAGCTCGCCGACGATCTTCTCGACGCAGAGGGCGACGCAGCGGCAATGGGCAAGGCTGCCGCCAAGGACGCAGGCCGCGGCAAGGCGACGCTCGTCGCGCTGCTCGGGACCGATGCGGCGCGCGCCCGCCTCGAGGCGCTGGTCGACGATGCCGAAGCGGCCCTTGCGCCGTTCGGGGCGAGGGCGCTAACGCTCAAGCAAGCCGCGCGCTTCATCGCTTCGCGCCGGGCTTGAGTGCAATTCTTACGGGGGACATCAGGTGACGACAAAAACAAGAAAATGGCCGCTGCTTCTCCGCATCGTTTCCGCGCGGCCGAGACTCTTCTTGTCGATCCTCGCAGGCTTCGCCGTCGGAGCGCTGTTGCCCCTGTATGTCACCGAGCTGCGCGGTGTGACGCGGTTCCTCGTCGCCTGGGATTTTGGCGTCGGTCTCTACCTCATCCTCGCGTTTTGGATGATCGCCCATAGCGGCGTGACAGAGATTCACCGGCAATCTTTGGCCCAGGATGAAGGCGGCTTCGCCATTCTCGTGCTCACCATCGTCAGCGCCTGCGCGAGCGTCGGCGCGGTGTTCACCTGGCTCGAAATCGCAACCAGGGCCGAGACCTTCGCCTTGCCGGTCCTCGCGTTTCTGTTGCTGACGATCATGATGTCGTGGGCGTTCATCCACACCATGTTCGCGCTCCATTACGCGCACGAATTCTACGCCGAGCATCATAAGACCGGCGGGGGGCTGATCTTCCCCCGCGACCCCGAGCCAACCTATTGGGACTTTGTCTATTTGGCCTTTTCCATCGGCACGGCGACGCAAGTTTCCGACGTGGAAATCAGCTCGAAGCGAATCCGCCGTACCGTGACCCTGCACGGCATCGTGTCGTTCTTCTTCAACGTCACGGTGATCGCGCTGACCGTGGGCCTGGTCGGCGACGCAATTCAGAATTGAGAGGTTACTCCGCGGCGGTGCGGTTGCGGCCAACCTGGCCGAAGCGGCGCTCGATATAGTCGAGCACCATCTGCTTGAATTCGGCGGTGGCGCCGGGGCCGCGCAAGGTCACCGCCTTCTTGCCGTCGATGAACACCGGCGCGGCCGGCGCCTCGCCGGTGCCGGGCAGCGAGATGCCGATATCGGCGTGCTTCGATTCGCCAGGCCCGTTGACGATGCAGCCCATCACGGCGACGGTCATCGTCTCCACGCCCGGATAGCGGCGCTTCCACTCGGGCATCTCGTCGCGGATGAAGTTCTGAATATCGCGGGCAAGCTCCTGGAAGGTGGTCGAGGTGGTGCGCCCGCAGCCGGGGCAGGCGGCGACGAGCGGCACGAAGCTGCGGAAGCCCATGCTCTGCAGCAGCTCCTGCGCCACCTTCACCTCAAGCGTGCGGTCGCCGTTCGGCTCTGGCGTGAGCGAGATGCGGATGGTGTCGCCGATGCCTTGCTGAAGCAGCACGGCGAGCGCCGCGGAGGAGGCGACGATGCCCTTCGAGCCCATGCCGGCCTCGGTCAGCCCGAGATGCAGCGCGAGGTCTGAGCGCGCGGCAAGCATGGCATAGACCTGGATCAGATCCTGCACGGCGCTGACCTTGGCCGAGAGCACGATCTTGTCGGGGCCGAGCCCGAGCTCAACGGCGCGCTCGGCGCTGAGCAACGCGGATTGCGCGATCGCCTCATGCATCACCGCGCGGGCGTCCTTGGGTTCGGGCAGTTTCGCATTCTCGTCCATGAGGCGGGTGAGCAGATCCTGGTCGAGGCTTCCCCAATTCACCCCGATGCGCACCGGCTTGTCATTGCGTATGGCGATATCGACGATGGCCGAGAATTGCCGGTCACGCTTGTCCTTAAAGCCGACATTGCCGGGATTGATGCGGTATTTGGCGAGAGCCTCGGCGCAAGCCGGATATTCGGCGAGCAAAGTGTGGCCGTTATAGTGGAAGTCGCCGATGAGAGGCAGGTCGACGCCGCGGGCATCGAGTTTGTCGCGGATATGCGGCACGGCGGCAGCGGCCTCGTCGCGATCGACGGTGATGCGCACGAGCTCGGAGCCGGCGCGGGCAAGGGCTGCGACTTGCACCACAGTGGCATCGATATCGGCGGTGTCGGTATTGGTCATGGACTGCACCACGATGGGCGCAGGTCCGCCGACAATGACGCCGCCAATATTGACCGGAACTGAACGCCTTCGCACGGAACTCTCCATGGCTCAAGGATACATCAGATTTCTTGCCGCCGCGCCAGGGCAGGCTTCCGCGACTTCATGACAAGTCTGGCAATGAGCGCCGCAGAATGGGGAAGTGGATTAAGATGGGCGATGGACCTTGGGGATGAAGAGCCCTTGCGGGTCGAGCCTGTGGGCCCTGTCGGCCCAAGCGAGACGCAAGGCCGCGAGAGCGCCGCGGGGCTAGCGCTTTCCGTGATCCTGCATGGCATCGCTCTATGCCTGCTCCTCGTTGTGGGCGTGTTCGGCACGGAGGGATCGCAGGGCGGGCTGGAAATCGTGCCGGTTGAGGTCGAAATCACGAATCAGAGCGCATCAGCCGCGGCCGAGCCGCCGACCGCCGCCTTACCTCAACCAGACGCTGCTTACTCGTCAGACGCAATGGCGGATGGGGCGGCGCGAGCGGGCGAGCCGGTCGCCGACGAGTTGAAAGCCAAGCTCGAGGCTCTGGCGAAGCTGCGCCAGCCAGAAGCGGTGACCCCGAGCGAGGAGAATGGCGCCGCGAGACCTGACAGGGTGGCGAAGAACGACGACATCGCATCAGGGATTGAGGGGCCGTTCAGCGTGAAGGACTACATCCGCGCCCAAGTCGAGCGCCGCTGGAATCCGGACCTCGTGAGCTTGCGCAACCACGAAGTGTCGGTGCCGATCCATGTCGAGATCACGAGCGCCGGCGTCGTGCTGAAGGCCGAGATCGTCGATACCGCCCGGGCCGCCGATCCCGACTATCGCGAAATCGCCGTCAGTGCCCGCAACGCGGTGCTGTTGTCGTCGCCGATTGCGCTGCCGGCAGGCCATTACCAGGAGGTGATGGACATGGTGCTCTACCTCAATCCGAAAGACGCCTTGCGTTGATCACGGGAGGTCGCGCGCGACGCGGAAGCCGGTGAGACTCGAATAGTCGTACTCGCCGCTGTTGCGGCTGCTGCCGCTCCGCGCAGCCGAGCGCACAAAATTCGGAAGATTGCTCCACGAGCCGCCGCGAATGACGTGCTTGTCGCAATCCTCCTCGACCCACGCGCTCCCGTCGCGCGGCGCGCCCAAATAATTGGGGTGCCAGCAATCGGCGGTCCATTGCCAGGCGTTGCCGAGCATGCCGTAGAGGCCGAAAGGGTTGGGGGCAAAGCTGTCGACGTCGGCGAACAGCCGGTTGTCCCACTTGCTGCCGCAGCCGTTGCAATTGGCTTTGCCCGCGCCGATGTCGTTGCCCCACCAGCGCGCCGTCGTCGTGCCCGCGCGCGCGGCATACTCCCACTCGGCTTCAGTCGGCAGACGATAGGCACCCTTAGCACGATCGAGAGTGGGGTGCGCGATGCGCACCTTGTCGTTCAGCCAGGCGACATATTTTTCAGCATCGTGCCAATCCAAGCACACCGCCGGCCAATGCGGCGGCTCGCCATTGAGCGGCGAATAAGCCTGGCCATGCCCGGGAGACTTCCACTTCATGTCGAGGATGGTGCTGCAGGGGCGAGGCTGGTAGCCGGTCTCCTTGAGGAAGGTGAGAAATTGCTCGCTGGTGACGTCATACTTGCCGAGGGCGAAGGCCTTGATCGCCACCTCAAGCTGCGGGCCCTCCGAATCGAAGCGCCCGCTCTCGGTGTGCGGGCTTCCCATCTCGAACGTGCCGGCGGGGATGCCGACCATCACCGGGCATTCCGGGCATTCCTGAAATTCCCGCTCCTTGCGATCTTCAGGATGGCTTGTGGTGGACCAGCCAAGCGCGAGGAGGCCGATCGCCAGGGCAGGAAGGACGCTTCGTCGCATTGGGCTGAGAGGGTGCGCTACCAAGCCCGGGCATGAGGTGCCACTACGACGATAGCGCCTCCGACATGGTCTCGATATTGTTGCGGAACATGTCGAGATAGGTCCCGGCAGGGCCGTCAGGCGGCGACAGCGCGTCGGAAAAGAGCGTGCCGCCAATCTTGGCGCCGGTCTCCTTGGCGATCTGGTCGAGCAGCCTAGAGTCGGTGACGTTCTCCAGGAACACCGCAGGAACCTTCTCAGCCTTGATCTGGCGGATGATCTTGGCCACGTCCTTGGCCGAAGCCTCGCTCTCGGTGCTGACACCCTCAGGCGCGATGAACTCCATGCCGTAGGCCGCGCCGAAATAGCCGAAGGCGTCATGCGTGGTGATGATCTTGCGGCGCTCAGGCGGAAGCTTGGCGATCGCCTCTTTCACCGTGGTCTCCATGGCGGCAATTCGCTCAAGGAATTCTTTCGCATTGGCCTCATAGGTGGCCTTGCCTTCTGGATCGGCGGCAATCAGAGCATCGCGGATATTGGCGACATAGATCTTGCCATTGGCGAGGCTTTGCCAGGCGTGCGGATCGGTGACGGTCTTCTCGTCCTCGACCATCTCGCGCGGGGCCACGCCCTTGCTTGCGGTCACCACGGTCCCTTTGAAGCCTGACGATTTCTCGAGCCGCGTCATCCAGCCCTCAAGGCCGAGGCCGTTGATGAACAGGATCTTCGATTCGGACAGCTCCTTGGCATCGGCCGGCGTCGGCTCATAGACGTGGGCGTCTCCGTTCGGTCCGACGAAGGTGAAGACTTGGACGCGGTCGCCGCCGACTTGGCGGACCATGTCGCCGAGGATGCTGAACGAGGCCGAGACTTTCATCGGGTCGGCGGCTTGGGCTCCGGCCGAGGCGCCGAGCATTGCGGCAAGGGCTGCCGCAGCGATGAGAAACGAGCGTCTATGCATGACACGAACTCCTAGTCTTTTGGTTCAAGCTTCCAGATGTTTGCGCGGCATGAGCTGCCACAGGAGGCCGCCCTGCGTGCCGATGAGCATGGAGATGAGATAGCCCGCGCCGCTGGTGAGGATGATCGCTGGGCCGGTGGGCAGGTTCAAGTAATAGGACAGCAGCAGCCCGATGAAGCTTGCCGCGAAGGCCGCGCCAACCGCGACGATGATCATGTTCGATATGTCCTGCGCCCAGAAGCGCGCGGCGATCGCGGGCAACAGCATGATGCCGACCACCATCAGCGTGCCGAGCGCCTGGAAGCCGCCGACCAGGTTCATCACCACGAGCACGAGGAAGAGGAAGTGGGTGGGGGAGCTCAAAGGACTGACCGAGGCGAGGAACCCAGGATCGAAGCATTCGAGCACGAGCGGCCGGTAGATGAGGGCGAGCGTCGCCATGGTGAGAGTGGCGATCGCGGCGATCAGGATCAGCGCGGTATCGTCAAGCGCGAGCACCGTGCCGAACAGGACGTGCAAGAGGTCGATGCTGCTGCCTTTCATCGATACGATCAGCACGCCGAGCGCGAGCGAGACGAGATAGAAGGCGGCGAGGCTCGCGTCCTCGCGCAGGATGGTCGAGCGGGTGACGAGACCGGCGAGTAGAACCACGGCGATACCAGCGATAAAGCCGCCAAGGCTCATGGCCGGCACCGAGAGGCCGGCGACGAGGAAGCCGATCGCCGCGCCTGGCAGGATGGCGTGGCTCATGGCGTCGCCCATCAGGCTCAAGCGGCGGAGCACGAGGAATACGCCGACCGGTGGCGCGCCGAGCGAGAGGGCAAAGCAGCCGACCAGCGCCCGTCGCATGAAGGCGAATTCGACGAAGGGATCGATCAGGGCATGGATCATGCCGAGATCCGCTCGGTTCCAGCTTCGCCGCGCTCGCAAATTTCCGCGTGCTCGTCCCATGCCTCGGTGAGCTGCCGCGACTTGACGAGGTTCTTCGCGGTCAGCACCTCTTTGGTCCTTCCCCAGGCCACGACCTCGCGGGCAAGCAGCAGCGTTTTGGGGAAATGCTCGCGCACCTGATCGAGATCGTGGAGCGCGGCAATCACGGTGCGGCCTTCGCCATGCCAGTGGCTGATGAGGCGCAGCAGATCCTCGACCGTCTTGGTGTCGACGGCACGGAACGGCTCGTCGAGCAGGATGATGGCCGCGTCTTGCAAGAGCAAACGCGCGAACAGCACGCGCTGGAACTGTCCGCCAGAGAGCGCGCCAACGCTCCGTTGGCGAAGGTCTTGCAGGCCGAGCGTGGCGAGCGCCCCAAGGACCGCGAGGTTCAGCCCGCGGTCGAGGCCGCCCCAAGTGCCGATCTGGCGCCAAAGACCCATGGAGACGGCGTCGAACACCGTGATCGGGAAGCTGCGGTCGATGTCGATCTGTTGCGGCAGATAGGCGATGTCGTTGCGTTTCAGCCCATCGAGGCTGAGGCTGCCGGAGAGCGGCTTGAGCTGCCCGATAATGCCCTTGAGCAAGGTCGACTTGCCGGCGCCGTTCGGCCCCACCAGCGCGAGAAGATCGCCGCGGTCGACCTCGCCGGTGATGTGGTGCACGGCTGGGTGCCGGTCATAGCCGAGCGTCAAATCGTGGAAGCCGATGGCCGGCGGCTTCTCTTGGGTCATCGGAGCGCCCACAGCCAAACGAAGGCCCACAACAGGGCGGAGATGGCGCCGACCATGGCGAGGCGCGCAACCACCGAAAGACGCAAGAGCGAGAAGCCTTGTCGCGGAGGCGCGAGCGCGAGCTCGCCCGCGTGCTCGTGGCCGATGCCGCTTCTCTGGTCCATGGACGCGCCTCCCTCCCAATGGCGTTGCAAAGGTTATGGCCGGGCTTATGTCGCCTTGGCCGGGCGGCAGGCCTCGCACAGCCCGGCGATTTCTAGCGTGATCTGCTCCGCCGCGATGTCCTTCGGCGAGAGCGCGAGCAGCACCCGCTCGTCTTTGTCACTCAGCGAAATCTCGACGACCTTCTCGCATTGGCGGCAAATGGCGAAGGCGGCCTTGCCGTTGCAGGCGCCGTGGTCGCAGGCGACGAAGGCGGAGCGGGACCGCAGCCGATGCACCATGCCGAGCTGGATCAGCTCGTTCAGGGCGCGATACACCGTCGGCGGATGGGAGATGCCCGCGGTCCTCACCCGGTCGAGGATGGCGTAGGCGCTGAGCGGCTCCTTGGCCTTGCGCAAGGCAGAGAGGACTTGCCCCTGATTGCGCGAGAGCTTGGGCGCGTGGTGATGGGCAGCGTTCATTGCGATGATATAACATAACATCGCCGTTAGGCGTCAAGGCTGAGCGTCGCCACAGGGCGCAAACGTCGCAGGATAGAAGCCTTGCGCCCCAAGTCTCGGTCATTCCGGCGCAAGCCGCTGTAGCGTGGGAGCAACGGTGGGCACGCTTCGCTTTGCCCACCCTACGGGGGTCGGCGAACGATCAGCGCTCGGTGAGCTTCAGCTCGATGCGGCGGTTCTTGGCCAAGGCTTCGTCAGAGTCGCCGGGATCGAGTGGCTGGAATTCGCCGAAGCCCGCCGCGACCAGGCGGTTCGCCGGAATGCCGTGGTCGATCAGATAACGCACCACGGAGATGGCGCGCGCCGCGGACAGCTCCCAGTTCGACGGGAAGTTCACGTTGGTGATCGGCTTGATGTCGGTGTGGCCGTCGATCCTGAGCACCCAGGCGATATCGGGCGGGATCTGCGTCTCGAGCTGTTTCAGTGCGTCGTCGAGCTTGTCGATCTGGGGCGTGGCTTCGGGCTTGAGATCGGCGGAGCCTGAGTTCGAACAGCACGTCGGCCGGGAACACGAAGCGGTCGCCGACCACCTGGAAATCGGCACGTGACCCGAGAACCTCACGCAGCTTGCCGAAGAAATCAGAGCGGTAGCGGGCGAGCTCCTGAACCTTCTTGGCGAGCGCCACGTTCAGCCGCTGCCCGAGATCGGCGATCTTGACCTGGCTCTCGCGGTCCTTGGCCTCGGAGGCGTCGAGCGCTTCCTGCAAGGCCGCGAGCTGAAGCCTGAGGGCCGCGAGCTGCTGATTGAGGATCTCGACCTTGGCCAGCGCCTCGTTGGTGATCTGCTTCTGCTGGTCGAGCTGGCCTGAGAGCGCGCTGGTCTTGGCCTCGGCGCCCTCGGTCTTGCCGTTCTGATCGCCGAGCAGTCCGGTCAGCCGCGCGTTCTCTTTGTCCTTGTCGATCAGGGTCGCTTGCAGGGCAGAGAGGCTGTCCTCGAGCAACTCCTTCTTGGAGCGCTCGAGCGCGAGAAGCTCGGTGAGCTGCGACAGCTGGCGGTTCAGCCGCGACAGCATGGTGTCCTTGCCGCTCGTCTGCGTGGTGATGAAGTAGCTCGAGAGCATGAACAGGGACATGAGGAAGGTGACCACCAGAAGCAGGGTGGACAGCATGTCGACATAGCCAGGCCAATAATTGACGGCCGGCCCGCGGCGGGACTTTGCCAGCGCCATGGCTAGCTCCGCTCTTCCTCATGCACCGGCAGCTTCACCTTGCCGGTGATCTGCTTCAGCGCCGCGGCGAGCTCATGCTGATGCTGGGCCTGCTCGTCGGCCCATTCGCGCACCACCTTCTGCTCGGCGCGCATCTGCCTGATCAGCTTCTCCACGCCCTGGGCGAGATCCTTCACCGCGTCGCCGGTGTTGTCGCCGAGCACGCGAAGCTCGATCTTTTCGCTCAAGTCGGACAGCGAGCGCTGCATGTCGAGGAGGGCGAAGCGGAGCTGCGGCGGCACGCCGGCGACGGTCGTGCCTTCCGCCGATTGCAGCTCGGTGATGCCGGAGAGCCAATCTTCGAGCTCGTTGTAGAAGCGGCTTTGGGCGTGGCCAGCCTGGAGATCGAGAAAGCCGAGGATCAGCGAGCCGCCAAGTCCGAACATCGAGCAGGAGAAGGCGGTGCCCATGCCTTTGAGCGGCGCGGCAAGGCCCTCTTTCAGCTGATCGAACAGCATGGTGCTTTCGCTGCCGTTGGTGTCGAGCGCGCTGATGGTGGAGCCGACCGAGGTCACGGTCTGCAGCAGTCCCCAGAACGTGCCGAGCAGGCCGAGAAATACGAGCAGGCCGACGAGGTAGCGCGTGGTCTCGCGCTGCTCGTCGAGGCGGGAGGCGACGGAGTCGAGCAGCGAGCGCATGGCGCCGGTGGCAAGCGACAGATGGCCAGTGCGGTCGCGGAGCATGGTCGCCATCGGCGCGAGCAGCACCGGTGTCGTATCGACGGCGAGGCCGGGATCGGAAATGCGGACGCTGTTGACCCAGCGGATCTCCGGATAGAGGCGCAGCACCTGGCGGAAGGCATAGACGACGCCGACGAACAGGACGCCGAGAATGAGGCTGTTCAGGCCGGGATTGGCCAGGAAGCTCGTGCGCAACTGCTGCGTCTGCCCGTCGAGGATGACGGCGAGCAGGATCGCCAGGATGAGGAACAGACTCATCCGCCAGAGGAAGATTTGCGGGTAGGTGAGCTTGGCCTTGTAGGTCGACGTCGCTGCCATGGTGCCGTTCAGGGAATCGGGGGGGCCTGTGGGCAGAGATTAACTGAATACTAAGAATGGCAAAACGGCAACCTCAGGGCGCGACGATATCAATCTCGCCGCCGTGGATGTCGCTAGCGTGACGGATCGGCTGCGGCCACGGCGTCGCGCGGGACTTGGACGGCCTTAAGCTGCTTCAACAGCTTGCGCTGGATGGTCTCGTTGCCGGCGACCACGCTTCCGGTCTCGAGCATCTTGTCCTTGCCCTCGGCGTCGCTGACGAAACCGCCGGCCTCGCGCAAGATGACGATGCCGGCGGCGAGGTCCCAGGCGCGCAAGTTCCGCTCCCAGAAGCCGTCGAAGCGGCCGGCGGCAACCCAGGCAAGATCGAGCGCCGCGGCGCCGGTGCGTCTGACGCCGGCTGTGACCGACATGACGGCTTCCATCTCGCGCAGGAAAAGGTCCTGGCCAGGTTTGCCACGATGCGGAATGCCGGTGACGATGACGCAGTCGGCAAGCTCGGTCCTCGCCGCGACGCGGATGCGCCGGTCGTTGAGGAAGGCGCCTTTGCCGCGCTCGGCGGTGAACATCTCGTTGCTGGCCGGATTGTAGATGAGGCCAGCCACCAGCTCGCCGTCGCGTTCGAGCGCAATGGCGATGGCGAAGAGCGGGATGCCATGCAGGAAATTGGTGGTGCCGTCGAGCGGATCAACGATGAATCGGTGGGTGCGATCGGCGCCTTCCACCTCGCCGCGCTCCTCGAGCAGGAGCCCGTAGCCTGGACGGGCGCGCAACAGCTCCTTGTGCAGGATTTCCTCGGCGCGGGTGTCGGCGGCGGAGACGAAGTTGGCCGGGCCTTTCATTGAGACCTGAAGCTGCTCCACCTCGCCGAAGTCGCGCGCGAGGCTGCGGCCGGCTTTGCGCGCGGCGCCGACCATCACATTCATCAAGGCAGACGCAGGCATTGCTTAGATTCGCCTCACATTACCTTGTCATGCCCTCGCAGGCGGGCATCCAGTAATCCGCAACTTTCGTTCTAAACGTCGAGCGCGCTATCTACTGGATTCCCGCTTTCGCGGGAATGACGTGGTGGCCTTGGCTTACTCGGCGCGGCGGACGTAGGTGAGCTCGTTGGTGTCGACCACCACGCGCTCGCCGGCGACCACGAAGGGCGGCACCAGGATGCGCACGCCGTTTTCCAGCATGGCCGGCTTGTAGGAGGAGGCGGCGGTCTGGCCCTTCACGACGGGATCTGCCTCGACCACACCGAGCGTGACCTGCTCGGGGATGGCGACGCCGATCGGCTTGCCTTCATGGCTCTCCACCGTCACCTTCATGCCCTCTTGCAGGAAGGCCGCGCGCTCCTCCAGGAATTCCGCTGGAAGCTCGATCTGGTCGTAGGTGTCAGTGTCCATGAACACGAGCATGTCGCCCTGGGCGTAGAGGAACTGATAGTCGTTCTGCTCGAGCCGCACGCGCTCGACCGTCTCGGAAGAGCGGAAGCGCTCGTTAAGCTTGGTGCCGTCGATGACGTTTTTCAGCTCGACTTGGGCGTAGGCCGGACCCTTGCCCGGCTTCACGGCTTGCGTCTTGACCGCGATCCACAGCCCGCCCTTGTGCGTAATCACGTTGCCCGGGCGAATCTCGTTGCCATTGATTTTCATGAAGGCTCGCGAAAGTGGGATGATTTGGAGTGGCCCGCCTTTAAGGACTTAAGGTCCTGCCGCTGTCAAGGGCGCGCAGTCATTCGGAGAGATGTCCGTCGCGCCAATCCTTGGCTGCCTTGTCGGCGGCGGCGCGCTGCTCGGGCGTGAGCTTGGCAAGCAGGATGTCGAGGGTGAAATCGGCGACGCCTGCCTCGCGGGCGAGAAGATGCCATTTGGCGGCCTGGACCGGATCGGCAGGCCCCACGGCAACACCATTGGCGTAGAGGCGGGCGAGCCGGTTCTGGGCCACCGCATTGCCCTGTTCGGCGGACATCCGGAACATTTTCGCCGCACGCTGCTCATCGACGGCGACGCCCTCGCCCTTGAACAGCATCACCCCATATTCGACCTGGGCTTCAGGGACCCCTGCCTCGGCGGCCTTGCCCGTCCATTCCGCGGCTTTCGCCCGGTCCTTGGTTACGCCGCGCCCGAATTGATAGAAGCCGCCAAGATCGTATTCCGCCGCGGGCAGGTTCTGGGCGGCCGCCTTCTGCATCCATTCGAACGCCTTCGCCTCGTCAGTGGGGCGTCCCTTGCCTTCGAGGTAGATGAGGGCAAGGTTGTACTGGGCCATGGCATGGCCGGTCTTGGCAGCCTTCTCGAAAAGATTGGCGGCGACGTTTTGGTCTTTCTTTACGCCCTGGCCGTCGAGAGAAAGGGTGCCGAGGGAGAACTGGGCATTGGCATCGCCGAGCTCGGCGCCTTTGCGATACGCGTCGGCAGCCTTCTTGTAGTCCTGGGCGACGCCGAGCCCCTCCTCATAGATTTCGCCAAGAAGAGTGTAGGCCTCCTTCGAGCCTTGCGCGGCTTCGCGCTCGGCAAGTTTCCGCGCCGTCATGTATTGCCCTTGGGAGTAGGCGGTGAAGGAGGGACTTTCGGCGGCGTGCGCCGAGATTGTGCTGCATCCGATCGTGCAGGCGGCAAGGAAAAGGCACCGGAAGGTCGCCGTCCCCTTCATGCGGCACTCCGCGCTTCTCGCAAGCCCGCGCCGATCTTGGCAATCCGTGCCGCAGCGTCTTCGGCCTGCCAAATCGATGGGGAGAGAGCTACGAAATCGGCCCCGAGGCGGGCAAGATTTGCTGCCTCTTCCGGCGTTTCGACGTTCCAGGCGACGCAAGGCACGACAAAAATCTCCGACCACCAGGCAATCAGCCCGGCACGTTCCTCCGTCTCGCGGTCCGAGGCTGCGGCCGTCGGACCGAATGCAACATAATCCGCACCAAGCTCGGCCAACAGCATGGCGCCATGGCGACTTTCATTGCAACCAACGCCGATGATCGCGCGTTGACCCAGGTGCTCTCGCGCCTGTCCGTACAGTGCTGCGTCCGCGGGGAGATGGACGCCGTCAGCGCCGATGCGCTTAGCGCGCGCGGCGTCGTTCCCCACCAGCAACGCCACATCGCGGGCGAGGGTCAGCTCGCGCAGCCTGAGGTCCAATGCAGGATCGGCCTCGGCCGCATCCTGGCAGAGCAAAACGCAGGCCACGTCCGCAGCCTCGATGACTTCGACCAAGGATCGTTCGATCATAGGCGAAGGTGTCGCAGGAAGCGCAAGGTAGAGCCGACAAGGAGGCGCTGCTTCAGCCATTTTACAGCCTCCGCTTGCCTTTCTCTGCGCAATGGTGCGGTATTGTCAGTGTCCGTCTCAAATCACGCTGGCCGCGGCGCTGTCAATGTCCGCCCCGGCCGCCACCCGTCGCTCAACGATGGGGGTGAGGCTAAGGGAGCAACTGCTTGTTGACCATTGGCGCGACGTTCACCACATTGTCACATGGTCGCCCGGTCGAGGGAGCGAAGGTCGCCACGCCGTTCAAGACGGCAAGGCTGACGCGGTGAGGGGACATAGCTCGTGATGGCCCAAGCTGACGCTCTGCAACAGGCTCTGGCGCGGTTCGGCGCTTCGCTCGACAGCCTCGAGCGCTTTCTGGGTCAGCTTTTCGAAGATCGGGACTCAACCGCAAAGCTCAAGGAGCAGGTGCGCTCGTTGACCGATGAGCGCAATCGGCTCGCGTCTGAGCGCGACCGGCTTGCCGCCGAGCTCGACCATGAGCGCAGCCGTGCAAGGCGGCTCGAGGACGCAAACAGCGAAGTGTCGGGCCGGCTGGAAGGGGTGATGGGGACCTTGCGGGACATGGTGCCCGCCAAGGGGGCAGGATATTAGGGGGCGCCAATGGGACAGGTCAGCGTCACGCTCAATGGCCGCACCTATCGCCTCGAATGCGGAGAGGGGGAGGAGGCGCACCTGATTGCGCTTTCCGAATATCTCGGCTCCCACATGGAAACGATGAAGCACAAATTCGGCCAGGTCGGCGACGACCGCCTGATCCTCATGGCGTCTTTGATGGTGACCGATGAGCTGTGGGAGGCAAGGCGTCAGCTTCAGGAGCTGAAAGGCGCCATGGCCGAGCTCCGCCGCGACCGGTCGTCGGCCGACGAATCGTCGAAATTGCTGCGCACCGATCTTGCCGACACGATCAGCGCCGCGGCCGACCGCCTCGAGCAGTTGAGCCAGCGCTTTGGCGGTCAGGCTTCGACACGGAGATAGTTTCGCAACGCCACACGAGCTATAGTCGCAATTGGCGGGCTGCGAGGCGCGTTAGGGGCACTATCCCCGGGCCCTATAAGATCCTAAGGGAGCTGACCCCGTCGGGGACCGTGGTCTCCGACATTCGGCGCCCACCTACATTAGTAGGGACACCAGGGATCTACGCCCCGACGGCCATCGCGGCCTCGCTACCTTTGCGAGGCGACCCGCCACTTCCCAACTGAAACGCGCCAAAGCCTTAGGCAAAGGCTTAAGCAGCCCCGCCGGCAATGCTGGCGGGACAGTGCGGGTTTGGGCTATTCACCTTGATTGGGCCCACGCACGGCCCTTGAGTTCTTTCGGATCGGCGGGAGTCATGCGGATTCTCTTTCTCGGTGACGTGGTCGGCCGGTCTGGCCGGACGGCAGTCATCGAGTCGCTGTCACGCTTGCGCGCGCGCTACGGCGCGCATTTCGTGGTGGTCAATGGCGAGAACGCCGCCGGCGGGTTCGGTATCACCGAGCAAATTCTGACCGAGCTTCTCGACGCCGGCGCCGATGTGGTGACCACCGGCAACCATGTGTGGGATCAGCGCGAGACGCTGATCTTCATCGAGCGGCATGATCGCCTGCTCCGGCCGATCAATTTTCCGCAAGGCGCGCCGGGACGCGGCGCAGGCCTGTTCAAGGCGGCGAACGGTGCCGACGTGCTCGTGATCAACGCCATGGGTCGCGTATTCATGGGCGATCTCGACGACCCCTTCCGCGCCGTCGACCGGGAGATCGAGGCTTGCGGGCTCAAACGCGGCGCGGACGCGAGCCTCATCGATTTCCATGCCGAGGCCACCTCGGAGAAGCAGGCGATGGGATATTTCGTCGACGGGCGAGCGAGCGCGGTGATCGGCACGCACACCCACGTGCCCACGGCGGATGAGCAGATCCTCAACCGGGGCACCGCCTATATCAGCGATGTCGGCATGTGCGGCGACTACGACTCGGTGCTTGGCATGAACAAGGATGAACCTCTGTCGCGCTTCCTCACCAAGATTCCCAACGGCCGGTTTCAGCCGGCGCACGGCGAGGCCACTCTCTCGGGCGTTGGCATCGAGACCGACGACGCCACCGGCCTCGCCACCGCGATCGGGCCGATAAGGCTCGGCGGCAGGTTGTCGCAAGCCGAGCCGAAATTCTGGGTGCGGGCGTCGTCGCCGGCGTGATCGCGCCGGCCAGGTCCTAGGCGGTACGAAACTCAGCCGATGAGGCCCATCGCCCGGCCATGGGCCGATAGGCGCTGGAGGAGGAAGATCGCCTGGTCGAGATGGGCAAGCGCGCCGTCGGCGTCGACCTCTTCGCTGAACAACGCGATGCGGGCCTGCGCCACGTGGTTCGCCGCGTCGCCGCAGAGCTCCGAAAGTTTCGGCGTTTGCTCGGCGCCCCCGACCGTCGGCGTGGTGGACGCTTCCGTAATGCTCGACATTCTTGCCCCCCTGAAAATGAAATCGCCCAAACATGTCTTGTCGGGCCAATAGGGTTAAGGCTTTGTTAACGCCGGGCCTTGAGACGGGCCTCCTCCGGCGGCTATGGATTTTGCGCGTCCCCGCCCGTATAAGCGGCCACGCTATGCTTAAGGCCGGTAACCAATAGGGCTTTCGATGGCTGGCCATTCGAAATTCAAGAACATCCAGTTCCGCAAAGGCGCCCAGGACAAGAAGCGCTCCAAGCTCTTTTCCAAGCTCGGCCGCGAAATCACTGCCGCGGCAAAGATGGGCATGCCGGACCCTGCCATGAACCCACGGCTCAGGACGGCGGTCGTCGCGGCGCGCGCCGTGAACATGCCCAAGGACAATATCGAGCGGGCTATCAAGAAGAGCCTGGAGGCCGGCGGCGCCAACTACGAGGAGGTGCGCTACGAGGGCTTCGGCGCCGGCGGCGTCGGCGTGATCGTCGAGGCGCTCACCGACAACCGCAACCGCACGGCAAGCGAGGTGCGCTCGATCTTCACCAAGTTCGGCGGCAATCTCGGCGAGACCGGCGCTGTCTCGTTCAATTTCGACAGGCTTGGCGCCATCGAATTCGATGCCGCCAAGGCAACGGCCGATCAGATGATCGAGGCGGCGATCGACGCCGGCGCCGACGATTGCGAAACGAGCGATGAGGGCCATGTTGTCTATTGCAATCCCGATCAGCTGCATCAGGTGGCCAAGGCGCTCGAGGCGCGCTTCGGCGAGCCGCGCAGTGTGCAGATCATGTGGCGCCCGAAATCCGAGGTGCCGATCGACGAGGAAACCGGGCAGAAGCTGTTGCGCATGATCGACGCGCTGGAAGAGTTGGACGATGTGCAGCAGGTCTACGCCAATTTCGATGTGGCGGAGGACGTGCTGCGGCGGCTGACGGCCGCTTGAACGCGCCCATGAAACCGTCTCATCCTTCGAAGAACACCGACTACAAGCATCTCCGCGCGCAGGCAGCGCTTCCAGGCCGCGGCGGCATCGCCCGCATCTGGGCGGCGTTGTGGAACACGGTCGGGGGCTTGCGCGAAGGCCTCGGCACCGAGGCCGCGATCAAGCAGGAGGTCGCGATCACCTTGATCGCCGTTCCTCTGTCCTTCCTCATCGCCACCAATCTGTGGATTTGGGTGGCGCTGATCGGCAGCCTGCTGTTTCTGCTCGCGGTCGAGTTTCTCAACACCGCGATCGAGCGCCTGTGCAATCACGTGCAGCCCGAATTGCACGCAGCGATCCGCGTGACCAAGGATCTCGGCTCGGCGGCGGTGTTCTTCGCCATTGCGCTTGCGGCGCTGATCTGGATCGCGGCGCTCTTCGCGCGCTTCGGGTTCTGACCGCGGGGTCGCGCGACATGGCGGCGCCCTTGTCCAACTGGCAGCTCCGCGACAGCGAGCGGGTCATCAAGGGCAATGAGGCGCTGCTCGGGAAGAAGCACCTCATCGTCGGCATGACGCGCATCCGCAACGAGGCGCTGATCCTTCCAGACACGCTCGACTATCTCGCGACCCAGGTCGATGCCATCGTCGTCTATGACGATGCGAGCACCGACGACACCGTCGACATCCTGCGCAAGCATCCGAAGGTGGCGCTGATCGTCGCCAACCAAGCTTGGGAGAAGGACATCGCCGCGCGGAAGCTCGCCGAGGGGCGGCATCGCGGCCTCCTGCTCGACATGGCGCGGTCCGAGCTGCCGCATGACTGGATGTTCTGCTTCGACCCCGACGAGCGGGTCACGGGGAGCTTGCCAAGCTTCGTCGCGGGTCTCGAGGCCGACGCCTCAGATGCGGTGCGCGTGCAATTGTTCGACGCCTATATGACGCCGGAAGACTGCGCGCCCTATGCGCCCGATCTGCCGCTGCTTCACTTCCGCAAATTCTACGGGCCGGAGCAGAGGGACATTCTGATGCTGTGGCGGAACCGCCCCGAGATCCATTTCGCCGAGGGCCACGGCCGGACGCCAGGCGGCATGGAACGGGTAAAGATCGACCTCCACTGCCAGCACTACGGCAAGTCGCTCTCGGTCGATCATTGGGAGGAGACTTGCGACTATTACATTCGCCACTTCCCGTTCGAGACCTACGGGAGGAAATGGACCGAGCGCAAAGGCCAGGCCATCCACACCGAGTCAGACTTCCAGCGGCCCCTCTATGAGTGGGGCGAGGAGCTGTTTGCCAACGCCGTCCGCATTTGACTGATTTCACAATGGCTTGACTGGACCGCCTGGCTCGTCGGAGAGCTATCGGGCGGCTGTCGTTTCCGGAGGTCGTCGAGGACAACGACCGCCTCGCCGACCTTCATCGCGTTGCAAACTATCTGGCCGGTGCCAAACTGCCGCCGATCGACTACTGGCTGCCTTACCAGCGGTTCAACTACTACTACACGTTCCGGCATTACAGCGGCGCACTGCTCGGCCGGCTGTTCGGCTTGGGGCCGGGCGAGAGCTTCACGCTCGCCCCGATCATTCTTCCCGCTCTCGTGCTCGGCTTGGCCTGGGAGTTCCTCACGCTTGTCCGCGTGCGCCTGTGGGCGAAACTGTTGTCGATCGCGGCGCTCGCGATTGGAGGAACGGGGATCTCGCCTCTCCTCCATTTCGTAGCCTCACCGTCTTCCCCCAACTTTTTCAGCTACGAATCGGCCGTCGAGGCCTTGATCTACAATTCGCGCCTTCTCGGCCTGTTCGACAGCTCCGTCGCGACGGGCACTTGGCAGGCCGTCTTCGCAGAAACGCCGCGCGCGGTGCGTCTGCCGATCGAGACTTTCGGCTACCAATATGCGATCGGCGGCTATCACGCGGTGCTGGCGGGCTTTCTGCTTCAGTTCCTCGCGCTCACCATCATGGCGGCCATCCGGCGCTCGTCTAAGGCCGTCCGCTCCTGGCTCGAATTCGTCCTTGGTCTCTCGGTACCGCTTGCGCTTTGCTCGAATGCCTGGGTCTTTCCCCTCCAGGCGGCGCTGGTCGGTGCCTGGACGCTGTGGGACCGGCGCAGCTCAGGCACCTGGGACGTGCGCTACCTCGCGGCCGGTGCCGGTGCCGGGTGCTGCTCCTGCTTCCCTTTCTCGCCGGGATCAGCAGCGAAACCGGCTACATGCATCTCGCATTCGTGTCCCCGGAAGCGCACACACCGCTCGCGCAGTTTCTGGTCGTGTGGTGGCCGTTTCTGGTGCTGGCGCTTGTTGTCGTGCTTTTTGCGCGGCGAGTTTCGTTCGCCGGATTCCTGGCCACGCTGTTTGTAGCGCCTCTCGTCTTCACCGAGTTGGTCAACGCTCCGGACGGGCTCTACTTGGACGACTACATTCGATTCAACCCCGTCCTGAAATGGTGGGGCTGGATCTTCACCGGCGGAGTCTTTTCGATCTCCGCGTTGCTTTTGGCGAGTGACCGTCGGGCCGCGCGCGTGGTCGCCGCGGTCGTGCTTGTCCTCGTCTCGGTGTTTGCCGTCGATGCCTTCCGCTACTTTGCGTTTCGCACCCACGAGCACGCCGGAAAGATCGACGGCATGAGAGAAAGACCCCGCCAACGCTCGCATGCTGCGCTACTTGGTGGATGCGCCCAGCGGAATTGTGCTCGAACGCGTCTACGACGAGTTCCCGCGCGACACCGGCATCTATGGCAGCTTCGCGCAGAAGCCCAATGTCGTCGGCATCCCCTTTTTGCTCGACGTGTGGAAGAGGAACCTGACGGAGCTGCCCGCGCTCGTCGCCAAGATCCAGAGCTTTTATGGCGGCACGCTCCTCGACGCGGAGCGCTTTATGGCCGACCACGACGTCCGCTACGTCGTCTGGTCTGTCCGCGAAAGCAAGAACATCGATGCCTGGAAGAGCATCATGCAGGCGGTCGATGCCGACTACCGCTGGATAGAGTTCTCCACCACGCCGGAGGCTCATGTCGGCCTCTGGGTCCGCCGCTGACGACCGCGCTACGGCGTCGTCGCTTGGCCCCGGTCGTGATATCAACTGAGCATGGCTGGCGAAGCGATTCGCATCATCGGCATCGACCCGGGGCTACGCCGGACGGGATGGGGAATCATCGATTCCGACGGGGTCAGGCTCGCCTACGTCGCCTGTGGCTCGGTGTGCTCGGACGACGGCGAAGCGCTCGGGGTCAGGCTCCGCCAGTTGTTCGACGGGCTTCAGGAGGTGCTCGCCCGCCTTTCGCCGGTGGAAGCCGCCATCGAGCAGACCTTCGTCAACCGCGACGCCTCAGCCACGCTGAAGCTCGGCCAGGCCCGTGGCATCGCCATGCTGGTGCCGGCGCTTCTCGGCGTCTCCATCGCCGAATATGCCCCGAACGCCATCAAGAAGACGGTGGTCGGGGCAGGCCACGGCGACAAGGTGCAGATAAGGGCCATGGTGGCGCGGCTCCTGCCGCGGGCCGCGCCCGACAGCCTCGACGCCGCCGACGCGCTCGCCATCGCCATCACCCATGCCCATTGCCGCTCTTGGCGACGGTTGGAAGCGGCGGTGGCGCTCGCGGCGAGGGGCGGGCCATGATCGGCAAGCTCACCGGGCGCCTCGACGAGGTCGGGCCTTCGACCTTGATCGTCGATGTGAACGGCGTCGGCTACGAAGTGACCTGTGCCGCGCTGACGCTCGCTGGCCTGCCGGCGGTCGGGGAGATCGTGACGCTCGCCATCGACACGCATATGCGTGAGGATTCGATCAGGCTGTATGGCTTTGCCACCGAGCATGAGCGCGCCTGGTTCAGGGCGCTGCAGACGGTGCAGGGTGTCGGTGCCAAGGTGGCGCTCGCGGTGCTCGGCACGCTCGATGCCGCCGACCTCGCCAATGCCGTGGCACTGCAGGACAAGGCCATGGTGGCGCGGGCGCCGGGCGTCGGGCCCAAGGTTGCTGCTCGCATCGTCGCCGAGCTGAAAGACAAGATGCCGTCGCTTGCGCCTGCGATCAGGCCAGGCGGCGGTGTAACGCCCGTCGCGATCCTTCCGGAAGGCGCGTCGGCGCGCGACGCGGTGTCGGCGCTGACCAATCTCGGCTATGGCCGCGCCCAGGCCGCTGCCGCGGTGTCGCTTGCCGTCGGCAAGGCCGGGCGCGAGGCGCGCACCGAGGAGTTGATCCGCCTCGGACTTAGGGAGCTCGCACAATGAGCGAGCGGATGCTAGCCGCGGCGCGGCGCGATGAGGATCAGGGCGAGACGTCGCTGCGGCCGCAGACTTTGAGCGAGTTCATCGGCCAGCCGAAGGTCTGCTCCAATCTCAAGGTGTTCATCGAGGCGGCGCGCGGACGGCGCGAGGCGCTCGACCACGTGCTGTTCGCGGGGCCCCCGGGCCTCGGCAAGACGACGCTCGCCCAGATCGTGGCGCGCGAGCTTGGCGTGAACTTCCGCGCGACGTCGGGCCCGGTGATCGCCAAGGCCGGAGACCTTGCCGCACTCCTCACCAATCTCGAAGACCGCGACGTGCTGTTCATCGACGAGATCCATCGGCTCGCCCCTGCGGTCGAGGAAATCCTCTATCCGGCCATGGAGGACTTTCAGCTCGATCTCATCATCGGCGAGGGGCCGGCGGCGCGCTCCGTACGCATCGACCTTTCCCGCTTCACGCTCATCGGCGCCACCACGCGCACCGGACTGCTGACCACGCCGCTTAGGGAGCGCTTCGGCATTCCGATCAGGCTCGATTTTTACGGCGTGCCGGAGCTAGAGGAGATCGTGCGGCGCGGCGCGCGGCTGCTCAGCCTGCCGCTGACACCAGAGGGCGCGCATGAGATCGCACGGCGGGCGCGCGGCACGCCGCGGGTGGCGGGTCGGCTACTGCGGCGCGTCCGCGATTTTGCTTCCGTGGAAGGTTCGGGCGCGGTCGATGCCAGGATTGCCGACCGCGCGCTCGCCCAGCTCGAGGTTGACGCGCGCGGGCTTGACGCGCTCGATCATCGCTATTTGCTCTGCATCGCCGTGAATTACGGAGGCGGTCCGGTCGGCATCGAGACGCTCGCCGCGGCGCTGTCGGAGCCGCGCGACGCCATCGAGGAAATCATCGAACCCTATTTGTTGCAGCAGGGCTTCATCGCGCGCACGCCGCGCGGCCGCGTGCTCACCCAGAGCGCCTTCGCCCATCTTGGGCTGCAAGCGCCGGATCGCCCGGCCCAGTTCGGCCTTTTCAACGGCGGCGACGAATGACGAGCGCCAAGTGGCCTGATCTTGCTGGGCGGATCGAGGGCGAGACCCATGTCCTGCCGATCCGCGTCTATTACGAGGACACCGATTTCGCCGGCTACGTCTATCACGCCAACTACCTGAAATTCTGCGAGCGCGGCCGGTCGGACTTCATCAGGCTGCTCGGCATCGACCATCAGGGCGTCGCCGCCGCCAAGATGGGCGAGCCCGGCGTGTTCGTCGTGCGCCACATCGAGATCGATTATCTGAAGCCCGCGCAGGTCGATGAGGTGCTTGAAGTGGTGACGCGCTGCGCTCACATCGGCGGCGCGTCGCTGGTCCTCGCCCAAGAGGTTCGCCGCGGAGAGACCGTGATAGCCCGCGCGCGGGTTACCGTCGTGCTCGTGTCCTCCACGGGCAAGCCGCAGCGAATTGGCGCGCTTATTCGGAGCGCGCTTGAACGGTTCGTTAACCAGCGCGCGTAAGGGTATCTGTGAACAGCCGGATTTGCCGGGCCTCGGGCGGGGGGCAGGCGCGGGCCGCTAACGGTTAATAGGTCCAAGTTTAGTCACATTCGCTCGGGTAAGGTCCCGCCCCTAGCAAGAGGCGGCGCTCTCTCCGGCGATATTCGTCTTTAGCCCGAGGGCCATTGTGGCCCGGCGGGCAGCTGCCGTTTCGACCAGGCGATAAGACCGAGAGAGACGCTTAGGAGCTCGCCACGAGGCCGTCATGACCCCGCCGGATGTTGCCGTCGATCTCTCGATCTGGGAGCTGTTCCAGAACGCTCACATCGTCGTCAAGATCGTGATGATCGGGCTCCTCGCCGCGTCGGTGTGGAGTTGGGCGATCATCCTTGAGAAATTCTTCCTGTTCGCCAAGACGCGCAAAGAGACCGACAAGTTCGAGCAGGTGTTCTGGTCGGGGCAGTCGCTGGTCGAGCTGTACCAAGCTCTCAGTCAACGGCGGAACACGGGCATGGCGGCGCTGTTCGTCGCCGGCATGCGCGAATGGATGCGGAGCAGCGAGCTCAAGCTTTCGCCAGGCACTCAGCTCAGGGTGCAGAAGGTGATGGACGTCACCATCAGCCGCGAGGTCGAGCGCCTGGAACGGCGGCTCACGTTCCTCGCCACCGTGGGATCGACGGCGCCGTTCGTCGGATTGTTCGGCACGGTGTGGGGAATCATGACGAGCTTCCAGGCCATCGCCGTGAGCAAGAACACCAACCTCGCGGTGGTCGCGCCAGGCATCGCCGAGGCTCTGTTCGCCACCGCTCTTGGCCTGCTCGCCGCCATTCCTGCGGTCATTTTCTATAACAAATTCAATAGCGAAGTGGCTCGGCACGCAGCGCGCCTGGAAGGCTTCGCCGATGAGTTCGCGGCCATTCTGTCGCGCCAGATCGACAAGACCACGGTTTGAGGAGTGCGTGAGATGGGCGGCGGACTTCAACCGGGCGGAGCACTGAGCAGCAGGCGCGCAAGGCGCCGCTCGGCGCGGCCGATGAGCGAGATCAACGTGACGCCGATGGTCGACGTCATGCTCGTGCTGCTCATCATCTTCATGGTGACGGCACCGCTACTCACGGTCGGCGTGCCGATCGAGCTTCCCAAATCGGAAGCGAAGCAGCTCGAAGGCGACAAGGAGCCGCTCACCATCTCGGTCGATCCGGAGGGAAAGATTTTCCTGCAGGAGACCGAACTCCAGATCGAAGAAATTGTGCCCAAACTGACTGCTATCGCCAAGAACGGGTACGACGAGCGCATTTTCGTGCGCGGCGACCGCCGGGTGAATTACGGCGTCGTCATGCGGGTGATGGGGACAATCAGCGCTGCAGGCTTTCGCCGCATCGCGCTCATCTCCGATCTCGAAGAGAAGCCGCAATAAGGAGCAAATGGTGCGCAAGAGCGCCTTCATCTCCATCGCGCTGCATCTCGCGATTCTGTTGTGGGTCCTGGTGGTGTTTCCGTCAGGGCGCGCGCTCGACGCGCCGAGGATCGAGGACGTTCCCATCGACATCGTCTCGCCGTCGGAATTCACCAAGATCAAGGCCGGCATGGTGGACGAGAAGGACGAGGCGCCGCTTGCGCCGAAGCCAGAGGAACCGAAACCTAAGGCGGTAGCGGAGAAGGAACCGCCGAAGCCGCCCAAGGCCGAAGCCGTACCTCCTCCTCCGCCGGCTCCGCAGGAGAAGGCGGAAGAGAAGCCGGAGCCGAAGCCTGAGAAGGTGGAGAAGCCGAAAGAGGCAGAGGCGAAGAAGGAGCCTCTGCCCAAAAAGGCCGAAGCCAAGCCGGAAAAGCCGAAGGTCAAGCCGAAGCCAAAGCCCGCGCCTCAGGCCGAGACGAAGCGCGACGTCAACGTCGATCGCATGGCGGCGCTGCTCAACAAGCTTCCCGATGCCGCGAGAGAGGCGCGTACCGAGAATGCTCCTCCCGACACGCCGCGCAAGAAGGTGAAGGGGCAATCGACCGGCACGCAAATGACCATGGCGGTCAATGAGATCGACGCGCTCAGGGCCAAGATCGCGCAATGCTGGAATCCGCCTCCAGGCGGTCTCGGCGCCGACGCCATCATCGTGAAGCTCAGGCTGCAGCTCAACGAGGACGGCAGCCTCATCGGCTACCCGACGGTCGCCAATAGCGGTAGCTCACCTTTCTTCCAGGCCGCAGCCGACAGCGCCGTGCGCGCGGTCTACCAGTGCCAGCCATACGAGCTGCCGGCAGAGAAGTACGCCGTGTGGCGAGACATGATCCTCAATTTCGACCCAAGACAGATGTATGGGAGCGGTTAGCTGCCACATCGCATGAACGATTCGAAGCCATGATCGACCTCACTCCTCTCGCGACATTGCGACGTGCCTGCCGATTCGTTGCTCTCTTGCTCGGCGTGCTCACCTTCATCAGCGCGGGCTTCACACCAGCACACGCGGTGGTTGAGCTAAACATCACGCAAGGCAACATCCAGCCGATGCCGATCGCTATTCCAGATTTCGCAAGCGATGGCTCAATCGATGCAAAGTCGGCGCAAGAGATCTCCGACGTGGTGTCGAACGATCTCAAATCGTCGGGGCTGTTCCTGCCGATCGATCCTGCTGCGTTTATCGAGAAGGGACTCGACGTCGCTCGCGCGCCGCGCTTCGAGGACTGGCGGCCGATCAATGCACAGGCTCTGGTCGTTGGCAGAATCGGTAATAGTGACGGGAAGTTACGGGCTGAGTTTCGACTCTGGGACGTGCTATCGGGCAAGCAGCTCGCCGGCGAGCAGTTCTTCACGCGCGTGAGGGAGGCTCGCCGCGTCGGTCACATCATCGCCGACGTGATCTATGAGCGCATCACCGGCGAGAAGGGCTATTTCGACACGCGAGTGGTGTTCGTCGATGAGTCGGGACCCAAGGACAAGCGCGTCAAACGCCTCGCCATCATGGACCAGGATGGATACAATGTGAGGTTGCTGACCACCGGAAAGGACCTGGTGCTGACCCCGCGCTTTAGCCCGTCGACGCAAGAGATCACCTACATGTCCTTCGCCGGCGACGACCCCAAGGTCTATTTGCTCAACATCGAGACCGGGCAGAAGGAGATCGTGGGAACCTTTCCGGGCATGACCTTCGCGCCACGCTTCTCGCCTGACGGCCAGCGAATCGTCATGAGCCTCGAGCAGGGGGGTGCCGCGAACATCTACGCCATGGACCTGCGCAGCCGGAGCACGGTCCAGCTCACCAACAGCCAGGCGATCAACACCTCGCCCTGCTATGCGCCTGACGGGCGCCAGATCGTGTTCCAAAGCGACCGCGACGGGTCGCAGCAGATCTACGTGATGAACGCCAATGGCTCGAATCAGCGCCGCATCAGCTCCGGCGGCGGCAGCTATTCGACCCCGGTGTGGTCGCCGCGGGGCGATCTCATTGCCTTCACCAAGCAGGCTGGTGGCCAATTCCTCATCGGCGTGATGAAGCCGGACGGCTCGGGCGAGCGCGTGTTGACCGAGGGATTCCACAACGAGGGGCCCACTTGGGCGCCGAATGGCCGGGTACTGATGTTCTTCCGGGAATCGCCCGGAGCCAGTGGCGGTCCGAGGCTCTTTTCCATCGACCTCACGGGCTATAACGAGCGCCTCGTCGCCACCCCGTCCTTCGGCTCAGACCCCGCCTGGTCGCCGCTGATCAACTAGCCAAAAATCGTCCCGGAATCGGACCGAAAAACGACTCTCATCGGGGCCTCAGTCCCAGTGCGAAACGCTTGTTATCCTTATGTTAACTATCCTTGATCAGGCTCTTTCGACCTTGTAGCTTGACTGGGCATCGGGGTTCGGATTCGGCGTGGCATTTTGGCATCAATGACCGACAAAACGGTCGCCGGCCAGCAGTCCGATCTTGATCTGAAAGCGCCGCACCGGTACATGCAAAAACGGCACTTGCCGTTTAACCAAAGGAGAGAAGACCATGCAGGGTTTGAAGGGCGTTATCGTCGTCGCCACGATAGTGGCCGCCGCCGTTGCGCTGGGCGGCTGTTTCCATCACGAGAAGGCTGTAACGCAAGAGCCCCTGAAGCTCGGTTCAGCCGACGTTGTGGTCGAGCAGGTCGTTCGCGTCTAACACGCGCGCGAAAACACAAGATTTGGGGCGGAGGGGGATCATCTTCCGCAATATGGATCTGGATGCCGGGACGTCGGAGCATAGCTGCGGCGCCCCAGGCATCCATTCCATTTTCTAGCCTACCTGTTCTACAGGGCGCGTTGCTCGCGCTAGCCAAGCTCCCAACAATTTCGGGACATAGGGGTTCGTTAAGGGTTTGCCCCTAACAATTCCTAAAAAGCGGCTAGCGGGAGTAACCAAATTATGCGGCTGAATGGTGGGGTTAACCGCGCCTGCAAGATTGCGGGCGTTCTCGCTGTTGCCATCGTCCTTGCGGCGTGCTCGCGAAATCAGTTGCCGCCAAAGGAATATGGCGTCGGTTCCGTCAATAGCGCGGCCCCGGGGACAGCTCAGGATTTCACATCCAATGTCGGCGACGTCGTCCGTTTCGAGGTGGACAGCTCGTCCTTGACCGGAGAGGCGCAAGGCATCCTGCAAAAGCAGGCGGTCTGGCTTAACCAATATCCGCAATACACGGTCACCATCGAAGGCCACGCTGATGAGCGCGGCACGCGCGAATACAACATCGCGCTGGGAGCACGCCGGGCAACGGCGGTGAGGGGATACCTCGCCCAACAGGGCGTGAGCGCAAGCCGCATCCGCACCATCTCCTACGGCAAGGAGCGGCCGATCGCGGTGTGCGACGACATCTCGTGCTGGTCGCAGAATCGCCGGGCCCAGACAGTGCTCAACAACGGGGCGATGGCGAGCTACTAGCTTTGTGGCCAATCACAGTTTGGCCCAAAAAGCGGAAGCAAATGAGCCATGTTGCGGGCGGCCGTTGACGGGCTATAGTCCGCGCGACAGTACAAAGCTTCTGACAAGGCTGACACCCCGTGACCTCTTCGACTTCGATTGAGCGCAAGCGATCGCGCTTGGCGACATCATTGGCGGGAGCGGCGCTCCTGCTTCTCCTCGGCGCTGCCCTGGCTTTCGCCCAAGAGGCCGCGCCCCAGGCCGAACCACAGCGGGCACCTTCGGGAGAGGCCGCGGCGCCCGCCGCGCCTGCCGCGCCCGCCGCACCGCCGGATCGAATCGGCCGGCTGGAGCAGCAGATCGCCGATCTTCAAGCCATGGTGGCCGCGCTCGAATCGCTCGTGAAGGCAAAGCCGGATGTGACGCTGCCGCAGGAAAATGCCGGCGGCGAAGCAGGCCAGAGCCTCGGCAATGCCGCCGGTCTCACCGCCAGGGTCGATGCGATCGAGACGCAGCTCGGGGCGCTGACGAGCCAGCTCGAGCTCATGACCCAGCAGCTCGGTGCTCTCGAGGCCAAGCTTGGCGGGGCGGGCGCGCCGCAGCAGCTCGCGCCGCCGCAAGGCGATGAGGCGCTGCCGCCGCCGCCTTAGGACGATGCTCCGCTGCCGGAACTTCCCGGGCGGCAGGGCAGCGCACCGGCCGATCCTTCCGCCGCGCAAAAGCGAGGCGCATAAAGCAGGTTACTATGGCGATGCCGATCTCATCGGGCGAGGCGCGTGCCGCCTTCGCTCCGTTGTCAAGCTTCCACCGGCTTGCGCTCGCGGTGTCGGGCGGCGCCGACAGCATGGCGCTGCTTCACCTCGTGGCGCACTCGCGTGCCGAGGACGCGCTCACGCGAGAGGTCACGGTGCTCACGGTCGATCACGGGCTTCGCGCGAGCTCGCGCGAAGAAGCCGCGATGGTGGTGCGGATGGCTGCAAGCCTCGGCCTGACTCATGCTCTCCTCACCTGGACACGCGACGAACGACAAAGCGGAGGTTTGCAAGAGCGGGCACGACAAGGACGCTACGATCTCATGGCGGCCTATTGCCAGGCTAACGACATCCCGGCGCTTGTCACCGCCCATCACCTCGACGATCAGGCCGAGACGTTCCTCATGCGGCTCAAGCGCGGCAGCGGGCTCGACGGGCTTGCCGCTATCCCTGAGGAAAGCATGTGGTCAGGCGTCGCCGTGCTGCGTCCGCTGCTCGACATTCCCAAGGCGCGGCTTGCCGCCACGCTGACTGAGGCCGGCATCACTTGGGTGGAAGATCCAAGCAACCGCGATCAGCAATTCGAGCGCGCGAGAATGCGCGGCTGTGGCGATGCGCTGGGAAAACTCGGATTGACCCCCGAGGCGCTCGCTCGATCGGCCAGGCGGCTCAGGCGGGCGCGGGCGGCGCTCGATCACGCGGCGGATAAGTTTCTCGCCGAGCAAGGCGCCATGAGTGAAGCCGGCTACTGCCTCGTCGCCCGTGACGCGCTTGTCGCTCTCCCTGCGGAAATCACGCTCCGGGTGCTGGCGCGGGCGGTCAACGCCGTCGGTGGCCGCGAGACGCCGCTCAGGCTTGCGAAGCTCGAGGCGCTGCTTGCAAGCCTCGTCGAGTGCCCGAAGGCCGCGCACACGCTCGGAGGCTGCCGTCTGCAGCCTGCCGGTGAACGTCTCGGCGTTTTTCGTGAGACGAGAGGGACTGGGCTTCCCACGCTGCGGCTTGCTCCAGGGGAGCGCGCGCTGTGGGATAACCGCTTCAGAGTTGAGCTTGAGGCAAGCGCGAGGGCGCCGGTCACCGTCGGCGCGCTCGGCGAGGCGCGTTGGCGCGATCTTCGTGCCTCAACCCCTTGGCTCACGGCATTGCCGCGCTTCGCCGGCGCCACGCTCCCGGCGTGCCTTGCAGGAGGGTCGATCGTGCTCCCGCGACTTGGGACCTGCTCTGATGGAGGTGACGAGGCAACGACCTGCTTCAGGGCGCGTTTCGTCAACGCGCCCTCAACGCGCCGCATTTGAGGAATGGCGTTGATGAAGCGTGTACTTCTTTAGGCTAGCTTTACTTGGAAATGGGTTCGTTCCCACCTATGTTAAGAAATCCTATAGGTTAGTGAGGGTCCGCCAGCGAGGGCCAAAGGCCGGCGAGTTCGGTGCCGGGGTCCTTGTCAGTGCGGTTCAACCAGGGTCGTCATGAATTCGAATTTCCGCAACTTCGCCATCTGGGTTTTCATCGGCCTCTTGCTGGTGGCTCTGTTCAATCTGTTCCAGAGCCCGGGCGTCCATGTCCGCGGCAATGAGATCAGCTTCTCGCAGCTGCTCGCCGACGTCGACGGCGGCAACGTGCAGGACGTGACCATCGCGGGCAATCAGATCACCGGGCATTATTCTGACGGCCGCAACTTCCAGACCTATGCGCCGAATGATCCCGGTCTCGTCGACAGGCTGAACAAGAAGGGCGTGAAGATCACCGCCAAGCCGTCAGAGGACGACGTGCCGTCGCTCCTCGGCGTGCTCGTGTCCTGGTTCCCCATGCTGCTGCTCATCGCCGTGTGGATCTTCTTCATGCGCCAGATGCAGTCCGGCGGCGGCCGGGCCATGGGCTTTGGCAAGTCCAAGGCGAAGCTGCTCACCGAGCGCCATGGCCGCGTCACCTTCGATGACGTCGCCGGCGTCGATGAGGCGAAGGAGGATCTGCAGGAGATCGTCGAGTTCCTGCGCGATCCGCAGAAGTTTCAGAAGCTCGGGGGGCGCATCCCGCGCGGCGCTCTGCTCGTCGGTCCTCCCGGCACCGGCAAGACGCTGCTTGCGCGCGCCATCGCCGGCGAAGCCAATGTGCCGTTCTTCACCATCTCCGGTTCCGACTTCGTCGAGATGTTTGTTGGCGTGGGTGCCTCCCGCGTGCGCGACATGTTCGATCAGGCGAAGAAGAACGCGCCTTGCATCATCTTCATCGACGAGATCGACGCTGTCGGCCGTCATCGTGGCGCAGGCCTTGGCGGCGGCAATGACGAGCGCGAGCAGACCCTCAATCAGCTGCTGGTCGAGATGGACGGCTTCGAGGCCAATGAAGGCATCATCCTGATTGCCGCGACCAACCGTCCAGATGTGCTCGATCCTGCTCTGCTGCGTCCGGGCCGGTTCGACCGCCAAGTGGTGGTGCCGCGTCCCGACATCATCGGGCGCGAGAAGATCCTGAAAGTGCACGTGCGCAAGGTCCCGCTCGCTCCCGACGTGGATCTGCGCGTCATCTCCCGCGGCACGCCGGGCTTCTCCGGCGCCGATCTCGCCAATCTCGTGAACGAGGCGGCGTTGCTTGCCGCGCGACGGTCGAAGCGGCTCGTCACCCAGCTCGAGTTCGAGGACGCCAAGGACAAGGTCATGATGGGCGCCGAGCGCCGCTCCATGGTCATGACCGAGGAGGAGAAGACGCTGACCGCCTATCACGAGGGCGGCCACGCTCTCGTCGCGCTCCATCAGGAGGCGTCGGATCCGGTGCATAAGGCGACCATCATCCCGCGCGGCCGCGCGCTTGGCATGGTCATGCGGTTGCCTGAGCGTGACATGCTGTCCTACACGCGTGCCAAGCTTAAGGCCGACATCACCGTCGCCATGGGCGGACGCGTGGCGGAGGAACTAGTGTTCGGCTACGAGAAGGTGACCTCTGGTGCCTCCTCGGACATCAAGATGGCGACGCTGTTGGCGCGCGCTATGGTCACCCAATACGGCATGTCGGACAAGCTCGGGCCGCTCGCCTACGGCGACAACGAGGAGGAGGTTTTCCTAGGCCACTCCATCGCGCGGACCCAGAACATGTCCGACGAGACACAGACCATCGTCGATGAGGAAATCCACCGCCTCGTCGATGAGGGTTACGAGCAGGCGCGCAAAATCCTCGATGAGCATATCGACGATCTGCATTTGCTCGCGCGCGGGTTGCTCGAATACGAGACCCTGTCAGGCGACGAGATCAAGGACTTGCTCAAGGGCAAGCCTCCGGTGCGCGAATTCGCGGCCGATATCTCGCCGCGCCCGACGCCGGCGTCAGCCGTTCCCACCGCAGGCCGCGGCAAGAAGGCGCCGCCCGAGCCCGAGCCCGACACTGGCGGCATGGCGCCCCAGCCGACGAGCTGAGGTCCTTTAGGGCTCTCATTCCTTGAAACATTGTCATGCCCGGCCTTGTGCCGGGCATCCACGTTTTTGGGCTGACCGAATCAAAGTCGTGGATGGCCGGCACAAGGCCGGCCATGACGAGTGAGGGGTGGCGCTGTCGGCGCAGCGTGCTAAGGCAGGCGGCATGGCAGACCCGAAGCTCTATCTCAGGCCCATCGGATTCCTCTACGGCGATACGGCGGCCGAGGCTGTGGCTGAGGGCGCTGCCTTCGCCTTGGCCGGAGGCCCCATCTCCTTCACCGCAGCCGAGCTGATCGAGGGCACGCCGAGCAGCACGGAGCGGCGGCTCCTCGCCGCAAAGGAGCTTGCCGGTTCGCGCGACGCCGATCTCGGCTTGGTGCTAAGGCGCATCACCACGCCGCGCCCGCCCTTCGCCGGGCTCGCTCTCTCTCGCCCCCTGATCATGGGCATCGTCAACGTCACGCCGAACTCATTCTCGGACGGTGGCCTCTACGACAAGACGGAAGGCGCCGTCGTCCGTGCCGCCGAGCTTGCGGCAGCCGGCGCAGATATCGTCGACATTGGAGGGGAGTCGACGCGCCCGGGCTCAGACCCCGTCGAGGAGGGCGACGAACTCGGCCGCGTGCTCCCGGTGCTCGAGGGGCTTGCCGGGCTGCAAGCCGCAATCTCCATCGACACGCGAAAGGCATGCGTGGCGCGGGCTGCGGCACGCGCCGGTGCCACGATCTTCAACGACGTCACGGCGCTGACCTACGACCCGGACAGCCTAGCCGCAGCGGCCGACACCGGGCTTTCCGTCATCCTCATGCATGCCAAGGGCGAACCAAAGACCATGCATCTCGATCCCCGCTATGACGACGTGGTGCTCGAGGTCTACGACTATCTCGAGGGCCGCATCGCCGCGGCCGAAGCGGTAGGCATCGAGCGCGCCCGCATCGCCGCCGACCCAGGAATCGGCTTCGGCAAGACCATGGACCATACTCTGGCCTTGCTCGCCAATCTCAGCCTGCTGCATGGGCTAGGGGTGCCCATCCTCGTCGGAGCGTCGCGCAAGCGCTTCATCGGCGGGGTGGCGGGCGGCGAAACACCGCAGTCGCGGGAGCCAGGTTCCTTCGCCGTCGCCCTTGCGGCTGCGGCGCAAGGTGCCCAGATTTTGCGCGTTCACGACGTGGCGGGAACGCGTCAGGCGCTTTCCGTGTGGCGGGGATGCGTGGCCGGAACAGGCGCCTAATCCGCTTGCGTCGCGGAAAAAAGGGGTTAAACCCCTGATTCACCAAACGGAATTGATGTAACTTTTGCTTACACAGTGTTAATCGCAACAAAAATGGCCCGGACTTCCGGGCCTTTTTGCTAGCACAAAGCGGGAATTGGCACCCGATTGGCACCCCACCCATTGCGTGTATTCATTGCTGACACACGGCTACGGTGATATTTTCCTAATGCGTCTGGCCTTTAAGGAGGTCAGGGCTATGGTGTGTCTCCCGCAAGAGACGTATCGAAGTTTCGTTTCCCAATCTTCGCCCGAGCTGACCGCCCCCGCGTTTGAGAGCGGGGACGGTCATGCTCGTCTACCAACCAAGGGAGGATGCAATGAGAAGATTGTTTCTGATCCTTTGCCTGTTGTTGGTCGTCACGGCTCTTGGCAGCGGCGCTTCATTGGCGCAGTCCAAACTCGACGCGAGTATCCTTTCTTATGACGGTAAGGATTTTGTCAGAACCGAAACAACCTTGATGAACAATGGGCAAGCCGCGGTAGGTACAAAACTTGACCCTGATAGCGCGGCCTACAAAGCCTTGGTCGAGAAAAAGTCCTACACCGGACCTGCGACCGTTTTTGGTAAAGACTACCAAGCCAATTACGCGCCGCTCACCGGTGCAGACGGCAAATTGACCGGTGCCCTGTTTGTGGGTGCACCGAAATAGTCGTCCTTGATAGCCTGATCAAGGCAATGACCTCCACGTTGGGATCGAAGTTAAGTGGGCGGCCCGATAGCTACGCATTCGTAGCTGTGCAGCAAGAATGTCTGCTTTGGGTCAACAGCCGAAGCTCACCGGATTGGTACCCTAAAGCTTCAGCCATACCCCTGGCCGCTCTCCGGTGGTGATGAACTTGGTAGCAGCTTTTTCTAAGTCCCTCCTGATTGCGGCCAGCGTTTCCGCGTCGTTGTTGTAAGGAGGTTCAAGCAAGCCAATTATCCCAGCTAAAAATAGGATAGCGCCGAGCATGATTGCTGGAATAGCGATCAGATAGCGCAAAAGGGGCAGGGGGTTCTCAGCATTGGTCTTTATCGCGCCCTCGACGGCTTTTTTTTGAGCCTTCTTCGACCCCTTTTTCGGCGGCTTTCTCAGCAAGTTCTCTAACCGAACTTTTTTCCTCGGCTTCGTCTCTCGCCTTGTTGCTCTTGGCTACCTCCCTAGCGGCCTTAGCTGCCTCCTCTTCGGCCTTCGCTGCCTCCGCTCTGGCCATCGCTGCCATAGTTTCAGCCTTCGCCACCTCCGCAATCGCCTCCAAAGTCTTTGTTTGATTCGCTGCCTGCCGAGCGGCCTCCGCCGCGCTGGCCGCCTCCTCTGCAAGCTTCGCTGCTATCGCTGCTTCGGTAGCGGCTAACACCGCCTTCTCTACGGCGGCTACATACTTAGCTGCCGCTATTATCGTCTCCAAAAAAGCGTTCGCAGGCGTCGGTGCGAGGATAACTAGACCGGCAACTGTGAAAGCTACGAGGATTATGCGCTTGAGCATTTGGCACCCGGATCAGGAACCCAAAGGCGTCCAGCGGTTCGCCTACCTTTGTCACTGTCACCGGCAGCAGAAAAGACGCCGAGGCGAAGCTCGCCGAGCTGCTCAATGAAGCCAACCGGGGAACCTTGCCGGATGCGTCGAAGATCGGGGTCGGGGAATGGCTTGAGCGATGGCTTGACGGCAAGCACGACTTGTCGCCGGTCACGAAAGAGCGGTACGCCGCCGCGATCTCTAAGGCGATCAATCCCACGCTCGGCGAGATTGAGCTTCAACAATTGAAACCGCTTCACGTCCGAGCGTGGCTCGCAGAGCTGCTAAAAACTCGCTCGGGGCGAACCGTCGGAAATCTCTATCTTGTGCTCAACGGTGCGCTCAAAGAGGCGGTGCGGCTCGAACTCATCGGGCGCAACCCGGCCTCGGCGGTAACGCCGCCGCGAAGCAAATCGGACGAGATCACCATTCTCTCCGAAGTGGACGTTTGCGAAGGATCGGCCTAATGGCATCGACTTTCTGCAAGCGGAGTTGATGGAGTTTTCCATCGTTACCGTACCCGCAATGCCGAGGCGCTGATGGAAATGTCCGCAGCCGCTATCGCCCGACAGCGAGCGATTGAAAGACGCAGCCGTGAGCTTGAGGTCATCCGATTGAAGGCGCTGCTATGACGACGATCACCAAAGTTACGCCAAGTCGCGCAGCGATTGACCGCGCCTTGGCCTGCGCGATCCTGAGTCGCGCGTCGGTGGCATCAGCATCCACACCAAGAAGGCGTTGGAGGAAATCTCCAGGCGGCTGCTCGACGGCTAGCCGGTATCGCACGAGGAATGGAAGCGGGTGGTCTACGCCTATTTTGCCCTGACGCAAGGACTAGGACGATGCGAATTACCCTCGGCAAGATCGACGCCGTGCCAGCAGCACCACGACGTCGTAGTCGTTCATCCTATCTGTCGTGGACTTCCGCATTTCGCGCTTCCGTTGCTTCTAGTGAGTACCAACCAGCCTCCCCAGGGAGAGGCCAGCTGGTACATCTCACAGCCTAACGATTGCGATAAGGGCCTGGGGTGGGCCCGGGGGCGAGGATAACGGGGACGGGGTGGTATGCGCCCGGGCTCTTACCCGAGAAGTTGCCATAATCGTGGGCCGAGACGCCGGAGGTAAAGCTCAACATCGCACCGAATGTCAGCGCGATGGTTGCGAGCACGATTGCTAATGACGTTTTCATGTCTGCGCTCCTTTCTGATCGTCGATGACAACAGCGATCATTCCTGAAGCGTGACAGGCCGAGCCTGCTCGTCCTAGTATGTAACGGTATGCAACTACACCCCCGATGCTGGGGGTTGGCGCTCTCTCGGCACGTTTGGAGTTGGAACGTGACGGCAATTTCGCTCAGTTGCTGGAGCGAATCCGACCAGAAGGCCATTCGTGAGCAACTGGTCCGCATCCTTAACAGCGGCCCGTTCCACCAGTCACAGCGCCGGCAGCGGTTCCTGGAGTACCTCGTCAATGAAACTCTGGCCGGGCGCGGTGAGCGGCTGAAGGCCTACAACGTCGCTTTGGAGGTTTTCGATCGTCCCGAGACGTTTGACCCCGTGACCGATCCCCTCGTGCGGATTGAGGCGGCCCGCCTGCGTGAGAAGCTTCGCGAATACTACGGAACCGACGGCCAAAGCGATCCCATTCACATCGACCTACCGAAGGGCACATACACACCGCAAATCGAGTTTCGGCACGAGGATGCTCCGCAAATTGCTCGCGAGAAGGGATCTCCGACGCATGAAGTCTCCTCAACTGTTCCCTCCGTCGCCGTTTTTCCGTTCGATGATCTGAACGCCGACCAGAACCTTGGCTATTTGGGTGACGGGGTGGCCGAAGACATCATCACGGCGCTCTCGCGATTCCCGGACCTGGTGGTGGTCGCCCGCAGTTCCTCCTTCGCTTACAAGGACAAGGCTGTCGATGTCCGGCAGGTCGGAAAAGAATTGGGCGTCGACTACGTGGTCGAAGGCAGCGTACGCAAGGACGGCGACAAGCTTCGAATCGTATCTCAGCTCATCGACACGAAGAATGGCGAGCATCTTTGGGCCGAGCGTTTTGACAGGTCGGGCACGAACCCATGGGCACTCCAAGACGAGGTCACTGGAATGATTGTAAGCGCCATCACTGGGGAGACGGGCGCATTGAAGCAGGCGGACTATCGGCAAGCCTGGGCGAAAGGTGCGACGACACTCGAAGAGTATGACTATTATCTTCGTGGGCACGAGCAGTACATGAAATACGCCCAAGGAGATAAGGAGGGGATCGAGCGGTCGGGCGAGATTTGGAGAGAAGGATTAGCGAAGTTTCCGAGTTCGCCGCTCCTCAAAGTGAAACTCGGCTGGCACCATATGATGCGTGTGATGATCTTCGTCAGTGATGATCCACCCGCCGATGTTCGAAAAGCAGGGGAACTCGCTCGGCATGTTCTTGCCAATGAGCATCTCTCTCCGCAGGTGGCGAGGCTTGCCAACTGGCTTATGAGTTACGTGCTTGTTCAGGAGAAAGACTTTGATGGTGCGCTCGCCGCGGCGGACAAGACTGTCGCTCTGGCGCCCTATGACACGTTCATGCTCTCTCGCTTGATGATGGTACTTGTGCAGGTTGGTCGACCGGATCAGGCGCTTCAGTGGGCTGACCAAGCTGCGGCGCGGGATCCGGCACTGGGTTGGTCCTACAACTACGGTAGGGGCTGGGCGCATTTGGCTACTGGGTCGATATGAAGAGGCAGTGGATGCTCTGACGCAAACACGAATTCAATGACGCCCACCTGCTCTTGGCGATCGCCTACGTCCGCCTTGGCCGCATGGCCGACGCCCGAGCAGAGGTAGTGAAAATGATGAAGATCAACCCTGCGATCACGCTGCAAGCGTGGCGGCTCGGACACTCCTTTCGAGACCCTGCAATCCTCGACCGCTACGCCCTCGATCTCGCGCAATCGGGCTTGCCGGAGACATAGCGCCGTTTCGCCCTGCCGAGCGAAGGTCTGCTATTGGCACAAAGCAGACATGTGCTCAACGCTGAGCATGTCCGCTTTTGGGGGCAAAGCGGACATCCCTGATCCGCTCTCTAATGTCCGCTAATGACCCAAAGCGGACATTGAGAGGACGGTCCAAGCAAAACTCTTCTCGCGAGGCGCCGTGGAAGGGGTGAAAGTAGTGGCCATTGTCGGCCCGCGACCCTGTCAATCCCAAAGGCGTGACCTGCTCACCTTATTTGATCTGTTTTGACCGAGCCCCGCCGTATCATTTGATTGGGTTTCCAAAACCTTGGCCGCCTGGCGCATCGGCTGTGGCGAGATATGGATCAGTCCTCCGAATCCCTTCTCCAATTCGAGGATCATTCCAACGGCGCCGGCTACAGCTAGTGCGCATAGCGTCAGGGTCACCACTGATATTAAGTTACGCGGCGCGAACAGACCAAAACTGGCGAACAGTAAGGTCAGCCAGAAGATCAAGAGAGCGAGGAATGCTTTTGGCGTTCCCTGCCCAAGCTGCTGGACCAGCAGCCAGCGTGTGTCGCCAATCTTGCCGGCAAGCGTCATAGCCTGACCCAGCCACCATTGGTCGCGGGGATTTGAAGGTTTCAATTCAAGCATCGAATCTTCGAGCCGCTGGAGCAGTTCGTATGTCGACGGGTTGTCGAGGCGAACGTCTGCCCCTTCGTCGGGAAACAGATCGGCAGTTTTCTGTTCGGCATACTGTCGCAGCGTCTCCCGAGCTGGATATGTGTCCGGCCCGTATCGGCGCAGTATGTTGTCGAGTCGGAGGATTTGCGCGGATAGCGTGGTCACGTCGCCCCCGAGCGAACGGAACGAGGTGTTGGCGTTCGAGATCAGCAGCCCAAGCACCAGCGCCGAAACCGTGGCAACCACCGCCATGGATACCGAGACAAGGTTTTTTGTGTCGTCTGTCAGGTGATGCTCTGGCAGGCGTTGTCTGATCGTCCAGCTGGCGAATGCGCCTGCCAACAGTATCAGGAAGACGATACATCCGATGATTAGCGGATTTTGCATGATCGGGATTTCGCCACAGAGCCCTCAAGTTGTCTGCTCTGACAATGGGGCAGGCAAACCTTGCCATGCGAAGTCTTCGTTCTGCGTTTGACTGGTCTAATGGATCGGTGTGACCCCGGTGACCGCCCCTCAACGAATTATCGCTCTCAGCGCAGCACGGATGCAATGTCCGGTTATGGCACAAAGCGGACGTGCCACTCGCACTGACGAATGTCTGCTTTGAGGCGAAGAACGGACATGACGCGGGCGTGACCCCATTTCCGCTACGGTCCCCTCTTCAAGCGAGGCCCTATGGGGAGACCCCCCTGGGGGTCAATTCTAGGGCGTGTACCTGACTTGGATGTGCCGCCCGATCCGTCCATTATTTGGCGGGAAATCATTTGCTGTGCAGATGCGCTACTAGGAATGTTTGCTCTGTCACGACGGCCTCTTCGAAGTACGGGCCTTTGTAGGGATCGAAATGGGAGCAATTGAGAGCAACAAGTTGCCCGTTTGGTAGTCGGGCTTGCTCTTTCTCCACCGACGACGGTGGGATGACCTCGTCACGTTTTGCCATCACTAACAGGACCGGACAGTGCACGCGGGGCGCGTGTCTGGTCGGCCTATAGAAGCTGGTCGTGAATACAGCTCGTGCCGGGCAAGCATTCGTCCAAGCTGTCTCTTTTGGCAGGAGCGACTGATAGCCTTCCCAGCTTCCCGGCATATTCATGATGGCGAGGCTGTCTGGGGGCCCGACAACTGGGACCGTGAATGGCGGACGACGCATTATGAGTCGGAAGAGGTCATGCGATGCTGCCACACCCAGGGGAAGCATAAGCTTCAGCGGTACGGACGCTAACAGTGCTAGACCATCTGCGAACGGCACTTGGGCAACGACAGCGCAGAGCTCAGGGTGCCGCGCTGCAATGACAATCACATGTCCGCCAGAAAACGATGTTCCCCAGAGAGCAATGCGCGAGGCATCGATTGCCGGGAGGCTTTGGACATGCGTCAAGGCGGCTTCCCAATCCTGAAGATGTCGCCGCGGACTGACCCAGTTTCGGGGTTCTCCGCCGCTGTCACCGAAACACCGGTAATCGAACAGAAGAACCGCCAGACCGGCCTGAGCAAAACGCTCGGCAAATGGCTCAAGTCCGAATGTTCGTTCCGCAGCAAAGCCGTGCGCCATTATGACGACAGGCGGTCGTGCCACGAGTTCTTGGGAGGTACAGCCATGCAGCGCACCGCGAACCACGCGACACAAAATCAACATCGCTGCGAACCCACTCAGTCGGAGCCATGCCCAAATTCCGGTGCGAGATTGGGACTACGACTTATCAGTGCCGCTGGCCCAGGGGCCAAGGTGCTTGCCCCCGGCGCAGCGACGGTCAATTGCCCAATCGTTTTCGTTACGCCCTAGGGTTACAGACGGCGATTTCCTAATGCTTACGCTGCTAGCCGGAATTCTGAGATTTTATCCTAGATCCAGTGCGGTTGCTAAGCATCCCCCCCAACCTTTTCGCTGTGCAATCATAGTCGCAAGAGGGGTGTCAGCTATTCGCACAAGCGGACATGCTTACTGCGCTGACGAATGTCCGCTTTTTCGCAAGGCGGACACCGACCGGTGTTTACCAATCTCGATTTATGAGTTCACGGCCTTGTGTAGTTGCGGGTATCGGTGCCTCCTTCATAGGGGCTGGTGTCAAGTCGATAAACTGATGACCGGGAATACATGAAGAAATCTTCGCCCTGGTTGCCTGATCTGGGCAGGGCTGGGTTGTCCTTAGCCTACGTGGTCTTTGTAGCCGCGGCTGTCGCCGGCATCGCTTCCCCCCTCTTTTTTGCCATCGTCTTATCGGCCTGCCTGGTGATGGCCGTCATGCGAACTCTATTTCCTCCAAGCAAGCTGTTCCCAATAGCCTTCGCGAGTTTGCTCGCGGTGTACGCCGCCATTTTTTCTCTTTTTGCAGAAGACATTTTCCGCGGGATTGATGATGCCTCGTTGGTTGTCGGCTTTTGTCTGCCAGTCGCGTTTTTTGTAATTGGCTGCTGGTTTCGGCGAAATCAAATCAGAACCTTGGTTGCCCATCCAACAATACGTAGTGAGCAGCGAGTTCTGAGAGCTGCCGCTTGGCTAGTGCCGGTTTTCCTCATTGGCGCGACGGTTATTTTGCTGTCTCACGCGTTCGGTCCATTTCTAAATTTAGACATGGTGTTCTTAGCCGCCATGGCACTTATCGGATTAATTGTGCTGAGCGTTAGTCGAGATGTGGCAATCTTTTTGGTGGATGCCGGACTTTTGTTCAAAGAGTTTTTTCGGCGCGTGGCACGCCTCATCATTCCAGCATTCGCCTTTGTCACCTTCTACTCGATTATCGTGATCCTGTTCGCCTCGGCATACCGGCTTATGTCGGCGTACACATCGCACCCCCATTTCAGGGTGGGTGACGCTCTTCGCGGCCTGAGCTTTTCCGAGGCAATCTATTTTTCCATCGGAACCATCAGCACAGTTGGCTATGGCGACATCATCCCCTACAGCAATCTGGCTCGTGTGGTGTCGTCCATAGAAGTTTTCTGTGGCATTATGCTGCTGCTATTCGGGGTGTCGGAACTCCTTGAGTACGCAAGAGAACGTCGCCAAGATCGGCTCACAAATGATTAAACTGCAGTGCGTCCCCGCCCGGAATTCCTCGTTGCAGATTCTATCAAGTGGTGATGGTGGCTTGGCTAAGCGGATCATAATGAACGCCCTACCGGCTTTAGTGGGTTTGATCTTGTTGCTGGCAACACCAGCTTTCGCGGGGCCGATGACGAATGCGCCTGATCCGGCGAATGGGCGAGAATTGGCCTCACGCCTCTGCTCGAATTGCCATCTCGTCGGGAGCGGACAACAAGCGCAAGCCAACGCGGATGTTCCGAGTTTCCATGAGATCGCCAGAAAAACAGGGTCAGACTGTTGGCGCGATCATGGCGCATATCATGCTGCCTAAGCATCCAATGCCGACAATTCCTCTCACAAAGAGTGAGCTTGCCAACCTTGCCGCCTACATTCTCAGCCTGCGCGAGAAGGAGTAACGAGTGTGAACCAGTGGGTTCGCTCGCGTAATCTTTTCCTGTCACCATTTGCCGGGCTGCCTTCGAGCGCAGAGGCGCAGACTGGCGATCCTGGAGCGGGAGCCGCCTACGCTAAGCAGGTCTGTGCCAAGTGCCATGCAATTGACCAAACGGGAATTTCGCCCGAGCTTACAGCACCGCCCTTCAAGGATGTGGCGAACACTCCCGGAATGACGGAAACCGCCTTAACGGTTTGGCTAAGGACATCGCACCCGACGATGCCCAATATCATTGTCGAACCGGCCGACATGGACAATGTCATCGCTTACATTCTCAGCCTAAAAGATTAGTTCCGAGTTTGAGCCTAGATGACTGCTTGCCCACTGATGACCCCATGCTCGCTTACAAGGAATATGACAATGCCCAAGCGGTTGAGATCGTCATCAACGGCCGCGTGTCGACGGAAGAGTTCGACAAGGTCGCGCGCAAGTTAGAGGCCTTCATCAAAAGTCACGGGAAAATCCGGGTGCTCGAGGTGATCAAGGACTTCGAGGGCATGGATGCGGGCGCCTTCTGGCACGACGTGAAGTTCAGCCTAAGGCATGTTCAGGATTTCAGCCGGATCGCCATCGTTACAAATCCGGACGTGCATCATCTCTGGTCGAGCCTCGCTTCGCCCTTCATGCGCTGCGACGTCGAGCATTTCTCGCCCGGCGAGATCGAAGCCGCGCGTGATTGGCTGATGTGGCCAGAGGGCGCCGTAGACTAGCTACGGCCCGGGGTGTGCCGGCTCGGGGGCTTTCCATGGATCGCCTTCATATAATCGTGATGGCCTCGACGTCAGCCGCGCTGAACTCGAAGATCGTCAGTCCCAGGTCGACGAAATAGATTGGGCGAAGGTCGATGGCCGCGCTCGGCAAGACCACGTAAGTGCTGGGCGATGTCCACCGCTAGACGGAATGAATGTCGGCGTCCATGGTCTTGTTCTTAGAGCTAAATGGTATTTCCACAGGTGACGCTGGTAAGAGCCATGCCAGTGAGCAGGCACTGCTTCTTCGGCATCGTCTTTCTCCTGAGTGCCTCCCCCAAGAGGCAGACACCATGCACACCTTACGGCTCAATTACGCGGACCCAGGGGATACCAGCTTTTGGCACGCATGCTAGACAACGGGTTCCTCCGCTGACCCATTCTTAGGGGTTGAATCGAATTCTGCGGGGCGATCTTAGACTTTCAGGAGGATCAATTAGAGGGGGTTGAGTTATGCAAAAAAGCGAAACCGCTTCTCAGCAGGACCAGGTTTACGTCTGGGATCCCTTCGTAAGGATCTTCCACTGGAGCGTGGTAATCGCCTTCACCGTCGCCTATTTCGTCGAGAAGCCTCTCATCGTCCATGTCTGGGCCGGGTACGTCATAGGCATCCTGATTGTGGCGCGCCTGATCTGGGGTTTCTTCGGACCGAGCCATGCGCGCTTTTCGGACTTCACTTACAGTCCGGCTGCGAGCCTACGTTACGTGCGCGATCTCATTAGGTTTCATGCGAAACGCTATCTCGGTCACAGTCCAGGCGGTGCGGCAATGGTGTTTGCTCTCCTCGTCTTCCTCGCCGCAACTGTGGTGACGGGGCTTGTCGTTTATGGTGGTGACCAGCAGGCGGGCCCTCTAGCTGGCATGTTCAGTAAGGACACCGGCGAGGCTGTAGAGGAGGTGCACGAGGCCATCGCAAATATCACGCTCGCGCTCGTATTCTTCCATCTTGCCGGCGTGGCGCTTGCGAGCTTCGCGCACCGTGAAAATCTCGTGCGAGCGATGATTTCGGGCTACAAGCGCCGAGACGTGCATTGATCAGGAAAGCGGATGAGGCGCGTTCACAAGGAGAGCCACCTCGTCGAGCGCATTGGGTGGCTCAGAGCAGCCGTCCTCGGCGCAAATGACGGCATCATTTCGACGGCTAGCCTCATTCTCGGGGTTGCCTCAGCGGCCGCGCCTAAATCAGATGTTTTGCTCTCCGGAGTGGCCGGGCTTGTGGCCGGCGCCATGTCCATGGCCGCGGGAGAATATGTTTCTGTCAGTTCCCAGTCCGATACCGAGCGCGCTGACCTTGAGCGTGAGAAGCGCGAACTCCTAGACGACCCAGCATTTGAGAAGGAGGAGCTTGCGCGGATTTATGCCGCTCGTGGCGTGGAGCTTAGTCTTGCCCGCAAGGTTGCCCAACAACTGATGGCTAAGGATGCGTTGGGGGCCCATGCGCGCGACGAGCTGGGTATTTCAGACATCAGTACAGCGCGCCCCGTACAAGCTGCCTTAGCCTCGGCTGCGACGTTTTCTCTTGGAGCAGCGGCGCCCCTCTTTCTCACCCTTCTCTCGCCCTCCCTCTGGCTGATCCCCGCCGTTTCAATGGGCTCGTTGGTCTTCCTGGCCTTACTGGGCATGATCGGCGCTAAGACCGGGGGCGCCGCGATGCTTCGGCCAACAATAAGGGTCGTGTTTTGGGGCGCTCTCGCGATGGCTTTGACCGCAGGGATCGGTGCCTTAGTTGGCAGAGCGATCTAGCAAATTGTCAGGAAGCAGATGGCCAACCTCAAGGCGTCTGGTGACTACGGCCCCTTGCGGCGGATGCTGAGCCCCCAGTATGCCGTCGAGGAATTTAGCGACGAGCGAACACGGATCGTGTGACGCGAACTTTGAAGTGTTCATTATAGGAGGGCGATCTCGTGTCAGCGGACGATGACAGGAGGTCATGATGTGCGCACCAACTCAAAACGTCGATTTGAGGTCAGCAAATGACCCAAAGGAGACGTGGCCCAACAGCTATCCTGGAATTAAGATAATCATATAACCAGGTTCCGCGATGCGCGGCGGCTGGTCTCAAGCGTTTCGGCCAGCGGCAAAAAGGGACTGCTCAGGCTGAAGGGGATGCCTGTCCTTAAAGCTGTATTGCCACTCGTAGCCCTCGCCTTTGGCATTTTGCTTTTGGCTGAACCGTCGCTCGCTGATGATGCTCAGTGTAGCAGCGACAGCGGCATTCCCAGTGGTGTGATCGCGCCGATTGATGTAGGCCACTTGCGCAAGTCGCTTGCTGACGCAGGCTTCGCCGTTGGTGGCTTTTATCTCGGCGAGACCTTTGCCAACACCGGGGGCATCCACGCAGGGCGCGACTTATGATGGCGTGCTGTGGACTTATCTGATTGGCGATTTGCACAAAGCAGGGCTATGGAAAGGTCTCTGTTTCTATACCGACGCCTATCAAATTCACGGTCGGACCATCACTGCGGATGACATTGGTAGCCTAGCGACGGTGAGCAATTACGAAGCTTTGCCTTCAACGCGCCTCTCCGAGCTTTGGCTTGAGCAGCACATGTTTAATGACCGTCTCACGATCCGCGTCGGTCAGCTAACGGCTGACACGGAATTCCTCCTTAGCTCAGGGGGCAGCAATTTTTTGGACTCGACCTGGGGCTGGGCCACGCTTCCCTCCACCGATTTACCGGGTGGGGGCCCGTCCTATCCTCTCGCAACGCCCGGTGTGCGCGTCGCCCTTAAGCCCAATGACAAATGGAGCCTCATGCTCGGCTTATACAATGGCGATCCGGCCGGCGCTCACTGCACCGGCAATCCTCAACTCTGCGACGATAACGGACTGGACTTCCGATTCGATTCGCCGCCGCTACTGATGGCGGAGGGCAGCTATAAGTACAATCAGGATGGTCACCTGCCGGGCACCGTCAAGATCGGCGGATGGAACCAGTTCGGAATACTCCACGAGCAACCCTTCGGTCCGGGAAGCCCGACCATCGCAGCCACGTTCAATTCCGTGCCCATTAAGAGTGACTGGGCGATCTACGGCATCATGGACCAGCTCGTTTGGCGTGTGCCGGATAGCAAGGATGCCAAAGGGTATCGGTCTGTTTGGCCGAGTGATCGGAGCGCCGACGGAGCAGAACCTAGTCGACTTCTATGCCGATGGTGGCATCACATTTAGCGGCATGATCCCGAACCGTCCCGACGATCTTCTCGGTATCGGCTTCGCCTATACGGGCATCTCCCGCGAGTTTAATGCGGCTGAGCTCGGCGAGCCGGTCGCCCGCAATTACGAGGCGCTGATCGAGGTCTGCTATACCTATCAGATCCAGTCCGGCTGGACCCTACAGCCGGATTTCCAATATATCTTCCAGCCTGGCGGCAACGTGCCGGGCGTCGATGACGCTGCGGTGTGGGGGGTACGCACCACCCTAAATTTCTAAGGCCTCAGAGGCTGGCTTCTGGCGTGCATGATCTCACTGGGCCAGTGACGGTCCGATCCTGAGCCCTCGAGGGACGTGCCGAGAACGAACGGGGGCCTCCGATAACCCCTTTGCGCGCGTGTAAGGTGCAGCACGAAACTCAACCCGAGGAAAAAGGCGGCGAGGGTATCTGACGCGCCACTCAGTTCTTCCTCGAGATCGCGCTTCTTTTTGAAGATATTGTTCGCGGCCAATCTCTCCTCATGCATACCGTTCTTCGAGAAGCTCCCGACGGTCAAGCGGTGCCTGCCTTTTAGCAATGAACTGAAGAACCACGGTACCCAGGACGCCGAAGAGCACCGTGAGCCAAAAAGATGAAATCCGCCCATCGATCAGATGACGACGGCGAGCTTCGACCTCGCGTGCCATTAGCCGCCGCATCATTGCGGCTGCCATTCAATTTTTTCTGCATTGAGTTATTTCTTTTGCTCGGATTTCCTGGTTCCTGGCCATGATGCGAGCTTGACCCTCCTCCGCGCTTTCGAGGTTGCGGTTCAAGCTCAAGGCTGCGTTGTAATCATCTAATGCCTGACTACGCTGGTTAAGGGCCTCATACGCTTGACCGCGGCGACTTAGCGCGATCGCATCCTTCTCGCTGGCCAGCACCTCGGTGAAATCGTCGATCGCCTTCTGATATTCGCCCAAAATCAAGTAGAGGTTGCCGCGATTGAAATAACACCGGCTGATCGCAGCGTCCTTATCGATGGCGACCGAATAGTCGGCGAGCGCATCATCGTAGCGGCCAAGTTGCAGATTGGCGAGGCCGCGATTGCAATAGGCGAGAGCGAAATCGGGCTTCAGGCTAAGCGCCCCGGTGAAATCCGCAAGGGCGCTTTCATAGCGCCGGATGTGAAGATAAGTGGTCCCCCGGTCATACCAAGCTTCAACGAGATTGGGATTCAAATGAAGGGCCGTTGTATAATCGCCGAGCGCGAGAGTCACCCTCGCCAGCTGCGGCCTGTGCGCTCCCGCGATTGAGGTAGGCGGCAGCATCGGTCGGCGCGTGGCGGATGACCTCGGTGAGGAGCGCCACGGCGAGCGCTGGCTTTCCCCCCTTAACGCAGGCTGTTGCCTGTTGGGAAAGGAGCTCGTCGAGCTGCTCCTTTTCCAAGCTTGACGCTTCGGCGGCCAGAGGGCTGTTGGGGCATGTGGCAGCCGTTTCCGCAGCCGCATCTCTGTCAAGACCGAGGGCAAGAAAGCACAGCACCAGCAGATACATCCTACGCATGATCGCCTCACAAGGCAGCCTGAGCGCCAGGCGCATCATCAAGCGGTGCGAATTTGCGCAGGAATGCCACGATGAGAGCTCATCGTCATGCGTCAGTCCCCAGGCCGCCATGCCCGTCATCTTGATACCGTGCTTCCAAGACCCAAAACCCTTGCGCCGGTGTTAGGTGAACTCCCGCGGCTGAGTTCGGGCGCTCGCGGATAGAGTTCCTGGCTGATCTCCGTCCGCCTCATGCCGGGAGCAAGATGGCAGCCGCTGCACATTTTCCTGGTATTCCGCAGCGCCTGAGGCTATGCGTCGAGGGTCATCAAGATCGGTAGGGTTGGCACCAAGCCGGTGAAGCCACGGCTAACCCTTTGCGATGTGCTCATGAAAATTTCCGCCGGAGCAGCGGCGCAATGTAGTCCTCCCACACCACCGCGAGGCCGACAAAGACCAGCACACCACCGGCGAACACGCCCTTGCCGTAGATGATAGTCGAGACGGTGAACTCCTCGTAGAGCAGCCATACACCGCTGGCGATCAACAAGGTAGCGAACGAAAGCAGTATCGTCCTTCTTATTGGTGACATCGGTTGCCCCGCCAGCGTCGTCGTAACCGATAATACCAGTTTCGCACAAACCGTGCGCAGTTACGGGCCCGATGACCTAACGGTTGTGCGAGGGTAGCGCAAAGGGTAGTGCGGAATCTGAAATCCCCCGCAATCCCTTATATATCAACGATTGTTGGCGGAGAGGGTTGTACCTGATGACGACGACGATCATGAATAAGTAATAAAAACATCGCGCGATCTACCCCACAGCGCGGGAGGTAAACCATGAAAGGCATTCTGTGCGTATCGCTATGGACCCTGCTTATGCCGAGCGTCGCTTGCGCCGCCGCATTGCCGGGCGCCGACGGGAAGCGCATACATGACGCTAACTGCATGGGATGCCACGACACTGGCATCTATACCCGACCTTTCTCTTTGGATGCGCTGCAAAAGCGGTTGGACGACTGCAGTCACATGGCAAAAAAAGAATTCTCCGCGATTGAGACGCAGAACATCATCAAGTACCTAAACGATCAGTTTTATCAATTCCGCTAGGGACGGCCAATTGCTGACTTTGATGCGCCCAACGTCCGTTATGGGGGGTAATGCAGACAGGCGTGGACTTGTCAGTATGTCCGCTAATGACCCAAAGCGGACAGTCTGGAACGCCCGTCGCATCACCACGCCGCAGCAACCGCTTTGAAGGTGGGCGTGAGGACGGCTCGGCTTAAGAGGGCGCCGATAAAAGGAAGGCCCTTCGGCCAACTGTGCCCCCTCCAGAAGCCCCCGCATAGGCAATGGTGACCCAAGATATTCTGACCATTCTTGAGCAGCGTCTCGGACCGCGACACGCGGGAGAGCGCCTCGAAATCGAGAAGGGCCATGAGGCGCAGTCTTTGGTCAAGGCATAAACTTTTTTCACTTCGAGAACCTTCCGTTGTCGCATGTTGTGATCCGGGCTATCGAGCTGATGCTCACCGTCAATGGGGCTCGTCGCGAAGACCCAGCCTGAAAAGAATGGGCGACAGGACCAATGCGCCCACAACGAAGATTGTCACCCCGGCCACAACATCGAACATGCTCAGCGGCAGCAGCAAACGGCTGGCCAGGAGAGGAAAGAGGGACTCCGGGATGTGATCAAGGCCTATAGCCATGCTACTTGACGCCAAGTGCAGCCTGCGTTTCACGAAGCTAGAAAAGAGATCGCCGGCCATGGCAAAGGCTGCGATCAGAGTTCCGATCTCCCATCCAAGATCCATCAGCGACGCGCAGATGGACGTTGCCACCACAGACGCCACGATGCCTCGGATGGTTTTGGCGGGCCCCAAAATGGGTCTGCCATCGACGAAAAGCGCGCCGCCGTCGAGCGGTCGGGCAAATGTGGCCCCGAGGAGTTTCTTGGTGGCGACAGCCGCGCCGTTGGCCACCATCAGCAGGATCAACAACTGCAGCAACAAGAAGACCTGCATGAAAGCACCCCTGGCAACCACCTGCAACCGAGATGCTTATATGCATTGAATTGTCCAGCGGCTACCGCAGCTGCTTTTTGGTACTGTCCGCTTTTGGCACTTAGCGGACATGCCACTCACACTGACGAATGTCTGCTTTGAGGCGAAGAACGGACATGAGGCTGGGGCGAGTTGGCAAGTAGGCTTGGTGCCAATAACGGGCCGTTCGGTGTCCATGAGCCCGCGGGGCAACCTTCAGTGGTTGCCTCCGCATTCGGTCAGCCCCTCCCTTGGGAGCAGACACGGATAAGCAAAAGGCTCGTTAGGTCTGCTAATGACCCGATGCGGACATCCTGGATCGTCAACTCGATGTGATGATCGATTACTCCAGGTGCTTCTATCACGTGGGCATGCCGTGCTGATCACGCGATCTGAACGATACCACCCATTGCTCCACAAGGCTCTCAGTGACTGAAAGGGGGGTTGGGCCGTTGGTAAGCACGGCGTCGTGAAAACCCTTAAGATCAAAGAGGTCGCCCAGTGTAGATCGTGCGCTTTCTCGCATGCGATTCAACGCCTGCTTGCCAATCATGTAGGCGCACGCCTGTCCTGGCCATACACAATACCGCTCAATCTCCGTGACAATATTGGATTCCTGATCCCCCGTTGCGGCCAGCATGGCCTGGATCGCTTGCTCACGGGTCCAACGCTTGGCGTGTATGCCCGTGTCGACGACAAGCCGAGACGCGCGGAACGCGGCTGACTGTAGATAGCCGACCTTGCCGAACGGATCATCGGTGTACGTGCCCATCTCATCGGCGAGTTGTTCGGCGTAGACAGCCCAACCTTCGGCATAAGCGGTGAAGAAGAGGATGGCACTGCGGATGAACGGGATTGAACCCGATTCTTGCGCTATCGAGATCTGCCAATGGTGGCCCGGAATGCCCTCGTGATACGTGAGCGTTGGCAGCGCGAATTTAGGCCATTCATCCGCGGGATTACGAAGATTGATGTAATAGGCTCCGGGTCGTGAGCCGTCGATCGCGCCGGCCTGGTAATAGCCGCCGGGCGCGCCCGCTTCAGTAAATTCCGGCACGCGCCTGATCTCGAGTTGCGCCCTCGCGAGCGTGCCACAAACGTCCGGCATGCGCCTCCGAATGGTCTGTACTTGAGCATTCAAATCCGACAACAGGCCTGCGCGGCCAGCGTCGGTATTCGGATAAATCTGATCCTGGCGGCGCGACAAGGAGCGTAGACGCTCGGTCAGCGAGCCGCTCGTCATCCCTTGCGCGCGCAGGATCGCGTCCATCTCAGCGTTCAGCGACGAGACGAGTTCCGTACCAAGCTGATGGATTTTGTCGGGCGACATATCTGTTGTTGTATTGCTGCGAAGCGCAGTTGCGTAGAGTTCTTCACCTCGCGGCAGCTTCCATACCCCTGCATCATGCGTCGCGCGCGGCTTGAGGGAGTTTAGCGCTTCGATCTGGCGCCTGTAGGCGGGCAGGACTTCATCGCGCACAATGGCTTCCGCCCGTTGTGTCAACGCTGTTTTTTCGGAGTCCGCGATCTCCGTCACGCTCGCCAAGCGCGATTGCAGCGATGAAACCAGCACCGTCTGGGCCGGCGCAATTGCGGCGAATCCGCTCAATTGGCGAACAGCGCCGTCAATCGTGAAATTGGGCTGGATGACGCCCGCGGCGGCGTCCTCGCCGATGCGCGTGGTTTCCTGATCCAGTACCCGCGCGTAGTTGGCCAACCGCGTGAGATACGCATTGGCTTCTTCGCGATTGGTGACAGGATGTTGGGTCGCGAGGAAATCGGGGATGAACGTATACGCGCCAGTCAGTTGCGTAACTGTGTAAGGCGCCGATGCGCCCCCACCAGTTTCAAAATTGGCGGAGTCAATTTGGTTACGCAGCGACGTGGTTACAACGTCGTATGTCACGGCGTCCTGGCCATGAAAAGACGCGCGATCAAGTCCGCCGAGTTCGGCCAGAGCGGCTTCCCAGAAACCACGTAGGCGGCGCAGGCCTTCGAGCGAATAGTCGCTCAAACGATCAACGTAGCGACCGCCCGCTTGCTCTTCGCTCACCGCGAGGGTCGTTGCAGTCTCCGGCGACTCCCGAAGAATATTCGCCGAAAGCCGGTCCAGGATCGCACCAAGTTCTCCGCCGCTCGTCGAGCCGGTAGTTTGCCGCGAAATACCCAAAAAGTGATTTCCCCCTGCCTCGAAGCTAAATACACAATACCAAAAAACTCGGAAGGTGCGAATTACTGCTGGTGCTTCCAAGAGCCGTAAGTCAGGTCCGCCATTAGCACTTAGCGGACATCGATGTCGAAGATGAGCATGTCTGCTTTTTGGGGATAAAACGGACATCCCCGATCCGCTCTCTAATGTCTGCTCATGACCCTAAGCGGACATGGATGCTGCGCGAAGCACGCCGGCCCTCCATAGAGGATTTCCGGTTAAGCTCGTCCGTAGTGGGGGTGCCAATCGGAGGCAAACCATGAAAAGCATTCTGTGTGTATTGTTGTTGTTCCTGCTGATGCCGACAGCTTACGCCGCCTCATTGACGGGGGACAGCGCTAACGGGAAGCGCTTGCATGACGCGAACTGCATGAGATGCCATGATACCAGCGTTTTCACGCGACAGGACCGCAACGTTGAGTCACTAGATGCTTTGAGAACGCAGTTGGCCAGCTGCACGCATATGGCAAATAAGAAATTCTCCGAGAGTGAAACGCAGGACCTCCTAGCGTACTTGAACGATCAGTTTTACCATTTCCACTAGGCGCGCCCCCGTGCGGTTGTTCAAAAACGCGCGTCGCCTTAGCGGCGCTCCGCTCTGCTAAGTAACTTGCATTCCAACCGCCAAGGGAGTGAGTGTCGTCCCGATACCCCGCCATGACCTGCAGTGAGACGATTTCGAGGCGCACGATGCGCCCTCTCAGTTGGTCGACACTCTCGGCTCTTTCCTTAGCGGCAGCGGCGCTGGCGACGAGCCCGATATTCTCCACCGCAGGGGAAGGCATTCAGGAACGGTCGCCCACGCTCGAGCAAGAGATCGCCGATATCGAACATCGCGACGAGCGTTGGTTAGGTCCGCTCGCCGTCCGGGCGGTCGGGTACTCCGTGCCATCGACGACGCCGATGAGGTCGCGATCATCGAAATAGCGAAAGCCGACGGCGGCGGCGGGTAGAAAATTCCCGGCAGTAATAGCATCGTAGGAGCAGTTCCCGCTATCCATTGCGCCTTCGCCTA
>CAWGVA010000012.1:0-34807 GCA_963825835.1 uncultured Alphaproteobacteria bacterium | reverse complement strand
AGAGCGCCAAACTCCTTCTGTGTGCCTGGCGCAGGCTCTCGACCAGTACCAGGGTTCCACCCCCATCCAACGAGGGAGTCCTCCGCCATGTGATGAACGAGCGCTTCGAGGCTTTTTCCGCCGTTCCGCTTCGGATCCTTGATCTGCGCGCAGATCTCGCCAAGCGTTTTGCCCTGCCACGCCATCTCGATCGGAGCCAAATGCCAGAGCTCATGTCCTGGTACACGTGCGGGATCGTAATTTGCAGGACCGTGGCAGTTCGTGCACCGCATGCCAATAGCACCGTGCCCATCGGCTCCGCGCACGACCAGGGGCAAATGTGGATGCGTATCCATACCTTGAGTCGGACGATCACCGGCGGGATGGCAATTCAAACAGCGGGGATGAGTGATGACCTTGGCCGCTTCATCGAATAGGGCCAAGGAGCGTTCTTTCTGATCGGCGATCTGGGCAAAGGTCTCAGGTGGCCGCAGCTGCGGACGATCGGTACCAGGCTGTGCGACGCAGACTATAACACCCCCGAACACAATAATCGCAGCCGCTCCGAGCGCGGCAGGAAGTGGCTTCATATCTCATTTCCTGGCTTCGTCGGCATACCAACTCCATGTCAACACAAAGCCTATCACCTCGTTTTGCACTTACCTAGCATGATGGGCATCATGCTAGGATGCCCGATCAATCAGTTGATGTTGACGAGATCACGATGGCCTTCACGACCAGGATTAACGGCATCAACCACAGCGTAGATGTCGATGGCGACACGCCGTTGTTGTGGGTTATCCGCGACGTACTGGGAATGACGGGCACAAAATTCGGGTGCGGTAGGGCTTTGTGCGGCGCCTGCACCGTTCATATGGACGGAAATCCCGTCCGCTCTTGTGCCATTCCCATTGAGCGCGTCGGCGATGCGGCAATCGTGACAATTGAGGCGATTGGCGAGACGCCCGCTGGTAAAAACGTACAGAAGGCATGGCTCGATCTCGAGGTCGTGCAATGCGGCTATTGTCAGTCGGGCCAAATCATGGCGGCGACTGCCTTGCTCGCTGCCAATCCAAATCCAAACGACGACGACATCACCAATGCGATGTCCGGCAACATTTGCCGCTGCGGTACTTATCTGCGCATTCGGGACGCCATCAAAGCGGCGGCCCAATCGCTATCGTCACACATACAAAACGGTTGAGCGATGTCACTTGTCCCGCGCAGCAGGTTCAAACGCGAGAGCGGAAGTCTTTCACGGCGCACATTCCTCACCGCCAGTGTCGCAATCGGCGGTGGTCTGTTACTCACCCTGAAGCTGCCGCTTTCGGCGTGGGGCGCCGCATCCGGCGCGGGCCCGGTCGACCTTAACGCATTCGTTCAAATCGATCTCGACGGCACCGTCCGCCTCATTATGCCCTACGTTGAGATGGGTCAGGGCACCTATACCTCGATTTCGATGCTGATCGCGGAAGAGCTTGAGGTGGACCTCTCCCAGGTGCAATACGAGCATGCACCTCCCAACGATAAGCTTTACGCAAATCCCTTGATTGGATTCCAAATGACCGGCGGCTCAACCGCCATCCGCGCGGCCTGGCAGCCGCTGAGGGAGGCCGGTGCTGCGGCACGCATGATGCTGATTTCTGCTGCGGCGTCGGATTGGAGCGTGGACGAGACTTCGTGTCGGGCCGCCAAGGGTGAGGTCATCCACTTGCCCTCGAACCGTCGTCTAAGTTATGGGCAGCTTGCCGCAAGGGCGGCCACGTTACCGGTCCCCGACAAAGTCCGGCTCAAGGATCGCAAAGAGTTCACGTTGATTGGCAAGCCTGCCAAGCGGCTGGACGCGCCCGCCAAGGTGAACGGAACGGCCGTGTTCGGCATCGACGCTAAAGTTCCCGGCATGAAGATCGCTACAGTCGCCGCCTGCCCCGTATTTGGAGGCAAGCTAAAGAGCGTCGACGAAAGCAAAGCGTTGGCGGTGAAGGACGTTACACAGGTCGTGCAATTGGAGGATGCAGTAGCCGTCGTCGCGCAGCACATGGGAGCAGCCAAGAAGGGTTTGGCTGCGCTTGAGATTGAATGGGACGAAGGCCCTAACGCGACGCTCAGCACGGCTGACATCGTTAGTCAGATGGAAGCCGCATCGCAAAAGCCGGGCGTGATTGCGCGCAACACTGGCGACGTGGAGAAGGCGATGGCGGGCGCCAAGATCAAGCTCGATGCCATCTACCAGCTTCCATTCCTGGCGCACACCACTATGGAGCCCATCAATTGCACGGTCCACGTCCGGAAGGACAGCTGCGAAATCTGGGTCGGGACTCAGGTGATGACGCGCGCGCAATCTGTGGCAGCTTCGATCACCGGGCTGCCGCCAGAGAAAGTCACCGTGCACAACCACTTGCTTGGTGGCGGTTTCGGCCGGCGGCTCGAAGTCGACTTCATCGGCCAAGCAGTGAAGATCGCGACGCACGTCGATGGACCGGTGAAAGTCGTATGGACTCGCGAAGAAGATATCCAGCACGATATGTACCGGCCTTATTTCTTCGATCGGATCAGTGCCGGACTCGACCTTGATGGGATGCCGGTGGCCTGGCACCACCGCATTACAGGCTCTTCAATCCTCGCCCGGTTTGCGCCGCCCGCCTTCAAAAATGGATTTGACCCGGACACCGTCGATGGCGCTGTAGAGCCGCCCTATGCCTTTCCAAACGTCCTCGTGGATTACGTCCGACACGAGCCCCCAGGCATCCCAACAGCATTCTGGCGTAGCGTCGGTCCCTCACACACCATCTTCGTGGTGGAAGGCTTTATCGACGAGCTCGCAGCAGCGGCAAAAAAAGATCCCGTGGAGTATCGCCTCGCCCTGCTCAAGGACGTGCCACGGGCGAGGGCCGTACTTCAGCTGGCGGCGGAGAAGTCAGGTTGGGGCCAAGACCTGCCGGATCGCACGGGTCGGGGTGCGTCCGTTCAAAATGTGTTCGGAACATTCTTGGCGCAGATCGCACAGGTCAATGTCTCTAACGAGGGTCAAGTCCATGTCGAGCGCGTGGTCTGCGCGGTCGACTGCGGGATCGCCGTTAATCCCGACACGATCAAGGCGCAAATCCAAGGTGCCATCATTTATGGACTAACGGCGGCGCTTCATGGCGAAATCACTCTGAAGAATGGGCGTGTCGAACAGAGCAATTTCGATAATTACCGGGCGCTGTATATCAACGAGGTCCCTAGCATCGACGTTCACATCGTTGACAGCGCCGAAGCACCGGGGGGAATGGGTGAACCTGGAACCTCGGCTCTTCCACCGGCTATCGTCAACGCCATCTTCGCCGCCACCGGCGTGCGCATCCGAAAGCTACCGATCGGCAAAGTTGCCGTAAAGGCCGGCTGACAGCTTCCACGCATGGTCGACGGCGAAGCACGCTTACGCCTACCTGTTGATAAATCGTGGGCTTTAGATGTGTCCCAATGTCCGCGTTGGGTCATTAGCAGACATCGCGCTACGTCCGTGTCATATCCGCTAGTCCCCTCAAAGCGGACATTCATCAGCGCGGTTTGCACGTCCGCCTAGTGCCATTAGCGGACACCGCGGCAGATCGACCCAGGCCTGACCGCTGGGCCATCAACGGCCGACAGCTTCGAAGGTGAAGCCGTCGACGATGCGGCAAATCGCGCCCTCCTGTGCAAGGTTAGGAACCGATCAACCGGTTCCGGGCTTAGCGGCTTGCACCATCACTAGGAGTGCGCTCTCGGCGCTCCACACCGCCGGTCTCCCGACCCGGCTCTTGGGTGTTGCCCTGAGTTTCGGAACGCGGACGATTACTGGATTTGATCCGGTCGGTGCGGCAATCAAGATGGGAGACAGTCATGAGTGTTATCGACCAAGCGCTGAAAGCAAACGAACGGTATGCCAAGACGTATGACCCGAAGTGGGGGGCGGGGCCTCCCAAGCCGAAAATTGTGGTCGTGACTTGCATGGATCCTCGGCTCTCCGACCTTCCCGGGATTCTCGGATTGAAGCACGCCGACATTGACGTGATCCGAACTGGAGGGCCTGCCGTTACCGAGGATGTTCTGGCGGAGCTGCTTGTATCGACGCGGGTGCTCGGCTCCAAAGAGATCATGCTCCTAAATCATACTGGTTGCGGGTTTACGACCTTTACCGATGCAGAGTTAAACGCCAAATTCTCCAAGCTGACTGGAGACGCAACACCCGCCCCGATGCGCTTCTTTGCCTTCAAGGACCCGGAGCAGCAAACTAAGGACCAGATCGAGATGGTCAGGTCGCATCCTTGGATTTCGAAAGAAGTTCCTGTGCGGGGCTTCATTTTCGACGTCAACACCGGCCGTTTGCGAGAGGTGATGGCCCACGCCGAAGCAGCCTCCTGAACTGACCAGGCGTGCCGACGTTCCATCTACTCCCGTAGGACTTGTCCTTATCAGTAGCCTCGACACGTCCACATAAGGGGGAGACCACAATGGTTCGAACCCACCAGCCAGGCCAAGCCGTTTTCAGATCGGTGCTGCCCGAAGACATCGACTGGAAGCCATTCCCAGCGTTCCCACCTTCGGTCCGCCTTGCCGTCGTTGTCGGTCAGCCCTCACAGCCTGGCCCCTACGTGATCAGGGTCAAAGTGCCATCAGGCGTGAAGCTGATGCCGCACAGACACCCGGAGGACCGAGTCTACACAGTCATGTCGGGCGTTTTCTACATCGGCCTGGGCGACCAGTTCGACGGCGATAAAGTGGAGGCGTATCCGCCCGGTAGCGTTATCGTTCTGCCCGGCAATACGTCCCACTTTCACTGGGCAAAGTCCGGTGAGTACGTCACCCAGGTAACGGCCATTGGTCCGTTAGGCCTCGAATACCTGGATCCCGGCGACGATCCCCGCAAGTGAAACACAATCTGTTGCTGCGAAGGTTCGGGATGATTCCCCCCAGAGAAAGGACACTCAGCGTGTATGCCATCACCGGAATCACTGGCAAGGTTGGAGGCATTGTTGCGCGCACTCTACTCGCGGCCGGGCTGCCGGTCAGGGGCGTCGTCCGCGACGCCGACAAGGGCCGGCCGTGGGCCGATAAGGGCTGCGAGGTTGCCGTAGCCTCGATCTCTGACGCGGCCGGTCTGACCAGTGCGTTTTCAGATGTGGACGGCGTGTTCCTCATGACGCCGCCAGATTTCGACCCCGAACCCGGCTTTCCGAAAACGCACCAAGCAATCGCGGCGGTCAAAGCTGCCATCGCCGCCGCACAACCCGCGAAGGTAGTGTTTCTGTCCACGGTCGGTGCCCAGGTTACGGAATTCAATTTGCTCAACAATTCCAAGATAACGGAAGAGGGCCTGCGCACCGTTCCGGTTCCCGTCGCCTTTCTACGCGCGGCCTGGTTCATGGAGAATGCCAGCTGGGATGTGGCAGCAGCGAAGGCCGGGATCATTCCCTCGTTCCTGCAGCCGCTCGACCATCCCATTCCGATGGTCGCAACGACCGACATTGGAAGTACTGCAGCGGAATTGCTCCGTGAAAGCTGGACGGGACTACGCATCGTCGAACTCGAAGGGCCGCGCCGCTATTCGGCCAACGACGTCGCCGTGGGCTTTGCGGAAGCTGTTGGCCATCCCGTGCAGATGGAACCGGTGCCGCGCGAGACGTGGGAGGCGCTCTTCCGCTCGCAGGGAATGAAGCACCCGCTGGCCCGCATCCGCATGATCGATGGTTTCAACCAGGGCTGGATTGATTTCGAGGGGATTGGCGCGGAGCACCGCATCGGCAAAACTCCGCTCGAAGCCGTCCTTAAGGACCTCGCCGTCCAGGGTTGACGCGGGTGGCCCCGCAGTTGCCAACTGAGGACGGGGGATGTCTGCTTTGCCGGCCTGGAGAGCACCAAGTGAGCGTCATCAAGACTCGTGGCCATCAATTGTTTCCTGTGCTCGATGCGAGCCAGATCGACATGGCGAAGCGCTTCGCAAGCGGGCCAGCGCACGACTTTGCGCCCGGTGAAATCGTCTACGACGTCGGCGAGCGCAATGTCCCGGCCTGGCTCGTGCTCAAGGGCTCGATCGACGTTGTCCGTCGCGATGGCCTCAATCACGAGGCGGCGATCACCAGCCTTGGCCCCGGTCAATTCTCGGGCGAGGTCAGCCAGCTTGCCGGGGCCGCGACACTGGCTTCCGCTCGCGCTGGTCCCGAAGGCTGTACCGCGCTGCCATTCGACGCGGCCCACGTGCGCGCCCTGATGATCGGTTCGGCCGAGGTGGGCGAGATCATGATGCGAGCGTTCATCCTTCGCCGCGTCGGGCTAATCGAGGAGGGCGGCGTCGGCTCCGTGCTCGTCGGAAGGCCCGGCACCCCGGACCTTGTCCGGCTTCAAGGCTTCCTCGGTCGCAACGGCTATCCTTACACGGTGCTCGACGCCTCCAACGATCCAGAAGGCCGCGCCGCGGTTGAGCGATCGGGCGTGCTCCCCGAGGAGCTACCACTAATGGTCTGTCCAAACGGAATGATACTGAAGCGACCCACAGATGCTGAGGCCGGCGCTATTCTCGGCATCACCCCTGAGCTCGACCCCGAGAGGGTTTATGATGTGGCCATCGTCGGCGCTGGACCCGCGGGTCTCGCCGCCGCCGTCTATGCCGGCTCCGAAGGCCTCTCGGTCATCGCGCTCGACCAGCGGGCTTTCGGCGGACAGGCAGGCGCGTCAGCGCGGATCGAGAACTATCTTGGCTTTCCAACAGGCATCTCCGGCATGGGGCTCGCAGGCCGCGCCTTCAATCAGGCGCTGAAGTTTGGCGTCGAGATCGCGATTCCGGTCGAGGTGGCGCGGCTCGACTGCGACAAACAGAAAGCCGGTGAACCCATGCGCCTGGAACTTACCAACGACGGCATTGTGCGCGCCCGAACCGTCGTGGTTGCCACCGGCGCCCGCTATCGGCGACCTGAAATCCCAAACCTCTCGACCTTCGAGGGCAGGGGTGTCTCGTTTTGGGCTTCACCAGTGGAGGCGAAGCTTTGCGAAGGCGAGGAGGTGGCCCTCGTGGGCGGGGGCAATTCGGCGGGACAGGCCGTGGTGTTTCTCGCACCCAAGGTAAAACGCTTGCATCTCGTGGTCCGCGGGCCAGGCTTAGAAGCGTCGATGTCGCGCTATCTCATCGACCGTATCGCCGCGCTGCCCAATGTTGAGCTGCACACCGGAACCGAAGTGGTTGCGTTGGAGGGAGACGAGAGCGTGGGTCTCACCGCAGCGGTATTCCGCGAGCGTGCGACTGGGGCCACCCACACCTGTTCCTTGCGTCACCTCTTCCTCTTCATTGGCGCAGACCCTAACACCAGCTGGTTGAATCACTGCGTCGCATTGGACAACAAGGGCTTCGTAGTGACCGGAGGCAATTCCACTGGCGGAGCTAGCCGGCCGATCCTATCACTTGAGACCAGCCGGCCCGGTGTCTTCGCCATCGGCGATGTGCGGGCGGGCTCCACCAAGCGCGTCGCGGCGGCCGTGGGAGAAGGAGCCGCTGTCGTATCGGAAATCCACCATGTGGTCGCTGCGGAGCCTGGCTAGTTGGTGCCGTATCCTCCCTGTAGATCGCTAACTTTGCGTTTGGAAGCTGATCTGTTCTCGGCGGCGTCGTTGCGCAAGCTCTCTCCGCCATTGGCAAATCCACGTAGAAAATCGCGGGGCAGTAGCGCCATTTAATCGCCGAAAACGTCGGGAAACAGCGCAGAGGCGCCGTCCATGCCGCCAGTTTCGCGATAGGCCATGGGCTCGGCTTTGGAATCCAACAGCTTGCCATCGATCACCTTCCCCAGCACCAGCACGTGGTCGCCGGCTGGGTGTTCGCCCACCACCTGGCACTCAAACCAGGCCAGGGACTCAAGCAGCAAGGGTACCCCGATGCGGCCCGCCGTCCACTTCATCAAAGCCAATTTGTTGTCGGGGCCGGCCCGCCCACCGTAGTGGGCGGCCAACTCTAACTGGCCCTTCTTCAGTACATTGACGCTGAACGCCCGGCCGTCCCTTAGTAGCCCATAGGACGAATGATGTGGATTGATGCTCAAGGCCAACAGCAAGGGATCGAAGGACACCTGCATCACCCAGGCGGCGGTGAAAGCATTGCGCACCTGCCCGTGGGCCACGCCCACTACGTAAACGCCTTGCGTCAGCCGTTGAAACAAGGCTGCGACGGAACCACCCATAAGTCTTTCCCTATTTCCATGCGTCGGTTGTCTGCGCCAAGCTTTCGGTGAGCGGCGGGAAGTCTCGGAAGATCACTAATCCCCTTCAGTTGCGTCCGAAGGGTTCGGTCAGTGTAAGCGGTGCGCGCTAGCGAGCGATCCCATCGAGGCTAATGCAACAAGCGCCTTCGGCGGGCGTCACCTGCAAAAAAGTTCATTCGACGTGTCGATTTTACGAAGCCTCGTTCGACGTGACCATAGAGGCGGGGTTCAGGCCGGATAGAGACCGTCCGGCGTCCCGGCTCCGAAAGGAAGGAGACACAACCATGCGTTTCATGATCATCGTCAGGGCCAGCAGGGCCATCATCCCCTATCTAATCGAGCGCTGGTTGGGGCTGAACGGCGATACCGCCAGACGGATTGGCCCCGTGCTGAGCCAAGGTGGCGAGTTTGCCTTCGTACTGTTTGCCGTGGGGGCGATACAGAGCGTGGTCGGCGAGCCTTTAGTACATCTGATTAAGCTCGCGGTGACTCTGGCAATGGCTGCGCAATCTCTTGCTCCTTTTATCGACGAAGCCATCTCCCGTGCCTCAACGCCAGAGCCACCTGAATCACATCGCGGTTGGGGATTTGAAGCGCTTGGCGGGCCACGAGGAACTTAAATGGCGAGGCCGCTAATCCTGGAGCAGCGTTTGCCAGTCTGAGGGCACACGCCCAGCCGGTCCCGGTACTGGTTGATCTAACGGATGCGAATGAGGAGTGGGGAGAGTCGGGCCTGCGAAAAATTCACCTGAACGATAATCGTAGAACCACCGCTCTCCTGGCTCGAAACTGGTGATAATTGGGTGACCTGTGGCCGCACTATGTTTCGACGCATGCTGATTTGGAGAACTATCACAGCAGCCGATATGACCGCATTGAGTGCATCTGCGAAGATGGAACCACCAAGTGCCAGCCGCCAAACATTCAACACAACCCGTACCGCTCGGCTTGGCTAACGCGTTGATACCTTCTCTCTGAGCTTTCATGCTGCCTCCATCCCCGATCGACGCCCACGAGCGCGTGCTACCGGGCTAAACTGGCGTTTTGCAAATCGGCGAGACGCCGTGTTCGTACGAGGCCTAGGTCCCATGCGCCGGTGACATTTGGAGACTGCCCGTCAGGCCTCAGGCTCGGGAAGAGGGATGAATTCGGTGTCGCCGGGAACAGTATCAAATCTTGCCATCTTCCAATCAGCTTTGGCCTGTTCGATGCGATCTCTCCTTGAAGATACGAAATTCCACCAGATGTGCCGGGGGCCGTCCATGGGCTCCCCACCGAGCGCCATGAAGCGGGCGTCCGTGTTTGCCCTGATGGTGATGCGGTCGCCTGGCCGAAAGACGAGAAGTTTCGCAGGACCAAAGATATCGCCTGCAATCTCAACCTCGCCGGCGACAGTGTAGATGGCTCGCTCATCGTAGACAGGATCGAGAGGCACCGATGCGCCGGCGCTCAGGCTAATGTCTGCATAGAACATTGGGCTCGATGTCCTCACGGGAGAGGACGCTCCAAGTAGCGATCCGGCGATGACACGTACCACCTTCCCCTCGTCCTCTAACACCGGGAGATCGTTGGCCCCATAATGGAGGAAATCAGGCTCCGTCTCTTCATCGGCCGCGGAGAGGGCAACCCAGCTTTGGATACCGAACAGCTTCGTGCCGACGGAGCGGAGCTCTGGCGGGGTTCGCTCCGAGTGCGCGATCCCGCGCCCCGCCGTCATCCAGTTAAGCTCACCCGGTCGAATCGGCAGCACCGTCCCCAGGGAATCACGATGGATGATCTGTCCTTCAAACAGGTAAGTGACAGTCGATAGGCCGATATGGGGATGCGGCCTCACGTCCATGCCTGCGCCCAGCAGAAATTCAGCCGGACCCATCTGATCGAAGAAAATGAATGGCCCGACCATTTGTCGCTGCCTTGAGGGGAGCGCCCGCCGTACGGAAAAGCCGCCGAGGTCCCGCGCGCGTGGCACGATAACCATGTCGATTGCGTCGCAGGAAAGGGTATCGCCGGGCTTGGGATCGAGGGCTGGTTGCCAACTCATGTTCAACTCATAGCTACGATCGGCAGATTTTTGACTCTACCCCGATCGACCATTCGCTGGAATGTCTTTCGACCCTACAAAAGTCCGCTATGGGTCATAAGCGGAAATGGTGTCCCGCCGGAGTCATGTCCGTTCTTCCCCTCAAAGCGAACATTCGTCAGCGGTAGTGGCACGTCCGCAATGTGCCATAAGCAGACTTCCAACATGCTGGGCCGATACAGATCGAAAAAAAGCGGGCGCCCACCGCTACGTAAGCGGGCGCCCACAAGCCATCCAGATTGACAGCCAATCAGCGGAAATGCTGCGCTCCTAATCGCTGCAGCCGTCTGGCTGAGCTCGAAAAAATCAGCCGCGCAATGCTCTACAATTACGCGTGATGCGGCGCCGAAGCTCAGGAGACGGCACGTCTTCAGCGAGTCGGAACCGGCCGGGCCTTCTTTGCCGACCTGGTCGCTGGCCGCCTGGGCGACGAGCCCATGATGCGTCGGCGAATGGCGGAAGACTGCGAGCGGCTCTAGGTTTTCAACCTGAAAACAGGGGTTCGATCCCCCTAGGGGGCACCAATTGATTTAGCGGATGTTTACCTCATTTGTTACATAGCGACTTCCGTGGAACTTGCAGTTAAGGCTCCACATTTTATTGTCACTCCCGCCGGAATTCTGCACCACGTGTGGGTCCGGCACATCTGTCAAGACGCTGCCTTCTCCCCCGATCGTGATATCCGCGTCGATGGAACGGTGGCCCTCAAGCAAGGGGAATTCGTTGATGATCAAGCCAATTTTGACGGCGGCCGCATTATCGCTCGCGGCGGCAACGGCAGCATGGGCGTTGCCGGTCTCGCCAACCGCGCCGCTTCCGCCTCTGGACTCATCCGACGTGATCCAAGTCGGGCACTATCATGGTGGCGGCAAGAACTACAACAAGCACTACAACTACAAGCACTACAATTATCATCACGGCGGCGGCAAGTACTACTACCGCAACCGCTATTGGGGCCACCGCTATTATGCTCGTCCCTACAACTGGCAGACTCTCGGCTGCGTCGTCGTCGGTCCGGTCTGGTACTGCCCGTAACCTCTGATTAGACTCTTCTTAAACTCTTCGCAAAAGGAGCCGGTTGAACGTCAGTTCAGCCGGCTCTCTTTATGCCTGCCTACCATTTCCCGGTATTCTGCATCGAAGCCCACGGCTCCTGCTTCGGCTTCGGCTTGCCCTTCTGCAGCAGCTCGATGGAGATATTGTCAGGCGAGCGGATGAAGGCCATGTGGCCGTCGCGCGGCGGCCGGTTGATGGTGACGCCCTTCTTCATCAGCTTCTCACAGGTCGCGTAGATGTCGTCGACCTCGTAGGCGAGATGCCCGAAGTTCCGGCCCTCGCCGTAGGGTTCGGGATCCCAGTTATAGGTCAGCTCGAGCTGTGCATCGTCGTCTGGGTCACCGGGGGCGGCGAGGTAGAACAGCGTGAAGCGTCCTTGCGGACTTTCCATGCGCCTCACCTCTCTAAAACCGAGCTTGTTGCAGTAGAAATCGAGCGAGCGATCAACGTCGCTGACGCGCACCATGGTGTGGAGATACTTCATGACAAACCTCTGGCTGGCTCCTGTCGGAATGCTCGGTCACCCCTAGCGCCAAGATGCATGCCGTGACAAGCGGGTGACGCGGATGCGTGCTCTGCACAACTTTCGATGCAGATTCGCTTGCCATTGTTGCCCGGGGTCCACACGTTCAGCACCTTCGCGCGTCGCGCCGTCGGAAAGCGAAAATTTGCTCGATGGTAGAGACGCTTGCCCGATTCATCGACGCTTCGCGCGCAACCCACGTCAGGCTCTCGCAACTGCCCGCCAATCGCACAAGAATCGCTTTCCGGTCAGCCGCTTGCGGGTCTTGTCGCCGATGCTTGGCGAAGTCGCGGCCGGACTGTGGAGAAGGCAAAACTGCGCGGAAAATTCCACTGGCGGCGTTAGGCGGCGATGCTATGTTTTGAGCGAGCGCCTGCCGGGTGATTCGAGTGGGAGTATCACTCCGGGCTCATAAGTGACAGCGGGGGGAATGCGGCATGGGGGCGAAAGAACCGCCACATATTGAAGGCCTTACCCAACGCGACGAGGAAGCCACAGTTGATGTCTTTGAGGTTTCGGGATCGATCAAGTGGTTCGACGCGTCCAAGGGTTATGGTTTCATTGTTCCAGACGAAGATCATCTTCCAGACATTTTACTTCACGTGACGTGTCTCAGGCGGGATGGATTCCAGACCGCCTACGAAGGTGCCAGGGTGGTATGCGAGGTGCTGAAGCGGCCGAAGGGGCTGCAGGCCTTTCGCATCCGAGCCATGGACGATTCGACGGCGATCCACCCGTCGCAGTTGCCGCAACGGACGCATGTTGCGGTGACTCCGGAAAGCGACTGGGAAAGCGCCATGGTGAAATGGTTCAATCGCCTGCGCGGCTTTGGGTTCCTGACCCGCGGCCCGCAGACCTTGGACATTTTCGTGCACATGGAGACTTTGCGGCGGTTCGGCTTCACCGAGCTCCGCCCCGGACAGACCGTGCTGGTGCGCTATGGCCGCGGTCCGAAAGGACTGATGGCGGCGGAGCTCAAGCCGGACAGCATGACGGGTCCGTCCTCTCATTAATCTTGGAACACGTCGGACGATTTGGACGCCTGGCGGCCGGTGCAAGCCTCGCACTGACCTTGTTTCTGTCGCCAGGTGCCATTGCCGCCGGCAACGGCACGCTTGTGCTGAAGACGAACTCAGGGCCGCATAGCTTCACCATCGAGCTTGCCACCACGCCGGCCGAGCGTGCGCTCGGCCTCATGTATCGCCGCACGCTACCGGTCGATGCCGGCATGCTGTTCCTCTACGACAAGCCTCAGCCGCTCACCATGTGGATGCGGAATACCTTCATCCCTCTCGACATGGTCTTCATCGGCGCCGACGGCAAAGTGCATCGCATCGAAAGCCGCACCGAGCCCTTCTCCACCCAGATCATCTCCTCCGAAGGCAATGTGCAGGGCGTGCTCGAGCTGAATGCCGGCACCGCCGCCAGCATCGGCCTCAAGGCTGGCGACGAGGTCGTCTATCCCGGCCTCAACGGGGCGCCGAAACCATAGGCCTAGCTTGCTGCATCGCGGCGAACTATGTATGTGCTGGAGCCTGAGCGGCCGATCGGGGCATAGCGCAGTCTGGTAGCGCACCTGCTTTGGGAGCAGGGGGTCGCAAGTTCGAATCTTGCTGCCCCGACCATTCCCGCTCATCGACAGGGACGAGACGAAGATGGTTGCCCGCATCTACAAGCCAGCCAAGACCGCCATGCAGCAAGGCGGCGCCGGCACGCGCGAATGGGTGCTCGATTACGAGCCGGCGTCGCCTCGCGAGATCGAGCCGCTGATGGGCTGGACGAGCTCCGACGACACGAGATCGCAAGTGCGCATGCAGTTCGCGACGCTCGAAGAGGCCGTGGCCTACGCCACGCGCCACGGCATCCCGTTTCGCGTCGACGAGCCGCAGAGGACGGAGATCAAGCCGAAGGCTTACGCCGACAACTTCAAATTCGGCCGCCTGGACCGCTGGACGCATTAGCGTCCCCGCACTTTGTCATTCCCGCGCAAGCGGGAATCCAGTAATCAATGCCTTGTGTGAGTTGTGGGCGCCGGGGCTACTGGATTGCCCGGTCAAGCCAGGCAATGACGCGCCAGGTGGACCGCAAACTCAACCCGACGAACCGTGGTCCCGTAGCTCAAGGGATAGAGCATCTGCCTTCTAAGCAGAGGGTTGAAGGTTCGAATCCTTCCGGGACCGCCAACACCTTAAAGCCAGAGACCGGCAATCCTGTCACGCGCGCGTCCCCGCAGGCGGCGCCGCGGCAGTCACAGGCGAAACCGGTTTATACAACGCCCATCGGGTGCCTCAACATCGCGTTGCACGCCGATGTCGTCGAGCAGCCCCTTGAACCCGAAGGTGGCGAACGCCGCGTGCGATGCCGGGCACATGATGGAGAGTTCCATCAGGCGATCCCTATCGCACCGTACCCAAAGCTCAGAATTGATCGGCCAGGGACAGCCGGCGTAACAGAACTCCCAGCGATGAGCCATGATCGGTCCAAAGATGGTTAGGGTATAAAAATCGACGGTATCTCGCCCCAAGGCCTTATTGATGGCCTTTCGCCCTATGTCGCTCAGGAAGTCGCCATGCTCTTTTTTGAACAGGTGTCGAACCTTCCCCTCGCCCTCGACGGCCCGCCGGATGAGACCTCGCTTAACTGGCCTGGTGAGGGACACGGATTTGTCCACACCCTTTTCGCTAGCATCCGCCTCAATCTTGAAGCCCTCGAATTTTCTCCAGCGCCTGGAAAGGGCACCGGGATCGACCGGCCGAAATTTGACTGTTGAGTTGTGCCACGGTCGCCCACGATGCGCCGCGCCCGGGCGATGATTCCGGCTTCGAGCAGGTCGCGTTCCGGGGTGTCGAAGAAATAGACGTAACGCTTCTCCTCCTCGTCCACCCTAAGATCAAATTTCCTCAGGGCATCCCGGATCTGCGCATTCGCGACGGTCATTTTGACCTCGATGGTGTCCGCGCCCGTAACCTGACTGGAGAACGGACCGTTCGGGGCCGTTGTCGGCTTGGATATGGCTGATTTAGCACGCTGTACGGCAGGTTCCATCGCTTGGCCTCCTTCGATCGGTCGAAGGTAGAATACTTCAACTGGAGACACGCAAAAAGTGTCGTCTAGCTTGGACTCGAATCAAGAGGTAAACTGGTGGCTCGGATGGGGGTTGATGAGGGGCCAACCGACAAACTCGGCAGCGCAGCCGCGCTTCCTGATGTGCCGCCCGCGATATTACGCGGTCAGCTACAGCATCAATCCGTGGATGGACCCGCAAGACTGGGCTGCGCAAGGCTCCGATCTCGGTGAGGCGGCACACCGGGAATGGGCGGCGCTGCACGCGGCACTCGTCGACAAGGGCGCGACCATCGAATGCGTCGATCCCAAGCCCGATCTGCCAGACCTCGTCTTCACCGCCAACGCCGCCATCGTGCTCGACGGCAAGGCGCTTCTGTCGCGCTTCCGTCACCCTGAGAGAAAACCCGAGGAACCTGTGTTCGCCGATGCGCTCCAGGCGCAGGCAGGGCTCGATGCGGTCGACACACTGCCCGGCGACATGATTCAAGAGGGCGCCGGCGATTGCATCTGGGATTCGTATCGCGGCCAATTCTGGATGGGCTGCGGCCATCGCTCCGATCGCGCGGCTGCGAATGTTGTCGCGGATTATTTCGCTGTCGAATGCGTGGCGCTCGAATTGGTTGACCCGAGCTTCTATCACCTCGACACAGCGTTATGCGCGCTGCCAACCGGCGACGTGATCTACTACCCAAGCGCGTTTAGCGGGGAGGCGCTGCGCGCGATCGAGGAGCGGGTCGAGCCAGCGAAGCGCGTCGCGCTCGATAACGACGAAGCGGCGCAATTCTCCGCCAATGCCGTATCGTTCGATCACTGCCTGGTGCTGTCGTCGTGCACCGACGCATTCCGGCGCAAGGTCGAAGAGCGCGGCTTCACGGTGCTGACCACGCCGCTTCAGGCCTTCTTGCGGAGCGGCGGCTCTGCCTGCTGCCTGACGCTCAGGCTCGACCACCGCTCTTAAGAAGAAGAGCGGCTCAACGCGCTAGCCAAGGGCCAGTGCTAACCTAGGGCCAATGTTTGACGGCAATAGGCCTGGATCGCCTGCGACTGCTCTTGAGTGCCGCCGATCTTGATCGGGGTGAATTCGCGCTGATCCAAGGTCCCATAGAAGGGCTGGTCGCCGGTGAAGGCTCCAGAGCTCGTGCGGGCATTGACCGAGCCGCAGACATAGACCGTGCCGTCGGGCTTCCTGCCGGCGACGATCTGGCCAAACTGGGCGGAGGCCGGGTCGCTCAACAGCCGCTGCACCCCGGAATAGACAAGCTGCATTTGCTGTGGGCCGAGGCTCACCCGCTGATAGACCTCGACCGAACCCGTAGCCTGCGGAGGAGGCTCCGCGGCACATCCCGCCAGCAAAAGCACCAGAAAAGGCCAAATACGCATCGGTCGCGCTTTCCCCCGGAATCCGCTCTAAGATGCAATTTGATGCTTAAGAATTTGTCGTCAGGCGGACAAAGCCCGCATCAAGATCGGCCTTGAGGTCGTCCAGATCCTCAAGCCCCACATGGAGGCGGAGGGCCGGGCCTTCGGCCTGCCACTCCGTCGCGGTGCGGTAGGTCGAGGGGTCGAACGGGATCATAAGGCTCTCGAAGCCGCCCCAGCTATAGCCCATGCCGAACAGGTCGAGCCCGTCGAGCATCGCCGCCACCGCTTTCTTCGGTGCGGGCTTGAGCACGATGGCGAACAAGCCCGAGGAGCCGGTGAAGTCGCGTTTCCAGATGGCGTGACCGGGATCTGAGGGAAGGGCGGGATGGATGACGCGGGCGACCTCCGGCCGGTTTTGGAGCCATTCGGCAAGGGCAATGGCCGAGGCTTGATGCCGGGCAAGCCGCACGCCGAGGCTGCGCAGTCCACGCAAGGCGAGATAGGCGTCCTCGGGGCCGACGCACAGCCCGAGCTCCTCGTGGGTGCGGGCGATCACTGGCCAGACGGCTTTGCTTGCCGTGATGGTGCCGAGCATGGCGTCGGCATGACCGACGATATATTTGGTCGCCGCCTGGATCGACACGTCCGCTCCGTGCGCGAAGGATTTGAAGAAGAGCGGCGTCGCCCAGGTGTTGTCCAACACGACCACGGCGCCGGCTTCGTGCGCGGCCTTGGCGATTGCCGGAATGTCCTGCACCTCGAAGGTCTGTGAGCCGGGCGACTCGGCGAACATGACCTTGGTGTTCGGCTTGATGAGGTCCTTGATGCCCGCGCCGATGAGCGGATCGTAATAGGTGATCTCCACGCCAAGGCGCGCGAGCACCTGGTCGCAGAAGCGGCGCGTCGGCCGATAGACGGCGTCGGTCACGAGCACATGGTCTCCCGCCGAGAGGAACGCGAGGAAGGTGGCGACGATGGCCGAGAGGCCCGACGGCGCGAGCCGCGTGGCGTGACCGCCCTCGAGCTCGGCGATCGCTTCCTCGAGCGCCCGCACCGTGGGCGTGCCGAGCCGCCCATAGGTGTATTCCTGCTCGTTGGCTTCAAGCGCCGCGGCGGTCGGAAACAGAACGGTGGAGCCGCGATAGATCGGCGGATTGACGAAGCCGTGGAAGCGTTCCGGCTCGCGTCCGGCGTGTGCCAGCCGCGTGTTTTGCTTTTGACCTGGTGACCGTTTGCTCATGGCCGTCACCGCAAGATGCGCGCGTGCATCGGCGGCGTCTAGCCCGTCTCGATGGGGAGGGACTGATCGGCGCCCCACTCTGACCAGGACCCGTCATAGACCGCCGTGCGGCGATGGCCGATCTCGGCCAGCGCCAGAGCGAGCACGCTTGCCGTGATGCCGGAGCCGCAGCTCGTCACCACGGGCTTGGAGAGATCGACGCCGGCCTCGCTGAACAGAGCCTCGATCTGGGCGGGGCTCTTGAGCGTGCCGTCCTGCCTGAGCAGTCGTGCGTAAGGAAGGTTGTGGGCGCCGGGAATGTGGCCCGAGCGAAGCCCGGCACGCGGCTCTTGCGCGCGCCCGGAAAATCTCTCCGCCGAGCGAGCGTCGACGATCTCCGCCGAACGGTCCTTGATCAGCGCCTTCATATCGAACACGTCGCGCACGAGATCGGCGTTACGCCGCGAGGTGAAGTGCCGCGCGCTGCGGAGCCTGGGCTCGCCGCTCTCCAGCGGCAGGCCCTCGCGCTTCCATTTCGGCAACCCGCCATTCAGCACGGTCACATCCTCGACACCCATGACTCGGAACGTCCACCACACCCGCGCCGCGCTGTAAATTCCCGCCGCGTCGTAGACCACGATCCTCGACCCGTCGCCGATCCCCATGCTGCGCATGCGCGAGGAGAACTTCTCAGGGGAGGGGAGCATGTGCGGGAGATTGCTCTTGGTGTCGGCGATCTCGTCGATATCGAAGAAGATGGCGCCGGGGATGTGCTCCTCGAGATATTCGGCGCGCGCGTTCTTGCCGTCGCCGGGCATGTGCCAGGAGGCATTGATGATGACGATGTCGGGCGCATCGAGTTCGGCCGCGAGCTCGTCGGTCTCGGTCAACCATGACTTGGCGCGTTCGGTCATTTCCAATCCCAATCTAGACGAACACGGCCGGTGTCGCTGGTTCGCGGGCGTCGAGCCAGGCGGGAACCGGTAAACCCTTCTCACGCAAGAATGTCGGGTTGAATAGCCTGCTTTGGTAGCGGGTGCCGTAATCGGCCAGCACCGTGACGATCGTATGACCGGGGCCTAGGTCGCGGGCAAGGCGGATGGCGCCGGCAATATTGATGCCGCTCGACCCGCCGAGGCAAAGACCTTCCTCGCTGAGCAGGTTGAACAAGACCGGCAGCGCCTCGGCGTCGGGGATCTGATAGGCCTCGTCGATCACCGCACCTTCGAGATTGGCGGTGATGCGGCCTTGGCCAATCCCCTCGGTGATCGAGCTTCCTTCCGACTTGAGCTCGCCGTGCTTGTAGTAATTGTAGAGCGAGGCGCCCATCGGGTCGGCGAGGCCGATGACGATGTCCCTGTTCTTCGCTTTCAGCCCCATGGAGACGCCGGCGAGCGTGCCGCCGGTGCCGACGGCGCAGATGAAGCCGTCGACCTTGCCTTGCGTATCGTTCCAGATCTCGGGCGCCGTCGTCTCGATATGGCCCTGGCGGTTGGCGACATTGTCGAACTGGTTGGCCCAGATGGCGCCATGTGGCGCAGTCGCGGCAAGCTGCTCGGCGAGGCGCCCGGAATATTTCACGTAATTGTTGGGATCCCTGTAGGGGACTGCGGGGACCTCGATCAGCTCGGCGCCGGCAAGCCTGAGCATGTCCTTCTTCTCGTCGGACTGCGTGTCGGGGATGACGATGACCGTCTTCAGCCCAAGCGCGTTGCCGACGAGCGCTAAGCCGATGCCGGTATTGCCTGCCGTGCCTTCCACCACCGTGCCGCCCGGCTGAAGGCGCCCGGAGTTAAGCGCGTCGCGGATGATGAAGAGGGCGGCGCGGTCCTTCACCGACTGGCCTGGGCTCATGAACTCGGCTTTGCCGAGGATCAAGCAACCCGTCTCTTCCGAGGCGCGCTTGAGCTTGATCAGCGGGGTGTTGCCGATCGCCTCGATGATGCCGTCACGGTAATGCACGGAAAGGTCCAAGTTTTCTCTGGCCGAGGCGGCAACCTAAAGAGACCGGCACGCACCTGCAAGGTGCCGGATTTTCAAGGTCCGGCGCTTTGTTGCAAGGCTTTTGCCAAGATCGCCGTCGAATCGCTAGTGCAACGCCACAGTGGCGACGGCGCGGGCAATCTTCTCTTCGCTCCAGGGCTTGACCTCGCCGGGGGGATCGAGGGGCGAGGGGATGTCGGTGCCCTGGCCTGCACCGGAGAGAGTCACGCGGCCAGCCTGATTGGACACGGTGATTTCGCCTTCGAGCACGAGCACCCCATATTTGTCGAGCGGTCCACCCCAGAACTGCGTCCCGCGCACGCCGATATCGGCGACCGGCGTCGAGACAATAATGTTGTACTGCTTCAGCCCTTTGATGCGGCCCGAGGCGAAGAGAAAGGCGCCCTTGGTCGTCTGAATCAAGGTCTCGCCGACATTCCGGTCGGGGTCATAGACATAGCGATCGATGACGACGCTCGCCTTCTCGCCCAGCGTCAGCACCGTATCGTCGCGGAAGGTGACTCTCAGGCGCCCCTCCGGCCCGGTACGAAGCTCGTCGCGGAGATGAACAGGCGTCCCGATCTTGGCAGGGGTGACGGTTTCGCCGGCAACGATTTTCGCCTCGTTCTCCACCCTGTCGACGGCGCCGACCGCCGACGCATCATCGGCCGCGTCGGCGGCGAGGGGGAGACCAAAGACGAAGAGAAGGGCTAACAGGCGCAAACGCTCTTTCGGAGCATGCATGGCAGCTCTCCGTTACCACGAACCATCCATCGGCGGAGGACCATCATAAACGAAGGGAGGCGCGTGGCGCGATAGGCGCTCGACCAACTCTCCGTGACTTGTTCCCTAACGCGAGAGCTGTGTTATAGACCCCCCGCAGCAGGCGGGCGTTCAGCGGGCGTGGTGGAATTGGTAGACACGCCAGATTTAGGTTCTGGTGGCTTAGGCCATGGGGGTTCGAGTCCCTCCGCCCGCACCAACAACAGAACGGACTAGGGCTTAGATGAACATTACCGAAGTGACCACAGAAGGCCTCCGCCGCGAGTTGAAGGTGGTGGTCGGCGCGGACGAGCTAGAGCGGCGCCTGTCGGCGCGCCTCGACGATCTGAGCGGCAGGGTGAGGATCAAGGGCTTCCGGCCCGGTCATGTGCCGAAGGCGCATTTGCGCAAAGTGTATGGACGCTCGGTGATGGCCGAAGTCGTGCAGCAGGCCGTGGCCGAGACGAGCCGCGAAGCCATCTCGCAGCGGCAGGAGCGTCCCGCCTTCCAGCCCAACATCTCGCTGCCTGAGGACGAGAAGGAGATCGACAAGATCTTCTCAGGGAGCGCCGACCTCGCCTACACCCTGTCCTTCGAAGTTCTGCCCAAGTTCGACACCATGGACTTCGGCAAAATCGAGGTGGAGAGGCCGATTGCCGAGGTGACTTCCGCCGACATCGACAAGGCGCTCGAACGCTTGGGCAACGCCAATCCGCTCTACAAGGCGAAAGACGGTCCGGCCGCGGAAGGCGACAGGCTGATCATCGACTTCAAGGGCTCGATCGACGGCGAGGAATTCACAGGCGGGAGTGCTGAGGATGCGCAAGTCGTGCTAGGCGGCCGCAACTTCATTCCCGGCTTCGAGGAAGGCCTCACCGGCGCCAAGACCGGCGAGCAGCGCGCCGTGGACGCGACCTTCCCGGCCGACTATCCGGAAGCGAGGCTCGCCGGAAAGGCCGCGCGCTTCGACGTCACGGTCAAAGAGGTGGCGAGCCCTGAGGCGCCCACCATCGACGACGATTTCGCCAAGGCGCTTGGCTTAGAGTCGGTTGAGAAGCTGCGTGAGATGGTCAAGCAGCGTCTGGAGCAGGACCGCATGGCGGCGTCCCGGCTGAGGTTGAAGCGGGCTCTGCTCGACAAGCTCAACTCGGCTTACGACTTTGAGCTCCCTCCGACGCTGGTCGACAACGAATTCCAGGCCATCTGGCGCCAGGTGACGAGCGATCTCGAGCAGTCGAAGCGTAGCTTCGAGGACGAGGGCACCACCGAAGACAAGGCGAAAGCCGAGTATCGCGACATTGCCGCGCGCCGCGTCCGGCTTGGCCTGATCCTGTCCGAGGTCGGCAGCCGCAACAAGATTGAGGTCTCCGACGACGAGGTGAACCGCGCGCTGCTCGAGCGGGTGAGGCAGTTCCCGGGCCAGGAGCGCAAGGTCTACGATTTCTACCGCAACAATCCCCAGGCTCTCGCCGAGATCAGGGCGCCTCTATTCGAGGACAAGGTGATCGATTTCATCACCGAGCTTGCCAATGTCACGGAGAAGCCGATCAGCGTCGAGGAGCTTTACGCCGATCCTGACGACGCCGGCGGTCAACATCACCATGATCACGACCACGACCATGATCATCACGACCTCGACCATGATCATCACGACCACGATCATGCCCACGACCACGGCCACGACCACCATCATGATCACGATCACGATCAGGACCACGATCACGGCAAGAAGAAGAAGCGGAAGAAATGAGACTTTGTCCCCTGAACCGGCGTGGGGGAAAGGGAACAGACCCCTTTTTCTTGCGCTCCCGGCGTCATATGTTGTAGCGGCAGCGCTGATCGAGCCCGGCAAGAGCCGACCAGCCTCCTCCTGCCCAACCCTTAGAGACAGCAATGAGCGACCCGGCCAGCATCTACCTGAATACCCTCGTCCCCATGGTGGTCGAGCAGACCAATCGCGGCGAACGGGCCTATGACATTTATTCGCGCCTATTGAAGGAGCGCATCGTCTTCGTCACCGGCCCGATCGAGGACATGGTGGCCTCGCTGATCACGGCGCAGCTCTTGTTCCTCGAGGCGGAGAATCCGAAGAAAGAGATCTCCATGTACATCAACTCGCCGGGGGGCATCGTCACCTCCGGCATGGCGATCTACGACACCATGCAGTTCATCCGGCCGGCCGTAGCCACGCTGTGCATCGGTCAGGCCGCGTCCATGGGCTCGCTCCTGCTTGCCGCCGGTGAAAAGGGCATGCGCTATGCGCTGCCTAACGCCCGCATCCTGTTGCACCAGCCTTCGGGCGGCTTCCAGGGCCAGGCGAGCGACATCGAGCGTCACGCCGAGGACATCATCAAGATGAAACGCCGGCTGAACGAGATCTATGTCCGCCACACCGGACAGAACTACGAGACCATCGAGAAGACCCTCGACCGCGACTATTTCTTGTCGGCTGAGGACGCCCGCGCGTTCGGCATCGTCGACGAGGTCATTACCAAGCGCCATCCGGTCGACGAGAAGGTCGAGCGGCTCGCGCCGGTATCCTAAAGGCCCACGCGGTCGCCTGCCGATCGCTTCGGGTTCTGTTAGGTCTAAGCCACAAGGGTCATGGCGCGCGCGGCCAAAGCCGTGCAACGCTGCTCGCCGGCACCTGAACCACCGCCCTGATTCAACACGGATTAATCAATCCTTGATCAGTGGCACCCTAGCATGCTGAGATTGTCCTTCGGCCGCGTCCCCAGGAGGATGACCCTCACTTGCAAAACGTACGAAGAGCCGAGCGTTGTGGCCTGATTTGCCACGATTTTTCGGTGAGAGGATATTGGAAAGACAGATGAGCAAGGTGAGCGGAACCGATTCGAAAAACACCCTTTATTGCTCCTTTTGCGGCAAGAGCCAGCACGAGGTCCGCAAGCTCATCGCCGGCCCGACCGTATTCATCTGCGATGAATGCGTCGAGCTCTGCATGGACATCATCCGCGAGGAGAACAAGTCGAGCCTGGTCAAGTCGCGCGACGGCGTGCCCACGCCGATGGAGATCTGCGCCGTTCTCGACGACTATGTGATCGGCCAGGACTACGCCAAGCGCGTGCTCTCGGTTGCGGTGCACAACCACTATAAGCGGCTCAATCACTCGAGCAAAAATTCCGACGTCGAGCTCGCCAAGTCGAACATCCTTTTGATCGGCCCGACCGGCTGCGGCAAGACGCTGCTGGCGCAGACGCTCGCGCGTATTCTCGACGTGCCCTTCACCATGGCCGATGCCACCACGCTGACCGAAGCTGGCTATGTCGGCGAGGACGTGGAGAACATCATCCTCAAGCTGCTCCAGGCCGCCGACTACAATGTCGAGCGGGCGCAACGGGGCATCGTCTATATCGACGAGGTCGACAAGATCAGCCGCAAGTCCGACAACCCGTCGATCACCCGCGACGTGTCGGGCGAGGGTGTGCAGCAGGCCCTGCTCAAGATCATGGAAGGAACGATCGCTTCGGTTCCGCCGCAAGGCGGCCGCAAGCACCCGCAGCAGGAGTTCCTGCAAGTCGACACCACCAACATCCTGTTCGTCTGCGGCGGCGCCTTCGCCGGGCTGGAAAAGATCATCGCTGCCCGGGGGCGGACCACATCGATCGGCTTCGGCGCCAAGGTTGAGTCCGTCGATGACCGCCGCACCGGCGATGTGCTGAAGGGAGTGGAGCCCGAAGATCTCTTGAAATTCGGCCTCATCCCAGAGTTCATCGGCCGCGTTCCGGTGATCGCGACCCTCGACGATCTCGACGAGGAAGCTCTGATGCGCATCCTGACCGAACCTAAAAATGCCTTGGTCAGGCAGTACCAGCGGCTGTTTGAGATGGAGGACGTGCAGCTCACCTTCGCCGACGAAGCCATGCGCACCATCGCCAAGAAGGCGATCGACCGGAAAACCGGCGCGCGCGGCCTCCGCTCCATCATGGAAGGCGTCCTGCTCGATACCATGTTCGAGCTGCCGAGCCTGAGGGGGGTAGAGGAGATCGTGATCAGCTCCGAGGTGATCGAGGGCAAGGCAAGGCCCTTGCGCATCTACTCCGACCGGCACGAGGAGCTCGGCTCGAGCGCCTAGCGGGGGTACGCCTTCTTCCCCGCTTGATCAACGGGCCGAATCCCACTCAGAATGGTGGGAATCTGCGCCGCGACTGGAAAGGGGAGCTATCTTGACGGTGGCCCAAGGGGTCGCCAACTACGAACTGGCGAGCCGCAATGCCGCAGGGCCGACGCCGTCGTTTACCGAGATAATCGGAGGTGATGCCGAGGGCAGGAGCAGGCTGCCGCGCAAGGGGGGAAAAAGAGGTGCAAGTGGAGCGGTTGGCGCGACATTTGCTTAGAAAAATGGGACTGACATGACCGAACCAAAGCCACAGATCACTGAAGCAGGGGGCCCGGAGCACTACCCGGTCTTGCCGCTCCGCGACATTGTCGTCTTCCCCTACATGATCGTGCCGCTTTTCGTCGGCCGCGAGAAATCGATCGCGGCTCTCGAAGAAGTGATGCGCACCGACAAACAGATTCTGCTGGTCGCGCAAAAGAACGCAAGCGACGACGAGCCGTCGACCGATGGCATCTACGCGATGGGCACGCTCGCCTCGGTCCTTCAGCTGTTGAAGCTGCCCGACGGCACCGTGAAGGTGCTGGTGGAAGGCACCGTGCGCGCCTCGATCAAGCGCTACACCGAAAATGAGAGCTATTTCGAGGCCGAGGTCGAGCGCGTCGAGGAGACGTTCGGCACCGAGGACGAGATCGAGGCTCTTGCCCGCTCGGTGGTGTCCCAGTTCGAGAGCTATGTGAAGCTCAACAAGAAGATTTCCCCCGAAGTGCTCGGCACGGCGGCGCAGATCGAAGACTATTCGAAGCTCGCCGACACCATCGCCTCGCACCTCGCCATCAAGATCGCCGAGAAGCAGCAGCTGCTCGAGGTCACCACGATCTCCGATCGGCTAGAGCGCGTGTTCGCGCTGATGGAGAGCGAGATCTCGGTTCTGCAGGTCGAGAAAAAGATCAGGAGCCGCGTCAAGCGTCAGATGGAGAAGACGCAGCGCGAGTATTACCTGAACGAGCAGATGAAGGCGATCCAGAAGGAGCTTGGCGACAGCGAGGAAGGCCGCGACGACCTCGCCGAGATCGAGCAGAAGATCGAGAAGACCAAGCTCTCCAAGGAAGCCAAGGAAAAGGCGCTCGGCGAGCTGAAGAAGCTCCGCCAGATGAGCCCGATGTCGGCCGAGGCCACGGTCGTGCGCAACTACCTCGACTGGCTGTTGTCGATCCCGTGGGGCGTCAAGAACAAGATCAAGCGCGACCTCGACGAGGCGCAAGTCATCCTCGATCAGGACCATTACGGCCTCGAGAAGGTCAAGGACCGCATCGTCGAGTACCTCGCGGTGCAGAACCGGACCAACATGCTGAAAGGTCCGATCCTGTGCCTGGTCGGCCCTCCCGGCGTGGGCAAGACCTCGCTCGGCAAGTCGATGGCGCGCGCCACCGGCCGCGAATTCGTGCGCATGAGCCTCGGCGGCGTGCGCGACGAGGCCGAGATCAGGGGCCACCGGCGCACTTACATCGGCTCGATGCCCGGCAAGGTCATTCAGTCGATGCGCAAGGCGAAGAAGATCAACCCGCTCTTCCTGCTCGACGAGATCGACAAGATGGGCGCAGATTTCCGCGGCGATCCGGCTTCGGCTCTGCTCGAAGTTCTGGACCCTGAGCAGAACCACACCTTCAACGACCACTATCTCGAGGTCGACTACGATCTGTCGAACGTGATGTTCGTCACCACGGCCAACACGCTCAACATCCCGCCGGCCCTGATGGACCGCATGGAGATCATCCGCATCGCTGGCTACACCGAGGACGAAAAGGTCCAAATCGCGCGCCGTCACCTGATCCCCGCCCAGACCAAGGCGCACGGATTGGAGGGCGACGAGTGGAGCCTCGACGACGAGGCGTTGAAGGAGATCATCCGCCGCTACACGCGTGAGGCAGGCGTCCGCAATCTCGAGCGCGAAATCGCCAAGATGTCGCGGAAGTCGGTTAAGGAGCTTCTGACCACCAAGAAGAAGTCGATCAATGTCACGCTCAAGAACCTCGAGGACTATCTCGGCGTGCAGAAGTTCCGCTACGGCGAGGCTGAGCTTGAGGATCAGGTCGGCGTGGTCACCGGTCTCGCTTGGACCGAGGTCGGCGGCGAATTGCTCACCGTGGAAGGCGTGATGATGCCTGGCAAGGGCAAGATGACCGTCACCGGCAATTTGCGTGACGTGATGAAGGAGTCGATCCAGGCGGCGAACGCCTATGTGCGCTCGCGCGCGGTCGAATTCGGCATCAAGCCGCCGTTGTTCGAAAAGCGCGACATCCACGTGCACGTGCCCGAGGGTGCAACCCCGAAGGACGGGCCGTCGGCCGGCGTCGCCATGGTGACGGCCATCGTCTCGATGATGACCGGCATCCCGGTGAAGCGCGACGTGGCCATGACCGGCGAGATCACGCTTCGTGGCCGGGTGCTTCCCATCGGCGGCCTGAAGGAGAAGCTGCTTGCGGCCCTTCGCGCCGGCATCAAGACGGTGATTATTCCCGATGAGAATGCCAAGGATCTCACGGAAATCCCCGACGAGCTCAAGAATGCCCTCGACATCCGCACGGTTTCGCGCATGGACGAGGTGGTGAAAATCGCCTTTGTCCGCCCGCTCCAGCCCATTGTCTGGGAGGAGGAGGGCGAGGAGGCCGGCAAGATCGTTCCGCCGAAAGAAGAGGCCCCGGCTGGCGTAACTGCCCATTAATGGCGCAAAACGGCGCTTTTTGCCGTTAACCTGCCTCAGTTTTATGGTTCGGCTCGAGTCCTCGGGCCGGACCATTTTTGTTGATTTTCTGCGTTTTTTGGCTCAGTCATACACCACTTATTTGTGAATTGGAGCGTACCCAAGGGGCCGTGGGGGATAGGACCTCCGCAAGTTAGGGCCGAGCGAAAGGATGAACCCGTGAACAAAGCTGAACTTGTTGCCCAGGTGGCGAAGGAATCTGATCTGTCGAAGGATGCGGCCGAGAAGGCCGTAGACGCGACGTTCAAGAATATCGAGAAGGCTTTGAAGGTCGGCGATACCGTCCGGATCGTGGGCTTTGGCAATTTTCAGGTCGCGCAACGCAAAGCCTCAACCGGCCGCAATCCGCGCACCGGTGCCGAGGTCCATATCCCTGCCTCGCGCGTCCCGAAATTCCGCGCCGGCAAAGCCTTGAAAGAGGCCTGCAACAGCTAGCCTCGAAAGCGATCGATCTTTACTGAGGCGGAGTCCTGCTTTCGAGCGGGCTCCGCTTTGCTGTTTCCGCTAGGCAAGGAGCGGGCCGCCGTTTTATCTCGCATCCTTGGCGGGGCGGTTAGCTCAGCTGGAAGAGCGCCTGGTTTACACCCAGGAGGTCGGCAGTTCGAGACTGTCACCGCCCACCATCCTGCTTCGCGCTTTGCGCTTCGCAGGATTTGCTCTGTCGTCGGTCGCGAGGCAGGATGCCCTCCGAAGCCTTGGCGGAGGAGGGCTGCCACAGCGCCATGAACATCGAGTGTCCAGCATCCATGCGCCGCCACGTCCAGAAGGTCCTGGGCGGGGAATACGACATTCCTTACCGGCACAGCGCACCGGTGATCCTGGACATCGGGGCCAATGTCGGGAGTTTCGCGGCCTGGGCGCTCAAGCGCTGGCCCGGCTGCTACGTCCATTGCTACGAACCGCTCCCCGACAATTTCGCGCTGCTCAAAAGAAACCTAGGACAATTCGAGGGCCGATCGGTGAGTTTGCACAACTTCGCAGTCGGAGATCCGAGCCTGACGCGGCTCTACCTTGGCCGCAACAATTGCGGTGAGGCGAGCTTTTACGATATCGGCGAGCAAACGACGGACACGGTCGAAGTCGAGACCCGGGCACCGAGCGTCCTGCCCAAGGCGCAGATCGTGAAGATCGACACCGAAGGCTCCGAGGTCGATATTCTCGCCCGCATGGCGTCGCTCGATTTCGACGCGATCATGCTCGAATATCATTCCGAGGCGAACCGGCGAAAGATTGACGCGCTGTTGCAGGATTACGTGCTCGCCGGCGGCCACATCCGCCACCCGAACCGTGGAACGCTGAAATTCGCGCACAAGCGCCTAATCGAGGCCACGCGCAGGTCGCCTTGACTTGGCGAATCCCAACCCGTACATGCCTTGAGGGATTGCCCCTGGCCGCTGTCGCGGCCGGCGAGGGGGTGTAGCTCAGTTGGTTAGAGCGTCGGCCTGTCACGCCGAAGGTCGCGGGTTCGAGTCCCGTCACTCCCGCCATTTTTTCCGTCTTGGCGCAAGTAACAACCGTCGCGGTCGACTGGATCAAGGAACCACGACACGGCCCATGATTTTATTCGACCATAGGCCACGTCGTCTTTATCGGTAGTTCCCCCCGTCTAGCCGAAGATGTGGTCTATCGCGCGCGGCTGAGGATTTCGCCGTCCCGCGCATCAGGGCGCTGCATGCGAAGCTCTTGAAGCAGGGGGCCAAGGCTCGCTGCGGGACGCTCGACGATTGGCATCGCACGCGCATTGCTGCGAAGAGACTGAGATATGCCGGCGAGCCCCTGTTCCAGGCCCTGGCTCCGAAGATCGACACCGAAAGGCTGTCAAAGCAGCTCAGCCGGCTGCAGAATTCGCTTGGGCGCCTCAATGACTTGCAGACCATCGCGCCCTTCCTCGCCCGCGTCCGGCCCCATGTTCAAGGCCGCAGCCGCCGCAATTTTGAGGCGGCTGAGCATTTCTGTCGCGGCTGGTCGGGAGCCGCCGCCGCGAGCCTGGTCGACCGTGCCGAAGAGGCGATGAAGGGTTTTGAGAGGATTGAGCTAGACGCTTCGGCATGACCAAGCATGTCTGTGTCATCAACTGGAAGGGCGGCTGCGGCAAAACCACCATCGCCACCCATCTTGCGGTTGCGCTTGCCTCAAGCGGCCTTGAGACCGGACTTGCCGACTACGACCGGCAGGAGACCGCCAAGCTCTGGGAGAAGCTGCGGCCGAAGGACGCCGTCGCCGTATCGCTCATCAACTGGCGGAAGGATTTCGGCCGGAGTCCCGACTCTCTTCAGCGCCTCATTGTCGACTGCCCGCCCTCCTTGAGGACCAAAAGAGTGCGCGCCATCATCGCCGAGAGCAATATCGCCGTCGTGCCCATCTTGCCTTCGATCTTCGACGAGATGGCAACGTTGGCGTTCCTGAAGCGCTTGGTGGCCATCAAGTCGGTCCGCAAGCACAAGAAGCGCGTGCTGCTGGTCGCCAACCGCTACCGCACCGACCGCTCGGCGAGCCGGCGCCTCGAAGAGTTTCTCCTGAGCGAAGGCTTGCTTCTGACGGCACGGATTCCCGAGCGCGAGATCTATTCAGACCTTGCGCGCGACGGCCTCACCGTTTTCGACCGTCACAACAAGGCTGCGCTCGAGCAGCAGCAGGCCTGGCTGCCGCTTGTGCGTGAGGTCGAAAAGCCCTGGCCAACGGTGAGCGACGGCCTTCAAGTTCAAAGCTGACAGACGGCCAAAACTGCCTGCCTCTTAGGCACGCCCCCTGACCGTCACCGAACCCCGCGCGAAATGGGGCTTTTTGCCTGTTGAGACCCAGGGGCTTTCTTGCCACGGTCACCTTGCTGCGGTAAGCCTCAGGCATTAATTCCAAATATGCCGCCGCTGACTTCCGGGAACGCCGTTTCATATCAATCGTCAGCGTGAGGCGCAGAAGCCATGAGCCAGCTCCTACAAGCCTATCTGCCGCTCGTCATTTTCGTCGGCATCGCCTTTGCGATCAGTGCGGCGCTGCTGATCGCGCCTTTCTTCATCGCGCCGCGCAATCCCGACCCTGAGAAGGTATCGGCCTATGAATGCGGCTTCGACGCCTTCGACGACGCGCGCATGAAATTCGACGTGCGCTTCTATTTGGTGTCGCTGTTGTTCATTATCTTCGATTTGGAGGTCGCGTTTCTCTTCCCCTGGGCGATAGCCTTCGGGGATGTCGGCATGTTGGGCTTCTGGTCGATGATGGTGTTTCTCGCCATCCTCACCATCGGCTTCATCTATGAGTGGCGGAAAGGCGCGCTCGAATGGGATTAGGCCCCGAGATCAATTTTGAGCAGCCCAAGGAGGGCAGGGGCTCCGGCCTCATCACGCCGGCGCAAGGACGATTCGGCGACTTCTCCGATGCGCTCGCCGACAAGGGCTTCCTCCTCACCACCGCCGACGAGCTGATCAACTGGGCGCGCACCGGCTCGCTCATGTGGATGACCTTCGGCCTTGCCTGCTGCGCAGTGGAGATGATGCAGGCCTCGATGCCGCGCTACGACCTCGAGCGCTTCGGCTTTGCGCCCCGCGGAAGTCCGCGGCAGTCAGACGTGATGATCGTCGCCGGAACGCTGTGCAACAAAATGGCTCCGGCGCTGCGCAAGGTCTACGACCAGATGCCTGAGCCGCGCTACGTCATCTCGATGGGCTCCTGCGCCAATGGCGGCGGCTACTATCATTATTCCTATTCCGTGGTGCGCGGCTGCGACCGCATCGTGCCTGTGGACATTTACGTGCCTGGCTGCCCGCCAAGCGCCGAAGCGCTCGTTTACGGCGTGCTGCTCCTGCAGAAGAAGATCAGGCGGACCGGCACGATCGAACGCTGAGGCTTTTCCTTGTCCTGGATGATTGATGGACGATGCCCTTAACGAGCTCGGCGCTTATCTCGCAGATCGCCTCGGCCCCGCGGTCCTGTCCTCGCAACTGGCCCTTGGCGAGCTCAGCGTCGAGATCGACCGCGAGCAGCTTGTTCCGGTTCTTGAGTTTCTGCGCGACGATCCAAATTGCCGCTTCGGTTGCCTGATCGACATTTGCGGCGTCGACTACCCCGAGCGCGAGCGCCGCTTCGACGTGGTCTATCATCTGTTGAGCCCCTGGCAGAACCGCCGCATCCGCATCCGGGTGAAGACCGACGAGGCGACGCCGGTGCCGAGCGCGGTGACCGTCTTCCCCGCCGCCAACTGGTTCGAGCGCGAAGCCTACGACCTCTACGGCATCCTGTTCTCAGGCCACCCCGACCTTCGCCGTATCCTCACCGATTACGGCTTCGAGGGTCATCCCTTGCGCAAGGACTTCCCGCTCACCGGCTTTGTCGAGCTTCGCTATGACGATGAATTGAAACGCGTGGTGTACGAGCCGGTGAAGCTGATGCAGGAGTTCCGCAGCTTCGATTTCCTGAGCCCGTGGGAGGGCATGGACAGCGCCATCCCTGGAGACGAGAAGGCTGGTGAAGCGAAGCCGCGCGCCGAGAAGGATGCCAAGCCATGAAGCCGACCTTGAAGGCCGGGCTCAAGCATTCCTTCTCCTACACGGTTCCTGCGGGCAAAACGGTGCCGCATCTCTATGAGGAGTTGCCCGAGCTCGCGGAGATGCCTGAAGTGTTTGCCACCGGCTTCATGGTCGGGCTCATGGAATGGACCTGCGTGCAGCTGCTCCGTCCCCATCTCGACCCCGGCGAAGGAAGCCTCGGCGTGCATATCGACGTGTCGCACAAGGCCGCAACGCCGGTCGGCTTCACTATCACCGTCGACGCCGAATGCATCGAGGTGAGGGGACCGCGCGCCAAGTTCGCCGTCAGGGCGCATGACGGCATCGACGAGATCGGCGTCAGGCATCCATGAGCGGTTCATCGTCAGCTGGGACCGCTTCAACAAATCCGTCGCCGCCAAGGCCGCCAAGGCTTTACCCAAGGTTGACGCATGATGGCTGAGATCGAAACCCGCGCTCAGGATCCCGAGGTCGAGACCGGCAAGCGCGAAGGCGACGACCGCAAATTCACCATCAATTTCGGGCCGCAGCATCCAGCCGCGCACGGCGTGTTCCGCCTCGTGCTCGAGCTCGACGGCGAGATCGTCGAACGCGTCGATCCGCATATCGGTCTGCTCCACCGCGGCACCGAGAAGCTGATCGAATACAAGACCTATCTCCAGGCGCTGCCTTATTTCGATCGCCTCGATTACGTGGCGCCGATGAACCAGGAGCACGCTTATTCGCTCGCGGTTGAGAAGCTCGTCGGCGTCACCGTCCCGAAGCGCGCCCAGCTCATCCGCGTGCTCTATTCGGAGATCGGCCGGCTCCTCTCCCACCTCCTCAACGTCACCACGCAAGCGCTGGACGTCGGCGCGCTGACCCCTCCGCTCTGGGGCTTCGAGGAGCGCGAGAAGCTGATGGTGTTCTACGAGCGGGCAAGCGGCAGCCGCATGCATGCGGCTTACGTCCGTCCCGGCGGCGTGCACCAGGATCTGCCGCCAGAGCTCGTGGCCGACATCTACGCCTTCTGCGATCCCTTCCTCAAAGTGTGCGACGACATCGAGGGCCTGCTCACCGACAACCGCATCTTCAAGCAGCGCAACGTCGATATCGGCGTGGTGAAGCTCGAGGACGCCTGGGCGCACGGCTTCTCCGGCGTCATGGTGCGCGGCTCAGGCGCCCGCTGGGACTTGCGCAAGAGCCAACCTTACGAGTGCTATGCGGAGCTTGAGTTCGACATCCCCATCGGCAAGAACGGCGACTGCTACGACCGCTACCTCGTGCGCATGGAAGAGATGCGCCAGTCGGTGCGCATCATGAAGCAATGTTGCGAGAGGCTGACCACCGAGCTCGGGCCGGTGACGGTGGAGAACCACAAGATGGTGCCGCCGAAGCGCGCCGTGATGAAGAGCTCGATGGAAGCGCTGATCCATCACTTCAAGCTCTACACCGAGGGCTATCACGTGCCGGCCGGAGAGGTTTATGCCGCGGTCGAGGCGCCCAAGGGCGAGTTCGGCGTCTATCTTGTCGCCGACGGCACCAATCGCCCCTATCGCTGCAAGATCAGGGCGCCGGGCTTCGCGCATTTGCAGGCCATGGATTTCCTGTGCCGAGGCCATATGCTGGCCGATGTCTCGGCAGTGTTAGGATCGATCGATATCGTGTTCGGGGAGGTCGATCGCTAGGCGTTGGCTACGAGATCGGAGGAGGGGAGAAATGGTAAAGTTATCAACTTGTTGAGGCATTTGGCGCCACCTGCGCGGCCGTCCTCTTATTGGTCTCACCCTCCCGCCGCAGCCGTTGCAGCCGACAAGGACGCTTCTCCGGAGAAGGGCGCCCCGGAAGCCTCCGAGCCGAAGGATGCCGACAAATCTAAGGAGGAGGCCAAGCCCGATGAAGCGCCCCCGGCTGACGCGAAGGCTGAGGAAACGCCTCCCGCCGCCGGCGGGATTCAGTCTGCGGTGAAGTTGAAGGACCTTCTCGCCGAAGGCTTTCTGATCAGGACCACGGTGCTCGTACCCGCCGAGGCGGTGACCCGCCAGATCGGCAAGGTCTCCTCCGATGCCGTCCTTTACCCTGCAAAAAGAAACGGCGATCGCGGTTTGCTATTACACGCTCAAGGCTTATGTGAAGGAGGGCCTGACGGATATCGCCTCCTGTACCGCGTTCCGTTAGGGGGCGTTGTTTCGCTCTTGCGCCCTATCCACATAGCAAAAGAAGAAGCGAGCTTATGAGCGTCCGCCGTCTCGCCGCCGAGCAGCCCGAAGACTTCGCCTTTACGCCTGAGAACCTCGCTTGGGCGAAGGACCAGCTCAAGAAATATCCGCAAGGCCGGGAGGCCTCGGCGGTGCTGCCGCTCATGTGGCGGGCGCAGGAGCAATGCGGCGGTTGGCTGCCCGAGCCTGCACTCCGCTACATCGCCGACCTGCTCGATATGGCTTATATCCGCGTCTACGAGATCGCCACCTTCTACACCATGTTCAATCTGGCACCGGTTGGCCGCTACTACGTGCAGCTCTGCGGCACGACGCCCTGCTGGCTGCGCGGCGCCGAGGCGCTGAAAGACACCTGCCGCAAGCTGATCGGCGAGCCGGGCCACGTCACCAAGGATGGGCTGTTCTCCTGGATCGAGGTCGAGTGCCTCGGCGCTTGCGTCAATGCGCCGATGGTGCAGATCAACAAGGACTATTACGAGGACCTGACGCCGGAGAGCTTCGAAAAGATCCTGACCGCCTTGCGCGAGGGCCGGAAAGTGAAGCCTGGACCGCAGGATGGCCGGCATTCCTCCGAGCCCTTGGGAGGAGCGACGACGCTCATCGCGCAAGGACTTTATGCCGAGGCGCCGGCGCGCGGCCTCACGCAGACGAGGGTGAGCTCGCTCTCATCGACGATGAGGCAAAGAAGCCTGGCGACGCGGCAAGCGAGCGCGAGGCGGCCGTGCCCAAGCCTCCCCTTCGCGACAGCTCCGGCCGGAGACGAAAGTGATGCTGAAAAACTCCGACCGCATCTTCAAGAATCTCTACGGCTTCCATGACTGGCGGCTCAAGGCGGCACGCGACCGCGGCGCCTGGGACGGCACCAAGGCCATGATCGAGAAGGGCCACGAAGCCGTCATCGAGGAGGTGAAGGCCTCAGGCCTCAGAGGCCGTGGCGGCGCGGGCTTTCCCACCGGCCTCAAATGGTCGTTCATGCCGAAGCAGTCCGACGGTCGTCCGAGCTACCTCGTGATCAATGCCGACGA
>CAWGVA010000011.1:0-14201 GCA_963825835.1 uncultured Alphaproteobacteria bacterium | reverse complement strand
GCGGCGCCGAAGCGCATTCTACAGAAAAGCCTCACAACCTGCCGGTGGGCCGCACGGCCGGGCGGCCGCGGTACCAAAGTGGTTCGGAAAAAATTGAACGATGGAGACTGACTGATCTAGGCTAGAGGTGAGCGGAGCCCGGGACGCTTCAAGAAATGCGTCGGCTGGCTCAAAGGATGTCATGACAGCGACGCGCAAAATTCTCGAACTCAACGCCTTCGACATGCAAGCGGCGGCCGGTCTCGATCCTGAGACGGCGGACCTCGTCGCCCGCCGCAGGTGCGTGTTCGGTCCGGCATCGATGCTGTTCTACGCACGCCCCCTCAATCTCGTCCGAGGGGAAGGCGTGTGGCTCATCGGTGCCGACGGCACGCGCTATCTCGACGCCTACAACAACGTGGCGTCAGTGGGCCACTGCCATCCACGCGTCGTCGCTGCCGTGTCGCGGCAGATGGCGACCCTCAACACGCACAGCCGCTATCTCAGTGAGATCGTCTACACCTATGCGGAGAAGCTTTTGGCGACGCTGCCGCGCGAGCTGTCCAATATCGTCCTGACATGCACGGGGAGCGAAAGCGTCGACTTGTCGCTGCGCATCGCGCGCGCGGTCACGGGTGGCACCGGCTTCATCGTGACGGAGAACGCCTATCACGGCAATACGCTGGCCGTGACCGAAATCTCCCCTTCGTCGGCGAGCGCCGAGCCGCGCAATCCGAACGTCTTTCTGGTTCCAGCCCCCGACACGTATCGAACGGGGCTCGAGGAGGTGGGGACGCTCTTCGCGGCCAACATCAGGAAGGCGATTTCGGCCATGAAGAAAAAGAAAATCCGCTTCGCCGGGCTCGTTGCCGACAGCATCTTCTCCAGCGACGGCATCTACCCGGGCGAGCCCGGATTTATGGCCGAAGCCATCGCCGATGTGCGCAAAGAAGGTGGCCTGTTCATCGCCGACGAGGTGCAGCCGGGCTTCGCCCGCACTGGCGAAACGATGTGGGGGTTTGAGCGGCACGGCCTCGTCCCGGACATGGTCGTCATGGGCAAGCCCATGGGCAACGGCTATCCCATCGCCGGGCTCGCGGTGAAACCGGATCTGCTCGCGACCTTCGGGAAAACTGCCGGCTACTTCAACACGTTCGGAGGAAACCCGGTCGCTGCCGCGGCCGGCCTCGCCGTCTTGGAGACGCTCGAGGCAGAGAACCTGAGAGAGAACGCGCTCGAGGTCGGCGCCTATCTCTTGGCGGGGCTCGAAGCTGTCGCTCAGCGCTTCAGTCGAGTTGGTGACGTGCGGGGAAAAGGACTTTACATCGGCGTCGAGCTCGTACGCGACCGCAAGTCGAAGACGCCGGACAGGGCCGCCGCAACCAGCGTCGTGGAAATGCTCCGCGACCGCAACATCCTGGTCGGCATTGCCGGCCCCTACGGCAACATCGTCAAGATCCGCCCGCCGCTCTGCTTTGCGCGGGACCATGCCGACCTTCTCGTCAAGGCGCTTTCCGACTCGCTTGCGAACTCTCTCCTGATCGCCGGGGACGAGAGCGCTCCGCTCCGCTTGCCACTTTCGGCCGCGCCCGAGGCCGTTCTAGAATAGCCGACCGTCTCTAGAGAAGAAGGATGAACGCAATATGCCCGGCAGACTGGCAGGCAAGATCGCATTGATTTCGGGCGGCGCGACCGGCATGGGAGGCGCCTCGTCGAAGCTGTTCGCGGCCGAGGGCGCCAAGGTCGGCGTTGTCGACCGCAACGAGGAGGCGGGGCGTGCCGCCGTAGCCGAGATCGAAGCAGCGGGCGGCACGGCTATGTTTGCGGCCGCGGACGTCGCCAACGAAGGAGAGGTCAACGCGGCGGTTGCAGCCGTCACCGCGGCGCTCGGCGCGCCCAATGTGCTGTTCAATCACGCCGGCTCCATCATCATCAAGCCCTTCCTCGAGACCACGCTCGCCGACTGGGAATGGCTGATGGCGGTCAACGTCACGAGCATGTTCCTCGTGACCAAGGCCGTGCTGCCGGGGATGATCGCGGCCGGGGGAGGATCGATCGTGTGCACGTCGTCGATCTCAGCCATCGCCGCGACGCCGAGGGAGGTGGTTTACAATACGTCGAAGGGTGCCTGCCACATGTTCGCTCGCTCGATCGCGGTCGAGTTTCGCGACCAGAACATCCGCTGCAACGCCGTCTGCCCGGGGTTCGTGCGCACGCCGCACGGCCTGCGCGAGGTTGCCGAGCTCAACAAGCTTGGCGTCGACATGTCGGATGCGGCCCTTGCCGTTCAACAGGGTCGCATTTGCGAGCCGGAGGAGGTGGCGCGCGCTGCGCTGTTTCTCTCGAGCGACGAGGCCAGCTTCGTCAACGGCGCGCATCTCTTCGTCGACAACTGCTTCACCGCAGTGTGAGCCTGGCTCCCGCCGAAGCGGTGCCTATCCTCATAGCCTGGCAAGGAGCTCGGCCTTCTTGGCGTTGAACTCGTCGTTGGTCAGGAATCCGGCGTCCCGAAGCTCACCGAGTTTCTTGATTTGGTCAGTTATAGATTCAGCTGACGCAGCCGGAGCAACGGAGCCGCCGGCCGGCTCGTTACGAAGGCGTTCGAGGTGCGCAAGGAGTGTGTCGAAGAGAACTTTGGCCTCAAGGGTCTTGAATTCGAGATCGTCATGCGCCGTGTGAAGACGGAGCACACGGTAGCCCATCAGCGACGACGTCTCGACCGAAGTTATTTTCGAGAGTGGGATCGTCTCGAATATCTCCTCGAACGGAGCCTTGGAATAGAAGCAAGCTCGCTTGTTCGTCAGCACGAACTGACCATTATGCTTGATCACGCCGCCTTGGCCGGTTGGCTTGTCGAGCCAGCCATCGAGTTGGGCTTCGATGGTCTCGTCCGGCATAAGTTTGTCTTGTCGAAAGGTGCCGGTATGTTTTTTGTCCTGCTTGCTCATGCCCCTTTTCTCCCCTCATTCCATGAAGGCTTTTCCGTCCGCAGGAGCCTGAGGGGCTTCACCCCGATGGAATTGCTTAGTCCGATCGTGCTTGGGCGAGGACTCGGGCTGCAATAGTTCAAACAGCTCCCTGTCTCATCAACACACATTACAGCAATAAAGGGCGCCGACCAAAGCGCGACGCTCTCCTCTCTTGGAGGTTGGCCTTTGGCCGCGTCAGCTGAGCCTTCGTCAGCGCGGCAGGTCGGTTTTTCCCATCAGAAATTTGTCGATGGCGTGCGCCGCCTGGCGGCCTTCGCGGATGGCCCACACCACGAGCGACTGGCCGCGGCGCATGTCGCCCGCGGCAAACACCTTAGGCCGCGAGGTGCGGTAGTCGAGCTCGTTCGCCTTCACATTGCCGCGCGCATCGAGGTCGATCCGCAAATCCTTGACCATGCCCTGCTGCACGGGATGCAGGAAGCCCATGGCGAGCAGCACGAGGTCGGCGGGAATGCGGAACTCGCTCCCGGGGATCGGCTTCATCTGGGCGTCGAGGCGGATGCATTCGAGCTCCTTGACCTCGCCGTTCTCGCCTAAGAAGCGGCTCGTCGCCACGCTGAAGTCGCGCGCGGCGCCCTCGGCCTGGCTCGATGAGGTGCGGAGCTTGAGCGGCCAGTTCGGCCAGGTCAGCGCCTTGTTCTCCTTCTCCGGCGGCATGGGCATGATCTCGAGCTGGGTCACCGAGACCGCGCCCTGGCGGAAGGAGGTGCCGATGCAGTCGGAGCCGGTATCGCCGCCGCCGATCACCACCACTTGCTTAGCCGTGGCGAGGATCGGCTCGACGTCGCCAAGCGGCTCGCCAGAGACCCGGCGGTTCTGCTGCGGCAGGAAATTCATCGCATAATGCACACCGCGCAAATTGCGGCCCTCGATGGTAAGGTCGCGCGGATGCTCGGCGCCGCCGGCGAGCAGCACTGCGTCGTAGTCGCGCTCGAGCTTGCGTGCCGAGATGTCGTGGCCGACATGCATGTTGCAGTGGAAGGTCACGCCCTCGGCTTGCATTTGCTCCACGCGGCGCTCGACGAGGTATTTCTCCATCTTGAAATCGGGGATGCCGTAGCGGAGCAGGCCGCCGGGCTGGGCGTGCTTCTCATAGACATGCACGTCGTGGCCGGCGCGGGCGAGTTGCTGGGCCGCGGCGAGCCCGGCGGGGCCAGAGCCGATAACCGCCACGCGCTTGCCGGTCTTGGTCTCGGGAGGCTGCGGTCTCACCCAGCCCGCGGCAAAGGCCTTGTCGGCGATGGCGCATTCGATCGATTTGATGGTGACGGGGACGTCGATGATGTTGAGCGTGCAGGAGGCCTCGCACGGCGCTGGGCAGATGCGTCCCGTCACCTCGGGGAAGTTGTTGGTGGAATGGAGGTTGCTCGCGGCCTCCTGCCAGTCGGCGTGATAGACGAGGTCGTTCCAGTCAGGGATCTGGTTGTTGACCGGGCAGCCCTGATGGCAATAGGGGATGCCGCAATCCATGCAGCGGGCGGCCTGCTGGGTCACCTCGGCATCGCCGAGCGGCACGAGGAACTCGCGATAATGGCGGACGCGGTCGGCCGCCGGCTCGTAGTGCCGGTCCTGCCGCTCGATCTCGAGAAAGCCCGTGATCTTTCCCATCAACCCATCCGCTCGTTCGCCGCTTTCCCCGCCGTTCCTAAAAGTGTCGCCAGCAGACCCTCCGCTCGTCAAGCCGTCCTGAGCCGCGAGGGCCAGCCTTCCCGCCCCCAGACGAGGCGAGGAAGCGTAAATCGCCTCCGGTTAAGATTATTTGCCGTTGGCGCCGGCGCGGAGACCAATCTCGATCTCGCCGAGGGCCGTCCTGTCGAGCACCTGCTGGCGCGCCATCTCCTCGAGCGCCCGGCGATACTCGACCGGCATCACCTTGACGAATTTCGGCAGATAAGCGCTCCAATCGGCAAGAATGGCGCGGGCGCGCTCTGAGCCGGTGTAATGCAGGTGCCGCTCGATCAGCTGGTAGAGCCGCTGCTCGTCGAAACGCGTCATGTCGGACACATCGACGAGGCCATGGCTTTCGAGGTCGCCGGTCTGATGGCGGCTCCGCTCCATGACGTTGTTCTCGCTCGGCACCGGCTCGAGCTCGACCATGGCGAGATTGCAGCGGCGCTCGAAGTCGCCTGCCTCGTCAAGCACATAGGCGATGCCGCCGGACATGCCGGCAGCGAAGTTCCGCCCGGTCGGGCCGATCACCACCACCACGCCGCCGGTCATATATTCGCAGCCATGGTCGCCGGTGCCTTCCACCACGGCGGTGGCGCCGGAATTGCGCACGGCAAAGCGCTCGCCGCCGATGCCGCGGAAATAGCATTCGCCGGCAATGGCGCCGTACAGCACCGTATTGCCGACGATGATCGATTCCTCGGGCACGATGCCTGAGTCCTCAGGCGGGCGGACGATGATGCGGCCACCTGACAGGCCCTTGCCGACATAGTCGTTAGCCTCGCCCTCAAGGTCGAGCGTCACGCCGTTGGCGAGCCAGGCGCCGAAGCTCTGGCCGGCAGAGCCCTTGAGGCTCACCCAGATGGTGTCCTCGGGCAGGCCCACATGGCCATGACTCTTGGCAATGGCGCCCGACAGCATGGCACCGGTGGTGCGGTCGGTGTTCCTGATCGGCAGCTCGATCTTGACCGGCTTCTTCTCCTCGATGGCAGCGGCAGAAAGCTCGATCAGCTTGCGGTCGAGCACCTTGTCGAGGTGATGGTCCTGGCGCTCTGAATTGTAGACCGCCACCTCCTTCGGCACCTCGGGCTTGTGGAACAGGCGGGTGAAGTCGAGCCCCTTAGCCTTCCAATGGTCGATGGCCTCGCTCTTATCCAGGATCTCGGTCTGGCCGATCATCTCGGCGAAGCTGCGAAAGCCGAGCGCTGCCATGTATTCGCGCACTTCCTCGGCGACGAAGAAGAAGAAGTTGATCACGTGCTCCGGCTTGCCCTGGAAACGCGCGCGCAACACCGGGTCCTGGGTGGCGACGCCGACCGGGCAGGTGTTGAGATGGCATTTGCGCATATAGATGCAGCCGGCCGCGATCAGCGGCGCGGTGGCGAAGCCGAACTCATCGGCGCCGAGCAGAGCGCCGACCACGACGTCGCGCCCGGTGCGGATGCCGCCGTCGACCTGCACCGAGATGCGGCCGCGCAAGCGATTGAGCACCAGCGTCTGCTGCGTCTCGGCGAGGCCGATCTCCCAAGGGGAGCCGGCATGCTTGATCGAGGTGAGCGGAGAGGCGCCGGTGCCGCCTTCGAAGCCTGCGATGGTGACGTGGTCAGAGCGCGCCTTGGCGACGCCTGCCGCGACCGTGCCGACGCCGACCTCGCTCACCAGCTTGACGCTGACATCGGCGGCGGGGTTGACGTTCTTCAGGTCGTAGATGAGCTGCGCCAGATCCTCGATCGAATAGATGTCGTGATGCGGCGGCGGCGAGATCAGGCCGACGCCGGGCGTCGAGTGGCGCACCTTGGCGATGGTGGCGTCGACTTTATGGCCGGGGAGCTGACCGCCTTCGCCGGGCTTGGCGCCTTGGGCGATCTTGATCTGCATCATGTCGGCGCTCATCAAATATTCGGTGGTCACGCCGAAGCGGCCTGAGGCCACCTGCTTGATCTTCGAGCGCATCGAGTCGCCGTTGGGCAGTGGCTTGTAGCGGTCGGACTCCTCGCCACCTTCACCGGTGTTCGACTTGCCGCCGATGCGGTTCATGGCGATGGCGAGCGTGGTGTGGGCCTCGCGGCTGATCGAGCCGAACGACATGGCGCCGGTCGAGAAGCGCTTGACGATCTCCTTGGCGGGCTCGACCTCGTCGAGCGACACCGGCTTGCGGCCCAGCTCCTCGGCGGTCTTGATGCGGAACATGCCGCGGAGCGTCAAAAGCTGCTCGGACTGCTCGTTGATCTGCTTGGCGTAGGACCGGTATTTCTCCGGCAGCGCGCCGCGCACGGCATGCTGCAGGTCGGCGACCACGCTCGGGCGCCACATATGCGCCTCGCCGCGAATGCGGAAGGCGTATTCGCCGCCGACTTCGAGCGCATCGCGCAACACCGGAGCGTCGGAGAAAGCGAGCCTGTGGCGCTCGACCGTCTCGCGCGCGATTTCCTCAAGCCCCACGCCTTCGACCTGGCTGTTGGTGCCGGTGAAATATTTGGCGACGAAGTCGGAGCGCAGTCCCACCGCGTCGAAGATCTGGGCGCCGCAATAGGACTGATAGGTGGAGATGCCCATCTTGGACATCACCTTGAGCAGGCCTTTGTCGACCGCCTTGATGTAGCGCTTGACCGCCTCTTCCGCGGTGATCTCCTCGTCGATCTCGGGCAGCATGGCCTCGAGCGTCTCAAAGGCGAGGTAGGGGTTGATTGCCTCGGCGCCGTAGCCGGCGAGCGTCGCGAACTGATGCACCTCATGCGCCTCGCCGGTCTCCACCACGAGACCCACCGAGGTCCGCAAGCCACAGCGGATCAGATGATGATGCACGGCGCTGGTGGCGAGCAGCGAGGGGATCGGGATGCGGTCTGGGCCAGTCGCCCGGTCCGACAGGATGATGATGTTCTCGCCCTCGCGCACGGCGGCTTCGGCGCGCTTGCAAAGCTTGTCGAGCGCCTCGCCCATGCCGGCGGCGCCACGGTCGGCGCCATAGGTGATGTCGAGCGTGACGGTGCGGAACTGATTGTCGGCGACGTCGCCGATGCCGCGGATGCGCTCCAGATTCTCGTTGGTGAGGATCGGATGGGCAGCCTCGAGCCGCTTCTGCTTCGAGGTGCCTTCGAGGTCGAGCAGGTTCGGCCGCGGCCCGATGAAGGTCACGAGCGACATGACCAGCTCCTCGCGGATCGAGTCGATCGGCGGGTTGGTCACTTGCGCGAAGTTCTGCTTGAAATAGGTGTGCAGCAGTTTAGGCCGGTCGGACAGCACCGACACCGGCGTGTCGTTGCCCATGGAGCCAACGGCCTCCTGGCCAGATCCCGCCATCGGCGCCATCAGGAATTTGGTGCTTTCCTGCGTGTAGCCGAAGGCCTGCTGGCGGTCGAGCAGGCTCACATTGGTGCGCGGCTGCGGCGAGGACGAGCCCGGCAGCTCATGCACTCTGATCTGGGTACGGTCGAGCCATTGCTGATAGGGATGCGCGCTCGCGAGCTCGGCCTTGATCTCCTCGTCGGAGATGATGCGGCCCTTGGCAAGATCGATGAGCAGCATCTTGCCCGGCTGGAGCCGCCATTTCTGCACGATGCTCTTCTCGGGGATGGGCAGCACGCCGGTCTCAGAGGCCATGACCACCAGGCCTTCGTCGGTCACGAAATAGCGGGCTGGGCGGAGGCCGTTGCGGTCGAGCGTAGCGCCGATCTGCCGCCCGTCGGTGAAGGCCATGGCGGCAGGGCCGTCCCAGGGCTCCATCAGGCAGGCGTGATATTCGTAGAAAGCGCGGCGCTTCCCATCCATCAGCGGATTGCCGGCCCAGGCCTCGGGGATCAGCATCATGGCGGCGTGGGCGAGGCTGTAGCCGCCTTGCACCAGGAACTCGAGCGCATTGTCGAAGCAGGCGGTGTCGGACTGTCCCTCATAGGAGATCGGCCAGAGCTTGGCGATGTCCTTGCCGAACAGCGGCGAGGAGACGCTCGCCTGTCGCGCCGCCATCCAGTTGAGGTTGCCGCGGAGCGTGTTGATCTCGCCGTTATGGGCGACCATGCGGTAGGGATGGGCGAGCTTCCACGACGGGAAGGTGTTGGTCGAGAAGCGCTGATGCACGAGCGCCAGCGCTGAGGCGAATTTCGGGTGGTGCAGGTCGAGATAGTAGGCGCCGAGCTGATAGGCGAGGAACATGCCCTTGTAGACGAGCGTGCGGCAGGAGAGCGACACGGTGTAGAAGCCGATGTCGCGGCCGCCGGTGTCGCCGTTGATGGTGTTGGAGATCACCTTGCGCAGGATGTAGAGCCTGCGCTCGAAGGTCGCCTCGTCTTTGATGCCGGGCCCGCGGCCGATGAACACCTGCCTGTGGTGCGGCTCGGTCTCGATCACGCAACTGCCGAGGCAGGAATTGTCGGTGGGCACGTCGCGCCAGCCGAGGAGCTGCAAGCCTTCGGCCTCGACCACGCGTTCCACCACAGACTGGCAGTAGATGCGCTGCGCGAGGTTCCCCGGCATGAACATATGGCCGACGGCGTAGTGGCCGGGCTCGGGAAGCGAGATGCGGAGCGGCCCGGTGACCACTTTGAGGAACTCATGCGGAATCTGCACGAGGATGCCGGCGCCGTCGCCGGCAAGCGGGTCGGCGCCGACGGCGCCGCGATGGGTCAAATTCTCCAGGATCTGGAGGCCTTGCTCGACGATTTTGTGGCTCGGCCGGGCCTTCAGGTCGGCGACGAAGCCGACGCCGCAGGCATCGTGTTCTCTCTTTGGATCGTAGAGTCCTTGCGCCGGCGGCGGCAGAGCTTGCCCCGTGAACTTGCGATTTGAACCTTGATGATTGACTGACATCGCACGCAAGACCGCTTAAAAGCAGTTTGTCTCCAAAAGAGCATAGGCCAATTCAGGCTAGGAACAACGCGCAAGCCCGCCTTCGCGACCCTAGCCTCGTCTCAAAAAACATCGCGTTAAGGACGGAAATGGACTCCGGGACCCGCGCGCCAGCCTGGAGCTTCCGGCTGATGCTTCAGCCACAAAGGTCAGCAAGCCTGTCCTATTCATCCCCAAAATGACAGATTTCCAATGGCCGCACAAGCGGGATTAAGCTTGCCGGACGTCATATAGGCCCCGGCAGGCCAAGCAATTCCGCCACGGCACGAAAAAAGGGCGCCCTCGATTTTGCGAAGGCGCCCTTCGGCAATCGATGGGGTGAGCGAAGCGCTTACGCGGCCTTGCTGTCGATGACCCTGGGCTTGTCGCTCTTGGTCTCGATCGGGACGGTGCGGGGCTTCATCGCCTCGGGCAGCTCGCGCACGAGGTCGACGTGCAGCAGGCCATTCTCGAGGTTCGCGCCCTTCACCACGACGTGGTCGGCAAGTTGGAACCTGCGCTCGAAGCTGCGGCCGGCGATGCCGCGATGCAGATAGGTGCTCTGCTCGACCTCAGCCTGCTTCTCGCCACGAATCGAGAGCGTGTTTTCTTTCACCTCGATGGTGAGGTCCTTCTCGCCGAAGCCGGCGACCGCCATGCTGATGCGATACTCGTTCTCGCCGACGCGCTCGATGTTGTAGGGCGGGTAGCTCGGAGTGTCGCCCTCGAAGGCGCCGAGGGTGTCGAGCAACGAGCCGAGGCGGTCGAAGCCGATGGTTGAGCGATAAAGCGGGGTAAGATCAAAGTGCCTCAAGTCACATCCTCCTTGAGAAGCGATATGTTGATGCCCGCTCGGGCTCGAGCCGGGCGTGTTGAATTTGCGCAAGCCTTGAGGCCTTGCGCGGACGAAGATATGGGAATTGATATTTAGACCGTCAAGGGTGCGTAATCACATGATTCACAACAAGAAAACAGATTTGCCAAGAGGCTGAAAAAAGGGGAATTTCAGCATCATGGACCTGGTCGCAACTCCGAAGAACCCAATCCCGCTCGGCGTCTCGATCGGATTCTTGAAGGGCAAAGGCGGCGTGCCCTTGCGCTACGCGCGCTGGCGCTCGGCACTCAAAGAGCGGCACGGCACGGTCTGCATCTTCCCCGGGCGCAGCGAGTTCATCGAAAAATATTTCGAGGTGGTGGGCGAGCTCAGGCGCAGGGGCTTTGCCGTGGCGGTGCTCGATTGGCGCGGGCAGGGCGGCTCCGGCCGGCTCATGCGGAATTCGCTCAAAGGCCACGTCAAGAGCTTCAACGATTACGAGGACGACGTCGCGCGCTTCATGAACGAGGTGGCGCTACCGGATTGTCCGCCCCCTTATTACGCGCTTGCCCATTCCATGGGGGGGACCGTGCTGCTCAAGGCCGCGACCATGCGCGGCTGCTGGTTCTCGCGCATGGTGCTGACGGCGCCGATGATCGAGATCGTGGGCCTGCCGATGCCTCCGGCCGCGGTGTCGGGGATCACCACGGGGTTGTCGCTATGCGGATTGGGAAGGATCGCGGTGCCTGGCGGCATGAAGGAATACGTCGCCAACCAGACCTTCGAGGGCAATCCGCTGACCGGCGACCACGAGCGCTTCATGCGCAATCTGTCGGTGGCGAACGCGGCTCCCGCGCTTGCCGTGGGCGCGCCGACCATCGGCTGGGTGCGCGGGGCGCTTTCGGCCATGGCCGCGGTCAACAGCGACCGGTTTCCGGACCGGCTCCGCGTCCCGGTCTTGATGCTCGCCGCCGGCGACGATCGCATCGTGTCGAGCAAGGCGATCGAGTTGTTCGCCAATCGGCTGAGGGTTGGCACGCAAATTCTGCTCAGAGGATCGCGCCACGAGATCCTGCAGGAGCGCGACCTGATCCGCGAGCAGTTCTGGGCGGCGTTCGATGCCTTCGTGCCTGGCGCGGTCACGAGCAGGCTCGGCGAGCCCATCGTCGCTTAGCTACCGAGAGAGAATCTTCACCGCTTGCTCGTGCAGGCGCGGATCGCCGGCGGCGAGGATGCGGCCGCCTCGGCGCGGGTCGCCGCCCTCCCAGGTCGAGACCACGCCGCCGGCGCGCTCGATGATCGGGATCAGCGGCACGATGTCGAAATCCTTGAGCCCCGCCTCGACCACGAGGTCGATCTGGCCGAGAGCGAGCAGGCAGTAATTGTAGCAGTCGCCGCCGAAGCGCCTGAGGCGCACGGCGCTCGCGAGCGCGGCAAAGCGGGCTTGCTCCTCTTTGGTCTCGAACAGGTCCGGGCTCGAGGCGGTGAGCAGAGCTTCGCTCAAGCTCGCGCAAGCCCGGGTGTGGATGGTCTGCTCGATGCCGCTCGAATGGCGAAAATAGCTTTGCCGTTCCCCGCTCCAGTAGCGCTCGCCGGTGAAGGGCTGGTTCATCAGGCCGAGCAGAGGGCGGCCCTGGCGCACAAGCCCGATCAGCGTCCCCCACAAGGGCTGGCCGACGATGAAGGCTCGGGTCCCGTCGATCGGATCGATGATCCAGCAATAGTCGGCGTCGGCCGCGGTCGATCCGAACTCCTCCCCGACAATGCCATGGGCCGGGTGGGTCGCGGCGAGCGCATCCCTGATGGCGGTCTCGGCGGCGAGGTCGGCGGCGGTGACCGGATCGAACAGGGCGCCGCCTTTGTGGTCAATCGCGAGGGCTGTCCGGAAATGCGGCAATATGACCGCACCGGCCTGGTCGGCGAGGGCGTGCGCGGTGGCGAGAAGATCGTCGAAATCGGGGTTGGTGGGCACGGCGTCCCTTGAGGGGTTTTCCCCTTTGGATTCAAGCATCAAATGAGCTTCGAGGCGGCTTCTTGCTGGCTGGAAAATCGGCCCTCTCCAGGGCATTTAGTGATCGAATTGCACCAGTGTTTCACAATTGCCGCGGAAACGAGAGTGAAACCTTGCATTTTGTGCGTCGCAATGACATATTGTTGCAACGCGGCATGACCCTCCTGTTGTGCCGCTGCCCTCCTTGGGCGTTTCCTCCCTAGACTTGGGCCGTTCGGATCCATTCGAACGGCCCCTTTTTTTGCCCAGGGCCTTGGCTACTCGGCGGCGGCGCGCGGAACGGCGATTTCTGGAACCGAGGCGATCAGCGCCCGCACCATTCCCTCCAAATCGCGCTTTATGCGGTCAAATCCCGACGATTTGTCAAAGGTGCTCTCATGCATATAGAGCGCGCGGTTGACCTCGACTTGAAGGGCATGCACACCGGCATGCGGCCGGCCGTAATGCTCGGTGATGTAACCGCCGGCATAAGGCTTGTTCAACGCCACCGCATAGCCTTGGGCTTTCAGCGCCTGGGCCGCGGCCCTGGTCAACTCGCCGCTGCACGAGGTGCCGTAGCGGTCGCCAAGGACGAAGTCGGACCTGGCGCCGCCCTGATCTGAGATCGGGTTCGACGGCATCGAGTGGCAGTCGACGAGCACGGCGAGCCCGAAGGCTTGCCTCGCCTGGGCGAGCAGCGATTTCAGCGTGTCGTGGTAGGGCGTATAGAGCCGGTTGATGCGTTCAAGCGCCGCAACCAGCGACAGAGGCTCGCGATAAATCTCATCGGACTCCGAAACGATGCGGGCGATGGTGCCAAGCCCGCCAACCACGCGCACCGACTGGGTGTTGGCGTAATGCGGCAGGCCGTCTCGGATCAGCGCCGGGTCGAGCTCGTAGGGCTCGCGGTTGACGTCGAGATAAGCGCGCGGGAAATGGGCGTAGAGCAGGGGGCTGCCGAGTCCGCTCACGAAGCCGAACAGCTCCTCGACATAAGCGTCCTCGGAGCGGCGGAGCGTCAGCGCATCGAGCTTCGAACTCGCCAGGAAGGCGCTTGGATAGACGCGGCCGCTATGGGGGGAGTTGAACACCAAGGGGGCGGCGAGCTCCGCCGGCTTCGCCACCTGGAAGGGGGGCGAAAGGTCCCTCTCGATCGCCTCAGCCTCGTTTCGGCTCATCGGCTAAACCTTGTCCTGGCGGGAGCCGGCCGAAGGGACCAGCCCGGAATCGCCTGTAAACTCTGCCAATGAGAGTTGAACCTGTCCAGGCGTGTTCTGCCTTGTGCGGAAGGCAATAAGACGCGATGATTTGGCTCTCATGGTGGCGGGGCCGGACGGGACTGGACGAGACCAGCAAGCGGTCGTTTACCAAGTTCATGTAGGGCGTAGCGTCTAGAGGGGGAAGAGGGATGGTGGCCAACGATCCGGACGCGCGCTGCGTTCAGCGTATTCTCCTTGCCGAGGACGACGAGGACATGCGCCGCTTCCTGGTGAGGGCGCTGACCAAGGCCGGGTACGACGTCGTGTCGTTCGGCAACGGGCTTGAAGCCTATGAGCGCCTGAAGGAGGAGCCCTTCACCCTGCTCCTTACCGATATCGTGATGCCGGAGATGGACGGCATCGAGCTTGCGCGGCGCGCAAGCGAGCTCGACCCTGATTTGAAGATCATGTTCATCACCGGCTTCGCCGCGGTCGCGCTCAATCCCGACAATCATGCGCCGAAAGACGCGAAGATCCTGTCAAAGCCGTTTCACCTGCGCGATCTGGTCGATGAGGTGGAGCGCCTGCTCGCCGCCTGAAGCCGGGTCAGCCGCGGGTTGCCTTCGAGGGCTCCGACCCGATATAGAAGCCGTCCTGAACGGAAGGGCGCGTAGCTCAGCGGTATGAGCACTGCGTTGACATCGCAGGGGTCACTGGTTCGATCCCAGTCGCGCCCACCA
>CAWGVA010000010.1:0-144713 GCA_963825835.1 uncultured Alphaproteobacteria bacterium | reverse complement strand
GCCTCCCCCGATTTTCGTGATGGCAAGCACTGATGGGCGAGGCGGCATATTGGGATCGAAATCCGGCCAGCGCGTTGCTGGATCTTCGAATGTCGAGGGTCGCTCGAAGCCCTTGAATTTGTTGGTACCGTCTGTGCCCGGATGCTGAACAGCCACGAATAGCGTCTCCTGGTTTGGTGTAAAACAGGGGCCTGTCATCTCAGCCCCCACAGGGCAGCGAAAGAAGAGCTTCGCGGTGCGTCGCCTTTCTCCCTTGGTCTCGAGCCCATAGAGACCGTCGGCTCTTCCGGTTGGCCAGCGCTCACCCTGGTCGGTCGCGACCCACAGCCGGCCTTGAGCGTCTACTGCAAAATTGTCTGGGCAAGCGAACCAGCCATTTTCCGAAGTGTTAGGGTTCCACAATGCCCCTACCTCGGCAACTGCTGGGTCCCCGCAGCGGACAAGTATCTCCCAGCGGAATTGATCTGCGGAATGGTCGCCGGCAGGTGGCGTCAATTCGATGATATGGCCGAATTCGTTATTGGGCCGCGGATTGGCGGCGTCGACATCACTAGGCTGCCGGTTCTCGTTATAGGTAAGGCTAACATATATCTTGCCGGTCGCGAGATTCGGCTGCACGTCCTCGGGCCGATCCATGCGTGTCGCACCTAGCAGAGTTGCGGCAAGTCGTGCATCGATCACCACATCGGCTTGGCTGTTGAAACCATTTGCTTGCGTTAGTGGGCCCTGTCCATAGGTCAACGGCAACCAGACGACCCCCCAGACGAATCGAATTTCGCAACCGAAAGCGTGCCCTCCGAAAGAAGCGTCCGATTTTTGGCGTCACCCTTTGGATCATAGGTTCGCGCTGAGATGAAGCGATAGAGATGTTCAAAGCGGGTATCGTCACCGCAATAGACGACCACGCGGCCGTCCCTGTTGAGCACGCATTCGGCGCTCTCGTGGCAAAGACGGCCAAGTGCCGTATGCTTTACCGGCGTTGACGTCGGGTCGAAGGGGTCGATTTCCACGATCCAACCAAACCGGTTCGGTTCGTTCGGCTCCTTGTCGACGTTGAAACGGTCATGAAATTTGCCCCAGGCCTGCCAGAGTCCTGGCAGGCCATAGCGTGCGTAGCTCTTGGCTTGCGCACCGCCAACGCCCTTCGGCGGTTTGCCGCATTCGAGCTTCGCGTCGGTCCAGAAATATCCGTGGACGTTCTCTTCCGCAGTGAGATAAGTGCCCCAAGGGGTGACACCGCCGCCGCAATTGTTGAGGGTACCGACAATGCGCCTACCCGACGGATCGGCGTTCGTCCTTAACCGATCATGTCCCCTTGCCGGTCCATCGACTCCAATGATGGTGTCAAGCGGGCTGATGCGTCGATTGTAGCGGCTGTCGAGAACGGGCCGCCAACGACCATCTTCGCGCACGACCTCGACAATGGTAACGCCGTGCGCCGCCATTTCGATTTCGACGAGTGCTGCGGTCATATCTGGGAAGCACGCTAGGTCCTGGCGGGCCAGACCGGGGAACATGACCTCTTCATTGGTATATTCGTGATTGACGCAGAGAAGCCCGCGGTCACCGCTCGCATCGAGCGGAAGGAAGGCAATGTAGTCATTGTTGTAGCCAAATTGCTTGAGTTGCGCCGCAGCACTCTGTTTGTGCGGATCGAAGGCAGGCAAATCTGAGAAGAGCGGATCGCCCCATCTGAGCAAAACGTCGGCTTGATAGCCTTCAGCCACATGGTGCGTTTTATCTACGCCGGCTCGGACCTCTTCAAAGCAGAACCGGTCTTCCGGTGCCGGCGCAATGCTACTCGCGATCGCCGCCGGGCCGAACAGCGAGGCGGCGGCGACAACGCCAAGGCTGCCGCGGACGACGTCGCGGCGGCTGTAGCGCCTTTGGATGATGTCTCCAATCGAGTCCAGGTCAGACGGGCTCAAGGGCACGTCATCATGCGCTTCAAAGGCTTCAGCCCTGTTGCAGAAGAGATCGGTTTTCGACATGAGAGGGATCCCACGCAACGCTGCGCTAGAGATTAGGAGTGGCTTATGACAGATTTGCGAAAACAAATTATCCAAGCCCCTCAAGCATTTCTGTCTCATCTTCGCTCCCTCTAAAGGCTACGATGAGCCAGAAATCCTCCCTTGCTAAAACCGCTAACTCTGTGTTGGTGCTGACGGCAGACAAGCGTCCTCCCCTAGCCAATGCGGCAGTTGCGAGTGACGGTGACGGCTTAAAGGGGCCCGATTACACGGGGTCGAGACTTCGGAGCTTGAGGATGGCTTCGGACAACAGGTTTTTCTCGATAGACGTAGACGGTTTACCCTGCCCAACGCTCGTGTAGTTGAACCCGGCGGCGCGTGCCTGCGCCGGCAGATAGATATTGCGGAGGTCGACAAGAACGTCGCCGCGCATGCGCCCCTTCAGTGTGTTGAGATCGAGCGCGCGGAACTCGTTCCATTCGGTGACCACCACGGCGATGTCTGCCTTCTCGGCGGCCTCGAGCGCGCTGCCGCACCAGATCACCCCCGGCAGAAGCTCCTCGGCATTCTCCCTGGCATGCGGGTCGTAGGCCCGCACCGACGCTCCCTTTTCCTGCAACATGGGAATGAGGGTGAGGCTCGGCGCGTCGCGCACGTCGTCGGTATCAGGCTTGAAGGTGACGCCGAGCACCGCGACCGATTTGCCGGCGAGCTTGCCGCCCGCCGCGCGCTCGATACGGCTCGCCATGGCGATCTTCCGCTCGGTGTTCACCGTCTGCACCTGCTCGATCAGCGACAGCGGCGAGCGCGCCTCGCGCGCGGTGCGGATCAGCGCGGCCACGTCCTTGGGGAAGCAGGAACCGCCATAACCGGGGCCCGGATGCAGGAACTTGTCGCCGATGCGCCGGTCGGCGCCGATGGCCGTCGCCACCTCCTGCACATTGGCGCCGGCCGCCTCGCACAGATCGGCGATCTCGTTGATGAAGCTGATCTTCATGGCGAGGAAGGCGTTGGCGGCATATTTGGCAAGCTCCGCCAACTCCCGGCTCACGAACATCACCGGCGCGTTGCGCAAGGCGAGCGGCTTGTACAGGCGCTCCATGAGGTCCTGCGCCCGGTCGTTGTCGCAACCGACCAGCACGCGGTCGGGATGCATGAAATCGTAGATGGCCGAGCCCTCGCGCAAGAATTCCGGATTGGAGCAGACCGCGAAGTCGGCATCCGGCCTGAGCCCCTTGAGCCGCCGTTCGATCTCGCGGCTCGTTCCCACCGGTACCGTCGATTTGGTGCAGATGACGGTGAAGCCCTTGAGATGGGGAGCAAGCTCTTCGACCGCTTGAAACACGAAGCTCAAATCGGCATGGCCGTCGCCACGCCGCATCGGCGTGCCGACCGCGAGGAACACGAGGTCGGCACCGCCGACCGAGGGTGCGAGATCGGACGAAAATGCGACGCGCCCCATGCGCAGATTGCGATGCAGGAGCTCGTCGAGGCGTGGCTCGTAGATCGGCACGCCGCCCTGACGAAGGTGCTCGATCTTGCTCGGATCCTTGTCGATGCAAGTCACCGTCCAGCCGAATTCCGAAAAGCAAGCGGCGGAGACCAGGCCGACATAGCCTGCCCCAATCATCGTAATGTTCACGAAACGAGGCTCCCGGATTGACGTTTTGGGCTTGAGAGTGTCAGCGCTTCCTAGTTCATTCTGCCCTTCCGTTCAATGCCGCCTTGCCCGGTAAAAACCGCGCTATTGCCTGCCCTCCAATGCGCAGTTGACATTGGAGCGGGTGGACGCCATCGACTAGGCCGAGCCGCAGCGCCGGGACCGGCGCATTCCGGCGTATGCAAGTGCCGCGGGGTTTTTGGCAGAGATGGGTCCTCGTCTCCTCTACGCCCTTATCGTAGGGGCTGTGATTGCAGGCGCGCTCGCTTTACGGATCTGGGACCCGAGCCCGGTGGCGCGATTGCGCGCGGTGGTGTTCGACACCTACCAGCAGATCAACCCGCGCCACTTCGATCCCGGGCTGCCTTTGCGCATCATCGATATCGACGAGGAGTCGCTGAAGCGGATCGGACAATGGCCTTGGCCACGCACGGCGCTCGCCAACCTCGTGAAGAAGCTCTCCGACAACGGCGCCGCGGCGATCGGCTTCGACATGGTCTTCCCCGAGCCCGACCGCATGTCGCCGGCAAACGCCTTGCGCTTCTGGCCGCAGTCCGACGCGCTTGCGGGCTTGCGCGAGGAGGTCGAGAAGCTCCCCTCCAACGATCACGTCTTCGCCGAGGCCATCGGACAAGGCCCCGTCGTGCTCGGCTTCATCGCCACGCCACAAGGCGGTTCCACGCCGCAATCGAAAGCGGGTTTTGCCCATGGCGGCGACGATCCGGCACTGTTCGCACCGTCTTATCCCGGCGCCGCCGCAAGCCTGCCCGAGCTGCAAGACAAGGCGTCCGGCGCCGGCTCGCTCAATTGGCTGCCGGAACACGATCAGATCATTCGCCGCGTGCCCATGGTGGTGCAGGTCGGCGACAAGCTCTACCCTTCCTTCGCCGCCGACATGCTGCGGCTTGCGCAAGGCGCCTCGACCTATGTGGTCAAATCCTCGGGCGCGAGCGGCGAGAAGGCGTTCGGCGAGAAGACGGGCATCGTCGAGGTCCGCATCGGCGACTACGAGGTTCCGACCGAGGCCGACGGCCAGATGTGGATCAGGTTCACCAAACAGGCCAAGGAACGCTATCTGCCGGCCTGGAAAGTGCTGAACGGTGATATCGGCAAGGACGATATCGAAGGCCGTCTCGCCATCGTCGGCACGAGCGCGGCCGGCCTGCTCGATCTCCGCGCCACGCCGCTTGAGGCCTCGGTGCCGGGCGTCGAGCTGCACGCTCAAGCGATCGAGCAGATCCTGCAAGGCTCCTTCCTGCAGCGGCCTGACTTCGCCACGCCGGCGGAGCTGCTCTATATCCTGGTGCTCGGCCTCCTCATCGCCCTTCTGATCTATCGCCTCGGCGCGGCCGGCAGCGCCGTGCTCGGCGGCATCGCCGTCGCCACGGTCATCGGCGTGTCCTGGTACACATTCGACGCCTTTGGCTGGCTGGTGGATCCGATCTACCCGGCGATCGCGCTCACCGCTATCTACCTCGCCGGAACTCTCTTCGTGTTCCTGCGCACCGAGCGCGAGCGGAACCGCGTGCGCCACGCCTTCGGCCACTATATGGCGCCGGCGCTGGTCGAGCGCCTCGCCGACGATCCTTCGCGTCTCAAGCTCGGCGGCGAGACGCGGGACATGACCCTCCTGTTCAGCGACGTGCGCGGTTTTACCGCGATTTCAGAGGGCCTTGACGCCGAGGAGCTCACCGCATTTCTCAACAGCCTGTTCACGCCGCTGAGCAAGATTATCCTCGAGGAGCAAGGCACCATCGACAAGTTCATGGGTGACGCCGTGATGGCCTTCTGGAATGCGCCGCTCGACGACTCCGAGCACGCAAAACACGCCTGCCAGGCGGCGCTGCGCATCATGCAAGAGATGCCGGGGCTCAACGAGCATTGGCGCAACGAGGCTGCACTTAAGGGCCGCTCGTTCAACCCGGTGCAAATCGGCATCGGACTGAATACCGGCGTCTGTTGCGTCGGCAATCTCGGCTCGGAAACGCGCTTCGACTATTCGGTGATCGGCGACAACGTCAACGTCGCCTCGCGGCTTGAGGGTCAGTCGAAGATGTATGACGTCGTCACCATCGTCGGCGAATCCACCACGGCGCGGGCACCGGACTTTGCCTTTCTCGAGCTCGACCTATTGAAGGTCAAAGGCAAGACCGAAGCCACGCGGATCTTCGCGCTGCTCGGTGACGATGCCCTCAAAGAGACCCGTGGCTTCATCGATCTTACGGCGCGTCACGGCGAGTTCTTGAGGAAGTACCGAGCCGGAGACTGGGACGCGGCAGACCAGCTCCGCCGCGAATGCGACAGAATGAACGGGTCGGGCCTCCACCGGCTCTATACGCTCTACCGCGAGCGCATCGCCTTCTTTAGGCAAAACCCTCCCCCGCCCGATTGGGACGGCAGCACGGAAGCCCTCAGCAAATAGCCTATGCCTCAGCCCGTCCTGATTGTTCTCGCAGCGGTCGCTGTCCTCATGTGCAAGCATGCGGTCGCCGATTTCTACCTGCAGAGCGCCTATCAATATTTGAACAAGGGAAGCTACGGACATCCCGGCGGCATCGAGCACAGCGCCATCCACGTCGCGCTGACGCCGCTCGTGTATCTTGTGATCGCGCCTGCTTCTCTCTTGCTCGCGCTCATCATCGCCATCAGCGAGTTTCTGCTCCACTACCACATCGACTGGCTCAAGGAGCAGGTGACCCACCGCAACGGTTGGACCGCGAAGGATCGAGGCTTCTGGTACGCGCTCGGCACCGATCAGCTCCTGCACGGCCTCACTTATCTCGTGATCGTCGGCGTGCTTATCGCTTACGCCGTGTGAGCCGGGCGGAAGCGTTCAGAGTAGCGCCGAGATCTCGCGATTGGCGAATTCGAGCCGGTCGGAGAGCAGGCGGATGATCAGCTTGTGGAACACCGAAGCCGCGGTGGGATCCTGCGCCTGCATCCTGTCGAAGGACTCCCGCGTCAGCCGGTAGACGACGCTCGGCTCCTCGGCGATCACCGTCGCGGTGCGGGGAACCTGCCGGTAGAAGCCCATCTCGCCGACGATCGTGTAGCCCATCATGCGGCGAAGCCTGATCGGACGGCCCTGCTGGTCCTCGATGGTGATGGCGACACAGCCTGAAGCGAGGAGCTCGACGGAGTTGGGTGGCTCGCCCTGCTTGAACAACGCCTCCCCAACCTTCAGCTCATGGCGCTCGAGGTAAGGCGCGATGCGGGACATGTCGGCTGCCCCGCCGAGTTCCTTGGTGAGCCAGCTCTCGAAGCTGTGCGCCGAAGCTTCGCCGACCTCGTGATACATGAGGAGCACGTCCTCGCACCACTCGACCGCCTCGTTGCGCGTGGCAAAGACCTGATGCGGTTGGCCGCCAGCAAAAAAGCCTGCCTTCTGGAAGCTTCCGCGCATCACCTCGCTGAGGCCGGAAAAAACGATGGTGACGTCATGCTCATTGCAATAATTGCGGAGCTTGATGAGGCTCAACACCGCCGAGGTGTCGAGCCCCGGCACCGCGCCGAAATCGAGCACGACATAGCCGACAGGTTTCTCGACCTGAGCGTCGATCGCCCGCCTGATCCGTTCGAACAACCCATTGGATGAGCCGAAGAAGATGAATCCGGAAAGCCAGAACACATGCAGCCGCACGCCCTCTTCCCGCAAAATGCGCGACTGCTCCGGCGCGCGCTCCACGTTGCTGGAAAACTCGCCGCGAGTGAGGTGGCGGCGGATCACGCCGATGCGGCTATAGCTCAGCGCGAACATCAGGCAGGCGCCGATCACGCCGAGCACCACGCCCATAAGGTAGCCGAAATTGACGATCACGAGCATGATGCCGCCGGCCAAGGCCCAGTCGGCCCACGAGCTTTGTGCAGGCGAGCGCAGAGTCTCGGCGAGGATCGTCACGCCGAGATAAGCGAGCATCCCCATCAGGATCGCTTTCGGCACCATGCTGCCGATGTCGGCCCCGGAGAACAGCACCACGGCACAGACGAGCGCGGTAAAGACGCCAGCGAGCCGCCCCGCGGCTCCCGATTCCTCAAGAAGGATGGCGCCGTTGAGCGAGAGATTGCCGCCGGCTCCGCCAAATATCGCGGCGATGATGTTGGCAAAGCCGTTGGTGCGGAATTCCCTGTCGAGGTCGGCGGATTTTTGCCGGGCCACTTCCAGGCTCGACACGTCGAGCAGCATTGAGATGGCGGTGATGCCGCACACCGCGCCAATTTCCGCGCTACTTGCGGCAAGCACGCCCCAATCCACCTCGTGCTGCATCACCGCCGAGATCGGCCACCACAAAGTGAGCTTGCCGATGCTTGGCAGGAACCAAGCGCTGCGCACCGCCGCGTCATGGATGAAGCCGAACAGAACGATGTTCACGATCACGAGGAAGCCGACGAAAGCGACCGGCAGCGCAAGATAAGCAGGCACCAACCGCCGCACAAAAACGATCGCCGCGGCGAAGGCGAGGCCGACAAGGACCTGCGGCCCATAGACCGACGAATAGAGCATGGTCCAGCTTGCCGGCGCGAGCGTGAGGTTGGACTGGGTCACCACCTCGACACCTCCGGTGATCAGGAGCCAGCCGGAGGCGGCAAGAAATCCGGCGATAACCGGGTACGGGATGAAGCGGAGCCATTGGCCGAGTTTGAGCGCGCCCAGTCCGAACAGCAGGAAACCGGTGAACAGCGTGCTGACGGAAATGGCGACCATCACGTTGAGGATGATGGCCTGTATGGTTACGCCCTTGGCCGCGAGCGCCGCAGCGATAGAGCCTGCGAGCACGCTCATGACCGCGATCGCAGGCGTGTCCGGCCCGGCACCGGCTGGCGACAGCGTCGAGGTCAAGGCCACCACGAGGCCCGTCACCACGGTACCCATGATGAGCGCGGCAAGACCAAGCGAGAAGCCTGAGGCGATCGCGCCCTGGAAGATCAGCGCGCTGAATGAGATACAATACGCAATCTGGACGATCGCCGAGATGACGCCCGCCAAAGCGTCGCGCCCAAGGGTCGGCAAATCCATGTTGCGCGGGCGCCGCAGCGCCAGATTAGCCAGCGATTCCAAGTGCAGCGTTCGGAATGTTCACGGGTTTAGGCTCCGGCCGATCATGGCCGGGGGGCGCAGCAATTAAAAGGCCAAAAATGGCGCGCGCGCGACCGCAAGCAGCGGCTAGGGCTCGTTCATGTGCCGCAGCCGCCCGGCAAGCGCGCGCATCACGGCAATCGCGAAGAACGGAGTCTCGTGGACGAGGAAAAGGAACGTCTTCTCGTTGATCGGGGCCACCTCGCAGTCGGTCTTGGCGCGGACCGTGGCGCTTCGCACCGATCCATCGATCAAGGCCATCTCGCCGAAGATGCCGCCGCCGCCCAGGGTCTCTATGACGCGGCCGCCGTGTTCGACGGTGACTTCGCCGTTGCGGATGACGTACATGGCGTCGCCTCTATCGCCTTCGGCAAAGATCACATCGCCGGCGGCATAGCACGCCGGTGGAAATCCCGCATTGGCCAACATTTGGAAGTCGATTGATGCAATTGCCATCTGTGCCGTCCCCATGCTCCCTAGTCGAGCCTTTGAGGATACACTTATGACGATCATGTGACGATTCGATAAAGGCGGCGAAAAGCTAACAGGCAACGATGCCAGCCTTTTGAGTCCAGCCTTAACGGAAGGGGCTCAGGCCTTCGACCTGACCTTCGTTAGCGCCTCGAGCCAGCCGGCATAACGCGCCTCCCTCTCATCGACGCCCATGGCGGGATCAAAGGCGCGCGACGGCACCCAGGCGCGTTGCAGCTCTTCCTGGCTGCCATAGAAGCCGCTCGCTTGGCCGGCGAGGAAGGCAGCGCCGAGCGCCGTCGTTTCCGGATGGCGCGCGACCTCGACCCGTTCGCCCAAGATGTCGGCGAGGCGTTGCAGAAACCAGTTGTTTGCGGTCATGCCGCCGTCGACGCGCAAGCTCTCGGAAGCCGGGATGCCGCTTTGCGCCATGTCCGCGCGCATAGCGAGGAGCAGGTCGCGGGTCTGGAAGGCGACGGCTTCGAGGCCCGCCGCCACGATATCGGCGGCAGAGGCGGCTCGTGTCAGGCCGAGGATCGCGGCGCGCGCCTCTGCGTCCCAATGCGGCGCGCCAAGCCCCTGAAAGGCCGGGACGAGATAGACGCGAGATTTGGGATCGGCGCGGTGAGCGAGAGCCTCGCTTTCCGCAGCTTCGGCGATCAAGCCGAGACTGTCGCGCAGCCATTGCACCGTGGCCCCGGCCATGAAGATCGATCCCTCCAAGGCGAACGTGCGGCGACCTTCGAGCTGATAAAAGACGGTCGCGAGCATGCGCGCGGTCGAAGCCACCTTGGCCTCTCCCGTATTGGCGAGCAGAAAGCAACCGGTGCCATACGTCGCTTTCAACATGCCTGGCGCAAAACACGCCTGACCGTAGGCCGCGGCCTGCTGGTCGCCGGCAACGCCCCTGATCGGGATGGCCACGCCGAAATGCTCGCTCTCCGTCGCACCGAAATCGTCCTGGCTGTCGCGGAGCTCGGGAAGGAGCGCGCGAGGAATGCCGAGGCGGTCGAGCAGCCGGTCGTTCCAGCGCCCGGACCTGATGTCGTAGAGCATGGTGCGGGCGGCGTTGCTCGCTTCGATCGCGTGCGTCTTGCCGCCGGTCAGCTTGAACAGAAGGAAGCTGTCGACGGTGCCGAAGCAGATCTCTCCCGCTCGCGCCCGCGCCGCGAGGCCGGGGACGTTGGCAAGCAGCCAGGCAAGCTTCGTCGCCGAGAAATAAGGATCGATGACAAGGCCGGTGGTTTCCGCTACATGCGCGTCCCAGCCCTCCCTCTTGAGTTGATCGCACTGCATTGCGGTGCGCCGGTCCTGCCAGACGATGGCGTTGGCGAGCGGCTTGGCCGTAGCGCGGTCCCACACCAGCGTCGTTTCGCGCTGATTGGTGATGCCGATCACTTCGATCGATTGCGCGCCGACCTCCTTGAGCACGGCGCGCGCCGCCGTGAGCACCGATTGCCAGATCTCCTCCGGATCGTGCTCGACCTCTCCGGGCGCGGGATAGATCTGGGTGAGAGGCACCTGTGCTGCGGCGCGAACGCGCGCCTCTTGATCGAAGGCGATGGCGCGGGTGCTGGTCGTGCCCTGGTCGATGGCGAGCACGAAGCGGCGCTCGCTCATGGAGCGCGTCCGGTCTGGCTCAGGATCCAACCGCAATATTCCTCGCTGCCCCCTTCCGTCGGCAGCACGAGAAGTGCCGGCAGCTCGTATGGGTGGAGGCGTTTGGTCTCGGCCAGCACGGCATCGACGAGCGAAGCTCGCGTCTTGATGATCATGGCGATCTCGTCGGCGAGCTCGCGCGTCCCTTTCCACTCATAGATCGAGATCATGCCGGGGAAGATGTTGACGCAAGCCGCAAGCCGCGCGGCAACGAGAGCGTCTCCGACCCGCTTGGCGTCGTCGAGGCTTGCAAACGTCGTGTAAACCAGAACCGGACAATCGTCCTTGGTCATCGATTTACCATTCGCCCCGATGCGACCGATAGGCTTGCAATGAACGGGCGCCGCATCCTTTATAGTGCCCGCTCTCTAGGCCCGCTCCAAGTCCATCGAAACGACCATGTCCAAGTTTCGCAACATCGCCTTTGTCGCCAGTGAGATGAAAGAAGCGCAAGGAGCGCGGCAGGACCTTGTCGCCCGCTACGGCGATACGGCGCCAGAGCAGGCCGACGTGATTGTCGCTTTGGGCGGCGACGGGCAGATGCTGCAGACCATGCACCGTTACATGAACAACCGCATCCCGATCTACGGGATGAACCGCGGCTCGGTCGGCTTCCTGCTCAACGACTACCGGGAAGACGAGCTGCTTGAACGCCTCGACAAGGCGGAGGTCAACGTCATCCACCCTCTGCGCATGACGGCCTACAACCGCGACAAAGCCGAGCACAAGGCGCTCGCCATCAACGAAGTGTCGCTGTTCCGGCAGATCTATCAGGCGGCAAAGCTCCGCATCTCGGTCGACGGCCGGGTGCGGCTCGATGAGCTCATCTGCGACGGTGTGCTCCTGTCCACCCCGGCCGGGAGCAGCGCCTACAACCTATCTGCGCATGGGCCGATCTTGCCGATCAATGCGCCGCTGATGGTGCTGACCCCCATCAGCCCGTTCCGGCCTCGGCGCTGGCGCGGCGCGATCCTGCCAAACGAGGCCGTCGTCCTGGTCGAGGTGCTCGAGCCGGATAAGCGGCCGGTCAGCGCGGTGGCCGACAATACCGAGTTTCGCGACGTGCTCGCCGTGGAGATCAGAGAGGCGAGCGACGTCGACATCTTCATGATGTTCGATCCCGGCCACAGCCTCGCCGAGCGCATCCTGCGGGAGCAATTCGACTACTGAGGTCTGGGCTCACCGCCGCCAGGCTTGCGCAATGTCGGCGAGCGACGGCCGCTCCCGTTCCTCGGGCTTCTCCTTGGCGGTGCCGATATAGACGAAGCCGGCCACCCGCTCATTGTCGGCAAGCTTGAGCGCTGCGCGCACGCCTTGGCTGTAGCCGTACCACTCGGTGATCCACTGGGCACCGTAACCAAGCGCGGTGGCGGCGATCAGCAGGTTCTGACACGCGGCCCCGGCCGAAAGCACCTGCTCCCATTCCGGCGCCGCCGGATTGCTCACCACGCGCGATATCGCGGCAATCACGAGCGGAGCGCGCATGAACCGGTTGGCCTCGGTCTCCAGTCGGAATTGGCTCGGGTCCTTCTCCTCGCGCTTGCAGATCTCGGCAAGGATCTCGCCGAACGCGGCCCGCGCCTCACCCTGAAACAGCAGGAAGCGCCATGGCACGAGCTTCTTATGGTCGGGCACCCGCGCGGCAGCAGTCAGAATCTGCTGGATCTCGTCCTGGCTCGGCCCAGGCTCTCCGAGGCTGTTGGCAGAGACCGAGCGGCGGGTGAGCAAATGAGCGATGGTGGGATTGGTCATGGCCTTTGGCGTGGCGGAGGGCGCGTTCCCCTATCGCGAAAAGCTTTGCGAAACAACGACTCATTGGAAATTGGGACAGCGCGAGCGACCCCAAATCGGCCTTAGTCATGGCCGAATTTCGCTTACGTTGTGGGGGTGGTCGAACGGGGTATAAGGTCCGGCCGAGGCCGGGGGCCTGACGGGAGCGAAACGCCATGGGAGGGAAGCGTTGCGCAGGGCTTGGGCTTTTGCTCGCGCCCATCCTCCTCCTATTTGCGCTCGACGCGGGCGCCGAGGATCAGCAATCTCCCCAGGCGCAGCAAGCACTTGCGCCGACAATCATCTTGCTCGACGGCTCTATCAGCATGTGGGCGAGGCTCGGCGGGCAGAGCAAGGTCGGCATCGTGCGCTCGACCCTTACTCAGGCCTTCACAGACTATGAAGATCGCATCGCGTTCGGTCTCGTGGCGTTCGGCCACCGCGGGGGTGGAGCATGCACCGAGGCTGAGCTTTTGGCGAAGCCCGGCGAGCTCAGCGCGAAATCGCCCGGCAAGCTCTTGTTCGGTGCGGGCTTCAAGCCAAAGGCCACGAAGCCGGTCGCAGCCGCGCTGGTCGAGGCTGCAAAGCAAACGCCCCCCACGGGTCTCGATGTCGTGCTCATCACCGACGGGCCTGACACCTGCAAGGCCAATGTCTGCGCCACGGTAAAATCGCTGAAGCAAGCGGCGCCGGGCTTGCGCATTCATGTCATCGGCTTCGACCCCAAGGCGAAGCAAACCGTCAAGGCTCTTGCTTGCGTGGCAAAGACCACCGGGGGCCAGTTCCTGACCGCTGCCAACGCCAACGACCTGAAGCAAGACCTTAACGCCGTGCTCGATGCCGCAAGCAAATCGGCGCCGCGACCCGTGCCCGTGGCCAGCACGAGCCCCGCTCCACCCGCCCCGCCGGCAGCGGCGCCTCCGCCACCATCCGCGCTTGCGGCAACTCCGGGCCCCGCGAGTGCCCCCCCGCAGGCCAACGCCGCGCCGAGCGCAGCCCAAGCCAACCCGCCGGCACAAGCAGCGCCGCCTGCGCCTGCCGCGCAAAAGTCCGCATCGCCAAGCCCGTCAGCCCCGACGGCGCCGGCGGAAACCGCCCAGGCGAAAAGTGCGCAACCCAAGGGACCGCAAGCCCCTCAATCATCCGCAGTGATCGGACCGCAGGCTCCAGCCCAGACCGACATGCCGAAGCTCGCGGCCATTCCGCCCAAGGAAAGTGCTGCTCCGGCGCGGACGCCTGCTGCACCGGGCGCCCCTGGCGGGGGGCAATCCGCACCGGTCCCTGTGACCTTCAAGGCGCTCCTCACCGAAGCCGGGCCTCAGGTCAAGACAGGACTGATCTGGCGCGTGTTCACGCCCCAGCCGGGGACGAACGGCGCCCGCAAGCTCGTCAGCACGCATCATGAAGCCATGCCGACAGCAGCCTTGGTTCCGGGAGAATATCTGGTCAACGCCGCCTACGGCCTTTCCAACCTCACCAAGAAGATCAATGTCGAGAGCGGCCGGTCTCTCGAGGAGACGTTTATCCTCAACACCGGAGGATTGAAGCTTGCTGCCGTTCTCTCCGGCGGCGCAGCGTTACCGGCCTCGAGCGTCCATTTCGACATCCTCTCAGATGAAGAGGATCAGTTCGGCAATCGGCACAAGATCCTGAACGACGCCAAGCCCGGCGTTGTCATCAGGCTGAATGCCGGCGCCTATCATCTTGTCAGCACCTATGGTGATGCCAATGCGACGGTGCGGGCCGACGTGACCGTCGAACCTGGCAAGATCACCGAAGCGACGGTCAAGCACGCCGCAGCACCGGTCACCTTCAAGTTGGTGCAGAGTGCAGGTGGTGAAGCTTTGGCCGACACCAAGTGGAGCATCCTCACCACGACCGGCGACGTGGTGAAGGAAAATACCGGCGCGCTGCCGACCCATATTCTCGCCCTCGGCGACTATGCCGTTGTGGCCAACCACAACGGTGAAAGCTACACGAGCAAGTTCAGCGTGACGGCCGGAGAGGCCAAACAGATCGAGGTCGTGATGGAGTCGGGCCCGGCCTCGCCCGAGGCCCTGAAGGCGATCACCGAACCGCCGCCACCGCCTCCCGCACCTCCAGCCGGCACGACCGTGGCATCGCCGGGTTCACCCGACGCCATGCCCGGAGCACCGAGCATGTCCGGCACCCCATCCTCGCCTGATACCGGCATCGCCTTTGGCAACAACGATGGCGCTACGCCGCGCGAGCCTGGGCTTCTGCCAAATCCGGGGGCACTGCTTCGGCCACGATTCCCTTGATCGCAGCCTCGAGGGCGAGCACGTGCTGCTGTTGTGATCCTAGCCTCCGCACCGAGACAGTCCCCTCCTCAGCCTCGCGCTTGCCGACCACGAACATGACCGGGACCTTGGCAAGCGAGTGCTCGCGCACCTTGTAATTGATCTTCTCGTTGCGGAGATCCGCCTCGGCCCTGACACCCTCACGTTTCAGCGCATCGAGCACCTTGGTGGCATAGGCATCGGCGTCGGACACGATCGGGGCGACCATCACCTGCACCGGAGAGAGCCACAGCGGCAGGTGTCCAGCATGGTGCTCGATGAGGATGGCGGTGAAGCGCTCGAGCGACCCGAACATGGCGCGGTGAATCATCACCGGCACGGTCTTCTCGCCGTCAGGCCCGATATAGAAGGCGCCGAGCCGCATCGGCATGTTGAGATCGACCTGGATGGTGCCGCATTGCCAGTCGCGGCCGATCGCGTCGCGCAACACATATTCGAGCTTGGGACCGTAGAACGCCCCCTCGCCGGGGTTGAACTCGTATTGCAACCCGGCTGCCTCCACGGCCCGCTTCAACGCGGCTTCAGCCTTGTCCCAGACCTCATCCGATCCGACGCGCTTGGTCGGACGGTCGGCGAACTTGATGACCACGTCGGTAAAGCCGAAGTCGCGGTAGATCGACAACATCTGCTGGTTGAGCCGCACGCATTCTTCCGTGATCTGATCCTCGGTGCAGAAGATGTGCGCATCGTCTTGGGTGAAATGGCGCACGCGCAAGAGGCCGTGCAGCGCGCCTGACGGCTCGTAACGATGCACCTTGCCGAACTCGGCGAGGCGCAAGGGGAGATCGCGGTAGCTTTTCAGGCCGTGCTTGAAGATCTGCACGTGGCCAGGGCAGTTCATCGGCTTGCAGGCATAGACGCGCTCGTCCGGCGTCTCGGCGATATACATGTGGTCGGCGAACTTCTCCCAATGTCCTGATTGCTCCCACAGCGCGCGGTCGAGCATGTCGGGGGAGTTGACCTCGACATAGCCCCAGGCCTGCTGGCGACGGCGCATATAGCCGATCAGCGCCTGAAACAGGGTCCAGCCCTTGGGATGCCAGAACACGGCGCCAGGAGCCTCCTCCTGGAAATGGAACAAATCCATCTCGCGGCCCAGGCGACGGTGGTCGCGCTTCTCGGCCTCTTCGAGCTGATGCAGATAGCGAGCAAGCTCCTCCTCGCTCGCCCAGGCGGTGCCGTAGATGCGCTGGAGCATCGGGTTGTTGGAGTCCCCGCGCCAATAGGCGCCGGCGATCTTGAGCAACTTGAAGCCTTTGCCGACCTTTCCCGTCGAGGTCATATGCGGGCCGCGGCAGAGATCGAGCCATTCGGCTTGCGAATAGACCTTGATCTCCTCCCCTTCGGGGATGGCGTCGATCAGCTCGAGCTTGAACTTTTCTCCCATCTTGGCGAACAGCTTCTTTGCCTCGGCCCGGTCCATCACCTCGCAGGTGAACGGCGAGTCGCGCGCGACGATCTCGCGCATCTTGGCTTCGATGACCGGCAGATCTTCCGGCGTGAACGGCTCCGGCCTAGCGAAGTCGTAATAGAAGCCGTTCTCGATCACCGGCCCGATGGTGACTTGCGTGCCGGGATAGAGCTCCTGCACGGCCTCGGCCATGACATGGGCGGCGTCGTGACGGATGAGCGCGAGAGCTTCCGGATCGTCGCGTGTGAGAATGCGGACCTTGGCGTCGGCCTTGATCGGCTCGGCGAGGTCCTTGACCTTGCCGTCGAGCGCCATCGCCACGGCCTTCTTGCCGAGCGACTTGGAGATGGATTCGGCAACGTCGCGGCCCGTGACGCCGGGTTTGAAGTCGCGGGAGGAGCCGTCTGGAAACGTTAGGGATATCATCTTGCTCTCCTCTCACTCCTGCGTACGAGCGCAGGTAAGAGATTGGGGGTTTGGCGCGGCGTTTTAGCTCGATTTAGGCGCCGCGTCATCAGAAGACAATTTCCACCGCCCGTAGCGCCATGGGGCGAAGGGATGGTGCTCGGCCGTGAGGTCAGGCACGGGGTCGAAGCCGTGGCTGCCCCAAGGATGGCAGCGGCACAGGCGCGACAGCGCGAGCCAGCCGCCCTTCCAGGCTCCGTTCTTGTCGATCGCCTCGCTCGCATAGTCCGAGCAGGTCGGCAGGTGCCGGCAATTGACCCCGAGCAGAGGCGAGACCGTCCAGCGATAAAGCGTGATGGCACCAAGCAGCGGAGCTTTGGCGGCGCGGTGCAATGGGCTCATGGGTATGGGTTGCCGTTTTTGTGCGTGAAGACGAAACGGCCTCCCTCCTTCCGCGCGATCATGTCGATGTCACTATAATGGGCTTCTTCATAATGGGCTTCTTCCGACACGGCGCGTGTGCCGGCTTCAAGATAGAGCGCGGGTTTATCTCTTTGATTGATGAGATGATGCCCGTCGGCCTTGCCGGCGGGAAAGCCCGCAGCCATCCCCGCCGTAAGGGTCTTCTGCCCGGCGTTGGTGACGAGCGTCACCTTCCCCTTGCAGCACATAGATGAACTCGTCCTCTTTGGCGTGCCAGTGGCGCTGGGAGGACCAACTGCCAGGAGCAAGCGTCACGAGATCGACGCCGAACTGCGTAAGCTTGAGCGCATCGCCGAGCGCACGCTTCTCGCGACCAGCCAGCGGTGCGCCGAACGGCGCGGGATAAATGCTGCCCACTCGCGGCGTCACGCTCACTGGATCGAGCCAACATTGGCCCTTCTCGTTAGGCTTCTCCATCGTCAAGCAGGCTCGGCAGACGCGCGCGCCGCCCGCTCGCGGCGCCCCGCTTCGATCTGGCCGATGGCGTCCTCCACCGCATCGAACACGAGCAGCGTCGAGGCGTGGCGTGCTTTGTAGTCTTTGACCGGCTCGAGCGCCCTAAGATCGGCCCAGCGGCCGTTGGGGGGCGGCCCGCCGGCCTTCAGCATCTTGCGCATTGCGGCGCCGACGGCGCGAAGCTCGGCCGCGGACGAACCTACGATCTCCCGGCCCATAACGGCGGCAGAAGATTGGCCGAGCAAACAGGCCTTCACGCTTTGCCCGTAATCGGTCACCACGTCGCCTTCCATGGAAAGATCCACCGTGACCCGGCTGCCGCAGAGCTTGGAATGGGCCGTCGCCGTGGCGTCAGGGTGCGACAGCCTCTCAGCCCGCGGCATGTTTGCCGCAAGCTCCAGGATGCGCTGGCTGTAGATGTCCTCTGGCAAGCTCATTGGCGTCTCAAATTACTGTCAACTATCGTCGCCTTGCGGGCGATACTCCCGCATTATATATGCAGCTTTGCGGGGATCAGGCAGGCCGACGGTCCCAAAGTGACAAAAAGCGTTGACGGACCGGTTATACTATCCTCGGTAGACGATACGGAAACCGGCCCTATTCCTTCGCGTTGAGTGAGGCAAGGAAAGCTTAATGGACGCAACGATAAAGAAATTGCCCATTAGACCTCAGGTTGAGATCGCACGTGGCCCGAGCATCGCCCGCCCCTCGCGGGAGGAGGCCGAGGAGGCCGTCCGCACGCTTATCGCCTATGCCGGAGACGATCCGGCTCGGGAGGGCTTGCGCGAGACGCCCAAGCGCGTGATCAGCGCCTATGACGAGTTTTTCGCGGGCTACCATGAGTGCCCGCTCGACGTGCTGTCGCGCACCTTCGACGAGGTGGCCGGCTATGACGACATCGTCATGCTGCGCGACATCGAGCTGCACTCCCATTGCGAGCACCACATGATCCCCTTCGTCGGCAAGGCGCATGTCGCCTATTTCCCGACGGATCGGGTCGTCGGCATCTCCAAGCTCGCCCGCGTGGTCGAAGTGTTCGCCCGCCGCCTGCAGACCCAGGAGACGATGACCGCGCAGATCGCCGAGACCATCGACAAGGCGCTGAAGCCGAAGGGCGTGGCGGTGATGATCGAGGCCGTGCATCAATGCATGTCGATCCGCGGCGTGAAGAAGCCTAACGTCGCCACCATCACCACCCAGTTCACCGGCATCTTCAAGGAAGATCCGGCGCAGCAGGCGCGTTTCATGATGCTTGCCACGGAACGCGGCCGCCTGTGACCCTCGCGGCTGCGAGGAATCGATCGCGGTGACCAAAACCAAGGCCTCCCCTCCCCAAGCCAAGACAGCCGACATTGAGGAGGGGACGGCATTCGCTCCCAAATTTGACGCTGACGGCCTTGTTGCGGTGGTCGTGACCTCGGCTGAAAGCGGCGAGGTGTTGATGCTCGCCCATATGAACAGCGAGGCCCTCGCGCGCACGCTTGAGACCGGGGAAGCGCAATTCTGGTCGCGGTCGCGAAAGCGTCTGTGGCGCAAGGGCGAGGAGAGCGGCAACACCATGCGCGTGGTGGAGATGCGCACGGATTGCGATCAGGATGCGCTCTGGCTGAAGGTGGAGATGGGCGGCGCCGGGGCATGCTGTCACACGGGCCGCAAGTCCTGCTTCTACCGTGCCGTTCCCATCGGCAAGGGCGGGACCGGGGTCTCGCTCACCTTTGTCGATGCTGAGAAGCGGTTCGAACCGGAAAAGGTGTACGGACACGCTATTGTCGCAAAGGGAACCTTAAAGACTCAAGACTAGTGTGGTAACGCAAAGTCAGGCGATTCCTCCGGGGATAAGCCTCGTGGATGCTTGGCTAGAGACGCTCGTCGGCAGCTTTTGGCCCGCGACATCGCGGCAGCGAACCGTCAGGCACGAGCGTGGATCAGGTTGAAATGGCGAGACCGGTCATAGGCATCGCCCTTGGTGGCGGAGCGGCCCGCGGATGGGCGCATATCGGGGTGCTGAAGACCCTGATGGACGCCGGACTGGAGCCAGACATCGTCGCCGGCACGTCCATCGGTGCGGTCGCCGGCGCCTGTTACGTCACCGGCAGGCTGCAGGCTCTCGAGGATTTCGCCGCGGCGCTGACCCCCCGCAGGGTCTTCGGCTTTCTCGACATCAACTTCGCGGGCTCAGGCCTGATCACCGGACAACGGCTCAGCAGCCGTCTCGAGAACCATTTGCAGGACGTCACTATCGAGCGGCTGGAGCGGAAATTCGTGGCTGTCGCCACCGAGCTTGGCACTGGCCATGAGGTCTGGCTCAACAAAGGCAGCCTGGTGAATGCGCTTCAAGCGTCGTTCGCGCTGCCTGGCATCTTCCGTCCGGTCAAGATCAATGGCCGCTGGCTGATCGATGGCGCCCTCGTCAACCCCGTGCCGGTTTCGGTCTGCCGGGCGCTCGGCGCCCGCATCGTGATCGCCGTCAATTTGAGCAGCGACTCAGTCAACAGGGGCAGCGTCATCCACGACCAGGAAGTCCTCGCCGAACTTTCCATGCCGCCGGAAGAGGCCAAACTCCCCGGCAAGAATGGCCGCGCCGCCATTCATCTTTTGCACCGGCAAATTTTCGGCAGAAGCGACGGCGCCCCTGGCATTTCCGCGGTGATGATGGACGCGATCAACATCACCCAGGACCGCATCGCCCGCTCGCGGCTTGCCGGCGACCCGCCGGACATCACCATCGCGCCAAAGGTGGGCAGCATCGGGCTGTTCGACTTCCATCGTGCCGGCGAAGCCATGGAGCAAGGCGCTAGGGCCGCCGAAAAGCAGATCGACGAGCTCAAAGCGTTGATCGGCAGCGCCCTCGTCTAGCCGGTAGCGATGTATTCCCGCATGGCGGCTGCTTCCATCTCGGCTTCCGCGATGCGCATCTTGACCACGTCTCCGATGGACACGAGGCCGATCAGCCGCCCACGCTCGACCACTGGCATGTGCCGGAACCGGTGTGTGGTCATCTCCGACATCAGCCGGTCGATCGTGTCAGCCTCGCGCGCCGTAACCACCGTCTTGGTCATATAGCCCGACACCGGATCTTTCAGGACCTTCGGGCCTGACTGACCGATCGCCCGCACCAGGTCGCGCTCGGACACGATGCCCGCAACCTTGCCTTCCTCGCCTTCGATGACAATGCAGCCGATGCCGTGCTGATCGAGAAGCTTCGCGATTTCGAGCAAGGATGTGTCCGCAGAGGCGGTAAACACGCCCTTGCCCTTCATCTTAAGAATTGCTGCGACGTTCATGCTCGTTTCCTCCGGCCCGAGAACTTCCGTCCCGGTCTCCTGCGACATTCTGTCCCTGAGCGGCGAGACGTGCAAGAGAGGCCGATTTCAAAAGTTGGAAATGAATCGGAAAGTTCCGGAAGGGGATCAGGACTGCTGCGGAACCGGTTGCTTGCTGCCGGTATCGAAGAAGCCGAAGCAGAGAAGCCCAAACAGGAAGCCGCCGATATGAGCCTCCCAGGCAATATCGCCTTCGGTGCCGGCGATTGAGACGACGCCAAGGCCGAAAACGGCGTTGAGCACCACCCAGAACACCAGGACCGTGAGAATGCGCGGGTCGCTGAGCGTTTTGGTCAAGCCTTCCAGCGGAACCTGCGCGAGATCCGCCTCGCCCCACGGCCGCGCTCCAAAAACGAACCTCATCGCCGCCGCCATTTGCCCGGAAATGGCCGCCGAAGCCCCCACCACCGGCGTCATCTCGCCAAAGTGAAAGGCGAGATGGGTCAGCGCCCCGGCAATTCCGCAAAGCGCCGAAAACGAGAGAAACCTCCAATCGCCGAGTCGCTGCGCCACGGGACTGCCAAAAGCCGCCATCCACATGAGATTGACGAGGAGATGCACCCAGCCGGCATGCACCAGCATGTAGGTGACGAAGGAGGTGATCGCCGTCAGATAGCCGCCGGGAAGCTCTGCGGCAGCGCCGCTATAGCGGGCTGGAATGAAGGCAAGGGCGAGCAGGAATTGCAGGCTCTCCTCGGTCGGCAAGAGAATCTGGATGAACTGCATCGCGACCATAACTCCTGCCAGCAGGACCACCACCCGCGGCAGATTGAACATCGGTTCTGACGCGCCCATCGCCGGAGTTTGCATCGCAGGCCTTGTTGAGGTGGGTGTTGGTGAAGCCCGCGGGACGGTGGCCGCTATCCCGTGGCGGTCGACCTTAACAGCAAGACGTGCGCCGGCACGAGCTTTCCGCGGGGCCGCGCCGCCGCCGTTCAACGCGCGGCGACCGGCACGAGCCGGCGCAAAGATTTCCGATCAGTCTTACCGCTTCCTAAATATAAAGCCGGCGTTTACCATTTATATAAAGTAAACAATCGCGATAAAGCACGACAGGATTCACCTGGAAGCCGGATCGCTGGCCTTCTCTATAGTATATAAGAAATTAATTAGCTGAGCTTGTTCAATATTGCGTAATGCTTCCTAAGGATAGCTTATCAATACTATCGAGAAAATGGGTAGTTGCTTTATCAGAATCTCAAAACCTTTTTGGGATAGTGCCCCCAACAAAAATGGGGGGTGTAATGAAAGAGTTCGTGTTGGGTTCGGCCTTCTTGATGTTCATCTCGTCCCTGCCTGCAGGGGTGAGCAATGGCCACACGGTTCAATTGGAGCCTCAGCTTGCGCCGCAAAAGGCTGCCTTCCTGCAGTCCTTCGGCAACAGCCTGCCGCCGATCGGCTACGTGACCTTCTGCCGGGAGCACGAGGCCGAGTGCAAGCCGTCAGGTCCGATTGTCGACCGCATGCAGCTCACCGCGCAGAAGCGCGCTGACCTCGAGCAGGTCAATCGCTACGTCAACCAGTCCGTCAGTCCGGTGACTGACCTCGATCTCTACGGCAAGGTCGAAGTCTGGACCTATCCCTCGGGCAAGGGCGATTGCGAGGACTATGTGCTGCTCAAGCGCCGCATGCTGATCGAGCGCGGCTGGCCTGAGAGCACGTTGCTCATCACGGTGGTCCGCGACGAGAACAATGAAGGGCACGCCGTGCTCACGGCGCGCACCGACGTCGGCGACCTCGTCCTCGACAACAAGCGCCAGCAGATCGTGCGCTGGACCGACACGCCTTACACCTTCGTCAAGCAGCAGTCGGAGCGCAATCCGCTGGTGTGGAGCTCGCTCACGCCGCCGAACGGCGACTCCTCGCAGACCACGGCCTCGCATAGCCGCTAGCCACGAGGGGCCTCGAATTTCTGGAGATAAGTTTCAGGCCCGGTGAACATCCCCCACCATCCCCGACCCAACCGGGCCTCACCTAGAGCCGGCCTCACTTCGAGCGCCGGCTCCTTTTTTTGTTTTGCGTTAAAGCGTGATGGACGGCACGCGCCCGGCTAGGTGCCGAGGTCGTAGTCGAGAATTGCCATCTGAAACTGATAAGCGGTCTCGCCCTCGTCGTCGTCGCGGAACAGGACGCCGATGAACTCGTCGCCGACATAGACCTCGGCGGAATCTTCCTTGCGTGGCCGCTGCTTCACTTGAAGGGCCGGCAGGCGGAACACCCGCTGCAGGTACCGCTCAAGCTTGATGATCTCGTCTCGCGTCACGCACACCTCCAGTTGATGGCAGAGCCTGGGAAACGCCTTAGCCGCATGGGCTTGCGCTTCCGTCCGTCCCGTCGCGCACGAGCTGGTCCATGCTGAGCGCGGGTTCCTCGCAGCCGGCGGGGCCGATGTCACGCGCCGGCACCCCGGCGACGGTCCGCCGCGGCGGCACGTCCTGCACCACCACGCTTCCGGCCGCAACCCGCACGCAATCGCCAATATGGATATTGCCGAGGATCTTGGCGCCGGATCCCATCATCACGCCGCAGCCGATCTTGGGATGGCGGTCGTCGCGCTCATTGCCGGTGCCGCCGAGCGTCACGCCATGCAGCATCGAGCAATTGTCGCCCACCACCGCCGTCTCGCCGATGACGATGCCGGTCGCGTGGTCGAGCATCATGCCCTTGCCCAACCGCGCCGCCGGGTGAATGTCGACCGCGAACACGCGGCTCGACTGGCTTTGCAGGTAAAGCGCAAACTCCTTGCGCCCCGACTGCCAAAGCCTATGCGCGAAGCGATGGGTCTGAAGCGCCACAAAGCCCTTGAAGAAGAACAACGGCTCGATGAGACGGCGGCAGGCCGGATCGCGCTTGGCCACGGCCATGATGTCGGCGCGGAAAATGTCGCCGAGGCCCGGCTCCTCCGTCAGCACCTGGCGGAAGGTCTTGTGCAAGAGCCCGGTGTCGACGGAAGGCTGGAGCCGGTGGGCCACGGTGTGGCAGACGGCGTCCTCAAGCGTCGGCTCGCTCAAGATCGTGGCGTAGATCAGGCTCGCCAGCACCGGCTCGTCGGCGCTCGTCTCTTCCGCTTCCCGGCGCACCTGCTCCCATATCGGGTCGTAGCTCTTGATCTGCGGCTTTGCCGCGGTGAAGGCCTTGTTCATGACAACCACCTCTCTGAAGCTCCCTTCATTCGAGGGCTAATTTCCTGTTTCACTAGCACGGGACTTAAACGCGCTGGGTTAAAAAGTCGAGCACGCCCCGCTTGAAACTCGCGTCGCCGACCGCCTTCATGTGATCGCGGCCCTTGATATCGAGCAGCTTGGCGCCCGGAATGAGGGCCGCAAGCTCGGCCCCTGAGCCGCCGATCACGTCTTCCGTACCGACCGCGACGAGGACCGGGACCATAATGCCGGCAAGAAGGTCCGGCGTGATCTTTTCGCGCGGACCGCGCATGCAGGCGGCAAGTGCTGCAAGGTCGCCTCCGGTATGTTCGGCGAACGCTCTGAAGCTCCGCGCCGTATCATTGGTCACTTCGTCGATGCTGCGCGCCTCGAGCGCCTTGGCAAGCGGCCCTGTCCCCACCATGCCTCGCACCATGTTGATGCCGAGCCCGGCAAGAATGGCGCTCCGCACGCGCGCCGGATGGTTGAGCACCAGGAACGCTGAGATACGCGCGCCCATGGAGTATCCCATGACATCGGCCCGCTCGATGCCGAGATGATCGAGCAGGCGCCGAGCGTCTTCGGCCATGATCGGGGCGCCATAACGCTCAGGGTCGTACAGCTTCTCGCTTTGCCCATGCCCCCGATTGTCGAAGGCAATGACGCGGCGGCCGCTTGCCATCAACGTACTGACCCAGCCAGGGTCGATCCAATTGGTCGCAACATTGGACGCAAAGCCGTGGACGAGCAGGATCGGTTCCCCCTCTCCCTCATCCCAATAGGCGATGCGCACGCCGTCAGATTGGAAGCTCGGCATTCCTCTATCGCTCCGGACCTTCGCCGACTATGCTCACGCGCGACCCACTCTGGAAACATGTGACGCTGCTGCCATGGCTCAAACGCTGGTGCCTCATTTCATAAATGACAAGGGCGTCGACCGCATCGCGATCGGCGTCAAGGAATTTCAATGCATGGGGGCGACCCCTCCTTTCGACCATCCTCATGTCTATCTCGATATGGGCGACGAGGCGCAGCTCGTCTGTCCTTATTGCTCGACGCTGTTCCACTACGATCCAGCCCTAAAAGCCACGGAGAGCGACCCGCCGAGTTGTGTCTTCGTGGCGACCGCACCGGCCGGCGCACCGGAGGCTTGAGCGCTCCGGCAATGACGAAGTCCGGGCCGCACAGCCGCGCGCTCATCGTGGGCGGCGGCATTGGCGGACTTACCACGGCCCTTGCGCTCGCGCGAACCGGCATGAGCGCCACCGTTCTCGAGCGCTCAGCTTTTGCCGACGAGACCGGGGCCGGCATCCAACTTGGGCCGAATGCGACCCGCGCCTTGGCTCAACTCGGCGTGCTTGATGCAATTGCCGCAACGGCATTCAGCCCCGATGTCCTCAGGTTGTTCGACGGCCTGTCGGGGACACGTCTCGCCACCGTGCCTCTCGGACAGATCGCCGAGGAGCGCTACGGCGCCCCCTACCTCACGCTTCACCGCGCCGACCTCCACGCAAGCCTGCTCGCCGCCTGCCGAGCCGACGGTGCGATCGAGCTCAGGAGCGGCTTCGACGCAACCGAGGCCGAGACACTCGCCGAGCCTGTGATGGTCCGTGACGCTGATGGAACGCAGGTCGAGGGCTCAATTCTGATTGCCGCCGACGGTCTCTGGTCGCGCTTACGCGACCGTATCGTTCCCGACGCAGATTTGCGCTTTTCCGGTGCCACCGCCTGGCGTGCCTTGTTACCGCGTAGCGAGGTACCGGCGCCATTCGCCGACCCGGAGGTCGGACTCTGGCTCGGGCCCCACGCCCATCTCGTCCACTACCCAGTGCGTGGCGGCAAGGATTTGAACATCGTCGCCGTGGTCGAGGGCGGCAGCGCCAAGCAGGGCTGGAGCCGGCGCGCCGAACCCGATCTCCTGCTGCCAAGCTTCCAGCGCTGGGCTCGACCCGCCAAGACGTTGTTGCAGGCGGTCGAGACCTGGCGCTGCTGGTCGCTCTTTCAGCTCAAGCCGTTGCCCCGCTGGACGGACGGGCGCATGGCGCTTCTCGGCGATGCCGCCCATCCCGTTCTGCCCTATCTCGCCCAAGGCGCTGCTCTCGCCATCGAGGACGCGATCACGCTCGCGGCAAGCCTCAAGGCTAGCGGTGGCGATCCTGCGAGCGCCTTTCCTCGCTACCAGTCGCTGCGCATGGATCGCGCCGCCCGCGTCCAAGCCCAGGCCGCGCGTTTCGGCCGCATCTACCATCTCCGCGGTCCGGCGGCGTTCGCACGCAATTTTCTGCTTGGCCGAAGGCATCCTGAGTCTCTGCTGCAAAGCTTCGACTGGCTCTACGGACACGCGAACCGCTAAGTGGCGGGAGTCGATTTCGCCGGGGTCACGGTGAGCAGGACAAGCGCGCCCACGAGCACCGACAGCAAAGAGCCCGCCAGCACCGAAAGCTTGAGCACGGCTTCCGTCTCCGGATCAGTAAAAGCGAGCAAGCCTATGAAAAAACTCATGGTGAAACCGATGCCGCAGAGGGCCGCGACGCCGTAGATCTGGCGCCAACTGGCGCCGGCGGGAAGCAACGCGATGCGCGCTTTCTTGGCTAAGTAAACCGCAGAAAGAATTCCGATCTGCTTGCCGAGGAAGAGACCGCCGACAATGCCGAGCCCGAGCGGCGACAGAAGCGACAAATTCCATTTGATGGCCACGCCGGCATTGGCGAAGGCGAAGATGGGCAGCACCAGAAAGGCCACCCAGGGAGACAGCGCGCGCTCCATGCTGTGCAGCAGCGAGTGCCGGCCGTCGCCGGCGTTATCGATGGGGATCATCATGGCCAGCACCACGCCGGCAAGCGTTGCGTGGATGCCCGAGAACAGCATCGCCGTCCACAGCAGAACGCCAAGCAGGATATAGGGCAGAAGCCGTGTCTCCCCGCGCTGGTTGAGCCAATAGAGCGCGGCTGCGAAGACTGCCGCAACCGCAAGCGCCGCGATGGAGAGATTGGACGCGTAGAAGATTGCGATGATGAGGATCGCCCCGAGATCGTCGATGATGGCAAGCGAGGTGAGGAAGACCTTGAGCGAGCCCGGCACCCGCGAGCCGACCAGAGCGAGCACGCCAAGCGCAAAGGCGATGTCGGTGGCGGTGGGAACTGCCCAGCCGCGCCAATTTTCCGGATGCGGGAAATTGACAGCCATGAAGATCACCGCGGGGACGAACATGCCGCCGAAAGCCGCGACCAGCGGAAGCACACGGCGCGGCCAGGTATCGAGCTGCCCCTCAACCATCTCCCGCTTGATCTCGAGCCCGACCAGGAGAAAGAAGAAGGTCATCAGCCCGTCGTTGATCCAATCCCGCAAATCGAGGCCGGCAACGCGCGCATGCAGAGCCTCTTCGTAGGCGCCGCCAAGGAAGGTGTTCGCCACGGCAAGCGCGAGCGCTGTGCTGCCCATGAGCAAAACGCCGCCCGACGCTTCGGACTCGATGAAGCGCTGGAACGTCGTTCTCGTGCGGCGCGATGAGGACATGAGCGGACCCCGGTGATCTGCGATGCCGGTTTAGGCCGACACACCCGGCGGCCCAATCCTATTTCTACATAGACGCCGGGCAATGCGAGCAGCCGCGCAACTTACAATTTTTACGCTAATCGACTAAGCTGATGGCTCGCATTTTGACTTTTGATGCGGGATGACACCATGTTGCGGGCAAAGCAATTTGCAACTCTCCTCGTGGGCCTGCTCGCCTGGTGCAGCTCAGTTGAGCAGGCTGCCAGTGCAGGGTCAACGCCACTCGATTTCGCGCTGTATTTCGACAGCGATGTTCGCGACGCCGCCGAATGCAACATGGCCTTCAAAGACGGAAGGCTGGTGATTGGTGACGCCGTCACAAATCCGTCGGTAACTTGCCCGGACATGTTCGCCTGGAAGCTTTTCATCGACATTACGCGACAGAAGTGGTGGACGATGTGGGCGTCAGACATGGAGACTTGGCCGCCGAAGCCATACAAATTATGCAGCGGTGGCGAGACTGACACCGATTGTTGCCAGCCAGGTCTGCCAAACAATCCTGACCCAACCCACTGCCCCTACTTTCCCGGGCGAGCTCTTCCCGGCGCACTCGAAGCCAGGCCAGAGCTGCCCCCGGCGCGGCTCTTGGGTCAACCTGTCGGCGCTCACGCCATGTTCTTCGGCCGGGGGGGAATGGAGATTGGCCTGGAGTTCCTTCGGCAAGCCTGGCGAGCCTGAACCTGGACGTGTCCTGAGACAGGAAGTCGGAGAGATCACCGTGCGGAACAAGGATATGTTCGACTATATCTATTCCAACAATCTTTATAACCAACAGGGCATCGCCAGCATCTACACGAGGAATGCGGAGAATTTGGCGCGCAATGCGCCATACCAATTGAAGAACGAACCGAACGCCATTGCGCGCATCGACCTTCCCCCGTCGGGAATCATGATCAAGAGCAACTGGCTGTATTATCAGTTCGCCAAAGACGTCGGTTTGAAGGATGACCCTAGCGCCCCCTACATCAAGAAAGACATGATCTCGGAGGTGAATGAGAAGGAGTACAAAGGTGAGCATTGGCTGCTTTCATTCCACATCTCGACAAAGGACGTACCTCAGTGGATGTGGGCGACATTTGAACACGTGAACAACCCAGGACGCTGCGATTTCACTGGCTGCAACGATTCCTTTGGCTACGAATCGCCGGACGCTAATCGACCGGCGGGGACTGCCGCCAATTTCACTGCGCCGCATTCGAGAAGCGATCAGTTGGGACAGGCCACAACCATCTTTTCGCTTGGCGAGCCTTATCCCAGTGGTCCGATCTCAACGGCATTGAAGCCTTTGTTTGAAGCCACCGGGATTGGCACAACTGACCAGAAAGTCTTGGAGCCCACGCCAAGCGATAAGGGTTGGCTGAGCTACAGGTTGAAGGGTACGCAAGTAAACTTCACCAATATGATGGGCAGGCCAACCAGATTGGGGAATTCGGTGACCGAAGGCGGTTTCATGGCGACGTCAAGCTGCGTCAGCTGCCACGCCCGCGCTTCGATAATGGTCCCCGCCGGTCAGCCCGATCACACAGCCCCGGCTCTCGGCGTATTCAGTTATGATACGCTCAGCGAGGTGGGTTATACGCAAAGCGCGAGCGGTGTCCCCCAAAAAGACTGGTTCCATGGAAGCGCGGTGAAGCCAGCCTTAAGAGCCCTCCAAACTGATTTCATGTGGGGAATGCCCTTCTTCGCCAAGCCACTAGTCCAGCCTAACTAGAACCACCTGCTACCGCCAGAGTCCGTGGCTCAATGCCCAGGAGCGCCGCGGCGGGCCGTCTCATAGAGGAACCACACGCGCCGTTCGGCCTGGTCGATCCACACTTCGATCAGACTCGCAGTCGCCACGTCGTTTTCCTCGTCGCAAAGCGCGTGAGCCTCGCGCAAGGCGGTGATCAGCGCCTGGTTGTCGGACCGGAGCTCGGCCAGCATGTCGAGCGGATCGACATAGTCGGCGTCGTTGTCAGGGATGCGCTTGAGCCGGGCGATCTCACCGATGGAATGCAGCGTGAGCCCGCCAATTTTGCGCACCCGCTCGGCGATATCGTCGGTGGTGGCGAAGATCTGGTCGGCCTGCTCATCGAACATCAGATGATAGTCGCGGAAATGCGGTCCGCTGGCGTGCCAGTGGAAGTTCTTGGTCTTCAAATAAAGCGCGAACACATCTGCGAGCAGCACGTTGAGCGACGCCGTGATATCGCGGCTGGCATTGCTGCCGAGATCGGTGGGGGTCTGGAGCGGCGCCTTGCGGCGGTCCTTTACGTCCTTATCCATGTGCATGTCTCCTTGGCGGGAATGGTGCGATAACGCATCTATATGGCAGCAAGTTGCGAATGCGCTTGTTGTCGCTTGCTAAATTCGTTGCAAAATAATGGCAACCGCCGCCCATTTCGCTATTCTCTGGGGTCCGGGGTAAGGAGTATGGCATGTTTATCGCAATGAACCGGTTCAAGGTACACAAAGGATCGGAACGCGACTTCGAGCAGGTCTGGCTGACGCGCCAGACGCATCTTGAGCAGGTGCCGGGATTCATGGTCTTCCACCTGCTCAAAGGCCCGGAAAAAGACGACCACGTGCTCTACGCTTCCCACAGCGTATGGCGCTCGCAAAAGCACTTCGAGGCTTGGACGCGGTCGGACGCTTTCCGCAAAGCCCATGCCGGCGCTGGTGCCGGCAAGCCGCTCTATCTCGGCCATCCGGAGTTTGAGGGCTTCACCGTCCTGCAGGAAGTGAAGGCTGACGCCGGAGCGGGCGTCGCGGCCGAGTGACGACGGCGCGTCGAAGACTCCGTCAGTTCACGCGGGTGACCTGCACCAGATTGTCGGAGAAGGTCGGCGCTCGGCCGAGGCTGCAAAAGGCATCGGAGGAGATCGAGTTCACCGAACCGTCTGAGCGGTTGAGGCTCCGCCAATAGCCGAGCGTGGCCACGATCACGCCTTCCTGCACGTCGTCGGTGACACGGGCAAAGCCCTCGAAGTCGCCGCGGTCGTTGAACACGCGCACCGGATCGCCTTCGCGGATCGAGCGCGCTTGCGCATCCTTCGGGCTCAGCATCACGAATTGCTCGCCCTGCCCTTTGATCTTGTGCGGCTCGTTGGCGTAGCAGGAATTGAGGAAGCCGTGGCTCTTCGGCGAGATGATGTTGAGCGGATAGTTGGCGGCGCGCGCGGCATCGCTCTCAGGGCTCTCGCGCGGCGGCACGTAGCCGGGCAGCGGATCGACGTCCTCTCCCGACTGCATCGCCTCGTACATCATGCGGAACGGCGGAGCGACGAAGTTCTTGGCGTCCTTGACCATGAACTCGACTTTGCCTGACGGCGTCGGGAAATTGCCGTTGGCGTGCGGCAGCCGGTCGTCAGGCGTGCCGACGGCAAGATGGAAATAGCCGTGCTTGCGGAAGTGCTCCATGCCGACGCCGGCCATCTGCGGCGCGTCCCATTTCACATAGTGCTCAGCAAGCTCCATATCGCCCATCTTGAACTGGTGATCGTCGTAGCCCATGCCGGCGGCGAGCAGGCGGAAGATCTCGGCGTTGGACTTGGCCTCGCCGCAAGGCGGAATCGCCTTCTCGTTGATGGTCAAATAAAAATGGCCCCAGGAGAACATCATGTCGTCGTGCTCTCCGGCCATGGTCGCGGGCAGCACGATGTCGGCATATGCCGCGGTGTCGGTCACGAAGTGCTCCGCCGTCACGAAGAACAGATCCTCGCGCGACAGTCCCTTCACGATCTTGTTCGTCTGCGGCGCCTGGCTCACCGGATTGGTGTTGTAGACGTAAAGCCCCATGATCGGCGGATCGAGCTTCATCTCGCCGGTCAGCGCCTGTCCAAGCTGCAGGTTGTTGACCACACGCGTGCCAGGCCTGATGAAATCCGGCCGCGACACGCGCTGCCAATCCACCGGAAACTCCCAAAGCGGCATCTGCAACAGTCCGCCGCCGACACGGCGCCATGAGCCGGCGAGCGCCGGAATGGCGCACACGGCGCGGATGGTCTGGCCGCCGCCAGCATGCCTCTCGAGCGCCACGCCCATGCGGATGACGGAAGGCTGAGCCTTGGCGAAGTCGTGCGCAAAGCGGGCAACATCAGCCGCAGGAACGCCGGTGACACGCTCGACGTAAGCAGGGGTGAATTGCTTGGCGCGCTCGGCGAGCTCTTCGAAGCCGACCGTGTGAGCATCGACCCACTCGCGGTCGACAAGGCCGTTGTCGACCATCGCGGCGATCACGCCCATGGCGAAGGCGCCGTCGGTGCCGGGTTTCGGCATGATGTGCCAGTCGGCCTGCTTGGCGGTGCGCGAGCGGTAGGCATCGATCACCACGATCTTGGCGCCACGCTTGCGCGCTTCGAGCACGAAGGGCCAATGATGCAGATTGGTCGAGATCGAGTTGCACGCCCAGATCACGATATATTTCGAATGGACGAAGCTCTCGGGATCGACGCCGCCGGTCGGGCCGACGGTCAGCAGCCATGCGGTAGAGGAACCGGAGGCGCAGAAGGTCTTCTCGTTTACCGTCGAGCCGAGCTTGTTGAAGAAAGCGTCGCCGGCGGTCAGTCCCTGCACCAGCCCCTCATTGCCGAGATAAGAGTACGGCATGATCGCTTGGCTGCCGTATTCGGCGATGATGTCCTTCCAGCGCGAGGTGATCTCGGCGATCGCCTCGTCCCAGGAGATGCGGGTGAATTGGCGCGAGCCCTTCGGCCCTGAACGGCGCAGAGGATAGAGCACGCGGTCGGGGTTGTAGTGATGGTCGTGGTAGTCCTTCAGCTTCACGCAAAGGGTGCCGCGCGTCATCGGGTGGTCCTTATTCCCGCGCACCTCCACGAGCTTGCCGTCCTCCACCTCGTAGATCATGGCGCAAGTGTCGGGGCAGTCATGGGGACACCCGCCGAAGAAAGTTTCGCGTGCCGGCTGATCGTTCATGCCTCGAGCCCTCCTTAGAGACTTGCTCAGCCGGCTTCTCGAGGCCGGCAATCGCATCAGCCTACGGAGGCGCTGCGCACTTGTCGATCAGCAAGAAGGAGAAGGTCCATGACTTTGGCGAGCTCCGCGAAAGCCTAAGCGACGCAGACAAAAGGGGACTGGACGAAAGCGCCCCGGCCTTTCATATTTCTGACTTGCGGGCCGTGGCCTCCGCGCTCAAATGGCCGAAATCAGCCCCGTTCGTAACGATTAGGCGGCCCAGGCATTGCTTAAGCACAATGCACATTGAGCCCATGTCCCGCTGCCCCCGGAGGCGCCGTTGAACCAGGCGAAATCCATCGACCAGGCGCTCGCGGAAGCGTTTCCGAAGGCCGACCGTCTCGAAGCCCCGTTGCCCGAGCGGCTCAAGCTCTATCTCGGGGAGTCGCGCGAGCTGCTTCCCGAGCTCGAGTCGACCTACGATCGGCTCGTTGCCCGCATCGCCGACAATATCCAGGCCAGCAATCAGGTGCCAGCGGTCGGAGAGGTTTTGCCTGCGTTCTGCCTGACCGACAGCGAAGGGAAGCTCGTCGAGCTTGCCGCGCTGCTCGATAACGGCCCGCTCGTGATCAGCTTCAACCGCGGGCCATGGTGCGACTATTGCGGGCTCGAGCTTCATTCACTCGCCCGCTCCCATCCCGAAATCGTCGCGGCTGGAGGAGAGGTGGTCTCCATCGTGCCGGAGACCGCCAAATATGCGCGCAACCTTCAGGCAACGCGCAGGGTGCCGTTCCGCGTGCTCACCGACATGGATCTCGGCTATGCCCTCAGTCTGGGGCTCATGTTCTGGGTCGGCCAAAAGATCATGGACATGTACCGGGGCTTCTGCATCGACCTTGCCCAATTCCAGGGAAATGGCGCTGGTTCCTGCCCATCCCTGCCACCCTCGTGGTCGGCGACGGCCGGGTCAAAGCCCGCTTCGTCGACCCCGATTTCCGCCACCGCATGCGGGCCGAGGACATCGTGGAAGCGGTGCGCGAAGCCGCCCGGGGCTGAGCCGTTTGCGCGCCTTTGCACTTCCCAATCAACGCGAAACAGGCGGGACAAAAGCCGCGACGGCTAAAGTTTTCCTACCGGCCTTGCTCGCTCAGGCACTAAACTCAGCCATCGCAATTGGGGGGAATGCACATGTCACTCGGCACAATCCTGATCATCATTCTCATTCTGATCCTGCTCGGCGTCATTCCGACCTGGGGCCACAGCCGGGGCTGGGGCTACGGTCCGTCCGGCATCGTCGGCCTGATCCTGATTATCCTCTTGATCTTGCTGCTGCTCGGGAAGATCTAGCCGAGTCGTGACGTCACGGGATCGCGGGTTGGCTAAGCCGCCCGCGAGTCTCGTTCGTCAGGAATCCTGCCGGCTGGCGTGGCACGGCCTCGAGGCTCGCCCTGAGCAGGAGGAACAGCGCCAGCCCATTCAACAGATGCCAGGCGAAATGGGTGCCGATTTTGCGGCCTTGGATCTGGTAGGCGTCGCACAGCGCAAGATCGAGGGAGCGGAACGTCACCGAGATGGCGAAGATCAACGCCGCCCAGAGAATGAAGGGGGCAGCCGGATGCTTCCGCTCGGCGAGCAATCCTCCGACGACCGCCATGGCGAGCAACGCCGGCAGATAGACGAGGCTGCCGTTAAGGCACTCGGACGCGCCGCTGACCTCAGAACCTGGGAAGCCGATGCCCCCGCTCCAGCATTTGAGCTGCATGGTGAGGAACACGATTGCGGCAAAGCCGATCAAAGTGAGCGCGGTCCAGCCCGGAGGCACGCCGAGGAAGCGGTTCAGCGCAAAGCCGAGATAGACGAGCATGAAAAGGTCGATGGGAATGACGTCGGCGAGCAACGACGCGCGGTCGGCCAAAAGATGGAAGGCGAGGCTGCCGAGCCCGATCACGAAGACAAGCGCGATGAAGAGGTATTGGTCGGCGCTCCGCATCTCCTTCGGCCGGCGCAACAACAGCAGGAGCGTGACAAGCGCCGCCAGCAAAAAGGCTGCATTGCTCGCGGCGTTGATCGGCTCGGCGAAGAGCGCTTCGCTCCTGCCCCGCTCGCAATAAAGGAACACGCGCTCGCTCAAGCCCATGGCGCTCCTCCTCCCAGCGCTAGGAAGGCTCGTTGGCCTCCGAAAGTTCCATGCTTGCCGCCTTTCAATTCCTCTCCTCGCGTCCTATGCTCGACTCGAAATCGGGCGAGCGGGGGGAACCGCGCCATGAAGGCGGTAAACACTGTCGCGATCGCCACCGGCGTGGTCGCGCTCGGCGTGAGCGTTCTCGGCGGACCTGCGAACGCTGAGCGATGGCGGCAGGCGGTTACCGATCCCGCCTATCCTCTCGTTACCGTGCAGAGCGAGTTATATCCTTCCGAGACGATTTCGGCCCCGGTCCGCAGCGGGCCGCGCGGAGATGAGGTGCGGCTACCGGGAGGGACCTGGGTCCCTTGCGGCTTCAATTGCTATTTCACGCTGAGAAACGCGACGATCGATTTCTGGCGGCGGTACGACGTATTTCCTCGATAGACCGCGGGAGCTTATTCGTCCTGCGGGATATCTTCCTCGTTCGTAGGAGGTTCTTCTTTGTCGTCGTCGCCCTGCGGCATGCCGAGGCTCGTCTTGCACTCGTCCTCGAAGCCTTCGTTTTTTGCCATCAGATCTTCGAGCGTGGGATAGCTCGCCGCGTCCTCGTCGGTGATCTCGTCCTTGTGCATCTTGGTCATCATGTCGACGTCGGACTGGCTGATCTTCTTATCCTTGAACTTTCCGGCGATGCACTCGCAGTAGAGTTGCGGCGTGGCCTTGCCCCCGCTTGCCGCAAAGCCCGGCTCGTCGGTGACCACGGGATCGGCGACGCAGGCAGCGAGGAAGGCGTCGGTATTCAGCGTACCGGCCGGTGCAGCCTCGGCGCCGCCGGCCGCGAGAACGAGAAGCCCTGCAACGATAGGGCCGCGCATCAGACCATCGACCATACTACCCTCCAATGGCGTGCGGCACGGCTCTGGCAAAAGGGGCTTAACTGCCGCGCCCAAGCATAAGAAAGGAATCGGCCTGGCGGCAACTGCCCATAGTGGCCATCGCCGCGGCAATCTGGCGTTTTGGTTGAGAAATTTTTTTACTGCTTCTTGGGCGGCGGGGCGAGCCGAATATGTAGCTCTTTCAGCTGCTTGTCGCTCACTTCGGAAGGTGCGCCCATAAGCAAATCTTCTGCCTGCTGGTTCATCGGGAACATGACCACCTGGCGCAGATTCTCCTCGCCGCAAAGCAGCATGACGATGCGGTCGATGCCGGGCGCGATGCCGCCATGGGGCGGCGCTCCATATTGCAGCGCACGCAACATGCCGCCGAAGCGCTGCTCGAGCCCATCCTTCGGATACCCGGCGATGGCGAAGGCCTTCTCCATGATTTCTGGCTTGTGATTGCGGATGGCGCCCGAGGACAGCTCCACGCCGTTGCAGACGAGATCGTATTGATAAGCGAGGATCTCTTCGGGCTTCATTGTCTCGAGCGCTTCGAGCCCGCCTTGCGGCATGGAGAACGGATTGTGGGAGAAGTCGATCTTCTCCTCCTCCTCGTTCCACTCATACATGGGAAAATCGACCACCCAGCAGAATTCGAAGCGATCGGCAGCGATGAGGCCGAGCTCGGAGCCGAGCTTGGTGCGCGCGCGACCTGCAAAATCGACGAACTCCTTAGGCATGCCCGCGACGAAGAAGACGGCGTCGCCACCCCTCAAGCCGAGTTGCTCGCGGATCGCCTTGGTGCGCACCGGACCGAGATTGTTGGCGATCGGTCCCTTGCCCGCAGGATCGGCCTCAGCGGCGGTGCCGCTCGCCGCCTTCTCGAAGCTGATATAGCCCATGCCACGCTGGCCTTCCGAGATCGCCCAGGCGTTCATGCGGTCGCAGAAGGCGCGCGAGCCTCCGCCAGGCACCGGGATCGCCCAGATGCGCGTGTTTGCGTCCATGTCGATCATGCGGGCGAACAGTTTGAAGCCGGAGCCGCGGAAGTGCTCGGTCGCGTCTTGCATCTCGATCGGGTTGCGCAGGTCAGGCTTGTCGGTGCCGTATTTGCGCATCGCATCGGCGTAAGCGATGCGCGGAAACTTCTGCGTCACCGCCTTGTGGCCGCCGAATTCCTCGAACAGCCCGCGTATGATCGGCTCGACCGTGTCGAATACGTCTTCTTGCGTGACGAAGCTCATTTCCAGATCGAGCTGGTAGAACTCCCCAGGCGAACGATCGGCGCGGGCATCCTCGTCGCGGAAGCAGGGCGCGATCTGGAAGTACCGATCGAAGCCGGCGATCATGATCAGCTGCTTGAACTGCTGCGGCGCCTGCGGCAGCGCGTAGAATTTTCCCGGATGCACGCGGCTCGGCACGAGATAGTCGCGCGCCCCCTCAGGCGAGGAGGCGGTGAGGATCGGGGTCTGAAACTCGAAGAAGCCGGCCTCGCGCATGCGGTGCCGCAACGACCAGATGATCGCCTGCCGCTTCATGATGTTGGCGTGCAGGTTCTCGCGGCGGAGATCGAGGAAGCGGTATTTGAGCCGCGTCTCCTCCGGATAGTCGGGCTCGCCAAACACCGGCAGAGGCAGCTCCTTCGCCTCCGACAGCACCTCGATCGCCTTGGCCCTGACTTCAACCTCTCCCGTCGGCAGAGTTGGATTGATGGTTTCGGCTGAGCGGGCGACGACCTCGCCATCGACGCGCACCACCCATTCCGGCTTCAGCTTCTCCGCCTCGGCAAAGGCCGGCGAGGCCGGGTCCACCACGCATTGGGTGATGCCGTAATGGTCGCGGAGATCGATGAACAGCAACCCGCCATGGTCGCGCACGCGGTGCACCCAGCCGGAGAGCCTGACGGTCTGGCCGACATTCTCTTTCCGCAACTCGCCGCAGGTTTTGGTGCGATAGGGGTGCATGACTGAAAGGACAAAAGTGGGATGGGAGGATCGCGCCGGAAGAGCGCATGGGACGACCCGCCTTGTCAAGGCAAGCGGCGGCTTCGGAACAAAGCGAGAGCAGCCAAGTTTATTGGCCATGCGGCACATTGAGGGAGAATTTCAATGTTTAGGATTGTTGGGAGCCTTCCGTAAGAACGCGTTTGCCCCTTGAGGCCTGGGCGCTCGCGGGGCTCGTGGCACTCTTCTCGTTGGTGTCCTCGCTCTTGCACATGTCGGTCGCCGACCACGCGCGGCCGAGCATCGAGCAAGCAACCGATCAGGTAAAGTCATCGCAACAAGCGCGTGTTTGAGCGATCGGCTTAGCCAAGAGCCATGAGCACAGCGGCCCATCGCCGCCTCTGCCAGTAACCGCGTCACACAACCGCTGCCCCGGCTCGCTACGGTCGGTGCTACCGAACCGTAGGGAGCCCGGCGATCAAAGTACGGGGTAAGTCGATTGACGTCGATCGGCGCACTTGGCCTCAAGCCGTGCCTTAAGCTATATCCGCACCCGATGCATCTCGTTACCCGTACCGATGACCTGGCCGAGGCTTGCGCGCGGCTTGGCGCTGCGCCTTTTGTGGCGGTGGACACCGAGTTCATGCGCGAGCAGACCTTTTGGCCCCGGCTCTGTCTCATTCAGATGGCGGCGAACGGCACCGAGGTCCTGGTGGACAGCCTCGCGCCGGGAATCGACCTTCAGCCTTTCTTCGATCTGATGGTCAACGAGCAGGTGCTCAAGGTCTTCCATTCTGCCCGCCAAGACATTGAAATTGTCCATCATTTGGCCGGGGTCATCCCGCGTCCGATCTTCGATACGCAAGTTGCCGCCATGGTCTGCGGCTTTGGCGAGGCGGTGAGCTACTCCATGCTGGTGAAGCGGCTGTTGAGCCGCAACCTGGACAAGACCTCGCGCTTCACCGATTGGAGCCGACGCCCCCTCTCCGAGCGCCAGTACACTTATGCGCTCGGTGACGTTGAGCATCTGCGCGACCTCTACCCCAAGCTCCGCAGCCAGCTCGACCGGTCCGAGCGCGCAAGCTGGCTCAACGAAGAGATGGCAGTGCTCACCGACCCTGCAACCTACGAGCTGCATCCCGAGCACGCCTGGAAGCGGCTCAAGATGCGCATCAAGACGCCGAAGTCTCTGGCCGTGCTTATGGAGCTCGCCGCCTGGCGCGAGCGCGAGGCGCAGACCCAGGACGTGCCGCGCGCCCGCATCCTGAAGGATGAGGCGCTTTATGACATCGCGAGCCAGGCGCCTCGCACAACCGAGGATCTGGGCTCGCTCAGGACCTTGCACAACGGCTTCGCCCGCTCCATGCGCGGCCGCGCCGTGCTCGAGGCGGTGTCAAAGGGGCTCGAGCGCGATCCAAAGACCATCCCGCCGATCGAGCGCGGTGAGCCGATGCCGCCCGAGGCGCAAGCCGTGGTTGACCTCCTGCGCGTGCTGCTCAAGGCGACCGCCGGGAAGCATGGCGTGGCGCCGAAGCTGATCGCGACCAGCGACGAGCTGGAAGAGATCGCCCGCTCAGACGACATCGACGTGCCGGTTCTGCGCGGCTGGCGGCGGAAGCTGTTCGGCGACGACGCGCTTGCCTTGAAGCGCGGCGAGCTTGCCCTGATCATCCGCAAGGGCGAAGTGACGGTGCTACCGGCTGACCAGCCAAAGAATGAGCGAAAGCAGCAGGCTCACGAGGATTGAGGTGGTGATCGGCAGGTAGAGCACGAAGCCGTCGCGGTCGACGATGATGTCGCCGGGCAACCTGCCGAGACCGAACCGCACGCTGGCAAAGGTCAAGAGACCAACGACGGCGATAAAGGCGACCACCACAAGAGGGTAGCGCGTCATCCGCGGGACTTCGGCTTGCGCTTAGTGATGCGCAGCTTCACCGTGGCACGCACCTCTTCGGGCAAGGCCTCGAGCGCATCGAGCATGGTTTTCAACTCGGCGCGCAGCCCATGGATCTGATCGATCAGGTTAAGCAGCACCGGCACCTGCTCCTCATCGAAGCCGAGCTTGTCCTCGAGGTCGCGGATCAGCGCCACGCGCGCCATGTCGGCTTCGGAGAAGCCTTGGCTCTCCTTGGCGACGGGCCTGATCCAGCCTTGCCGCACCCAGACCCTTAAGCGCGTCACGGTGACGTGCTGCACGCGAGACACGATGTCGCGTTCGCTCAACATCAGGCCTGCTCTCTATGCTTGCGGCGCGGATCGTAGCGGTGCTTGCCGCGCCATTCTTCGGCAAAGGCCTTCAAATCCTCATCGATCCTGTCCGGCATCACTACAGTGAGCTTGACTAACTCGTCACCAAGCTTTCCGTTCTTGCGCTTGATGCCGCGCCCCTTCAGCCGCAGCGTCTTGCCGGTGTTGGTGCCAGGCGGAACGGTGGCGAAGACGTTGCCGGTGATGGTGGGCACCTCGACTTTGCCGCCGAGCACGGCCTCATCGAAACTGATCGGCACCTCGACCACGATGTCGTCGCCCTCGCGCTTGAACACGGAGTGCGGCGTGACCAGGATCTCGACCAGCGCATCACCCGACTCGGCGCCGCCAAGGCCTGGCATGCCCTTGCCCTTGAGCCGCATCACCTGACCTGCCTCGACCCCCGCCGGAATGGTCACGTCGAGGGTGCCGCCGTCTGGGAGCGTGATGCGTTTCTTGGCGCCGTTCACCGCCTCGAGGAAATCGATCTCGAGCCGGTATTGCGCGTCCTGTCCGCGCATGGCGAAGCGCTGACCGCCGGCGCCGCGCGCACCGCCTCCTCTGCCGAACAGATCGCCGAACAGATCGGAGAAGCCGCCAAGATCCTCGTAACCGGCAGTCGAGCGGTAGCGCGCTCCATCCTCCCCGCCGGCATATTCGCGATAGTAACGCTGCTGCGGACGCTCCTGCCCGCTCGCGTCGATCTCGCCAGCGTCATAGCGGCGCCGCTTCTCGGCATCGCCAAGAATGTCGTAGGCGGCAGTCACCTGCTTGAATTTGTCCTCGGCCGCCTTGTCTCCCGGATTGAGGTCGGGATGCAGCTTCTTGGCGAGCTTGCGATAGGCCTTGGTGATGTCCTCAGCCTTCGCGGTGCGCGCCACGCCGAGAACTGAATAGATATCGTCTGCCATTCTAGGAGCTTAGCGGCCTAACGGTGGGCTTCTGAAGGCGCCAAAGGTTGGCGCCTTTTCTCATAGCATATGATTTGGGAAAAGCGGCCTCGTCCAGCAAGTTGAGACTCAGCTTGCTGCGAGTTGAAATGAGGGGCCGACGCGGATTTCAGCTTCCCGGTCGAGCAGGTCGGCCAGCACCTTGAACCTGCGGTCGACGCGCTCCCCTTCGAGGTTGGAATAGGGATCAGGCAAGGTCCAAACCAGCCGGTTGCCCTCATAGCCGATCGGCGTGTTGGTGAGCACGCCAGGCATCGAGGCCGACACCATGTGGGCGGCACGGAAGGCGGCGCCAAGGATGCGCGCGCGCTTCAGCATGTCCTTGTCGACCAGCTCGATCAGGCTTTGGCTCAGCTCGTCTTTCAGCGTGCCTTCGTTGCGATAGTAGACGGTAAGCGCGAGGAACGCGCGGCCCGGATGATCGACCCCGACGAAATTGCCGTGGGCCACAAGGTTCAAGCTCTGAATGCCGCGATAATCCGGATGAGCATGCCAGGCGATGTCGGACAGGAGGCAAGCGGCATGGCGCAGCCTCCGCTGCTCCGGCGTCTCGGTTGGTCCGGGCGCGCGGAACAGCGCATCGGTCCAGAAGCAAAGCTCGTAGGCCGAGTCGATGGAGCGTGAGCGGCGGCGGGCGAGATCGTCGCAAGCGGCGAGTAGAGGGTCCTTCCGCCGCTCCTCTTCGCTCAGCATGGTGCACAACAGACCCTCGCGGATGCCGAACACCGAGATCACCACGGCGCGGGGCTTCACTTGCCTGATCAACCGTTCGAGCACCAGCGAGCCATAGGGGATCGTCTCGCGCCGCGCGCCGGAGATGTCCCGGATGCCGGCCAGCGAGCTTGGCGACTGCTGGTCGAGTAGGCTTGCGAATTTGAGCGCCTCGGCGGCGTCGATGCGATAGTTGTGCACGACGTTCAGCGGATAATTGGTCTGCGTCATGTGCAAGCGCGCAAGCGCCCGCCACGTTCCGCCGATGGCGTAGAAGTCACGGTCCTTGCCCTTGTCCAGCCAATCGACCTTGGCGAGCTCGGCGTCGACGATCTCTCGCGCCCTCTTCAAATTGCCACCTGAGGCATCGATCAGCCGCAGACCGCCAAGCGGCAGCGTCGCGGCATCGCCGAGTTTGCCTTTGCGCACGTCGATCAGCTCGAGGCTGCCGCCGCCGAGATCGCCGACGAAGCCGTCGGCGTCGTGAATGCCGGCGATGACGCCGACGGCCGCGAGCTCAGCTTCCTTGGTGCCGGTCAGCACCCTGATCGGCACTTCGATGATGCGCTCGGCTTGAGCGATGAACTCAGGCCCGTTCTCGGCTTCGCGCGCCGCCGCCGTGGCGATCGCCTCGACCCTGCTCACGCCCATCTGGTCGATCAGCGCGCGAAAGCGGCGAAGCGCCCGCAACGCACGCGCCACGGCGTCGGCGCCAAGCCGCCCGGTGGTGGCAATCGAGCGCCCCAGGCCGCACAGCACTTTTTCGTTGAACAGCGGGGTGGGTGCCCGGGTCGCGCCTTCATAGACCACGAGCCGCACCGAGTTCGAACCGATGTCGACCACGGCGACGGGGCTCAGCTCATTTCTGCGCGCCATGACGGGGGCTACTCGCCGGACTTCAACTAGATTCGACCAAGCGCGCGAAGCGCGGCGGCATGTTCTCTTTGAGCGAGGTGCCGCGGCCCGAGAGACTCGGATTGGTCATGAAATAATCCTGCGCGCTGAACGGTTCCTGTCCCATCCCTAGCCGGATTCGCTCCGAACTTCCATCCGGCCTCACCCGCCAGCTCTGCACATTGTCCTTGAGGTTTGCCACCATGATCTGGTCGAGGATTTGCTCGTGCACCGTCGGGTTCTTGATCGGGGCCATGGCCTCCACCCGGCGATCGAGGTTGCGCGGCATCATATCGGCCGAGCTGATATAGACGGTGGCGTTGCGGCTCGGCAAGCCGTGGCCGGCGCCGAAGCAAAAGATGCGTGAATGCTCGAGGAAGCGCCCGACGATGCTCTTCACGTGGATGGTCTCGGAGAGATGCGGCACGCCAGGCCGCAGGCAGCAAATGCCGCGCACCACGAGATCGATTTCCACACCGGCCTGGCTTGCCTCGTAGAGCGCATCGATGATCTCGGCGTCGACGAGCGAGTTCATCTTCATCCAGATCGCCGCCGGTCGCCCGGCCTTGGCGTGATACATCTCCTCGCGAATATGGTCGAGGATGCGCGCCCTGATGCCGTGCGGGGAGACCGCCATGGCCTCAAGCTCGGCCGGCTCGGCATAGCCGGTGACGAAATTGAAGATGCGCGACACATCGTGGCCGATGGTGCGCTCGGCGGTGAAAAAGGACAGATCGGTGTAGATCTTGGCGGTGACCGGGTGATAGTTGCCGGTGCCGACATGGCAGTAGGTGACGAGATCGCCACCCTCGCGCCGTACGATCAGGCTCAACTTGGCGTGGGTCTTGAGCTCGATAAAGCCATACACCACCTGCACGCCCGCGCTTTCCAGATCGCGCGCCCATTTGATGTTGGCTTCCTCGTCGAAGCGGGCCTTGAGCTCGACCACGGCGGTGACCGACTTCCCGGCTTCCACCGCGTCCTTCAGGGCCTCGATGATCGGCGAGGTCTTGCTCGTGCGGTAGAGCGTCCATTTGATGGCCACGACGTCGGGATCGGCGGTCGCCTGCTTCAAGAACTGCAACACCACATCGAAGGACTCGTATGGGTGATGGACGATGATGTCCTTCTCGCGGATGGCGCCGAAGCAGTCGCCGTTATGCTCGCGGATGCGCTCCGGGAAGCGGCTGAGATAGGGCTGGAACTTGAGATCGGGGCGATCGGCGGCGATGAGCTGAGCCGTGTCGGTAACGCCGATGAGCCCCTTTTGCACGAAGCTCTCGCGCTCGGAGACCTTGAGCTCCTTCATCACGAAGCGCTGGAGGCGTGCCGGCATCGAGGCCTCGATCTCGAGCCTGATCACCGAGCCCCGGCGCCTCTTCTTCAGCGCCGATTCGAACAGGCGCACGAGATCCTCGGCCTCTTCCTGCACCTCGACCTCGCTGTCGCGCAGCACGCGGAACGCGCCCTGGCTCCTGACCCGGTAGCCTGGGAACAGGCGCGACACGAAAATGCCGACCACGGTTTCGAGCCTGATGAACCTGATCGCGCCCTCGCTCCCTCCGCCCGAAGGCAGTTGGATGAAGCGCGTGAGCTGCGAGGGGATCGGCATCAGAGCGTGCATGGTGCGCAACGACCCCTCGCGCACGAGCTCGAGCCCCAGCGTGAAGCCGAAATTGGGAATGAAGGGAAACGGATGCGCGGGGTCGACGGCGATCGGCGTGAGCACCGGGAAGATGTGGCTGAGGAAATGGTCCTCTAGCCAGGTGCGCTCGGTGTCGGTCAACTGATCGGCCTGAAGCACGTAGATGCCGGCCTCGGCCAGCAACGCCTCGAGCTTGACCCAGCTTTCCTGCTGCTCGTCGGTCAGCTCGGCAACGAAGCGATTGATGCGGTCGAGCTGCTCTGCCGGCGTCAGCCCGTCCTGGCTCGGCGTATCGATGCCGGCGACGACCTGGCCGCGCAAACCGGCCACGCGCACCATGTAGAATTCATCGAGGTTCGACGCCGAGATGGACAGGAAACGCAAGCGCTCAAGCAGCGGATGGCGCTCGTTCTCGGCTTCCTCGAGAACCCTGCGGTTGAAATGCAGCCAGGACAGTTCACGGTTGAAAAACCGGCTCGGCCCGAATGAGGCAACACCGGCGCTCGCATCATCCGGTTGCAGCTGTTCCGGTAAAGTCATGAATAACCTCGTGAATTTCGCATTTTCTTGTCGTCTGTCAGCGCCACGCGCTCGGATGTTACCTTGGCAACTGTATCACTTGCGTTACGGCGATGGCCAATCGGCCCGACCCGCTATTCGGGCGAAACCTCCGTCCCCAACACCTCCGCCACGAGCTGGCGGCTGATCTTGCGCCCCGATCCGAGCGCGGCCCGGTCGATTGCCGCAACCACCACCGCGGCAGCAGCAAGCGACCGCTCGATGCGGAGCGCGAGAAAATCGAGCACCTTCGGATCGATCGCAAGCTGACGGTCCGAGAAATGCTTGAGCATCACGGTCTTGAGCAGGGCGTCATCCGGGGGGCCGATACGCACCGCCGGCAACGCATTCAGCCGCGACCTGAGGTCGGGGAGCGCGCAATCGAAGCGGCTTGGCGCATCTCTTGCGGAGAGCAGCACGAACAGCCGCTTCTCGCGCGCAAGGTTGAGGAGATGGAACAGCGCCTTCTCGTCATATCCCGCTCGATCGATATCCTCGACGATGAGGGTTGACCCCTCTCTCATCGTATTAAGCAAATCAATATCGAGGCCGTTTGGCGTTACCACCCGCGCGCCCGAAAGTGCCTGCCAGACACGGGCAAGGTGCGTCTTGCCGCTTGCCGCCTGCCCGATGAGGAGCTGAGCGTTGTCCTGCCACTCAGGCCACGAGTTCGATCAGCCTGACGGCGCCCCGATTGCATTTGCTGACCAGAAAGTCTTCCGCGCCGAGCGCCGCGCGATGCGGCAGGTCGAGACTGAGCTGCTTGACGGTCACGAAGCCCTGACCCGCGACTGATCCGGGCCTTTGAGCGGAACCGACTTGCCGGAGCGCGACGGCAAGGGAGCAGGCGCAGGCTCATAGCTCGCCATATGCTTGAGCCATCCCAGGAAATAGGCACCGGCAGAGAGGATGGTGAGCGTACCGGTCACCGGAATGAGGACCGCCACCAGCTCTTCCAGGCCAAGCCCGAGCCCGAGCTCGGCAAGCACCAGCCCGGCCAGCACGATCTGCGCGAGCGTGTTTGCCTTGCTCACCATGAGCGGATGGACGGGCACCGGCCGCGACAGCACCCATGACAACAGGAAGGCGCCGATGATGAGAATGTCGCGGCTGACCACCGCGATCACGAGCCACGCCGGCAGATGATTGGAAAACCCGAGCGTCACATAGATGCTCATCAAGAGCAGCTTGTCGGCAATCGGATCGAGATAAGAGCCGAGCTCGGTGCGCCATTGGAAGCGCTTGGCAAGGTAGCCGTCGGCGGCATCGGACACGCCGGCGAGTAGGAACAGCACGAAAGCTGCGGTCATCTCGTGAGTGACGATCAGCCATATGACCAGAGGCACGAGCACGATGCGCGCCAAGGTCAGCGTGTTCGGGATGTTCACGGGAGTTTCGCTCCTACACCAGGCTTTTTAGAACGTCGACTCAACCTATTGAAGTCCTAAGACTTAGCAGATTTATGACCCCTATCGAAGGCTTGGCTCAGCGGACACGGAGGACGAAATTCTCGTCCCCGTTCTCGAAGGAAAACCCGCTGTCGGCGAGTACCTTCTGCAGGCGACCAAGGGAGCCCGCATAGTCGAAGGTGATGGAGGCCGTCCGCGCCGAAAGCGAGTTGACCTCGAGCCCCTGAAGGCCTGGAACTTGCGCCAACCGCCCGCGGATCTGCTGCCACTCCTTGAGGCCGGTAAACTGCACGACCGCGGTCACGATACGCCCTGGCTCTCCTTGCTGTGGGGCGGCTTGGGGCGGCACTCCCTCCTCATATCGCACCGGCGCCACTTGTTCCGGGGACGCCTGCGTCGCCTTCCAGCGGTTCTCTAGGACGGCATAGGCGAAGGAGGCGGCCTGCTGTGCAACGGCCTTGGGCGGCGCGCCGTCGAATTTGTCGCTCCGTCCGTAGTTGATGCGGCCAACGCCGTCGCTGCCGGCAAGGCGGGTGATGAACTGGCCGCCATCTTCAGCCTGCCTGATGGCGATGACCAGCGGGGCGCTCCCGTAGTCGCCCTGCACCGCGGCAAAGGCGCTCTGGTCTCCGGCCAGCACCGCTCTGACCATCCCAAGCTCAAGCCCTGGCCGCGGCTGTAGGACGGTGGCAGGGGTAAGCCCATGCGTGAGGTCGAGGTTGAGCCAGGCTTGGCGCCAAGGGTCGTTGACCCCGCTCTTCACCTGGTTCCCTTCGATGACGAGCGGCAGGATGGAAATCGTCGGCGCCTGCTCCTCGCTGGTTGGCAGCCCAAGGCTCGTGACTAGCTGCTTCACCGCCTCTTCATTGAAGATGACATCCAGCGTCGCGATGTAACGCGTGGTGGAATATTGCTCCTTGCGGATGGAGATGCTGTTGACCGCGCCTTCGACCTGCTCTGGTTGAAGGTCAGGCAGCTTTGGATAGAAGCTGAAGGGAACGATCCGCCGCAGCACCGTATTGAGACCGCGCTTCTCAGCCTCGGCCATCGCGTCCGCCTTGGCGGCGACCGCGTTCTTGGCGGTGACGTCGACGGCGATCTTGGAGACCGTGTAGGGCGTTTCCTCGGCCTGCGCCGTCCCGACACAAAGCGCAAGACAGGCGCCGAGCACCAATCGCATTGGATCACTCATTCGCATTCCGCAGACTATTCACCTTTTCTGCTTGGCCAGCGGCCATCTCAGCAGATGCCGAGGATGCGCGCAAATGTGACCGGCGCGGGGCCGACAGGGCCGGCCAATCGCCCCATCGGCCTTGACGGGCGCGGGCTCGCCGCTTGATATGCCGGTGCGCTTTAACCCCCGCCTCTCCCGAGTGCTCCAGGGTGCCCACGAAATCCAAGGACAAGGCTCCCCTCACCTACCGCGACGCCGGCGTCGACATCGATGCGGGCAACGCCTTGGTCAAGGCGATAGGCCCGCTTGCCGCCAAGACGGCCCGCGCCGGACTTTTGGGCGGCATTGGCGGGTTCGGCGGCCTGTTCGACCTCAAGTCCTGCGGCTTCAAGGACCCGCTTCTGGTCGCCGCGACCGACGGCGTCGGCACCAAGCTCAAGCTCGCCATCGAGACCGGCGCCCATGACGGCATCGGCATCGATCTCGTCGCCATGAACGTCAACGATCTCGTGGTGCAGGGCGCCGAGCCGCTGTTCTTTCTCGACTACTTCGCTACCGGCAAGCTCGATGTCAGTGTTGCCGAGCGCGTCATTGCCGGAATTGCCGAAGGCTGCCGCGAGGCCGGATGCGCACTCATCGGCGGCGAAACCGCGGAGATGCCGGGCCTCTACGCAGAAGGCGACTACGACCTCGCCGGGTTTGCCGTAGGCGGCGTCGAGCGCGCCGAACTTCTGCCGCGTACCGATCTTGAGGCAGGAGATGCGATCCTCGCGCTCCCCTCCTCCGGCGTCCATTCGAACGGCTTCTCGCTCGTGCGCCGCGTGGTGGAGCGGTCCGGTCTTGGCTGGAACGATCCGGCGCCTTTCGCGCCGGGGAAGACGCTGGGCGAAACCTTGATCACGCCGACGCGCATCTATGTTCGCCCCCTGCTCAAAGCCATGCGTAAGACGAAGGCGATCAAGGCGCTCGCTCATATCACCGGTGGCGGTTTGACCGAGAACATCCCGCGCGTGCTGCCAGCTTCGCTCGCCGCGGAGATCAATCTCCGCTCGTTCGATCTGCTGCCGGTGTTTCGTTGGCTGCAGGCCGAAGCGGCGCTCGACGATGCCGAGATGCTCAGGACGTTCAACTGCGGCGTCGGCATGGTGATCGTCGTCGCACGCACCAAGGCCGACGCTGTCGAAGCCTGTTTGCGCGAAGCCGGTGGGCGCCCCTGGCATCTTGGCCGCCTCGACCTGCGCCAGGACCAACACGGCGTCCGCTTCATCGGAAGCCTCACGCGATGACCAAAAAGAAACGCGTCGGCGTTCTCATCTCTGGCCGGGGCTCGAACCTGCAGGCCCTGATCAATGCCTGCAAGAAGCGCGACTATCCGGCCGAGATCGTGCTCGTCATTTCCAATGTGCCGCAGGCGCAAGGATTGCTGCGCGCGGAAGCAGCGCTCATCCCCACGCTCACCATCGACCACAAGGACTTCCCCACGCGCGAAGACTTCGATGCTGCGCTCGACGCAGCGCTCACCGACAACCAGGTCGAGCTCCTCTGCAACGCGGGCTTCATGCGGCTGCACACCGCGGGCTTCGTTGAGCGCTGGCGCGACCGCCACCTCAATGTTCACCCTTCGCTGCTGCCTGCCTTCAGAGGGCTCCATTCGCATGAGCGCGTCATCGCGGCAGGATGCAAGATCAGCGGCTGCACCATACATTTTGTGCGCGCTGAGATGGATGAAGGGCCGATTGTGGCGCAAGCTGCCGTGCCGGTGCTTGCCAGCGACACTGCTGAGACGCTGGCGACTCGGGTGCTCGAAGCCGAGCATCACCTTTATCCTCATGCGCTTGCGCTCGTGGCTTCAGGTGCGGTCTTCGTTAAAGGCGAGCGTGTGTTTGATTCGAACGAGCAGACGCAAGTCCCGCTTTTTTCGCCGCCGCTCGCCTAAACGGCGCTTCGCCGCGCCACCTTGATCGAAATCATTAACGGCGCCGGTATCATGGTCTAGACGTGGCGGGTTGTCGCACGACAAGATGCAGTCAGAATTTGGCCGCCAAAGATGGACAACGCCGAGCGCCGGATGCTAGAGACTGAGGATAAACAGAGGCAATTGGCCGTATCTCGCGGCCGGCAAATCCCGACTTTGTGCGGTTGTCAGCTGGCCGAACGGCCGCGTGCCTCATCACTCATGGGACCTGGGGGAAAATGGCCGATATGAACGTCGCCTATTCTCCAGAACACGGCCTCGGCGAAGAGCAGAGCATCTGGTTCAAGCTCACGCCGTTGCTCAACCAAGAGAACCCGATGCAGGTTCTCATGGCGCTGAGCGACAAATATGGGGGTGTGATCCCCATCAATCTGAAGAACCAGCGGGTCGTCCTCCTGAGCGAGCCGGCCCATGCCGAGCGCGTGCTCGTGTCGAACGCCGACAACTACACCAAATATTTCGACGGGCTCAGGCCGATCTTCGGCAAGAGCATGATCACCGTCGACGGCGCGCTCTGGCAGAAAATCCGGGCGCCGCAGCAGCCTGCGTTCCACCCGAACATGTTCGAGGTGTACTTCCCCTATCTGATGGACGCCATTCGCGCCAAGATGGCGCGCTGGAAGAAATTCTCCGAGACCGGCGAAACCGTGGAGATGGTCGAGGAAACCTGGACGCTCGCCGCCGACATGGTGTGCAAGGCGCTGTTCGACCGCGACATGCCGTTCAATCCGCATTTCGTGTTCAAGCAGGTGAAGACCTACACCGACGTGATGAACCACAAGTCGATCCGCCTCAAGAACGTGCGCGGCGAGCTTGAGGAGATCACGGAGGAAAGCGCTGCCCAGGCCATGAAGGTATGGGGCTCGATCCCCGACACCGTGATTGGCGCGGGCGTGCTCGAGCATCGCGAGAAGACGCTGTACCGCATGCTTGAGAACGCCGAGGCCGACCCGAACTTCCCCGAATTCGATCGCCAGCAGGTGATCGACGAGATGAAGCAATATTTGTGGGCCGGCACCGAGACCACGGCTCTGACGCTTGCCTGGTCGCTCTATCTCTTGTCGATGCATCCCGAGGCGCTCGAGCGCATCCGCGAGGAAGCGCGGCGCGTGTGCGGCGAGCGCGATCCCGAGTGGAACGAGGTGCAGCAACTCTCCTACACGCGCATGGTGATCCAGGAGACCATGCGGCTGTTCCCACCGATCTGGGCGCTGATCCGCATCGCCGCCGGCGACGACGAGATCGGCGGCCACAAGATCAAGGCCGGCGACAAGGTGGTGATCCTCACCTACATCGCCCATCACAGCCCGAAATATTGGGAGGAGCCTGAGACCTTCGATCCCGAGCGCTTCGCGCCGGAGCGGGCGAAGAAGCGGGTGAAGTACTCGTACCTGCCGTTTGCCGCCGGCAAACGCGCCTGCATCGGCGGCGCGCTGTCGCAGATCGAGAACACGCTGGCGCTGGTGCAGCTCTTGCGCAAATTCACGCCGGAGTATGTCGGGCCGCAGCCCGCGAAGATCCACGCCACCGTGACGCTCTGCCCCAAAGGCGGCCTGCCTTTCAAAATCCGCGCGCTGAGCTAGACCGGTAGCAGTGGACAACATGGCAAGCGCAGCGGAGAATGGCGCATGTCCAAACGCGCGGTTCAAATCGACGCAGACACTGACGCTATCCTAAGGCGCCTCGCGCAAGAGCGCGCGGCGGAACCCGAAGCGATAGTCTCCGATGCCGTGCGCCTTTTCGACGATTTGTACGGTCAGGCGGCGCTCGGTGAGCTCGACCGCCGGTGGGCGGAGTTCGAGCGAGTCGGTGAGTCCTATACCCAGGACGAAGTCGAGGCCTGGCTCAAGACCTGGGGAACCCGCGACTTCCGGCCGTTTCGATCCCGTCAGTGAATATCGTCTGGTTGCCAGCTGCTATCGACGACCTGCAGCGGCTCGAAGCGTTTCTTGCACAACGTGACGACACGACCCCAGCCGAAGTTTCCTCGCTGATCAGGAACGCTTCTCGATCGCTCGAGACGTTTCCTGAACGTTGCCGGCGGGTGCCAGGACGAAGCAATTTCCGTGGTGAGCATGACCACCGGCCCCGGCTCCATTAGCTGATAGACCTTGCCGAGCGGTAGCGCTTTCATCGCCGCGGCGCCCCGCTATTCGCCGCCAAGCACGCTGTGAATTTGCGCCACGACCGCTGCGCCCTCGCCTACTGCCGCGGCGACGCGCTTGGTCGAGCCCGCCCGCACGTCACCGATGGCGAAGACGCCGGGCCAGCTCGTCTCGAGCGGCAAAAGCGCCCGCGACCTTCCATTCGCGCCGTCCATAATGCTCGCGCCGGTCACCACGAAGCCCTTGCCGTCTACCGCCACACAATCCTCAAGCCAAGCGGTGTTGGGGTCGGCGCCGATGAACAGGAACAGATGGTGGAGCGGACAGCGATGCGTCTCGCCGCTGTCCCGGTCGCGGAAGGTTGCCGCTGTGAGCCGCTTTCGCGGCTCGCCCTCGAGGCCGACGATCTCGGTCCGTTTGTGCAAGGTGACGTTGGGCAGCGCGTCGATGCGCTCGATGAGATAGCGCGACATGGAATCCTCAAGGCCGTCGCCGCGCACCACGAGATGCAGATGCTTTACCTTTGGCGCGAGAAACGCCACCGCCTGCCCCGCCGAGTTGCCGCCGCCGACGAGTGCGACCTCCTCGCCTTCGCAAAGTTTCGCTTCGACATAGGTCGCCCAATAGGACACCCCGGCTCCCTCGAAATCGGCAAGGTTTGGAATGTCCGGCCTGCGGTAGCGCACGCCGGAGGCGATCACCACGGTCTTGGCCCGCACCGCCGCTCCGTCATTGAGTTCGAGCATGAGCGAATGACAGGAGCGCGAGGCCTGGCCGCCACAATCGAGCTTTCGCACTTCCAGCGGGATGGCCACCTCGGCGCCGAATTTGAGGGCCTGGTTGAAGGCGCGCGCCGTCAATTTCATGCCGTTGATGCCGGTTGGGAAGCCGAAATAGTTTTCGATGCGGGCGGATGCGCCTGCCTGGCCACCGAAGGCACGGGCGTCGAGCACGAGCACCGACAACCCTTCCGAGGCGGCATACACTGCGGTGGCAAGTCCGGCCGGCCCCGCGCCGACAACGGCGACGTCGTACAGTTTCTCGGCATCGAGCTCCGGCGTGATGCCGAGACAGGCGCCGGCCTCCGCATCGGTCGGACGCCGCAACACCTGGCCGTTCGGGCAAAACATCACCGGCAGTTCGTCGTCGGAGACGCCGGCGCGTTCGAGCAAAGCCTTGGCCTCCAGGTCCTCGGCAGGATCAAGCACCGTGTAGGGATAGCCGTTGCGGCCGAGAAAACCCTCGATCCGCGCGAGATCGGGCGTGCCCGGCGTGCCGATAAGGGTGGAGCCGGCGCGGCCCTCGTCGATCAGCCCCACCCGGCGCAGGATGAAGGCGCGCATCATGATCTCGCCGATTTCGGCCGAGCCGATCATCAGGGCGCGCACATGCACATCGTCAAACGGAATCGCCGTCGCGCCGCCAGCGCCGGCCCTACCGATGGCGAGCGATTGGCGCCCAGCGAGCTGGCTCAGTTCGCCGGAAAATTGTCCGGCGTGATGGGTCGTGATGAGCGTTTCGCGGCCGTGGCCATCGCGTCCAATCGCGTCGATGGAGCCCTTGAGCACGAGCCATGCCGGCGCATGGCGCTCGCCGACATCGAACACGGTCTCGCCCGGGGCGAAGTCACGGGGCGGACCACTGGCAAACCGCTTCGCCGTCTCGATTTGCCCGGGATCGAGCACGGGAAACATCTGGTGGCCGCGGGTCTCGATGATGCTCATGGCAACTCTCCTTGCCTCCCCCGCTCTGCTTTTAACACGCAGCCTCGGGAAGCGCGGCGCAAAGGTTGTGGTCGAAGGCCGCAGCCCCAACCGGCTTCAAAAACCTGAAACCGCCTCTCGAGTTCCCATTGCTGCTCAGCCTTTTCGCTCCCTTTGAGAAACGTCTCGCAGGCTGAGGAGGGCTTATCCGCGCCGGCGGTGTCGCCGCCGCAGGCATCGGCCAAACGGGCAAAGTCGGGACCGGCCCACAGGCTCACGCCGGGCAGAAAGCTGTATTCAAGGCTGTTGCGCACGAGCTGCTTGAAGTCGGCGTAGCTGAGATCGTGGCTCTCGGCCGCGCGGACATATTCGTTGGTGAGGTCGATGCGCTCGATGCCTTCGTCGTCGGTGGAGAGCGCCACCGGCACGCCGAACTTGCAATAGATCGGGAAGGGATGGCTCTTGCCGCTCACGCCGAGCACATCCTCGTTGCTGGTGAGGTTGATCTCGACCAGCACCTGTTTTGCCGCCATGTCCTTGAGCAGTTTCTCCGGTTCCTGCTCATACATCACATCCACGCCATGGCCGATGCGGTCGGTTCCCGCGACCTCGACCGCCTGGCGCACATGACAGCAGAGGCCTTCCGGGGAAACGAGCCCAAGCGCGTCTCGGCATAGACAGCACCGCTCAAATGGCTGTGCAGGTCGGCGCCCTTCGGCATGCGCTTGAGGAAGTCGCGAAGCGCGAGCGGCTCTGAGCGGATGCGTTCCAAGGCCTGCGCGGTGCGTTCCGCGCCGGAAACCCGCTTGTCCTGCGCGGATGTGACTGTGACAGCTAATGCAGTGAGAAAAATAGCGGCGCACGCCGCCGTGTAGACTCGAAATCTGAGCATGCCAGCCTGCCCCGATGTCCGTGCTACCCCACGATCTCGGCCTTCTTGAAGCAAAGGGCGATCTCCTTCTTCGCCGCTTCCGGGCTATCCGAGCCGTGCACCGAGTTCTTCTGATGGTTGACGCCAAAATCCTTCCGGATGGTGCCTGCCGCGGCATCGACGGGGTTGGTCGCGCCCATCACCTCGCGGTTCTTGGCGATGGCATCCTCGCCTTCGAGCACCTGCACCACGATGGGGCCGGAGGTCATGAACACGATGAGGTCCTTGTAGTAAGGCTGGCCCCTGTGCACCTCGTAGAATTTCTTGGCGTCCTTCTTCTTCCACCAAATCCGCTTCTGCGCGATCACTCGGAGACCTGCAGCCTCGAGCCGGGCAATGATTTGCCCGGTGAGATTGCGCTCGGTGGCGTCTGGCTTGATGATCGAAAGCGTACGCTCAATGGCCATGGTGGCGGGGTCCCTCAAGGCTTTGAATTGTTTTGAGGGCTTATAGCGGCGAGCCATGACAGCGACAAGGCGCTGTCACGCCTTTTGCTGCCAGCGCCCTCCCGCATCCTGCTGCCAGTAACTGACGCTCAAGCCTTGCGCCTTGGCGTTCTGCCACGCCGCGCGGGCCTGGCTCACCGCAGCTTCATCGCGCCCGTCGAACACGTAAACCACACGGGCATATGGCGCGGCATCGTCAAGCTTCGCGCCGTCGACCAGGAAGCGAACCTGCGCCCCGTTGGGATTGTCGCCGCCGGCGGTAAGGTAAATGGGTTGCGCCTCGGCGAAGCCGTCCCGCGCCCTGCCATGGGCAAGGAAGCTCTCCTCGCGATAGGTCCAAAGCAGCGTGTCGAGCGCCTCGACTCGCTCCTCGCTCGCGGCTTGGACCGTGGCGCGCCACCCGCGTTCCAGCGAGCGCTCGAGCAGCGTTGGCAGCACCTCCTCCAGCGTCCGCCGCTCGAGATGGTAGAAATAGACTTCGGTCGCGCCGTCGCTCATCTGCCGTCATTCTCCCTTGGCGTAAGGGTTCTCCCCCTTGCGCAGATGCAGCCTGATCGGCACGCCGGGAAGGTCGAATGTCTCCCGCAAGGCATTGACGAGATAGCGCACATAGGAGTCGGGGAGCGCCTTCGGACGCGAGCAGAACAGCACGAAGGTGGGAGGCCGTGCATTGCTCTCAGTGATGTATCTGAGCTTGATGCGCCGTCCCGAGACCGCGGGCGGCGAATGCGTTTCGACCGCCTCTCTCAGCCATTGATTGAGCGCGTGCGTGGGTAGCCGCTTATTCCACAGCGCGTCGGCCGCGAGCACGGCGCACAAGAGCTTATCGATGCCCTTGCCGGTAAGCGCGGAGACGGGGACGAAGGCAACGCCCTTGATCTGCGGCAGAAGCCGCTCGCAGGTCTCTCGCAACTCGGCGAGCCGCGCTTGCGGCGCTCGCACCAGGTCCCATTTGTTGACGGCGATGACGAGGGCCCTTCCCTCCTCGAAAATGAGATCGGCGATCTGCAGATCCTGCTTCTCGAAGGGCCGCTCGGCATCGAGCAACAGCACGACGACTTCCGCAAATCTGATGGCACGCAGGGTGTCGCCGACGGAGAGCCCTTCCGCCGTTCCTTCCATCCGCATCTTGCGCCGCAAGCCTGCGGTGTCGAACAGCCTGAGCGCCCTGCCCTGCCGCTCGAGGTCGACGGCAATGGCGTCGCGCGTGATTCCGGCTTCAGGTCCGGTGATCAGGCGCTCCTCGCCGAGAATCGTATTCACCAACGTGGATTTGCCGACATTGGGACGCCCGACCACGGCGATGCGAAGCGGATGGGCGGTACCCTCGTCCTCTTCGCCAGGCGCCTCCTCGATCTGAGCGCCGCCATCTTGACTGCTGGCGGCCTGCTGGATGGCGTCGCTCAGCTCGCCAATGCCGAGGGCGTGCTCAGCTGAGATCGGCAGCGGCTCGCCAAGGCCCAGCGAAAACGCTTCGTAGAGACCTGGCTCCGCCGCGCGCCCCTCGCATTTGTTGGCGGCCAGGATCACGGGCTTCCCCGATGCCCGCACCAATTCTGCGAAGATCTCGTCGGCAGCGACAATGCCCGCCCGCGCATCGATTAGAAAGACGACGAGGTCGGCCTGCTTGATGGCGGCCACGGTCTGCTCGCGCATGCGGGCGGTGAGACCCGCATCGCCGTGCTCGAGCCCCGCGGTGTCGATCAGCCTGACCGCGGTTGTTCCAAGCTCCGTATCAGCCTCCCGCCGGTCGCGGGTCAATCCCGGCTGATCGTCGACGAGCGCCAGGCGCTTGCCGGCGAGCCGGTTGAAAAGCGTCGACTTGCCGACATTCGGCCGTCCTACGATGGCGATGGTGAAGGGCATGAGGCGGGACCGGAGCGTGAGACGAGCCTGACCGCTCCCGTGGCTATGCTAGTTGAGAGCGATCAGCGTGGCGTTGTCGGCCAGAATATACATGCGGCCGCCGGCCACAACCGGCGAGACGAAGACCTTGGCGCCGAGAGGGGTCGTGCTTGCGACCTGGCCGCTTCGCGCGTCCACCGCCACGAGCGAGCCGTCCGTCGAGACCACCCAGAGCTTGCCGCCGGCGAGCACCGGCCCATTCCACCGCGCCGTGCCGGGAAGCTGGGTGATCCAGCGGACCTTGCCGTCGGCGCGTGAAAGCGCCATCAGCTTGCCGTTCACGTCGACGACGAAGACGGCGTCCCCGGCGGAATACGGCATCTGCGTGCTTGTCACGTTCCTGCTCCACAGCCGCTCGCCCGACGATTCCGACACCGCAATCATCCTGCCGCCGTGCCCGACCGCGAACACAACGCCCCTATCGATCACCGGCCGCGCCGGATCGGCGAGAATGCCTGCGGCGCTCGTCTCGCTGGTGCGTGCGAGCGACTCTCGCCAAGCGGGTTGCCCGCTGCCGACCCCAAAAGCGGTGATGTCTCCCGCCGGGAACGCCGCAACCACCAACCCCTGCCCCACCGCCGGGCTCACATTGGAAAGCAGCGTCGCCGGCTCAGGCACGCCGCGCGCGGTCCACAGCTCCTGGCCGTCATTGCCGTCGAGGCAGTGCAACACGCTATCGGTCGACACGAAATAGACTTTGCCGCCCGACGCAGTGGGCGATGAGCGCACCGGCTCGCCGACCTTCTGCGTCCACAGCACGGTTCCCTTCGCCGGGTCGATGCCGACGACGGTGCCGTATCCCGTGGTGACGTAGAGCCGCCCGCTGTCGAGCGCGAGACCGCCGCCGAAGCCTTCCGCCCGCTTCTCGTTCTTCGGCGTCACGCTCGTGCCCCACACCTTACCGCCCCCCGAGGCGGAGAAGGCCGATACCGTGCCCCCGGCATCGAGAGTGTACACCTTGCCATCGGCGACAAGCGGGACCGCGCTGAGGCGTCCGCTGGATGAAGAGCCAGTGCCGATATCCACCCGCCAGGCCTTGTTCAAGCGATCGCCGAGAGCAAGATGGCCGAGACTGTTGGAGGGACTGCCCCCAGGCTCTGCCCACGACGCATTGGCCACCGGCGGAGGCAAGGCTATGGGCTTCCCCGCGGCGGCGGGATCGGGGGCCTCGAGGCTCTGATCGGTAATCACGGCAATGCGCTCGCCCGGCAGCGTCTCTTCCTTCTTCTTAAAGGGATTTTTGATGCTCGGCAGCGAGGGCAGTCCAGCCGAGCAGGCAGTGAGGCTCGCGACGAGCAACGCCGCAAGGCACCCGCGCCAAAAATGACTATCGCTTCCCCGTATGCGAATCGGGCCCACTTTTAGAGCCACCTTCGTTTTAAGCGCTACTTCGCCGTGGTGCTCAACGCCTGCGGCACGCCTACGATGAGCGCCAGCAACATATCGGCACGTTCGCGCAAATTTTGAGGCGTTCCCTGATCGGCGATGAGCGTGCTGAATTGTTTCTCGGCATCAGGCATCTTGTTCAGCCTGTAGGCCGAAAGCCCGAGCAGTTCCCGCGCCGAATATCGCCAGGGGCTTCCCTCCTCGATCAGCCCTTTGAGGCGCCGCTCCATCTCCGCGTAGTCGGCGGTGTCAAGTCGCAGCGTCGCCGCCTGAATCGTGGCCAGTCCCTTCAGAATATTGTCCGTGCCGGAATCCGTGGCGAGGGCATCGTAGTCCGCAACCGCCTTATCGGTATTTCCGGCTTGCGCCTCCGCGGCAGCGAGCTGGAATCGCGCGAGCACGCTATACCCGGGTGGCCCCTTCTCGGCCAAGGCATTGAGAGCGTCGCGCGCCTTGGCCGCTTCGCCGCCTTCGAGTTGCGTGACCGCTTGGCTGAATTCAGTGCCGGCTTCCTGCGCCTTGCGCTCCTGCCAATAGGTCCAAGCCTTGAAGCCGGCCACCGCCGCCACGATCACTCCCGCCGCGATCAAGGCATAGACGCCGTATTTGTCCCACAGCTCTTTGTAGCGGTCTTGGCGGACGGCCTCGTCCACCTCGCGAAAAAAATCACGGTCGCTCATTGGCGGCGAACTCTTTTGTCGTGACGACTAGGGACAGGTTCCGGAAGCAGACGCCGGCCCGCTCCTCCCCTCCGCCGTATAGTGAAGGCGTGGTGCTCGCGCAAGGCACTCTCGCCCCGTGCGCGAGCCGTTAGGCTCAAGCAATACCGATGCGCTGGACGGGCTAACTGCCTGTCATTTTGGGCTTTTTCGTGACTGGTGCCGGCTCGTCGCACATCGGATAGGTGTAGGCGTCGGATGGGAACACGCGGCCGCGAACCTCATTCGCGTAAGCCTTTACCGCGGTCTCGATGGCCTCACCGATCTGCGCGTACTCCTTGACGAATTTCGGCACGCGTGGACTCAAGCCCAGCATGTCCTCGAGCACGAGGATCTGTCCGTCGCATTCGGCGGAGGCCCCGATGCCGATGGTGGGAATGGAAATCTGCTTGGTGATGCGCGCGGCGAGCAGCTCGGCGAGAGCCTCGAGCACGACGGCGAAGGCACCGGCTTCGGCAACCGCGCGCGCGTCCTCCTCGAACGCGGCCCATTCCGAGCGGAACCGTCCGCGCGGCTTGAAGCTGCCGATCGTATTCACGGCTTGCGGCGTCATGCCGATATGACTCATGACCGGGATGCCGCGATCGGTGAGATAGCGGATGGTCTCAGCCATATGAGCCCCACCCTCGATCTTGATGGCGCCGCAGCCGGTTTCCTTCATCACCCGCGCGGCGTTGCGGAATGCTTCCGATGGGCTCTCCTCATAAGAGCCGAAAGGCATGTCCACGACCACGAGCGAGCGGGAGGAGCCGCGCACCACGGCCTGCGCATGCATGATCATCAACTCGAGAGGCACGGGCACCGTGGTCTCGTAACCATGCATCACCATGCCGAGCGAGTCGCCAACGAGCAGCATGTCGACGTAAGGGTCGATGATGCGCGCGGTGTGCGCATGATAGGCGGTGAGCGCCACGATCGGCGCCCCGCCTTTGCGTTTGGCGATGTCCGGCGCGGTCACCCGCTTGAAGCTGAATTCACCCGACACGTTCCGAGCTCCCAAGAAAAGCAAGCCAAAGACTTTTCACGTCTTATGCCAGATATATGGGGATTTTTGCAGCGCAAAAGCGCGCGGTATGCACCCTCCCTTGGTCTAGCCGGGAAGCCCTCAGGGGCCTTGCCACCCTTTCTTTCGTCTTGACCGAAAATCGAAGTAACCTACGGTTCTTGTTGGATTTTTCCATCAGGGCAAGGGCGAGGTCCCGATCAACAGCGGGTGCAGCCAGACGAGAAAGGCCACGTAGAGCAGCAGCCCTCCAACCACGGCGATCACGTCGTTGCGCCCCTGCCCGGTTTCCGCAACCGTGACGAGCCCGGTCGCGGGGCGGCGCTTCAGCGCGATACGGTCGAAGACAGAATAAACGAGGAACGAGCCGAACAGGATGATCGAGGCGAGGTCGCCATTGGCGATGAGATGGGCGAGCGCCCAGGTGCTGATCGCGTCCAAGAAGGGGTTCTTCACCTTGGCCTTGATCTGACCAGGCACATAGGCGGCGATGAGCAGGACGAACACCGGCAGCATCAGCACCATGGCTACGTAGCGCGTCCAGTCGGGCGGCACCCAGACCTGAATGACGGGCGCGCGGGCGAAACCCCAGATCAGCAAGACCAGGCCGAGGGTCGAGACCACCGAGAACAGAAGCCGGTAGCCGTTCTGGCCGAGCTGTCCGATCAGCCTCTCGCGCACGTCCGGGAAGGCCGGCACCAGATGGATACCGATCATGACGATGATGCCGATGATGAGCAGGGTCATTGCCGAAAGCTTTACGTCTTGCTCGCCCCTTCCACCACAGATTTCATGTTGGCGAGCCCCTTGTCCATGATGTCGGACATCATCTTCTTGCCGTTCATCACCAGGCACATTGCCTTGGCAATAAAATTTTGATGGCCTGACATGCTCCACGTCACCGCGGTCTGATCGCCCTCGGGCTTGAAGGCAAACTCCGAGGTGCTGGAGCCTTCCATCGGCTTCACGATATCGACATTGATCTTCACGAGCTCATTGGGGCGGCTCTCGGTGAGCGTCATTTTCCCCTCGCCCACCTGGTTGTTGCCGGCCCAGGTCATGATCGTGCCGGTGCCTGACGGCGGCCCTTCGAACGCGATCTTGGCATTGGGATCGAGCTTGGCCCAGGGCGACCACGCGTCCCATTTGTGGAAGTCGTTGACCTGATCGAACACCGTCGCCGGCGGGGCCGTAATGGTCGCCGTCCGCTCGACATGGAATTCGGACGGCTGCAGCGCGACGACGATCAGGAAGACGGCGATGATCGCGGCAAGCGCAATCAGGATTTTCTTCAACATGGCTTGTCTCCGAATCTTTGTGACCTCGCGCCAGAATCGGATGCGCCTGCGTCATTGTTGTGACGGCGATATTGCAGTGCGCCAAACGCAACGTCGGGAAGGCCGTCGGCGTCTTGAGACTCGTATATTACCTACTCCCACTCGATGGTGCCCGGCGGCTTGGAGGTGATGTCGTAGACGACGCGGTTGATGCCGCGCACCTCGTTGATGATGCGCCGCGCCGCGTGGCCCAAAAAGTCGTGGGAGAAATCGTAGTAGTCGGCGGTCATGCCGTCGGTCGAGGTGACGGCGCGAAGCGCGCATACATAGTCGTAGGTGCGCGCATCGCCCATGACGCCGACGGTGCGCACCGGGAGCAGCACGGCGAAAGCCTGCCAGATCGTGTCGTAGAGGCCGGCCTTCCTGATCTCGTCGAGATAGATGGCGTCGGCGCGCCGCAGGATGGCGAGCTTCTCCTCGGTCACTTCGCCGGGCACGCGGATGGCGAGCCCGGGCCCCGGGAAGGGATGGCGGTTGACGAAGACCGGCGGCAACCCAAGCTCGCGGCCGAGCGCCCTCACCTCGTCCTTGAACAACTCGCGCAACGGCTCGATCAGCTTGAGCCGCATACGCTCAGGCAGGCCGCCCACATTATGGTGCGACTTGATGGTCGCCGACGGTCCGCCAGAGAAGGACACGCTCTCGATCACGTCGGGATAGAGCGTGCCTTGCGCGAGGAAATCGACCTTGCCGAGCTTGTCGGCTTCGTTCTCGAACACCTCAACGAACAGGCGGCCGATGGTCTTGCGCTTCTCCTCAGGGTCGGTGACGCCACGAAGCCCGGCGAGGAAGCGCGCGCCAGCATCAACGGCGATCAGCGGAATGTTGTAGTGGCCGCGAAAGAGATCGACCACCTCACGCGCCTCGTTCTCGCGGAGCAGCCCATGATCGACGAAGATGCAGGTGAGCTGATCGCCGATCGCTTCGTGGATGAGCAGCGCCGCGACGGCAGAGTCGACCCCGCCCGAGAGCCCGCAGATCACGCGGCCCTCCCCGACCTGACTCCTGATGCGCGCGATTTCGGAGGCGCGGAACTGCGCCATCGACCAATCGCCGGGGCAGCCTGCTATTGCATGCACGAAATTGGCGATGAGTTTGGCACCGTCAGGCGTATGCACGACCTCCGGATGGAACTGTACGCCATAAAGCTTGCGGGCGTCGTCAGCGATGGCCGCGAACGGCGCGCCGTTTGACACTGCCACAGCGCGGAAGCCCTCGGGAAGTTTGCTGACGCGATCGCCATGGCTCATCCACACCGGCGCCCGCGTTCCCGGCCGCCACACATCGTGGAACAGCGGCGTGTCGCCGGTGATCTCGAGTTCGGCACGGCCGAACTCGCGGGTGTGACCGCCTTCCACCTGGCCGCCAAGGGCAGCCACCATCGCCTGCTCGCCATAGCAGATGCCGAGGATGGGCACGCCTGAATTGGCGATGGCTGCCGACAGCTGCGGCGTGCCGGTCTCGTGCACCGATGCCGGCCCGCCGGAGAGAATGATAGCCTTGGGGAGAACCGGCTTGAGCGCAGCCTCGGCCTTGTCGAAGGGCACGATCTCCGAATAGACGCCCGCTTCCCGCACCCGCCGCGCGATGAGCTGGGTGTATTGCGCGCCGAAATCGACGATCAGCACCTTGTCCGGATGGTCCGTCATGGCGTTGGTTAGCGAATAGCGCCCGAGTCGGCAATGGCCCTGCGGCTAGGCTCTCTGCATACCTCCCCCTTGCGGGGAGGTCCGACGACGCCTCGTTTAAGGCGTCGTCGGGGTGGGGGCTCGTGTGATCACCCCACCCGGCGATCCCGGCAAGCCGGGCTCGCCACCCTCCCCTGGAGGGGAGGGATGAAAAAGACGTGGATGGCCGGGACGAGCCCCGCCATGACATGATTGGTCATGAATGAGACTGGGGAAAAGCACGCGGAGGAGCGCCTGCGCGCCGCGATCGAGGCGTATCACGCCTCGGCGCTTGTCTATGCGGCGGTGAAGCTTGGGCTGCCCGACCGTATGGGCGCGCGGCCCTGGACCGCGCCGGCGTTGGCGGCAGAGTTCGGCCTTTCCACGCCGCACCTCCTCCGTTTTCTGAGGGGGCTGGTGACCATCGGGATCTGCGAGGAGCGTTCCGATGGCAGCTTCGCGCTAACGGACCTCGGCCGCTCCCTCAAGCTCGGTTCGCCCTCTCGGCTCGGCGAGAAGGTCATGATCGTGGTCGAGCAATATTGGCGCCCCTGGGCCGACCTCGTCTCGACCCTGCAAACCGGCGAACCTGCCTTCGAGCATGTGTTCGGCACCGATGTGTGGGCGTGGCGGAACGAGAACTTTCGCGGCGGTGACATCTTTGCAGCCTATCTCGCGAGCGAGACCTTCGCGGGAGCCGGCCCGATCATAGAGGCGCTAGATCTCGCGGGCGTCGGCCGCGTCGCCGATATCGGCGGCGGTCATGGCGGGCTGCTCGCCGCGATCCTTCAAGCGCATCCCGACGTGCGAGGCATCCTCTTCGACCTGCCCGAGACCATCATCGGCGCCAAGAAGTTTCTCACGTCCCATGGCGTGTTCGATCGCGTGACCCTCGCCGGCGGGGACTTCCTCGCCGAGATCCCCGTCGAGGCCGACCTCTATGTGCTGAAAAGCGTGCTCCAGCATTGGGACGATGTGGCGGCCCGCGCCATCCTGGGAAGCTGCCGCGATGCCATGCCGGCGCGTGCCAAGCTCGCGATCATCGAGCGCCTGCTCCCCGAGCAAGCTCACGACGATCCGAGCGCCGTGATGACCGACCTGCATATGATGGTCATCACCGGCGGCCGGGCGCGTACGCTTCAGGAGCTCGAGCGGCTGCTCACGCAAGCAAAGCTTGCGCTGTCGAAAGTCACGGCCACAAGCTCAGGCCTCTCCGTTATCGAGGCCGTGCCTGCCTGAGCGCCATCTCAACTCGTCGGCGCGTCCATCACCGTGAAGCCGCTGCCGCTGCGCGTCTCCGGCGAGGCCGATAGATCGGTGGTCACCAGCACCGTCCCCGGCTTGATGCGATCCCTGATCACATCCATCACGTCGGGCGCGCCATCGATGCGTTGAAGCACGTTGGTGTCAGGCGCGGTGGGAACGCTTGGGCAGGCATGGAAGCCCATGCCCTCCCAGCTGGAGCCGTGCGTGTTGCCGCCCTGCCACACGAAGACATTTGAGCCGATCGGCTCCGACGGGTCCTTGATGATGGCGGCGCCCTCGGCCACGATCTCGGCTTCTGCAGCACATAAATCTTCATGTCGCCGCGCGAGACGAGGATCGACATGACCGCATTCGGGCTCAACGACGGGATGGGCTTGCCCCCGATCTTGGCTTCGATCTCCTCTCTCGCGGTGGTGCCGAGGATCGGTCCCGGATCGGCCACTGACGCCGGATCGGTGTGGCCTCCTGCAAGGATGACCGGCGTCCCGATTTGGGTGATGGCGTAGAGATCGTCGGCGAAATCAGGTGGCAGGTGCACGCAGCCGTGCGAGTCGGGATAGCCCGGCAGATCGCCGACATGGAGCGCGATGCCCTTCCAGGTGAGTTTCTCCATGTCCGGCATCGGCTCGCCATAGGTGGCCGAGGTGTGCACCTTGGCCTTGTCGAGGATGGTGAACACGCCGGCAGGCGTCGAATGGCCCGGCTTGCTGGTCGAGCAGGTGGAGACGCCGATCAGGATGCCGTTGCGATAGACGAAGACGAGCTGCTTCGGGATCGAGACGATGATGGCAACCGGACCTTCAGGGGCGCGTTCCGGGGCCCAGATGAATTGGCCGGGCTCGAGACTGCCGAGGTCGCCGTCAAGGTTCAGAGTCCCCTCGGCCAGCGCCAACGAGACGGCACGGCGCCAGATGGCGAGCAGCCCCACGCTGGCGCCCAAAAGGGTGATGGCCGACCTTCGGCTGAGATCCGCAGAATATGGCGCTGGCATCATTTCTCGCCCGCATATGAGGCTATCGACGATCCATCCGGTGCAAAAGGGCTCCAAGACCGATGAGGGCTTCCAGCCACTTGGAAATCTTGGTTTCTCGATCCAGGGAGTTGCAGCCAATGACGCCTGGAAAGCCGTGCTGCATCTTGCTCGGGCGCTTGGATGTGCCGTTGAAGTCGAGTTCGAGTGGCGCGCAAAAGAGGACGCCCAACGACCCCGGATGCCGCGGTCGCCTGGCTTGGAGTCCCGCTGGTTAGGCGGAGGCCTGCTTTGTCGATGCAGTAGGACTCTGCCGCATCACAACAGCTCCTTCACATAGATGACTTTGCTGTCGCCGGGCCCGTAGAAGTCCGGCAACCGCGCATCCTCGGCGAAGCCCATGCGCTGATAGAAACCGCGCGTGCCCGCATAGCGGTCGGATGAGGAGGTATCGACATAGACCTTCTTGGCGCCGGCTTTGCGCATGGCGTTCTCGGCCCGGGCGAATACCTGCGGCCCCAGGCCCTTGCGCTGCTCCTCAGGTGCCACGGCAATCCAGTAGAGATCGAATGAGCCTTGCGTGCCCTCGATCGGGCCGTAGCAGGCATAGGCCACGAGCCCGCTGCCGCGCTCGGCGAGAATGAAGTGGTAGCCTGAGCGAATCCCCTTGGCGAGGCGCTCTGTGACGAGATCCGCCGCGACGTCGACCTCAGCCGCATTGAAGAACCCGGTGGAAGCGACAAGCGAGCGCACGCGGCCCACATCGTCGGCCATCACCGCGCTCCGCCATTCGAGCCCGTCCCGCGCGGGCGGACGCTGACCGGCGCTTCGCGCGAGCGCCGGCGCCACTTGGCGCGCGGCAGAATGGCCGTTGACCAGACCTGCGAAGAAATTCCGCACATTAGTGCCGAGCGTGCGCACGCGATAGCCGCCCTCCTGCACCACGAGCGTCGAGTAGCCCTGCTCGCCGAGCATATGGCCGAGCTGCTCGAAGTCGCGTGCCCGATTGGACCAGGTACCGGTCGGATCGCCTCTAGCCGTATCGAAACCGGCCGACACCACGAGGAAGGCCGGCGCGAAGCGGCGAATGCGGCGAAGCGCTTCCGCGACCGCGTTCCGGTGCTGCTCCGGCGTGATGTGCTCAGGCAGCGGCAGATTGAGATTGTAGCCGGCGCCTGGGCCGATCCCGGTCTCGTCACGGAACCCGGTGAAATACGGATAGGCGAAGCTCGGATGACCGTGGATCGACACGGTGAGCACATCGGAGCGCGTATAGAAGATTTCCTGCTGGCCGTTGCCGTGGTGATAGTCGATGTCGAGCATGGCGACACGGCCGTAGCGCGAGAGCATGTTGGCGGCGATCGCCGCATTGTTGAAATAGCAAAAGCCGCCGAAGGTGCGGGTCTCGGCGTGGTGCCCAGGCGGGCGCACCAGCGCGTAGGCGAGGTCCGCCCCCTCCAGCACCTTCTCCGCCGCGGTCAGTGCGCAATCGACCGCCGAGCGCGCGGCGAGATAGGCGTTGAGATTGAGCGGCGTGAACGTGTCGATGCAGTAATAGCCGGCGAGCACCGTCTCGTCCTTCGGCGCCCGCGCCGGGTTCCGCGTCGGGAACACGTAAGGATAGATCGACTTCTTGGGGCCGGCGATGAGGCAGGCCTTGCGGATGTAATCGACGAGCCGCCCGTCATGCACGGCGCGGATGTGGCGGTCGGAGAAGCGCTTGGTCGGCACCCGCTCGAACAGGCCTGAGGCATTCAATTCGGCCATGATCGAGCGGATGCGCACCGGCGCCTCGACATAGCCGCGCTCCTGCACATGGTGGATGGTGTGGTCGTCGTTGAGCGCGAGCGCGATGCGTGGCTCGTCGAACGCACGGACCTCCGCCTTTTGCGGGCGCTTCGTGTAGCGCGGCTCGCGCAAGCGAATCGGATCGTCCTGGATCGAGTCCACCACCAACTGCACATAGGTGGCGCCCAGCCCATATTTCCGCTCGAGTATGGCGCGCACGACCCTTTGCACTTTGTCGCGGCTCGGCAGATCGTTTGAGCCGAGCGGATCGAGCATCAGGTAGGGTGGGTCGGTGGTGCCTGGCGTCACCGGCGTCTCATAGGCGGTGTTGATGATCGGGCGCGCACCGTAGCGCTCGTAGAATTTGAGCCGGTTGGCATTGTTGGCTCTGATCTCGGGGTTGGGGCTGAGCGCCGGATCGTCGGGCAGGCTCTCGAAATAGAGCTGCGTGCCGAGCGCCCGCGCCTCTTCCCGCACCCGCTCATAAAGCGTGGCGCCAATGCCCCTCCCCGTGCGGCCAAGAGCGGTGGAGATAATCTCCAAATAGGAAAAGCCGATGTCCGGCGCGTGCAGCAGAAGCGCCAGGCCAAGGGTCTGGTCGCGGGCATTCTCGGCCACGAACAGCCGCGCGACGAAGCGATGCTTGAGCGGATTGGCGAGCTGCTCGGGGAGCTTGGCGATGTCGTAATCGGGCATCGCCGGGAACTGCTCGCGCATGATCTTTTGCGCCGCCTCGATCGCGGCGCGGTTCGGCGCCGTGGTGGCGTCGGCCACTTTGCGGATGCGCAACATGACTAGATGCGAAGCATGTCAGGCGATGGCTGGCAAGGCTCGCGGCGCGGCATCGATAATGCTGCCGATGAGGTCGCGGTAGGAGAGCCCGCCTTGAGCCGCCGCCGCGGCAAAGCCTGCATCGGGGTTGAGGCAAGGATTGACGTTAACTTCGAGGATCGTTGGTCTGCCTTCGCGATCGACGCGGAAGTCGACGCGGGCATAGCCGGCAAGCCCGAACAGGTCCCAGCAGGATTTGGCGAGCTTCTCCAGGTTCGCGGCAAGCGCCGACTCGGTCTTTTCCAGCCCGAAGCGGCGCGGCGTGCCGGCATAGGCCTCGCTGTCGCTCGTCCATTTGGCGTCATAGCCGACGATGCGCGGGCGCCCCTCACGCCAATCCTCGAACACGATCTCGGCGATCGGCAACACGCTGGCGCGGCCACGCTCCTCAAGCAGCGAGAGGTTGAACTCGCGCCCCTCGACGAAACTTTCCGCAAAATGCTCGGTGCCGAACCGCGCAACGCGGTCGGCGATGACGCGGGCAGCGTCAGCGCCCTTTACCACCGAGCCCTCGTCGAGCCCGAGCGAGCCATGCTCCCACACCGCCTTGACGATGACCTTTGCATCAGGATCGAGGCGTGCGCCGTCAACCGAGAAGCCGGGCGTGGGCAGGCCTTCACGCTTAAGCTTCAGCTTGGTCGCGACCTTTGACAGCGTCTCGAGCCAAGCGTCGGAATGGGCGCCGGTAAAGGGAAGCCCCACAGCATCGAGCATCGAGGGGATGACCGGGGCAAGCCTGCCGTCGCCGCGCACCGCGTCGACCAGGTTGAACACGAGAAGCGGATCCAGGCGCTTCAAGGCCAGGAAATGGTTGAGGTCGAGATCGACGGCGACGATCTCGGTGGCGAAGCCGAGCTCGCCGAGCGCGTGAGCCACGGCTTCGGCGGAGAGCAGCGTGTCGATCTCGTCAGGACGCTGGCGCGTCGCGGCATGCACGACGGGGATGAAGCCGCCTGGCTTGAGCGCCATCAGGCGCGTCTCCGCTCCTGCTCCTTGCCTGTCCGCTTGAGGCCGTCTCGGGCAAGCCCGTAACGCGCCAAGCCGGCGTCGAGGATCATGCCGATCAGCTCGACGTAAGTAACGCCGTTCTGCGCGGCGAGAATGGGAAGGTCCGAATGATGCGGATGCAGCCCGGCAAGCGGGTTGGCTTCAAGGAAATAAGGCTCGCCGAAAGCATTGGAGCGAAAGTCGATGCGCGCCGCGTCCCGGCACTCAAGCGCTTGGTAAGCGGCAAGCGCCTGCCGCGCGGCGGCCCAGGCTTCCCCATCGTCGGCGCGGGCGTAGATCACCAGCTCCTCGCAAAGTTCCTTGTTGCGCAGCGAGTAGACATTGGCCTCGGCGTCCTCTTTGAGCAGGATCTCGCAGACCCCAAGCACCGTCGCATCCCTGCCGTTGCCGACGATGCCGACGGTGAACTCGCGGCCTGGCAAGTACGTCTCGACCAGCACCGGCTGACGATAGCGCTGCAGCAACTTCGTTCCGGCACTGGCAAGCTCCTCCGGCGTGTGCACCACAGAGGCGGACTCGCAGCCTTTGCCGGTCCCTTCCGCGATCGGCTTGACGAAAGCGGGAAACTCGCTCCAGCCACGAAGCTCGCTCGCGTCCGAGGCCGCCACCATGAAGGCAGGCGTCGGCACGCCGGCTGCCCGCACCAGCCGCTTGGCCACGGCCTTGTCGTGGCATACGGCGGATGTGAGCGGATCCGACAACAGATAAGGCTGATCGAACAGCTCGCAGAGCGCAGGCACCTGCGCCTCACGCGAGCGACCCTTCACGCCCTCCGCAATGGAAAACACGAGGTCGAAGCGCATCCCCGCGGCAAGCCGCGCGGCAAGCACCTGCCCGCGGCCAACGCGGTCGACCTCGCAGCCAAGCGCTCGCAACGCGCCATCGAGCTGGTCGATGGTGTCGACGTTGTCGAACTCGGCCACCTCCTCCTCAGAGAAGCCGAGCGCGCGATAGTCGTCGCGCAAGTCGTAGACGAGAGCGACACGCATCACAGATTTTCGGCGCTTGCCGTCCGATCCGCTCCCACCGTCCCTTGCGGATCGGTGTAGCGATAGATCTTGCCCTCGAAGTTTTTCAGGATCAGGTCGTCGCCGTCGCGGCCCTGCACATAGTCGGGCAGAAGCGGGATCTTGCCGCCGCCGCCTGGCGCGTCGATCACATAGGTCGGCACCGCGTAGCCGGTGGTATGGCCGCGCAAGCCTTGCATGATCTCCAGGCCCTTATCGACGGAGGTACGGAAATGCGACGAGCCCGAGATCGGGTCGCATTGATAGAGGTAGTACGGCCGCACGCGCCGCTTGAGCAGCCCGTGATAGAGCGTCTTTAGAGTGTCGACGCTGTCGTTGATGTCCTTGAGCAACACCGTCTGGCTGCCGAGCGGAATGCCGGCGTCGGCAAGCCGCGCGCAGGCCTCGGTAACCTCGGGCGAGAGCTCGGCAGGATGGGTGAAGTGCAGGCTCACCCACAGCGGATGATGCTTCTTCAGAATCCTGGTGAGCGAGCGGGTGACCCTCATGGGCAGCACCACCGGCACCTTGGTGCCGAGCCGTACGAACTCGACATGGCGGATGGCGCGCAAGCGCCCGAGCAGATAGTCGAGCCGCTCATCGGACAAGGTCAGCGGATCGCCGCCCGAGATCAGCACGTCGCGAATTTCGGGATGTGCGGCGATGTAGTCGAGCGCCTCCTCCCATTGCGGGCGGCTGAAGGAATATTCGCCGCCTGGCTCACCGACCATGCGGGAACGCGTGCAATAGCGGCAATAGGTCGAGCAGAAGCCGGTGGCGAGAAACAGCACCCGGTCCGGATAGCGGTGCACGAGACCTGGCACAGCCGTGTGGCCATCCTCGCCGAGAGGATCGTCGGCCTCGCCGGGCGCCTTGAGATATTCGGTGCCGACGGGAATATGGGTTCGTCGCAACGGCTCGAGCGCGTCGTCGCGGCTCATCAGGCTCGCATAGTACGGCGTGATGCCGAGCGGCAGCGATCCTTGATGGCGCACCACGGCATCGCGCTCGTCGTCGGACAGCACGAACAGCCGCTCGAGCTCTGCGAGCGTGCGGATGCGCTTACGCGCCTGCCAGCGCCAGTCATTCCACTCAGTGGCTTCAACCTCCGGATAGAACCGCTTGCGAAAGGCGCGGGTGGCCGGTCCGATCGGAAAGCGCTCGAGCCGCGTGACAACGGCTCCCAGCGAGGGGAGCGCTTGCGAGTGGGGGCTTATGAGACGATGTGGTTTGGTGGAAACTTGAGGTGTCGCCGTTTGGCGACTGGGTGGCTCTTCAGCCTCGCCGAGAAGCAAATTCATCTTCATCGGGACTACATCCCCCTTCGGTGACTCGATGGACGATCCAGGCGCCGACCGCCTTTTCTGCGTCCGTCAAAAGCGCGAGTCATTTCAGCGACTCTCTTGTTGATTTCAAGAGGTAATGGCGTCGCGTCCCAAATTTTTTGGGACCGTGGCCGTGGCGCCGATCGACCGCTCGAAGCGACCTTTGGCGGATCTCATTTGCGCTGCAGCATGGACAGGAAAAAACCATCGGTGCCGAAACTGCGGGGGGTCATCAACAACGTTTCAGCCGACCGGTCGGCCGATTGCGGCGGTGCAGCAGAGAATGCCGCCTGCTCCCACAGCGGAGCCCACGGCACGATGCCGAACTCGGGAAACCGGTTGATAAGAGCGTCGACCTGGTCGCGGTTCTCGGACGGCAGCACCGAGCAGGTGATGTAGAGAAGCCGGCCTCCGGGCTTCACCAGACGTGCTGCCTGATCAAGTACGGCACGCTGCTCGGCAAGCCTCGCTTCGAGCATTTGCGGAGATAACCGCCATTTCGCGTCGGGGCGCCGCCGCCACACGCCTGACCCGGTGCAGGGCGCGTCGACGATCACCCGGTCCATCTTGCCTTCGAGGTCCGCGAGAGCTTCGGTGTTGCCCGGATCGAGCACCTGAACGTTGCGCACCCCTGCCCGCTTCAGGCGCTCGAAGATCGGCCGAAGCCGCATGCGGTCGGCATCATAGGCATAGAGCTGGCCGGTATTCTCCATGGCGGCAGCGAGGGCGAGCGTCTTGCCGCCGGCCCCGGCACAGAAATCGAGGATCTGCTCCTTCGGTCGCGCCCCCGAGAGACGCGTCGCGATTTGTGACGCTTCGTCCTGCACCTCGTACCAGCCCTTGCCATGCGCCGGCTCTGCCTCGACATGGGGGCTTCGGCTTGGGCCGATGCCCGCCGCAATGCGCACGCCAAGCGGTGAGTAGGGCGTGGGCGCCGCATCGAAGCGGCGGAGCGCATGCAGCACCTTGTCCCGCGTGGCCTTCAACGTGTTGACGCGAAGGTCTACGGGCGCACGGGTGGCGAGCGCTGCCCCCTCTTCCGCCGCCTGCGCTCCGAAGGCCAGTTGGAGTTGCGGATCGAGCCATTCCGGATAATCGCCTCGTATGAAGGCCGGTGCATCGGCCGAGAGTTCGCGCTTGAGGCCCTCAAGTTCCGGCGGCGTGAGCGGCGCCGGCGCAAAGCGGCTGCCATCGGCGAGCGCCTCCACCGCCTCCGGGGCCGTGCCCCAACCTGAAACGAGGGTGCGGAGCACGAGCACCCGCGGGCTGTCTTCCCCCATGGCGTAGGCACTGGAGGCGCGCCGGCGCAGCGCATCGAACACAAGATTGCCGATGGCGCCCCGGTCGCCTGACCCGGCAAAGCGGTGGGCGAGCCCCCAATCCTTGAGCGCGTCCGCCGCCGGCCGCTTGCGCAGCGCGATATCGGCGAGAACCTCTATTGCCGCGCTGGCGCGAGCCGCTGGGGTCATCCGGTGAAGGCGATGGTCAGGCGGGCGGCAACGATGATCCACATGAGGGCAAGGCCGATGGCGCCGACGAGAAAGACCGGCGCCCGCCGGTCGATCCGGTTGCTGGTCAGGTGGATATAGGCGTGCACGAAGCGCGAGGCGACGAACAGCCAGCTGAGCACGAAAAGGATGGAATCAGCGGTGCTCGTCACCAGCGCGAGCAGGATCAGCACATAGAAAAGGAGCGGCGTCTCGAGCTGATTGTGGTAGGCGTTGCCGATCTGGGTCACGCGCGGCGGCCAGTTAGGCTCTCTGAGCGCGATCGAATGGGCGGGAACTTGGCCCCGGCGAATGGCCCGCATCCGCGAGAACTGCATCCAGAACAGCAGCACGAAGGTCAGCGCGACTTGCGCGAATACCGGCATCAGCATGGCCTGCATCGACATTGAAGCCTCCCATTGCCCCCGACGGCGGCCAGCCTGGCGGCCTTCAGCGCTCTTATACCCTCGATTTCCGCCAAGGGTGAGCGGCGGCGGCCATTGGCTTCATGAAGAGAAGTTCAATTGACGCGGCGCCCGGGTGAAGCTTTAACAAGGCCAAATTTCAGAAATTCTAGGTCTATGGAGGAAGGAATGCATGTGTTTGGGCGTAAAGCCGTCGTGTCGCGGGCAGCGATCGTCGCCGCAACGCTGGCGCTTGGAGCAGGTTTAGCTACCCCCGTGTTTGCCGAAGATCCGCAAGCTGCCGCCGATCAGGCGAAGCCGCAAGTCCTCGTCCCGGCCGACCCGGCCGCCGCAGCCGCGGCCTCCCCTGGATCTGCCGCAAGCGTGGAGGACAATCCCTGCTTCACCGGCAAAGGCTCGATCAAAGAGGTGCTCGACGCCTGCGCCGCCTTCCTCGCCTCAGGGTCGAAGGACACCGACAAGCTCATCGCCGCGCATGGCAACCGCGCGATCGGTCTTGCCGCCACCGGCGATTTCGATGCGGCTCTCACCGAGATGAACGAGGCCGTGGCGCTCGATCCCAAGCAGCCGAACAGTTATTTCATGCGCGCAGCGGCCTACGAGGCCAAGAAGGACTACGACAAGTCGATCGCCGATCTCGATGAGGCCATCCGCCTCGACGCGAGCCGCGGCGACTTCTACATGCTGCGCGGTGTCGTCTTCGGGCAAAAGGGCGATTTCGACCGCGCTATCACGGAGCTCGACCAGAAGGTCAAGCTCGACCCGAACTCCACGCAAGGTTATTCGAAGCGCGCCGAATTGTTCCGCCAGAAGAAGGACTATGAACACGCCGCCGCCGACTACTCGGAAGTGATCAAGTTGGAGCCGGATAAGCCCAAAGGCTATATCGATCGCGGCTGGATCTATGTGCTGAAGAACGATCTCGATCACGCCATGGAAGACTTCACGGCGGCGTTGAAGATCCACGAGAACGATGCGTCAGCCCTGGTCGGCGTTGGCGTGGTGAAGAGCCGCAAGGGGAAGCCCACCGACGGCAGCCGCGAGATCCAGCAGGCGATCACGCTGGAACCGGGCATCATCGACCAGATCAAGAAGCTCGGCGTGGAGTAGGCGGAAGCCTAACCTTCGCGCGGATAGTTCGGCGATTTGCGGGTGATGGTCACGTCGTGCACGTGGCTCTCGCGCAACGACGCCGGCGAGATGCGGATGAACTCGGCGCGGGCGGCGAACTCTGCGAGGTTGCGCGCGCCGGTGTAGCCCATTGAGGCGCGCAAGCCGCCGATCAGCTGGTGCAGCACGCTTGAGAGCGGGCCCTTATAGGGCACCTGCCCCTCGACGCCTTCCGGCACGAGCTTCAGCGTATCCTTGATGTCCTGCTGGAAATAACGGTCGGCCGACCCTCGCGCCATGGCGCCGACCGCGCCCATGCCGCGATAGGCCTTGTAGGAGCGGCCTTGGTACAAATAGACCTCGCCCGGGCTTTCATCGGTGCCGGCGAGCAGCGAGCCGATCATCACGCAATCGGCGCCGGCAGCGAGCGCCTTGGCGAGATCGCCGGAATATTTGATGCCGCCGTCCGAGATCACCGGCACGTCGTGCTTCTTGGCCACCTCGACGGCTTCGAGCAGCGCCGTGAGCTGCGGCACGCCGACGCCGGCCACGATGCGCGTGGTGCAGATCGAGCCTGGCCCGATGCCGACCTTGACGCAATCGGCGCCGGCATCGATCAGCGCCATGGTGCCGTCCCGCGTCGCCACGTTGCCTGCGGCCACCTGCACCGCATTCGATTGCCGCTTGATCCGGCCGATGGCCTCGAGCACGCGCGCCTGATGGCCGTGGGCGGTGTCGACCACGATGAGATCAGCGCCGGCGTCGATCAGCCGCTCGGTGCGGGCAAAGCCTTCATCGCCAACGCTCGTCGCCGCCGCCACGCGCAAGCGCCCCTGCTCGTCCTTGCAGGCATGGGGATGGATTCTCGCCTTCTCGATGTCTTTCACCGTGATCAGGCCGATGCAGCGATACTCGTCGTCGACCACGAGCAGCTTCTCGATGCGATGCTGATGGAGCAGGCGCTTGGCTTCCTCCATGCCGACGGTGTCGCTGACGGTGATGAGCCGCTCCTTGGTCATCAGCTCGTAGACCGGCTGATTCGGATTGGTGGCGAAGCGCACGTCGCGGTTGGTGAGGATGCCGACGAGCTTGCCGTCGCGGCTGCCGTTTTGCGCCGGCTCCACCACCGGGATGCCGGAGATCTGATGGTCGGACATCAGCTTCAGCGCTTCGGCAAGGCTCGCGGTAGGATGGATGGTGACGGGGTTCACCACCATGCCGGATTCGAACTTCTTGACCTGCGCCACCTGGGCGGCCTGCGCCTCGGGATCGAGGTTGCGGTGGATCACGCCGATGCCGCCTGCCTGCGCCATGGCGATGGCGAGCTTCGCCTCGGTGACCGTGTCCATGGCCGCCGACAGGATGGGAATATGCACGCAAATGGTGCGGGTGACGCGCGATGAGACATCGACCTTGCTCGGCAGCACATCGGAGGCGGCTGGCCGAATGAGCACGTCGTCGAAGGTCAGCGCGACCTCGGAATTGAGCGGAAACTTGTCTTCTGGAGACTGCCCTTCGGGCATCGGCCAACCTCATCTCGGGGCGGGAAGCGTCCCACCGGTTGGCGGCTTCCTTTAGCAGCTTGCCTTGGCTTTGGGAAGCGAAGCATCGATCTTTGTTAGCCGGAGCGGCCCGATTGGGCCTTTAGTGCCGCACGGAGCCGCGGTGCGGCGAAAGCGATGAAGCGCTGCACCTTGGCCTGGGGCAGGCGATCCTCGCGATGGAGCAGGCTCACAGGAAAAGCTTCAGGCTCGAAGTTCTCAAGGACGAGGCGGAGCGCCCCTTCTGCGACGCTCGACTCGGCCTGATAGGACAGCACTCTGGTGACCCCGAGCCCGGCTCGCGCGGCGCCGATCGCGGCGTCAGCGGTGTTGACGATGAGCCGTGAATGCACGGAGACCCGCCGCGACTTGGTCGGGCCGGCATAGACCCAACGTTCGGCGGGTGAAAAGGCCCCGAAGCTGATGCAGTCATGCCCGGCAAGTTCGAGAGGCGTCGCCGGCGCGCCATGCTTGGCGAGATAGGCAGGGCTCGCGCACGTCACCAGGCGAATGCCCCCGACCCGCGTCGCCATCAGCGAGGAGTCGGGAAGAACCCCAATCCGCACCGAGACGTCGAGCCCCTCCTCGATCAGATCGACGACGCGATCGACGAGCAGCAGCCGGGCGGTGACCTGTGGGAAGGCCTCGAGAAACGCAACCACAATGGGCACCACGTGGAGGCGGCCGAACATGGCGGGCGCTGTGATGGCAATCTCGCCGCGCGGCTCGAGATGCTGCCCGGCAAGGGCAAGGTCCGCCGCTTCGAGCTCGGCGAGGATGCGGCGGCAGGACTCAAGGTAGTGCCGGCCGGGCTCAGTGAGCGCGAGATGCCGCGTGGTGCGGGTCATGAGGCGCACGCCGACCTCATCCTCGAGCGCCGCGAGATGACGGCTGACGGTCGCGAGCGGCATATTCAGGCGTCGTCCGGCGGCCGACAGGCTTCCGGCATCGGCGACAGCCGTGAACACGCGCATGGCGGCTAAGCGGTCCATTCCATCATTCCGAAATCTGGAAAGATCAATTGGAATGATAGGCAATACTCTCCATGAGCGGAATGCACCATTTAAGCGTGGTAGAGCCAGCCCTACGGGGGCTGCACCAGGGGGGAGCAACATGGCCTCCACAGACATTGCCTTCTCGCCTTCGGTAAAGGCCGTTCAAGAGCGCCGCGGCTCGCGCGGCGCCTATGCGCGCCTCGAACAGAATGGCGGCTGGGAGACGAAGATCGACGCCGTCCTTGCCAAGTTCATCGCGGACCTCAGGTCGTTCTACCTAGCGACCGCGAGCAAGGACGGGCAGCCTTACGTCCAGCACCGCGGCGGACCGCCGGGATTCTTGCGCGTCATCGACGAGACGACACTCGCCTTCGCCGATTTCGCCGGCAACCGGCAATATATCAGCACCGGCAATCTCGCCGAGAACCCGCGCGCCACGCTCTTCCTCATGGACTACCAGAATCGCCGTCGCGTGAAGATTTGGGGCCAAGCCCGCGTGATCGAGAACGACCCTCAGTTGATCGCGCGTCTGTTGCCTGACGACTATCGGGCGAGTCCCGAGGCCGCGATCCTGTTCACCGTCGAGGCCTGGGATGCGAACTGTCCGCAACATATCCCGCAAATGCTGTTCGTCGAAGATGTGTCCGCCGCCATCGGTGTGCTCGAGGAGCGCATTGCTGAGCTCGAGGCGGAGAATGCCAGGCTTCGCGGCAAGGCTGACTGAGGGCCGTACACGGATTTGTGTCTTCTCGGGGCTGGAACTGACAGGGCAATTCTCGCATTATTCAGGCGAGCGGCGTTGGGCCGGCAGGATGAGCCGCCGTCCCCCGTCGTATGAATCAAGGAGAATTGTCATGAAAGCACCCATGGCGGCCATGGCCGCTCTGGCGGGCGGTCTGCTTTTCCTGCCCGCCGTTCAAGGACCGGCGTCGGCGACCTCCGTGCCGATCAATCTCAAGAACGTCCTCGGCAGTACATCCGGCAACACATCTGGCTCCATTATCCTCGTCGGTCATGGCGGCGGCGGCGGTGGATTTAGCGGTGGCGGCGGAGGCGGAGGCGGAGGTGGCGGTGGCGGTGGCGGTGGCGGTGGCCATGTCGGTGGAGGTGGCGGCGGTCCCGCCTTCTCTGGCGGCGGTGGCGGTGGCGGTCCCGGCCTCTCCGGAGGCGGCGGTGGCCGCGGCTTCGCAAGAGGCGGCGGTGGCCCGAGCCTAGGCGGCGTCCCGCGCGGCGCGCGCTCTTTCGCCGACAATGGTGGTGGCAGCAACGCCTATCGCGGTCCGCGGTCTTACGCCGGCCGCGATTTCAATCGCTCGGGACCGAGAAGCGATGTCCGTCGTGGCAATGCCCAAGCCTTCAATCGCGACCGCGGCCATGACCACGGCGACCGTAACCGGCCCGATCATCGTCGCTTTGCCGAGCGCGACCGCGACCACGGCCACGACTTCGACCACCATGGCCGTCATCGGGTCTTCAGGAACGGCGCCTGGGTCTGGATCTACGGTCCTGACTATTATGCCTATGGCGACGATTGCTATTGGCTTCGCCGCCAGGCGCTCGCCACGGGAAGCCCCTACTGGTGGTCGCGCTACAACGCGTGCGTCTCATATTACTAGCCTGCACAGCCTAACCTGACGTCAAAGGGCCTCCGCGATCCCGCGGGGGCCCTTCTCATTTCGCGCCACGAAACCCCGTTGCCAAGACATAGACTTCTGGCGACTCAGGCCGGCTCGCTTTCGGCTTCACGTGCTGCACCTTGGCGAAGGAGCGCTTGAGCCGAGAGACGAGCTCGCCGCCTGCGCCGCCCTGAAACACCTTGGCGACGAAGGTTCCTCCCGGCTTCAGCACGTCCTCGGCAAGATCGAGCGCTGCCTCGACCAGCGCCACCACGCGCACATGGTCCGTGGACCGGTGCCCTGTGGCGGGCGCGGCCATGTCGGAGAGGACGACATCGGCGTGGCCGCCTTTCAGCGCGGCGCCGATAAGCGCGGGCGCATCTCCCGCACTCACATCCTGCGTCAGCACCTCGACGCCTGGGAGCGGCTCGATCGGGCTCAAATCGACGGCGAGCACCCGCCCCTTCCCCTCGGCCGAGCCGACCCGCTCCGCCGCGATCTGGCTCCACCCTCCTGGAGCCGCGCCGAGATCGAGCACGACCATCCCTGGCCTGAGGAAGCGGTATTTGTCGTCCATCTCGACAAGCTTGAACGCCGCGCGCGAGCGGTAGCCCCGCCGCTTCGCCTCCTCGACGTAAGGATCGTTGAGCTGGCGCTGCAGCCAGCGGGTCGAGGCGATCTTGCGGCCCTTCGCCGTGCGCAGCTTCACGGCGAGCTTGCGGCTGCCGCCCCGCCGCTCCGCGCCGCCGCCTTTGCCCCGGCTTACCATTTGTTAATGAGGCGCATTGGCTCAAGCCCTTGACCCTATGGGGCTCGCGGCCCCATGTCCGACATATCGTCCCTCTAACACCTGCCACATGCCCCGCTACTTCGTCACCCTCATCGTCGCAGTCTCTCTCTTCATGGAGACCATGGACTCGACGGTGATCGCGACGTCTCTGCCGGCCATCGCCCGCGACCTCGGCGAAGACCCGATCGCGCTCAAGCTCGCCCTCACCTCTTACCTCTTGTCGCTTGCGGTGTTCATTCCCCTGAGCGGCTGGGCCGCCGACCGCTTCGGCGCCCGCACCGTGTTCCGAGCAGCGATCGTCGTCTTCACCCTGGGCTCAGCGGCCTGCGGCTTTGCTCACTCGTTGCTCGACTTCGTGTTGTTCCGCATCGTGCAGGGCATCGGCGGCGCCATGATGGTGCCGGTGGGGCGGCTCGTTATCCTACGCACCGTGCCCAAGTCGGAGCTGATCTCGGCGCTCGCCTGGCTCACGATTCCGGCCCTGATGGGTCCAGTGATCGGGCCGCCGCTCGGCGGCTTCATCACCACCTTTGTTTCCTGGCGCTGGATCTTCTGGATCAACATTCCCATCGGAATCCTCGGCGTAATTCTTGCCACGTACTACATCCAGAATTTCCGCGAGGAGAGATTGCCGCCGCTCGACCTTAAGGGCTTCGTTCTGTCAGGCATCGGGCTTTCGGGTCTCGCCTTCGGCTTCACCACCATTGGCCAAGGACTGTTGCCGCCGGTGATGGTGGCCTCGCTGCTCGTCACCGGGATCATCGCCTGCTGGCTCTATGTCCGTCACGCCCGCACCGCGACCGCTCCCCTGCTCGATCTCAGCCTGCTCAAGATCGATACGTTCTTCGCGAGCGTGGTGGGCGGCTTCATCTTTCGCGTCGGCATCGGTGCCACGCCCTTCCTGCTGCCGCTTCTGCTGCAGCTCGGCTTTGGCCTGACACCTTTTCAATCCGGCATGCTTACCTTCTCCACCGCCCTCGGCGCCATGGCCATGAAGACCACGGCGGCGCCCATCCTGCGCCGTTTCGGCTTCAAGCAGATCCTCGTGATCAACGCGGTGGTGAGCGCTGTCTTCATCGGCATCCCGGCGTTGTTCACGCCGATCACGCCGCATGGTTTGATCCTCGTCGTGCTCCTGGTCGGCGGCTTCTTCAAGTCGCTGCAATTCACCAGCATCAACTCGCTCGCTTACGCCGATATCGAGCCCCGAGCGATGAGCGCGGCGACGAGCTTTGCCAGTGTCGCACAGCAGCTATCGATGTCGGCCGGCGTCGCCGTTGGCGCGCTGGTACTCGAGATCCAGCGTCACGGGCGCGCGGAGACGGCAGTCGAGCCGCGCGACTTCATCACGGCCTTCGTCGTCGTCGGTCTCATCTCTGCCGCATCGGCCTTCATTTTCATGCGGCTGCCGAAGAGCGCCGGTGCGAGCCTGTCCCGCCCAGCGCGTCCCATCGCGACGGCGCAAGAACAGGTCACCACAGGAGCCCGCGTGGATGTCTAGCTGCTGCCCGTCGCCGCGTGGGGCCAACGATGATGGCGCTGATGCGGTGCGCCGCCGTGTCCATCCTCTGACATCAGCGTGGCGAGGATGCCCTCGCGCAAACCTCGATCGGCTACGCGCAGGCGCTGGCACGGCCACACCCTGAGCAGCGCCTCGAGGATGGCGCAGCCGGCGAGAACGAGATCGGCGCGCTCCTGACCGATGCAAGGCTGAGCCACGCGCTCGGCATAGCTCATGTCGATGAGGGCGTCCGACACGCGGCGCGCGTCGGGGGCGCCGAGCCAGCAGCCGTCAACGCGGCTGCGGTCGTAAGCCGGAAGGCCGAGATGAATGCCGGCGATAGTAGTGACCGTGCCGGAGGTGCCAAGGAAATGCGCGCAACCCTTGGAAATGCGCTCACGGAAGCGGTAGGCGCCTTCGAAGCTTGTCAGCGCCGCCATCACGTCGGCGACCATGGCCTCATAGTTCTCGCGGCCAACCTCGCGCCCGCCATGCCGCTCGGCAAGATTGACCACGCCGATGGGCAGTGACGTCCAGCCGGCGATGCAGCTTTGCACTTCGAGCCGGTCGTAGATCGAGCGGCGCCACGGGCGGGCGAGCCGCGTGAGGTCGAGCCAGATCAGCTCCGAGCTGCCGCCGCCGATATCGAACACCAGCGCCCAGTCGCAATTGCGGTCGATCAGCGACGCGCAGCCCGAGACAGCGAGCTTCGCCTCGGTCTCGCGGCTCACGATCTCGAGGGAGAGTCCGGTGTCGCGGCGTACCCGGTCGATGAACTCGCCGCTGTTCGCCGCGATCCTGCATGCCTCGGTGGCGATCAGGCGCGAGCGCGACACGTTTCGCCGCCGCATCTTGTCGGAGCAGATCTTGAGGGCATCGATGGTGCGGCTCATGGCGGCGTCGGACAGATATCCCGAACGGAGCACCCCTTCGCCCAAGCGAATAATGCGGGAAAAAGCATCGATGACGAGAAAACCGCGGCGCGAGGGTCGCGCCACCAAAAGCCGGCAATTGTTGGTGCCAAGGTCGAGCGCCCCGTAAACCGGAACTCCCGCGCGCCGGGCGCGTGCCCCCGCATCGCTCTTGCCCTGGGCTGCCCCCAATAGGCCCTCGGCCGGCGCATCAAGCAGCGCTCGGGCCACGACTGATGCCGGGCCGCCATCCCCGCAGTCGTTGGTCTCGCTCCGCGCGGCCTTTAGGTCCGGCGAAGCTATGGCAGCCGTGCGGGCATTGCCGCTCGGCCCAGTCACGATGTTCAGCCCTTATGTCCGCGGCACCCGCCTACTTCAGGCTCCCACATGCTTGGCCGCGGCAATGGTTCGATAACTCCACTGTAGCAAGGTCTTAAGGGAGGTAAAGCGAGATTTCCGGTCTTGCCCCGGTCGCTTGACCCTGCCGCCCAAAATCCGGGCGCCCCGATTTGAGCCGTTCCCCGCCATCACAATGTCGCCTTGCTCGCCTCGTAGCTCAGTCTCGGTAGCGGGGAGCTGCCCCCAACTGCCGAACCTAAGTCGCCAAGTGTAGATTCGGGTGAGCTACGTTGCTCGCCAAGCATCCAACCCGGAGGAACATCATGGGGTATGACGAACTGAACTCGAGACGCTTCGGTCCCTTTGCCATTGCTGCGCTTATACTCGGCCTTGCTCTCGGCATTGCCATGCCCATCGGCCCGGTTGCGGCCGGCGTCCCAAGCGACACGACGGCAGCGGGGTCGGCCAAGCAGGCTCTGCCGAGCGAATCGGCGAAGGCCGACGGCGTAATCGTCCTCGCCGGCAAGGATAAGAATTGGCACAACAACAAGAACTGGAACAACAACAAGAACTGGAACAACAAAAAGGTCGTGGTGGTCAGACCCTACCGGCATTGGAACAAGCAGCCTTACTACGGCACCGTCATCGGCGGCGTGGCGCTCGGAACCGTTCTCGGGGCGGCGGCCTATTCGGCAGTGGCGCCGGCACCCAATCTCTGCTGGTACTGGGCCGATCCGTCAATGACGCGCGGCTATTGGGACTATTGCCAATAGGCTGATAGGCTGCCGCGCGGCGAGGCGCCTGTAGCTCAACGGATAGAGCACCAGACTTCGAATCTGTAGGTTGGAGGTTCGAGCCCTTCCAGGCGCGCCAATAAAAACAACGAGTTAGGCTTAAATCGCGAGTTGGCAGACCAAAGCCAGTAACGACATAGTAAGGACGGACGGGCATTTTCGCACGCCTGAGGCGGCCCCACCCAGACACGGGCCTAGCGTTAAAGACGGCGACCATGACGCAAGCGTTCGGCTTCGGCGCGTTTTTTGATCGAAGAAGTGGCGCCAGGGGCACAGCCATACTTACCGAACAGTGCTATCTACCGTGAGGCGGGGTGGCCGCTCTAGTTCGCTTCGGTGAACGGCGGAGACCACGGTAACCCGCACTCCTAATCAGAGCCCCGGGGGACATGCAGTGCCCCGGGGCTTTCTGTTTGAGTCTAAAGCACCCCAGCCGTGATCAAGCCAACCAGGATGAACGCGAGCAAGCAGGACAGCTTGAGTGCCATTTCATCTGCCTCGCGCTTGTTTGTCGGGGCGATGGCCATGTTACACCCTCCGTTTAACCCGAGCGTCACAATCCCCAGTACCCCAGCCGACTTCTTGCGGCTGCTAGAACCACAACGGCGGTGATCGTCTCCGCGTTCCCCTGCTATCGTAAATCTGGGCGGTCTATTCGGTCTGCGCCCGTCGGCTTCGGTCGGTGCTGACGCGGAACTACGATGCTGACAGACCGTTTGAAATAGCGTCGGCGGCCCCGACGACGCACCGCTCCCAGCGTTGAAATTGGGGGCCATGAAAGTGCCAGCCATGTCCAAGGCTCCCGATCTTCACATCGAGGTACAGGAGACCCTTCGTAGGATAATAGTGAAGATGCCCGGCACGGCCTACGAACAAGATTTGGTTTGATACCGCGTGGCCTATGTTTCCTCAGTGGCTTTGGCCAGGATGATCATAAGGCTCGGGTCACTTCCCAAGAGTTCACTCTCATGGCTAAGGCGAGCAACTGAGAAAGCTCGGGAACTCGGTTGGCTTGCAGACGAGAAACGCCGACGAGGCTGGACAGACAGAGAACCAACAAGGCGGCGGTAAGAGTCCCCGTGCTAACCGGCGTTTGGCTATCCTGTGCACCGCCAAGACGATTCAAACCGCGATAGGATCGGGTGTTTTAGTTCGCTGCTGTTGGCCCCCCAAACCGCACCCCTGCTGTTGGTGAATACGACGCTGCGGAGTTAGAGTTGATCAGATCTCTCATTTTCATACTGTGCGCGATTGCGGCTTTGGCACTCCTCATAGCGACCATCGGAGCCGTATTCGCAATGATTACGGGTCACGTGCGTTGGATTGAATTGGCGTGGCTTTCAATAGCGGCATCTTTGCTCGCGATAGTCGTAAGCGAGATTTGGCCGCTCCGAGCGCGCGGGTGAAGAGTAGTGCAAGCCGGAATGAGAAACCGACTGAGAATCGCTGTTCTGATTTACTCAATGACGAATGCAGTCATTTTCGGCGCGGCAATAATTACGGTGTTGAATGTGCCCGCACTCAGCACCAACGCGTATATTTGGATTCCCGTCGTGGTCGTAGCGAGCCTTATTCTAGCCGCGCCTATAGCCTGGCTGATCGCACCGCGTCTGCAAGCACGGTACGATCGGTGGCACACAAAACGGTGATGGCGACCCATGGAGAACCAGGTGTCATCTCGCGCCCACTGGCAATGCGAGTACGTCTAGTCAGTCGCACAAACTCTAGTCGGTCGCGGTGCTGATCACTTCGACCGTTTGGACTTTTTGCTCTTGCCGGCCTTTTTTAAAGCGATGGCGACCGCCTGCTTCTGTGGCTTGCCTGCCTTCATCTCAGTTTTGATGTTTGAGCTAATCGTCTTGTGTGACGAACCTTTCTTTAGAGGCATAATCACGACCCGCTTTTTTCAGTGGCTGTTTCGTCGAATTTGAGCCGTGAACTGTCGCTGGGTCTAAAAGTTCCAAGCGGCCCGTGCAGTGCAGCTTGTTGAGAGCCGAACAATAATAGAATGGGATTTGACCGAGGGCGTTAGAGCCAGCGGTTGGGGGAATGCAATGCTCGCGTGGGTCCGACGCCTCATCGTCTCAATCGGCATTGGCGGCATAAGCTATGCACTGATGCTCGGGATGATGGTCCTCTCTGTCGTTTATGATCGAGAGTTAGAGCCAGTCATCACCTTGGCTTTTGATATCGGGCGCTCCATAACAAACTGGTTGGATTCGTTAGTCTCCGGTTCCTATTGGGGACAAATAGCGGTTAATCACCTGCGCGAACGCGTAAACATGACTCACGTCGTGCTTTCCATCCCAGCGATCGTGATCGCCACCATTTTTGTCGGCATCCCCTTAAACTGGGTCCTCGGAGGAACGCGCAGCGGGCTTCAACGGATTGCCATAGCCCTGGTTAGCGTGCCGGCGACGGTGGTGCTGGCAGTGGCACTCTTTACATTCAACGCCCTCGTGCCCGAGACCTACGCCGCGCTTCTGCGCTTTGCCGATTGGATTTGGCAGGCTTCGTTGAGTGCCTTGAGCTCACGAGGTGAGTCTATTCCCGGAGCAATCAAGCTAACGAATATCGCGCGACAAGGCTTCTCCGGCCATCATTATGTGATCATGGCTTTGTGCAGCATTGTGGCCTCGTTTCTCGTCAACGCTTTGTTTGCATTCGCCACTAAGCCGCGCGAAACGCTCAAGCCAGCGCAGTTGGCCGTTGCTTCCGAAAATGATCGCCGATTTGAGAAGGGCACAGGTCGGTAACTTATGAACTGGCACTTGGCTTTGGCGGTGCGGCAGGACCCACGCATGGGGGGTGGGCTGATGGTACCTTTTTATGGTGTACCCCCGGCACCGCCACCCCCTTCGACCCTTAATCGGAGGCGGGGTTTCGTTTCTATTCCACCGTACGCCCCCAGCCACCTCACCCCCGTTCAACTCATTCGTTGCTCTAGACGAGGAGCCGAAAGCATGGGCGGCGAGGTGTCCGCCGGGGGTTAGGCCCACTTCCTCCCACGGCGTGTTATTCTCGGTCTCTCAAGAATGCCGCAGCGCGCGCCGCCGCCTTGTAAAGGTCGAGGCGCGAATAAACGCCAAAGGCTGAGCCGTCGTCGAGAAAGCCGCCACCTGGCCCCTGGGTTAGCGTCAGGATAGCATCGGCCTGCGCGAGCGTGAGGTCGGGGAAAGCAGCGGTCAGCAGATAGCCCGCTTCCGGCGCGAATTTGGCGACGTCGTGGGGGGCCTGCGCGTTGTTCGCGAATACCACAGGCAGACCATAGGTCTGGGTGGCCTCGTAGAAAGCCTTGCTCATCGCCGGATCGGCAAAGCGACTCTGATCCTGCCCGGCGCAGTCGGCGATCTTGCCACCGCAAGCCTTCTCGAGAGCAGCAGCCAGTTCGGCGCGGGCATCCACTAGTGCCTTCGGGAAATCGCCAATCTCCACGTCTTCCCGCTTCACGCCGACATAACCGGGTTTGTTGGCCAGCAGCTGAGCGAGGTCATATAAGGCCAGGGTCCGGCCAGCCAAGACGTCCATCGCATAATGAGATCCGAGCACGATGCGATCATTGCCGTATTCGGCGGCGCGGGTGACCATCTGCTGATACCGCTCCGGCACCAGCAAAGCCAACAGAACCGACTCCATGTAACCATAGACAGTATGACCGCTGGGATAGGCGGGATTCGCCGCCAAATGCTTGAGATTGTCGGTGTTCGTGGTCTCGGAGCCGCAGAAGTCCTTGCCCGCGTACTTCGTGAAGTGCGGCTCGGTCTGGAATGGCCGGGAATTGCCGAAAGGGTTGGCCTTATCGCTACCCACTGGCGGCCCATAGGCCCTGCCAAAGACGTCCGTGGTGCCGCTGACCTCGGTCAGGATCAATTTGACCTCTCCCGAAACCGGCTTCCCGCCGTCACGCGTTCCGTTGGCGAAGAAGTACTTGCTCGCATCTGAATCGGCATGTGATGTCGCGTTGGCAAATCCGATCAGGCGAGCGACCGCCGGCAACTTGCTTGTGAAGATTGAGGTTTTGCAGTCGGCGCTGATCGTCGTCTGATAGGCGTCGCCGAGCTTGTTACCGAGTCCGTCGGCCAGTTCATAGGCAACCCCGGTGATGAGCGCGTCGCGGAGCGCCTGCTGCTGCTGATCGGGGAAGGAAAGCAGGAGCGGCTGGTGGGCCACTCCACTCTGGATTTCACCCGTGATGGTGAAGTTGCTTACCAGCGCCGCCCTGCCGGCATCGGTATTGCCCAGCGTGGTCAGCGAAACGAGGCCGTGCAGCGCATTCAGGTTGGTCACGGTCAGCGTCGCTTCGCCAGGTGCTGCGAGTGCAGCAGCAGCGATAAAGGCAGCGGGGAAGACCGCCATAACAAATCGTTTTAAAGCAAATGCCTGCTTAGAACTCATACCCATGCTTCCGCTGCCATCCGGGCACCACAAAAAGCTTTGGCTTTATCGTCGAGATTGGTCGTCGGTTATTGCATCACAGTGACGGGTGTCCGATTGGGGAAGGGTTATAGCTTCTATTCCACGGTATGGCCCGGCACCCCCACCTCCCCTCCGTTCAATACTTTAGACGCACCGATCGCGTATGAGGGATGCTGTGGGCTGTGTCTCGATATAGACTTCCGATAAAGATCCGCTCGTCCGTGTGGCACCCTCGCAAAGTCGCAGATTAGCTTGCAGGTTTGGTCCCTCGCCTAAACGATATACCTGTCTTACCGGGGGAGGCTATGGATCCTAATCCACCGTACACCCCCGACAGCCCCCCCGCGGCCTGAGGGTGTAACCGGGAGGGACACGCGGGCACATCGAGGGAGAATTGCCATGTTCAAGATCGTAGGCACTCTTCCGGTGAAGACGCGCTTACCACTCGTGGCGTGGGTTCTCGCCGGACTTGTAACACTGTTCTCGCTAGGGACCTCGCTGACTCAGGTCAGCGGCCCAATGGTACAGGCAGCGAAGCCAGAAACGGCTCATTATGCCTCGATGACTGATCTATTCAATTTATTCGGGGCGCTCTGATGCCCCAACGAGAGGGCCTTCCATCCGACTTGTCTGTGGAAAATCTTGTGGCTGCGGGCACCAATGTTGCCCGAGCGCGTTGATGAAGTTTGGCACGCCAAAAATCCAGGTGACCAATGGCACAAGATCTGTCCTCGCGTCGGGCGCTAATCGTTGATGATGAGTTTCTGATTGCATTCGATTTGGAAGCTTCGATGCATGAGTTGGGCTTCGACGTCTGCAATGTGGCATCAAACGAAAAGGACGCTAAGGAGTTGGCGATGAGCAATCCGCCGGACGTGGCAGTAATAGATGTATATCTCGGCGGAGCTCGTACCGGAATTGAAACCGCGCGATGGCTCAAGGAAGTGTGTGACGTTCCCATCGTTTTTGTGACTGCTCACAGTGACGACAGCACGCTAGAACGCATTCACGACGTGGTTCCCGGAGCGCCTGTGCTCTCTAAGCCGGTGTATCGCGACACATTGGCTCACGCGGTCTCCGAAGCAGTTCACTGACGCCAATGACCGCCCGGTAGGGCTTCCTTTTTGGTGACTACCTTCGTGGAGGGAAGAAATGAGCCCTCATAATCTTTTCGATGATCCGAAACTGGTTACTGAGTTGGCGCAAGCTTTTGAATCTATCTGGTTGGTAATGCGAGCGCATGATCCCCTTCTTGATGCGGATAGAGCCAAGGGCCTTAGCATCGAGATCAGTCGGAAGCTCGTCGAGCTTGCTGCTGCTGGTGTAACTGATCCGGCTCAGCTTCGGAGACTTGCCCTCGAGAGTCTGCCGCTCTCCCCGGCACACTAGGCGGCGTTCTCGGCCAAGGGATCATCGGGCCGCTCAGGAGGCTGAAAGGTACCTGCCTTACCGGGGGAGGCTATGGATCCTAATCCACGGTATACACCCGGCACCCTCACCCCTCCCGTTCAACTGAGTTGTTGCACCGCTAGGCGCAGCCGCGCGACGTAAACAGATTGGCAGTCGTCATCGTCCGAATCGCCCGCAATGCGGCTTTTGAGGGAATAGAAAACCCCAATTTTCGTTACTGTGACTTGTTGGCATCGAAATCGAACGAAACGCGCATTCTCTAACTAGGGTCGGGAACCGCAGGTTGGCAGCGACATTTCAATTCTTAGTCGGCGAGCATACCCAACTCAGCCGACCCGTCTAGTTCAGCCCGGCCTGTGTCCAGGTCGGGCTTTCTTTGTCCCCAGCCCATGCATTTTTAACCGAGCGGGCGGGGCCGACCGTCTAAGACTTGGTTGTTCCCGCTCGCTGCTTCGCCGCCCCTTTCACGCCGCCAATTGCTAAATGCCATTTCAAGATTGGAGCGATTAGTAATTTCAGGATCGCTGTCTATCACAGCGGTAGTGCCCGATGGCCGTTTCCTGCTGAGGGCCAGATCGAATAATGTTAAGGCGATCATCGATCCTACCACCGCTACCGAAGCCACCAATAAGATCAGGAACACCGCTACAATCAACCCGTTGAGGATCGCCATAAGATTGGGTTCTGCCACAAACGCGGGATGTTGTTCGCCAATCTGGCCTGCCGACATTGATTCAATCCGCGATAGGATCGGGTGTTCCTGGCAGGGCGTGGTTGGACCCCTCCGGCGGAGTCGCGACCAGTCGCGATCGAACCTCGAACAGGTTATGGGTTTCACAGCAGTCAGAACAGTTTATCTCTGCGAGCACCTTGGGCAGGCCCTGAAAGCTCGCTGAATCAATTTCAAGTCCGGTGAAAACTTCGCGGCCTGAGTTGGGACAGACAAAGACCAGAGTACCCATCTTCGCTTCCTCCAAATCTTGGCGGGCGATAGATGGAGTGCCAGCGAACCTGAACAATATCGGGTAACATGAACTTCTCATTATAAGTTCATGAAGCCCCCGCTACCGGAAGGAACGTTGGCCCCTGTGCCGGTTGCCTCCTCAATTTGCCAGTCGCGCGGATGGTAGATCAGTCGGCGCCATATCCAAGTTACATTAGGCGGATCGCCGCCATCGCGGCCTCGCAAGGCCGCCTCAAGCTTTTGTCCGTCCCCGTCCGAAGTGGGGCGACGACTGAGCCTATTGCACCCGCAGTGTCCGCCAAAGGCGCGGGAGGCTCAATTTTGTGTCCGCGGAGCGTCCGGGTCTCGAAAACCAATTTGAATCGAGTAAGACAAGGCTTCGTCATTCAGGGTTTTCGGGGGCGGTGGAAACGGCGCTGCATTTTGCACAGTCGCAAGGGCCATTTCGTCGAGCGCAGCACTGTCGCTTGAATGTTCGATTCGCGCGTACCGAAGCGTGCCGCGTGCACTAATGGCGAAAGTTACCGTTGCGGTGCCGGGTGGCCCCACAGCTCTGGGTTGGCGCGCAAGGAACGCCCTAACCTTTGCTCCATAGGTGACGACATTCTCTCCCGGGGTCGTAGCTTTCAAGAGTGACGGCGATGGCTGCTTTTCGTTCGAGGCAAGCGCCATAGCTTTCCAGGACGGTTTGTCGTGGGACTCTAAGGCAGCGGTTTCCTGGCGTTTAGGGGGAGCGACTACCTTCGGTTCACTGGCTGCCGCGCGGAGCGACGAGGCGTCTTTTGACGAAGCTGGGTCGGTCCCCGCCAGCGATAGTGTGGGCGTACTCGCCTCGTTGGCGGGTTCTTCCCGGCTTTGTGATTGTTCCAAAATAGACGCGACGTAATCCGGCTCTCTGGACTCTGACGAGGGGAGTGCTGTGGGAGTTTTCAGGTCCGCTCCGCCACGAATGGTGCTGACCGATTTTGCATGGATCGAAAGCTGTGCTGAGTTCGCCGCTGTCAGTTCAGGCGGCTCGACCTCGCTTTTTGGAGAATCCCCTGATGAGGCCGGCAGAAGAAACAGGGTCGCGCAGATCAAGATGACGCTGATTGCAGGCGCGCCAAAGAATAAGAGAAATCGCTTCTCGGACATGGCAGTGGGTTATTCGGTTGCTGCACGTTGATCACACCGCGATATGGTTGAGGAAGGGTGAACAGATGATTTATAGCCGCGGCTAGCTCCCCGGGGGCCTGTAGGTCACGCATTGGGGGCAGGCTATGGATCCTAATCCACGGGCACACCCGGACACCCCACCCCCACTGGCCGTAAAGTCATGTGCTCGAATGCTCCTGGCGTCGCCCTGGAACTAAGGGAAGACGCATCGGTTATTGATACGTACGCGGACTCGGTAGCCTAACTTCCTGCGAACTGCCGGTCCCAAGTTTCGCGTAACGAGTTTAGAAGCCTCGGGGTGCCATTAGCCTCCGAGGCTTCTTTTTGTGGCTTCGGTCTGCGCTCCCCAAGACCCCGCTTGCCGTTGGTGATCTTGGAACAATTGGCGTCACTCCACGTGCGTCGGGCTTCACTAGTCCGTTCGACTCGGGGGGTTGGGCGGCAAAGTGGGTAAAGCCGAGGCCGCACGCTTGCGTGCCCAAAAAAGAGGGGGCCGGAGGGTTGAGCTCCGGCCCAAGCTTTTTAGCGGCTTGCGGCTTGGGGGGCCGAGGGATAGGCCGCCATCAGCTGCTGATGAGTGCCGGCATAGCTGCTTGCCGGGCTGAAAGGAAACGGGGGGGCACTCCTCGCAGCGCACTCACCATCAGTAATAAGCAATTTACCATAAACTTGGCGCGCAGCGTGCAACTAGGTTAAGGCATGGTTAACGGAGCGCTCGCGACGGTGGCAGCTGGGTGGGCATGCATGCCGGGCTCAAGGCCGCTCAGCACGCCTGCGGCGAGCACCACCATGAGCCCGAGCATGGGTGTCGCTTGTAGGGGGAGCGACGCAGCCTAGACCCCATAAGCTTGAGCGCTCAGACGGATTCTTATGGCCTCACGAGAAACCCGGCCACCCTTACTTTTGCGCATCATAGCCTGAGGCGCCGTTGGCACACGATGCACGTCAACTGCCTCGATGTCCCGAGGGCTCAGGGGCACATCGAAGACATAAAGGACAAGTACGGTGACGCCAGCGATGCCTATCGTGTGCGCGTGCTAGGTGGGTTTCCCACGTCGAATGACGAGACCGTAATCCCACTTGAGTTGGTGCTCGGGACGGTGGGGCGGAACGTGTCATAACTCTCGACTATCATCCACTCTGGGGCGTGGAGGTAGCCAACTCACTTGATCACCGTGAGTTTAGCGCCTGATGCGATGGCAGCTAGCTCATCATCGGTCATGTCGCAGAAGTTAGCCGTTCTCAAAAGTCAAAACATTGTACGTTTCCATACACTTTCGCAATTACGTCATTACTCTGCCGAAATGTGAACCGAGCCTCCCAACGCGCTGATGTGGAACCGCTCCTCGTACTAGCGGGCCAGCGCCGGACAAGGCGGCTCCTCCTATCCGTCCATCAGAAAGCCGCCTTGTCCTCCTTATAGGGAGGAAGGCCATGCTTAATCCGAAAACTTGCCGCGAGCACGCATCGAAATGCACGCAAACGGCTGAGACTTTTCCACCTGGAGAACAGCGCCAAAAATTTCTAGATATGGCCGAGGATTGGACGAGGCTCGCAAACAGCGTAGAGGGCTTAGAGGCTTCACTCTCTCAAGCGCCTGCGAATTCAAACGAGCCATATCGCTTCGGCTCACGAATAGATGCTCAGCAGTCGCTCACCGCCAAGCGCGAGGAAGAAGCTGCCCATGATGGCGACATCGGTTTGCAATCAATGCGACGCGACCTTGAGCCGCTCGGGGGCAGGGGCGCGGATCGCGCTCGGACGGAATAAGGTCCAATTTTAACCTCCCGAACGGTGCGGTTAACTCTCGTCTCACCGCATCCTACCTCACCACCGGCAATTCAAGTAACATGTTCGGCTTCTCGATGGCGTTGTCTGGCGTCATGAAGCTCGACTGGCAATGGGTTAGTGACATGATCACCGCTTTTGTGTGGGGCGGTATCATCGTCGTGGTAATATCCGTGTTCTTGTTGGGCTCACCCGGATAAGCGCCTCGGCCTGCGTGGCAAAAAAATATGCGAAGGCCGTCTCAGGCGCACATCCTACCGAGCTTCGCTACCATCTAGAAAACCGCTAGTACAGGATGCCTATGTCAAAGTCCTGGCTTTGGGTATTCGGAGTTTGGCTGATTTCAATCTTAATTGGGGGCCTATGGGGGCTTTTGTCTATCCAGAGTTTCAACACAACCCTCATCACCCAATGGCTCGACAAACACTCTGGCTCAGTGCAAGCCGTTTCGGCTGGGCTGATTGTTCTTCTTCTTATCCTTGCTCTCGTCCTGCTTGTTATTGCGTATGCTATTTTCAGCAAAAAACTGCGCCGTGCTTCGGATGCATTCGCGTCCATTGCGCACGATCAGGCCAAATTCCTCAGGGCAACTCAGCGTGCATACATCAGCGTTGAGCCCGATGGCATCCTGATGGTTGTCGGAGGTGCCGGCGTGCTGGGCCACGTTGGGGTACATAACACTGGTCACCTACCAGCTCATAACGTTCGCTGGTTTCTTGACATGAAGGCATCTCCCGATAGGGCCGAGAAGGAATTCGCAATAGGTGCATTCCACGGTGACGCGGTCGTTCCGCCAGGAGTGATCATGCCCCGGGCGACCAGTACGAAAATGCTTGTCGCAGAACTCAACGCGCAAAGTGGAAACCCAATAAGAGTGCGCTCTGAAGAAAGCCCGGTCTTTTTATACGTGTGGGGGATGGTTGCCTACCAAGATGGATTGGGCAAAGACCGCTGGACCCGTTTCTGCCATCGTTACAATTGGGTTATGCGAGGCGACGGAGAAATTGGCAAATACGATGTCGAGAGAAAATATGCTCGCTACCACGAATATGGCAATGCAACCGATCAAAGCCCGCCGCTAGGATGAGTAAAGCGGTTCCTTTTGCAAATGCGTTCTTTCGCGAGCCGGGTTCCTGATGTGGAGACGCAGGTGAACAGTCCCCGACGACATCAAGAAGGAGCAACTACGTTACTTGTTCTACGAATTTTGGATGCTCGCCGAAACTCACAAGAGGCTTTTGGCGAGGATCGGCGACACGGTCATTCAGAATGCACTAATCGAGGCATTTTGCACTCCACGCGCAACCTCAACGAGTTTTTCCTGGAAGTTGGGTGGGATCACGCTCTCAAGGCAAGCGACTTTACCGTGGGCGACTACAAGTTGCCCCCGAACTCGGAGGAGAGAAAGGCGCTAATCGCAAAAATCAATAAGCAGATTTCACACCTCACTGATCAGCGGACCTTAACTGCGCAGGAAAAGATAGGAGAACGGGATCGGACGGCGCTGTATGACCATCTCGTTGCAGACTTCAAGAACTTTACTCAGTACCTAAGGCCGGAACTTCGACCCATGCAGCAGGTGTTTTAAATCCTACGGCAATAGGCTCGCGGCCCCCGTTCCGACGCCTCGTCTGTGGCCCTAGTCCTGCTTCTGCGGCAGCGAACTACCACCAATTGGGCATCGGCTTGTCGTAGTTGTAGGCCTTGTCCGCGACGCGTCGGCAGGGCCGAGCGTAAAGCTCCCTGGTGGACCGCACACAGTCGAGTTCTGGGCTGCTTACAAGATCCAGCTCAATGGCGACGTCTCGACCTGCAGGAGCTTCAACGACCTGATCCTAGCGTACAAGGTGTCGCCTGAGTTCGACAAGCGAGCTGCTTCGACGAAGCGCGACTACCTGCGCTACCTCGAAATCATATCGAAGGCGTGGGGAGAGCTGCTGGTCAGCGACCTCAGACCGAAGCACGTCATCGGTCTGCGCGACAAATGGGCAAGCACGCCGGTCGCCGCGAACCATCTTCTTGCGGTCCTGAAGACGCTGGTCAACTGGGGCATCCCGCGCGAGTTCTGTGAGACGAACCCGTGCGTGTATGTGCCCAAGCTGGAGACGGATGAAGAAGGTGCTCGACCGTGGCCTGTGTGGGCCTACAGCTTGATTGAGGAGCATGCGAGGGAGGATGTGCGCCGTGCTGTTCTGCTGGCTCGATACACCGGCCAGAGACAGTCTGATGTGCTGCGTATGGCCCCAAGCGACGTTGAGGACGGCGGGATCAACGTGGTGCAGCAGAAGACCGGCAAGGAGTTGTGGGTGCCCCTTCACGACGATTTGGTGGGTGCGCTGGAGGGCTGGAGCTGCTCCCCCTTCGTTGCAGACGCCGAAGGGCGAAGCATACAACACAGACCGCTCCCAGGCTGCGTGGACGCGGCTGATGAATGGCACGCCTGCAGGCGGGATCAGGAAGGAAGGCTACATACGGGCTCCGCGCGTCGAGCGTCGAGAAACTGCGTGAGGCCGGATGCAACGCGCACGAGATCGAGAGCATCACCGGCATGTCGCCAGCGATGATCATGCGCTACAGCCGCTTTGCCGATCAGAAGAAACTTGCAAAATCGGCGCAGCGACGACTAAAAGAGCGAACGTCCAGCGAACGTGGGGCCTGAACGAAATGTGGAAGATTGGAAAACTTGTCAATGATTGGAAAACCCATCTCGTTGATCCAAATGTGAAATACTGGGGGATCGTCTAACGGTAGGACAGCGGACTCTGACTCCGCCAGTCTTGGTTCGAATCCAAGTCCCCCAGCCACCGTCGATCCCGCCTTCGTTGCTCGCCGCAAAGCGCCTCACATCCAAGATTGCATGCGCGGCGCAAAATGTGCCCCGCGTGGGAGTTACGGTCTTCGCCTCGCGCGCCGCCAGCGATCACGGGTAAGAAGCGCCGAGTTCGAAGCGCTTAACCCATAGTGTTGAGAACTCGGTTTGCGGGGCGCGAAGCGCGTTTGCGCGCCACGCTTGCAAAGTCTCTCGCCAAGGTCTTACCCTGCCCAATGGCGGCCCGGCTTTTGCGCATGGAAGCGTGCCGGCTCGGGTCGTCCAGCCCCTGCTAACCTTCTGCGTAACCCCAAGAGGCCAGTACCATGACCGAAAGTTCAAAAGCTGCCGCCGAGAAGGCGCGCGACACGTATCGCAAGGCCGCTGCTCAATTCGAGGACTTAGCCGGCGACGCTCAGGTGCCGGAGGCAATGCGCGCTTTGGCCGAAAAGAACATCGCTCAAACGCGCGAGATCTATGAGCGCTCCAAGGACGCGCTCGACACGGTGCTCGAGAGCTGGGAAAGGTCGTTCGACGCCGTCGGTCAGGGCGCCGTGGCGCTCAACCGTAAGGTCATCGACATCGCCCAGCGCAACATCAATTCCGGCTTCGACCTCGCAAAGAGATTGGCGGCGGCAAAGAACCTCGCCGAAGCCATGGAACTGCACGCGACCTACTGGCGCAACCAGATTAGTGCCTTGCAATCCCAAGCCGAAGAGATGCGCACGCTGTCGACCAAGGTGACCGCCGACGCGGCCGAACCGATCAAGACACAGATGACGCGCGGCCTGGATTGAGGAAGGCCGCCAGCTGACCCGTTTGGTGTCTGTGAGGTTGCCCCAGGGTGACTCCGTCTGAGCCGCGCACTTAGGGGAATTTGCGGCGACGAAGCCCCGGGATGCCTCTTCTCGGGGCTTCTTCTTGTCTAATACCCTCACCCGACAGCTGGTTTGACAAGCCGCCGTTCTCGTGAAACAGGCATTGACCGTTTTCCGCGGGGCTCACGCCTCGCGCGCCAGTTTCTCGGGATCGGCACATGCTTCTAAATACGCGCCGCAGGATGCTCGGACTGCTCGCCGCCGCGATCGGGACCTCGCGCCTCGTGCCGCTCGTCCCGCGCGCTCTTGCCGCCAAAACACCGGAATGCTTCGCGCTGCAGGCCTTCGGCGATTGGAAGGGGACGGCGACCAACAAGCAAGCCGGCGCCCGCATCGGCCAGGTGACCTTTTCCGATCACGACGCTTGCGATCTCCGCGCCGAGATTCAGGTGGCGGCGAGCTACGATGCGAAGCTCGTGATCTTTGGCGATCCGGACGGCACGCCGCTGCCGAAAGACTTTCTCGTCAAGCCCGACAATCGCATCATCGCCAAGAACGAGGACGGTACTACTGCCATCGACGAGCCACTCTGCGGGGTGTGCACCGACATCCGCGACGACAAGGTGAGCATCGTCCTGCCGCTAGCGACCGGAGCGCTGTTCCGCTCGGCCAAATCGGTGGAGATGGCGGTGAAGCTTGGCAACGCCGAGCAATGCAGCTTCACGCTCAACTGCGAAGATTTGCGCAAAGCTCTCGACTGGGCGGTGCAGCGCAAGGACGAGCTGGCGAAATCCTTCGACGAAAAGAAGTGCACGCCGCCGGCCAAAGGCTGCTTCCTGACCACCGCCTGTTGCGAGGTGCTTGGCTTGAGCGACGATTGCTTCGAGCTCCGCACCCTTCGCCGCTATCGCGACCGCGTGCTCATTGCCATGCCGGGCGGCCATGCCGCCCTCGCCGCCTATTATCTCGTGGCGCCGTCGATACTGGAGCGGCTCCCGCAACAGGAGCGCGCGGCCAGACTCTTGTCGGTCTACATGCGCTTCATTCTGCCGAGCGCCGTGGCGGCGCGGCTTGGCTTAAACCGTCTCGCTTATTCTCTTTATGCACGCATGATGGATGAGCTTTCGCGCAGCGACGAAGCTTTACCCGCCGGCCGATAGGCTACCCTCGCGCGTCGCGCTTCCTGTTACCTCGCCGACACTTGTCAAGCACCAAGCCTCGGCTTCGCCGCAATCAGGACGAAGTGGCGCCCCAGTCGCGGGTTACGTTCATGTTTAACAAAAAATGAACGTTTTGCCCCGAACGGGGTTTGAGACACGGGAAGAATGCCGGACAGGCGTTTAGCTGCCGGCCTTCGAGATGCAGGGGGGTGTCGATTTCATGCGTTGCCCGTCCACATGCTCGACGGTTGAGGCGCCCGGCGCTCTAGAAGCTCCGGCTCCTGCCGTGAAGAGGGACGGGTGTCATGGCGGCGCGCATTTTGCGTATCCGACTGCCGTTGGTTTTTGTCGCCATTTTCGGCATGGTCGCCTCGGGCGACGCAACCCTGGGAACCGGCAAAGACCTGGATCCCAATTCAAGCGCAGACTGGCTCGGTGTGATCGCGGGCGACGAGGCCGGATCGGAAATCGAGCTTGCTGCCGAGATGGCTGAGCTCTTCGCCACCGACAGCCCATTCCGCGTCGTTCCGGTACCGGGCGACAGCGGCCTCAACAACATTTCACGACTTTTGCACGACCCGCACATTGATGCGGGTTTTGTTTCGACCGACGTCCTCGCCGATTCCGAGACGCAGAGCTCCGTGCCAAATCTCGCCGCGAGCCTGCAGGTGGTCGCGCGGCTCTGTCCGCAAGAGGTTCATGTCCTGGCGCAGGCCGGCATCGACAGCCTCGCCGATCTCGCCGGCAAGAAGGTGAATTTCGGCACTGACGGCGGAAGCTCGGCGGTCACTGCAAGGACTCTGTTCCGGGCTCTGAACATCGAGGTCGAGCCGGTTGCTCTCGACGGCCGCGCTGCCATCGAGCAACTGACGCAAGGCGCGATCGCCGCGAGCGTGTTCGTCGGCGCGAAGCCGATGCCCGTGATCGCGGGGATCCCGGCAAATCAGGGCCTGCATCTTCTGCCCGTCGCATTCGGCGCGGGCCTCGAAGCCGTCTATTTGCCGACGGGTTTCGACCATGACGATTATCCGAACCTGATCGAAATGGAGACCGAGATTCCGTCGGTCGCGACCGGCGTGGCGCTGCTCGCGGCGGCGTCCAAGGACGATCCAGGCCACGCCGACCGTGTGGCGCAATTGGTCGACACGCTCTTCTCGCACTTCGGCGAACTCAAGAAAGACGGCAGGCATCCGAAATGGCGCGAGATCAATCTCGCCGCGAGCCTCCCCGGATGGACCCGGGCGCCCGCGGCTGAAGCATGGTTGGCGCAGCATGAAGACGCGCGCAAAGGCACACAGGCAAAGATCGAAGCTGGCGCAGTCCAGTCAAATCTGCCCGTGAGCCAAAATCAGAGGGACGTATTGTTCGAACAGTATATCGAGTGGCAGCGCGCTAAAGGGCACTAGCGCGCTTTTTTTGTGGGAGGGGGAAGACGGGGCGCGTAACGCCGGGCGGCCAAGCCGCTCGGCGGAGTAACCATGGAGTACAAATATGATCGGTTCCGCCGCGCCCTGCAGAGCAGAGCCTGGTTTGCAACCGTTGCGTCAACTGCTGCCCCGCGCGTACCTCGAAGCGGATCGTCCGGCGGCGATTCCCGGGGTGCGCTGGGACGCAATCCACCGCAGCACCTTTCCGTATATCGAGACGCCGCAATATACGAGGCGCATTGCCCGCGGGATGGCACTTCCCCGCTCGCTCGCGGCTCGACTGCGGACCTTGGTGCCCGACGACGAGGAGCTCGGCACCTTTCTTGAGGACCTTGCGCTCGCAGTCCGCGCCGAGACCGGCAGCGGCTACGATCTCAGCGACTCTGAGGCCTTTGAGGCGGGCTTGCCGCTCGAACCGAAGCCTGCCCCGCAAGCTCATATGCAGGCGCTCGTTCACGACTTCCGCCGTCGTCAACGCCAAGCGAGCATACTCGTCGCCGGGTGCGTTGCCACGTCGATCGTGTTGACCGTGGTCGGCATTGCGGCCCTTGCAAGTTTCGCCAAGCCCTCTCCTGCCGACGCCGACCCTCTGGTCAAAAGTTCGAGTTCCGTGGTTTGGCACGGGTCGCAAGACTCTGCGCTGCCAAAGCTCATCCTCGCCAAGGCGGCGCCCTTCACCGAGCCTGCGCCGGTCGAGGAAGAGGCTTCGAGCGCCGCGCCAGAGCCCGTGACAGCCTCTTCGTCGGCGGCCAACACACCGCCGCAGTTGATCATGGTGCAAGCCGGCCGCCCGCTCGAGCTTGCTCCCCTGCTCACCCAGCGGCAGGCGCGCTACGTCCTCGTCCGCGGCCTTCCCAGCGAAGCCAAGCTCTCCGCCGGCCAGCGCAACCCGAGCGGTGCTTGGCTCGTGAAGGAGAGGGACGCCGGCCACCTGACCTTGTCGATCGGTGGCGCCGCGAGCGGCGACTATCCCGTGGAGGTTTACGCTTTAGGCGCCGCTAGCGCCCCCCAGGCCCGGCAGCGTTTAGTGTTCCGCGTCGCTGCCGGGCCTACCTTGGCATCGGCCGCCGGAGCCCCTGGAACTCTGTTCAACGCGGCACAGGCACCCGCGCAGGCGCAGCCTGCCGCCGCCGCTCCAGCCTCTCCGCTCATGACGCGCGCCATACGTCTCCTCGGCGAAGGCGATATCGCCGGCGCACGGCTCCTGCTCATGCATCTAGCCGAGCAAGGCGAAGCCGACGCTGCCTACGAGCTCGCGCGCACGTTCGATGCCGAATATCTGGCCGAGCTTGGCGCGCGCGGCGTTGGTCCGGACAAGACGCGCGCCGTGGGTTGGTACGAATGGGCCTCGGAGTCGGGCAGCGTGAAGGCCGCCGAGCGCTTGAAGATCCTCGCTAGTCTCTCAGACTAGCTTGAGGTGGGCCGCAGCCGCTAACCGAGGGACCAAATCGGGGGGATCGGCGGCTGCGGCCCAACTTTTCTAGATGACGTGGCGGCGCCTGAGTTCGGCAAGCAGAGCCTCGGCGAGCGCGTCGGGTGTCGTCTTGCTGGTATCGAGGGTGAGCTCAGCAGCCTCCGGCACCTCGTAGTCTGAATCGATGCCGGTGAAGTGGCTGATCAACCCTGCCCGCGCCTTGCGGTAGAGCCCCTTGGGATCGCGCGCCTCGCAGATTTCGAGTGGCGTGTCGACATAGACCTCGACGAACTCGCCCTCTTGGAGCAGCTCGCGCGCCATCCGCCGTTCGGAGCGGAACGGCGAGATGAACGACACCATGACGATCAGACCGGCCTCCACGAACAGCTTGGCCGTCTCCGCCACGCGGCGGATGTTCTCCACCCGGTCTGCGTCGGTAAAGCCGAGGTCCTTGTTGAGCCCGTGGCGGATGTTGTCGCCATCGAGCACGTAAGTGTGCCGGCCGAGCGCGTGCAGCCGCTTCTCCAGCATGTTGGCGATGGTCGACTTGCCCGAGCCTGACAGTCCGGTGAACCAGAGCACACAAGGCTGCTGACCCTTCAGCCGCGACCGCGCCTGCTTGTCGATGGAGAGCGCCTGCCACTGGATGTTGGTGGCACGCCGCAAGCCGAACTCGATCATCCCTGCAGCGACCGTGCCATGGGTGAAGCGGTCGATCAGGATGAAGCTCCCGGTCTCGGAATTCTCGGCGTAAGGATCGAACACGAGCGCCTTGCCGGTGCTTAAGTTGCAGGACCCGACTTCGTTGAGCTCAAGTGTCTTGCCTGCGACATGCTCCAGATTGTCGACATTGAGCTTGTATTTCAGGCTCGAGATGGTGGCGGTTGTGGTTTGACAGCCGCATTTGAGCGCGTAGCTGCGGCCGGGCAGCATCGGCTCCTCATCGAACCAGACGATGTGCGCCGCGATCTGATCGGCGATCGCAGGCGCCTCCTCGATCCCACAGACGATATCGCCGCGGCTGGCGTCGACTTCTTCGGCAAAGGTGAGCGTGACGGCATCGCCGCGACGGGCAACCTCAAGGTCGCCGTCGGCGGTGACGATGCGCGCCACATGCACGCGCTTGCCCGAAGGCTGGATCATCACCTCATCGCCTGGCCTGACCTTGCCGCTCGCAATCGTGCCGGCGTATCCGCGGAAGTCGAGATGCGGCCGGTTCACCCACTGCACGGGGAAGCGGAACGGCTCCTCCTTCTCCTCCCGTGACACATCAACCGTCTCGAGATGCCCGAGCAGCGTGGGGCCTCGGTACCAATGCATATGCGGGCTGGGCACGATCACATTGTCGCCCTTCAGCGCCGATACCGGGATGCAGGTGATTGCTTCGAAGCCGAGCGGCTCGGCGAAGCTCCTGAAATCCTCGGCGATCGCATCGAAGCGCGCCTGGCTAAAATCGACGAGATCCATCTTGTTCACGGCAAGCGCGAGCTTGCGGATGCCGAGCAGCGAGACGATGCAGGCATGCCGCCGCGTCTGGGTGAGCACGCCGCTCCGCGCATCGACCAAGAGCACGGCGAAGTCGCAATTGGACGCTCCGGTCGCCATGTTGCGCGTGTACTGCACATGCCCCGGCGTATCGGCGACGATGAACTTGCGGCGCGGCGTCGAGAAATAGCGATAAGCCACGTCGATGGTGATCTTCTGCTCGCGCTCGGCCTGGAGGCCGTCGACCAGGAGAGCAAGGTCGAGCGCGCCGTTGCCGCCAGGGCGCTTCGAGTCGCGCTCGGCGCTTTTCAACTGGTCGTCGTAGATCTGCGCCGAGTTGTAGAGCAGCCGCCCGATCAGCGTGCTCTTGCCGTCATCCACGCTGCCGCAGGTGAGAAAACGCAATAGGCCGCGATTCTCCTCGGCGGCGAGGCGCTCCTTCAGCCGCTCCTCAGCAGCAGCGTCACGCTTAGTGTCGACAACACTCAACCGTGCCATCAGAAATACCCTTCCTGCTTCTTTTTCTCCATCGACCCGGTCTGATCGTGGTCGATGACCCGGCCCTGGCGCTCCGACGAGCGCGCCGCGACCAGCTCCTCGATGATCTCGGGCACGGTCGCGGCATTCGATTCTATGGCGCCTGACAGCGGATAGCAGCCAAGCGTGCGGAAGCGCACGCGCCGCATCGTGGGCTTCTCGCCTTCATCCATGGGCAGGCGATCGTCATCGACCATGATCAGCATGCCGCCACGTTCGACCACCGGGCGCTCGGCGGCGAAATAGAGCGGAACCACCGGAATATTTTCCAGATAGATGTAGGTCCACACGTCGAGCTCGGTCCAGTTCGACAGCGGAAACACGCGCATGCTTTCGCCGGATTTGATCTGGGTGTTGGCGAGGTGCCAGAGCTCGGGGCGCTGCCGCTTCGGGTCCCAATTGTGGGCAGCGTTGCGGAAGGAGAACACGCGCTCCTTGGCGCGCGACTTTTCCTCGTCGCGCCGCGCCCCGCCGAAGGCCGCATCGAAATGATGCTGCTCGAGCGCCTGCTTGAGGCTCTGCGTCTTCATGATGTCGGTGTAGAGCGCGCTGCCATGGGTAATCGGCGAGATGCCGTCGTGCACGCCCTGCTCGTTGACATGCACCATGAGATCGACCCCGAGCCGCTTCGCCTCGCGGTCGCGGAAGGCGATCATCTCGCGGAACTTCCAGGTGGTATCGACGTGCAGCAGCGGAAACGGCGGCTTTGCCGGATAGAACGCCTTCGTGGCGAGATGCGCCATGACCGAGGAGTCCTTGCCGATCGAATAGAGCATGACGGGGTGGTGGAATTCCGCCACCACCTCACGCATGATCTGGATGCTCTCAGCCTCGAGCTGGCGCAGATAGGTTGAAAGTCTATGCTTCATGCGCGTGCCGCCCCCGCCATTTTTTCGGCTTTGGCCTTAGCATCTTAGCGGGCCGAGGACAAATTCGGACCCTCGCGGCCGCTCCCCGAACTTTGCGAAAAACTGCGCGAAATGCTAAGTCACGCCCCGATATCGAGGGACGATAGAACCTGCCCATGAATGACCAAATTAAGGCGGCAGCGCGTGAGGGATCCGGGCAAGCGAGGCCGCCCGCGCTTGAGAACGTGCGGGTCGGGATCATCGGGCTTGGCTATGTCGGGCTGCCGCTTGCCGTTTACATGGCGCGTCACTTCCCCGTTCTTGGCTTTGACGTCAATACGGCCCGCATCGGCGAGCTTGCCGGCGGCCGCGACCGCACCGGCGAGGTCACCGACGAGGAATTCGCCGCCGCCCGCACCATTTCCTTCACTGCCGATATCGAGGCTCTGCGCGACTGCAATTTCTACATCGTCACGGTGCCGACGCCTATCGATCAGGCCAAGCGTCCTGACCTCACGGCGCTGATGCGGGCAAGCGAGACGGTCGGCCGCGTGCTCTCGCCTGGCGACGTGGTGGTCTACGAATCGACGGTCTATCCTGGCGCCACGGAAGAGGTTTGCGTGCCGATCCTGGCGAAGGCGTCTGGGCTCACCTTCAACCGCGACTTCTTCGTTGGCTATTCACCGGAGCGCATCAATCCCGGCGATTTGCAGCACCGGCTCCCCACCATCGTCAAGGTCACCTCGGGCTCGACGCCGGACGCCGCCGACCTCGTCGACAAGGTCTATGGCAGCGTGGTGACCGCCGGCACCCACAAGGTGAGCTCAGTCAGAGTGGCGGAAGCCGCCAAGGTCATCGAGAACATTCAGCGCGACGTGAACATCGCGCTGATCAACGAGCTTGCCATGCTGTTCAAGGATCTCGGGCTCGACACCAGCGAGGTGCTTGCCGCCGCCGGCACCAAATGGAATTTTCACGCTTATCGTCCTGGCCTCGTCGGCGGCCACTGCATCGGCGTCGATCCCTATTATCTGACCCACAAGGCGCAATCGATCGGCTTTCACCCGGAGATGATCCTTGCCGGGCGCCGCATCAATGACGGCATGGCGAACTTCGTCGCCCGCGACATCATTAAGGCCATGCTTCACCGCAAGCTGAAGATGGACGACGCCAAGGTCTTGGTCATGGGCTTCACCTTCAAGGAGAACGTGCCCGACACGCGCAACACCAAGGTCGTTGATCTCGTGCGCGAGCTTGGCAGCTTCCTCGATGTGGTGGTTTACGATCCCGTCGCCGACCGCGAGGACGCGCTGCACGAATATGGCGTCGGCATCGTCGACAAACTGCCGGACGATCGCTTCCAGGCGGTGGTGCTCGCCGTGAAGCATCGCGAGATCGTGGCGCTCGGGCGCGGTCGTCTAGGCGCCCTGCTCGCCCCAGGCGGGTTGATCTACGACATCACCGGCGTGCTGGCCCCTGGCGAAAGCGACGCGCACATCTAGCGCGGGAAGGACGGCGGCTCGATCGCCGTAGTCTCCGAAGCGCCCTTGCCGTTCTGCCCCTTGGCAATGAGCTCCATCTTCCTCTCGACCTGGAAATAGCGATAGGCGCTGACCGGAATGAGCGCGAGATAGATGACCGAGCCCACGGCAAGCGTTAGCGACGGATAGGTCAGCAGGCAGGCGATGAAAAGCGCGACGAGCACGAACACCGGAAGCACGTACTCGCGTGCGATCTTCTGGCCGATCAGCTTGCCCGAGAAAGTCGGCACGCGGCTCACCATCAGAAGCGCGACCGCGAGCGTATAGAGCAGCACGAGCGGGGTGAGGGTCGGCAAATGCAGGCCGAGATCCTGCGCGTAGATCGGCAACAGCAGCACGATGGCGCCGGCCGGCGCCGGCACGCCGACAAAATAGCTGCTTTTCCACGCCGGCAGATCTGTCCGGTCGAGCGCCACATTGAAACGCGCAAGCCTGAGCGCGGCGCACACCGCATAGATCAGCACGGCGATCCAGCCCATGCTCTTAAGATCGTCGAGCGCCCAGTTGAACATGATAATGGCCGGCGCCACGCCGAAATTGACGAAATCGGCGAGGGAATCGAGCTCGGCGCCGAAGCGCGATTGGGCCTTGAGCAGCCGCGCGACGCGCCCATCGATGCCGTCGAGAAAGGCAGCGAAGACGAGCGCGGCAACGGCCAGGTCCCAGCGATGCTCGATGGCCATGCGGATGGCAGTCAACCCTGCGCACAGCCCGAGCAAAGTGAAGATGTTGGGGATCAGCACTCGCGTCGGCACTTGGCCGCGCGCGAACACCCGCGCCCGCGGCTTGCGGTCGTCTTTTTCAGGATCGAAGGGAGGAAACATGGGACGAAGACCTCTCCGCCGGCCTCAAGGCCCGCTGGCGCGAACGCCTGGCAGCTCGGCCAAGGCCGTCTCGCCGCCGATCGCCGTCTGGCCGGCCGCCACCAGAACATCGCCGCCGGCCGGCAGATAAACATCAACCCGGCTGCCGAAACGGATTAGCCCGATACGCTCGCCTGCCGCTACGCTAGCTCCCTCGCCCACAAAAGTCACGATCCGCCGCGCAATCAGACCTGCGATCAGCACCACGCCGATCTTCTCCCCTGCCGGGGTTTCGATGACCATCGCGCGCCGCTCATTCTCCTCGCTCGCCTTGTCGAGCTCGGCATTTAGGAACTTCCCCGGCACGTAGGTGCTATGCGCCACGCGCCCAGCCACCGGCGCCCGCACCACATGCACGTCGAGCACCGAGAGGAACACCGAGATGCCGGTGAGGAGCGCCTCGCCGAGCGCAAGCTCCTTCGGCGGAATGACAGTGCCGATATTGACGAGCTTGCCGTCGGCAGCGCTCACCACGAGGCCTGGGCGCTGCGGCGTCACCCTCTCAGGATCGCGGAAGAAATAGGCGCACAGCACGGTGGCGATCACGCCGAGCCAGCCGAGCGGCGGCGCGAGCAGGAACAGGATCAGCGCCGCCACGGCAAAGCCGGCAATGAATTTGCGGCCTTCGGGGTGGATCGGCACGAAGGCGCTCGTGATGCTGTCGAGGATGGTGTGGCGTTCGCTCATGGGTCAGGTCATGGTCCTAGTTGCCGGCAAGAGCCTCGTCTTCGAGCCGCTCTGCAGCGCGCGACTCTGGCTCAGGTTCGTGGTCGAGCACCTGCGCGAGGCGCTCGCGGGCCTGGTCAGCCTCGCGCTGGCGTGCCCACAGGCTGGCATAAAGGCCGCCGCGCGCGAGCAGCTCGAGATGGGTGCCCTGCTCGACGATCTCGCCATGGTCGAGCACGATGATGTTGTCGGCATGCACCACGGTGGAGAGCCGGTGGGCGATGACGAGCGACGTGCGCTCACGCGCGACCCTTTCCAGCGCATCCTGGATCTCCTTCTCGGTGTGGCTGTCGAGCGCCGATGTCGCCTCGTCCAACATCAGGATCGGCGGCGATTTGAGGATGGTGCGGGCGATGGCCACGCGCTGCTTCTCGCCGCCGGAAAGCTTCAGCCCACGCTCGCCGACCAGCGAATCGTAGCCTTGCGGCAGAGTCATGATGAAGTCGTGGATCTGGGCAAGCCGTGCCGCCTCGCGCACCTCAGCGTCGCTCGCCTCCGGGCGGCCATAGCGGATGTTGTACAGGATCGTGTCGTTGAACAGCACCGTGTCCTGCGGAACCATGCCGATGGCGGCGCGGAGCGAGCTTTGCGTCACGTCGCTGATATTCTGCCCGTCGATCGAAACGCGGCCGCCGGTGAGCTCATAGAAGCGGAACAGGATGCGCGAGATCGTCGATTTGCCGGCACCTGAGGGACCGACGATGGCGACCATCTTGCCCGCTGGCACCTCGAAGCTGACATTGTTGAGGATCTGACGCTCTGGATCGTAGGCGAAGGACACGTTCTCGAATTTGATCTCGCCCTTCTTCACGCGCAGCTTCTTGGCGCCGGGTCGATCGATAATCTCGGGAGGCTCGTGCAGCAGCGCGAACATGGTCTCGATGTCGATGAGGCCCTGCTTGATCTCGCGATACACCATGCCCATGAAATTGAGCGGCAGATAAAGCTGCATGAGGATGGCGTTGATCATCACGAACCCGCCGATGGTGAGCGCGCCAGAGGCGACGTCGCGGGCCGCGAGCAGCATGCAAATGACGGTGCCGATGGTGAAGATTACCGCCTGCCCGGTATTGAGCACACCGAGCGAGGTGTAGGTCCTGATCGCCGCCCTTTCGTAGCGCGCCATGGAGGAATCGAAGCGGCGCGCCTCGTGATCCTCGTTGCCGAAATACTTCACCGTCTCGTAGTTGAGCAGGCTGTCCACCGCTTTGGCGTGGGCCTCGGTATCTGAATCGTTCATGTCGCGGCGGATGGCGATGCGCCGCTCGCTCGCCCAGAAGGTGAAGGCGACATAGAGGCCGACCGTCAGGAGCACGACCACCACATAGATCCAGCCGAAATAGTAAGCGACGAGGCCCGAGATCATGAGCAGCTCGACCGCGGTCGGGATGGAGTTGAGCACCGCCATGCGCACGATGGTGTCGACGCCGGTGACGCCACGCTCGATGACCCGGTTCAACCCGCCGGTGCGGCGCTCGAGGTGAAAGCGCAGCGAGAGCTCGTGCAAATGGCGGAAGGTGCGGTTGGCAAGCTCGCGCACCGCGTGTTGGGCAACCGCGGTGAACCATACGTCGCGGAACTGGGCGAACAGCACCATCAGCACCCGGCCGACGCCATAGGCGACGATGAGGAAGACGGGACTGGCGGCGAGGCCGATCGCGGTGATCTGTTTGCCCGTCGCCTCGTCGGTCAGGAGGTCGACCACCGCCTTGTAGGCAATCGGCACCATGAGGGTGATCGCCTTGGCGATGATCAGCGCCACTAGGGCCATGACCACGCGCATGCGGAGATCGGGACGCCCGGCAGGCCAGATATAGGGGGCAAGCTCGCGCAAGACCGTGAGGTGCCCGGTACGCGCGGCCATCAGCGCGTCGCTCCTCGTTTGCGGCAGGTCCTGCATGGAAAAATGTTTACCCCGAGAGTGCCTACGCGGCAAAAAGGGGTAGCGTCGAAGCGCTACCCCCTAGCCTCTCGAGCATATAGTACCGGGGTCGGGCGGCCTCAAGCAGCCGCCGCCGCGAAGTCCGGCCCCTGCAGCGATCATCTCCCCGCAGGAATGTGGAATTTCTGCCTTGGATAGATCCAACGCGGATTGTGGATCTTGCGGCGGTTGTCGCGCACGATGGCGCGATAGTGCCAGCCGCCGCCATAATAGGCTTCGGCGATCTCCCACAGCGTGTCGCCCCGGCGCACGGTGTAGACCCTCGGACGATGCGGCCCGCGCTCCGCGCGCTTCTCTGGCGTCACTGCAGGCTTCGCCTCCTCTGCGGCCACTTGCGATTTAGGCTGCGGAGCGGGCGTTGCCGCTTCCGACGCAGGCTTCGGCGCCGGTGGAGTTGGCGAGGTCGGCGCAGCAGCGACTTCCTCCTTCGGCGGCTCAGGCTTCTCCATGCGCATGATGCCGATCGAAGCGCTGCCGACGACGATGCCGGTACCCTCCTCGATGTTGTCGGCACGGAACTTGTGCTCGCCGGTGCCGAGTTTCCTCTCGGCCCCAAACGTCCAGGTCCCGTCGCTTCCCACGCTCACCTCGCCGAGCGGCGTCTCGTCGAAATAGAGGAAGAGGCGCGCGCCGGGCTCGCCGGTACCGGAAAGCGCAACCTTTCCGGAGTCTGCGCCGGTATCCTGGTAGTCGACGCTCTTGAACACGACCGGCGCCTTTGCCGGCTCTGACGGTTTGGCTTCGCTTGGCCGCTCGGCCACGACCGGAGCCGAAGGCTCGGCGGGGGTCGCCTCCGGCTGAGCCGCTGGTCCAGGCTCGGCCGTCTCCTCCGGATGAACCGGCTGAGGCTGCGACGACAGGTCTTGCGGCTGCGCCGCGGCGACCGGCGCGGACGGCTCAGGCGAAGGAGCCTCTGACGCCGCCTCTCCTTCCGGGTAAACCGGCTGAGGCTGCGACGACAGATCTTGCGGCTCCGCCGCGGCAACCGACGTCGATGGCGCAGGCGAAGCCGCCTCCTGTGGCTGCACCTCAGGATAGACCGGCTCGGGTTGGCCTGACGGCTGTCCTGCTTGAGCAACGGCAGGCTCCGCGGGGGCGGCTTCAGGCGCGCGCGCCGACTCCGGTTGAGGCGGAGGCGGTTCTTGTGCGGCGGTTTCGGCGCCTTCAGCTTTCGGCTCACGCCCGAGACGAAGCGAGGCGCGCCCTTGCACCACACCGGTCTTCTCGTCGTAAGTGTCGGCGCGGACGGTGTGCTCGCCTTCCCCGAGCTTCTTCTCGACCTCGAACGTCCAAGTGCCGTCGCTGCCGATCACCAAGTCTCCAATCGGCTGTTGGTCATAGAAGAAGAACACATGCACATTGGGTACGCCGACGCCGGACATCGTGATCTTCCCGCTATCGGGGCCGGTATCCTCATAGTCGAGCTTGCCAATTTTCACGGGAGGCTTCGGCCGCTCAGGCGGCGGAGCATTCTCGTCGGGAACCACAGGCTCCGGCTGGCCTGGGACGGCTTGCGGCGCCTCGGCCTGCTGCTCGGGCTTTGGCGCCTCCGGTGCCGCGGCTTCGGCGGGCGCCTGCTCTTCAGGAGCGGCTGGAACGGCTTCCTTCGCCGGTTCTTGCGCGGCAGGTTCCTTCTGCGCGAGCTCCTCGCTTGGCTTGCCCACAGCGACCTGGACCGGCTGCTGTCCGGTCAGTGCCTGCGTCCCATCAGGCGAGGTGGCGCGCAGCTCAAGCGAATTGTCCCCGGCGGCTAGAGGCTTGTCGAGCACGACGCTCCAGGCGCCCTCCTCATCGGCCTTCGTCTCGGCGATCTTGGTTCCGCCGCTCTCCAAGGTGACGGTCCAGCCTGGCTGGGCGCGGCCGGCAATGACGCCTTCGCCCGTCGGCTCGATGCGGACGAGGTCAAAGCTCGGCACGGACGTGGGCTTGGAAGGCGCCGTCTCGGCCGGTTTCGACTCTCCCGGCTTTGGCTGCTCAGCAGGCTTCTCGCCCTGCGCCACCTTGTCCTCGACCCCAGGGGTGGCACCGTGATGCCGATAGAGGTAAATGCCTGCCGCAGCGAGGGCGATCACGCCGATCACTGCTACCAACAACGCCACAAACCTGCTGCCCATTTCTCGCTCGATCCTCCGGAGAAACGCCCCCCTGTTGTCGTTACCTCGCCGCCAGGGACCGAAGGGCAGAGTCCGCCGCGCATGCTCATGGCCGCACCCTACATCTGTGGACAACCAGCTGCCAATACGAACGGTGTAGGCTTCCTTGACGTTTCAAAGAAGCCAATGGCACATGGGTTCCATGCAAAAAGCAGCTAACCTTAGGAATATCTGCGTCTATTGCGGGTCAGGCCCCGGCCGGAATAAGGCCTTCGCCGAGGCCGCGCGCGACTTTGGCCGCATCCTTGCCGATGAGAACATCGGTCTCGTCTATGGCGGAGGAAGTCTCGGGCTCATGGGAGAGACGGCGCGCTCGGTGATCCGCCACCGCGGCAGGGTCACGGGCATCATCCCCGCTTTCTTGAGCGCGCGTGAGCACATGCTGCTCGAAGCTCATGAATTGGTTGTGGTCGACAATATGCATCAGCGGAAGCATTTGATGTTCATGAAGTCGGACGCTTTCGTGGCGCTGCCTGGCGGTCTCGGCACATTGGAGGAGTTCGTCGAGCAGCTCACCTGGTCGCAGCTCGAGCAGCATCAAAAGCCGATCGTGCTCGCCAATATCGACGGCTTCTGGGACCCGCTATTGTCGCTGTTCGCGCGCATGCGGGAAGAAAGCTTCATCCGCCCCGGGCTCGAGCTTCACCTCGAGGTGGTGGACCGGGTGGATGCGATCATTCCCGCCATCACCCGCGCGCTTATTCCCCGCGACGAGACCGCGGAAGCTGAGGCCGAAGCCAAGGTCACCGCGAAGTTCTGAGTGTCCTATTGAGGCGCGGTCGCGCCGTCGCGGATCAGCTTGTAGTTAATCGAATCGAGCAACGCTTCGAACGATGCATCGACGATGTTCGGTGAGACGCCGACGGTGAACCAGCGGTTCCCCTCCCCGTCCCGGCTCTCGATCAAAACCCGCGTCACGGCGTCGGTGCCGCCCGTGAGGATACGCACCTTGTAGTCGACGAGCTCGAGGTCGGAGATATAGCTCTGATAGCGGCCCAGATCCTTGCGCAGCGCCGTGTCGAGCGCGTTCACCGGGCCGTTCCCTTCGCCCACCGACAGCATGGTCTCGCCGTCGATGCGCACCTTCACTGTCGCCTCCGACACGGTGACGAGGTCGCCCACGGCGTTGTGGCGGCGCTCGACCATGACCCGGAACGACTCGACGTCGAAGAACTGCGGCACATTGCCGAGAATGCGGCGGGCGAGCAGCTCGAAGGAAGCGTCCGCCGCCTCATAGGCATAGCCATTAGCCTCGCGCTCCTTCACCTCGTCGAGCAGCCTGGCGATGCGCGGATCGTTCTTCGGCACGGCGATGCCGATGCGGTCGAGCTCGGCGAGAATGTTTGAGCGTCCGCCCTGGTCGGAGACAAGCAGTCTCCGCCGGTTGCCCACCGCCTCCGGCGGCACGTGCTCGTAGGTGCGCGGGTCCTTCTGCACGGCAGAGACATGGATGCCGCCTTTATGGGCGAAGGCTGACTCGCCGACATAGGGTGCGCGGCGGTTCGGCGCGCGATTGAGAAGCTCATCGAGAATGCGCGAGGCGTGGGTGAGCGTCTTGAGCTTGTCCGGCGTCACCCCGGTCTCGAAGCGCGCCGCATAGTCAGTCTTGAGCAACAGTGTCGGGATGATGGAGGTAAGGTTGGCGTTGCCGCAACGCTCGCCAAGCCCGTTCAGCGTGCCTTGGATCTGTCGGGCGCCGGCGCGCACCGCGGCGAGCGAATTGGCCACGCCATTGTCGGTGTCGTTATGCACATGGATGCCGACATGGTCGCCGGGGATGTGCTGCACAACCTCGACCACGATCCGCTCGATCTCCTCAGGCAGCGTGCCGCCATTGGTGTCGCACAGCACCACCCAGCGGGCGCCGGCCTCGTAGGCCGCCTCGGCGCAGGCGAGCGCGTAATCGGAATTGGCCTTGTAGCCGTCGAAGAAATGCTCGCAGTCGACGAGCGCCTCGCGCCCCGAGGCGACGACGGCCGCAACCGAGTCAGCGACGGCTTGCAAATTCTCCTCGAGGCTGATGCCGAGCGCCACCTCGACATGGAAGTCCCAGGTCTTGGCGACGAGACAGATGGCCGGTGCCTTCGCCGCGAGCACCGCCTGGAAGCCAGGATCGTTCGCGATCGAACGGCCAGGCCGCTTGGTCATGCCGAAGGCGGTGAGCTTGGCCAATCCAAGCTTCTGCGGCGCGGCGAAGAGCTTCGTGTCGGTTGGATTGGCGCCCGGATATCCCGCCTCGATATAGTCGATGCCGAGCACGTCGAGTTGCTGGGCGATCAGCCCCTTGTCCTCGAGCGAGAAGTCGACGCCCTGGGTCTGCGCGCCGTCCCTGAGCGTCGTGTCATAGAGATAGAGCCGCTCGCGGGTCATCGGGCGACCTCCCAAGTGGTGACAAGCTCGCCGGTCTTGGGGTCCTTCGCGTCCTTCAACTCGATGCCCATGGCAGCCAGCTCATCGCGGATGCGATCGGCTTCCTTGAAGTCCTTCGCCTTGCGTGCAGCGTGCCGCTGCGCGATCTTCATGTCCACGTCGGCCTTGTCCATGCTTGTGACTTCATAACCGACAGCAAAATCTGCTGGCCTCTCGTTGTCGTAGACAGCCAGAAATCGTGCAGCGGCCTTCAGCCGCTTAACATCCGGTACGGACCGCCTCCGCGCGCCATTTGCCCAACCATACAGCACGGTCATGGCGCTAGGAGCGTTGAGATCATCCTCAAGTGCACTGACAAACTCGCTGTCCAATTGATCCCCCGAGGGGGCGTCTCGCAGGAACTCAGCCCACTCAATGAGGGTACTTCGCGCTTGTGCAAGTCGATCCACTGTCCAGTCGAGCGGCTGCCGGTATTGTGTGGAGAGCATAGCGAGGCGAACAACACGGCCGTGCCATGGCTGATTTCCAAATTTTCTCTGCGTGAGCAGCTCATGGATGGTGACGAAGTTGCCGAGGCTCTTCGCCATCTTCTCACCCTCCACTTGGAGGAACCCGTTATGCAGCCAGTAATTGGCCATGACCGGCGTGTGGAAGGCGCAGCGCGACTGCGCGATCTCGTTCTCATGATGCGGGAAGACGAGGTCGATGCCACCGCCATGGATGTCGAAAGTCTCGCCGAGATGCTTCCACGACATGGCCGAGCATTCGATGTGCCAGCCGGGACGCCCCGGCGCCACAATGCCGGCAGGCGAGGTCCATGACGGCTCGCCGGGTTTCGACGGCTTCCACAGCACGAAGTCCATCGGGTCGCGCTTGTAGGGCGCAACCTCCACCCGGGCACCGGCGATCATCTCGTCAAGCGATCGGCCCGACAGCTTGCCGTAGTCGGGCATGGCCGCGACATCGAACAGAACGTGGTCCTCGGCGACATAGGCGCAGCCATTGGCAACGAGCCCGTCGATCATCTCTTTCATCGCAGCGATGTGCTCCGTCGCCCGCGGCTCGACGGTGGGCGTCAGGCAACCGAGCGCCGCCACGTCGTCGTGGAACTGCTGCTCGGTCTTCTCAGTAACGCGGCGGATCGCCTCGTTCAGCGGAAGGTTCGGATAGTCCTGAGCCGCCCGCGCATTGATCTTGTCGTCGACGTCGGTGATGTTGCGCACATAGGTGACGTGCTCCGGGCCATAGAGATGGCGGAGCAGCCGGAACAGCACGTCGAACACGATCACGGGGCGCGCATTGCCGATATGGGCAAAGTCGTAGACCGTCGGCCCGCACACATACATGCGGACATTGCCCGCATCTATGGGTTGGAACGGCTCCTTCTTGCGAGTGAGCGTGTTGTAGAGCCTGAGCGCCACCAATAGCCTCGTTGCCTTACGGCCGGCCGGCGTTCGGTTCTTTTGCGGAGGTGAAAGGTAAGGGAAGAACGACCGGGCCAGCTCTGTGCTAGACCGGAATAATGCCGCAGAAAATGATAAGGATGCGTTGTTCTTGCGCCATGACGGCTGAGCTTATGGCCGCAAACCTTAACTCCGTCAAGCTCGGCATCTTATTCATGCCGCATTGACCCCTAAGCTTGGCCGGGCATAATGCGGACGGCCTAAGGCCCGGGCCGCAACGGCCTTTCGGGGGTCGCCATCATTCGGAAACGCCAAGACTTGAACGCCCGTCACGAGCTTTCGCCCGCTTCTCCGGCGCGCCGCGTCGGCCGCTACCGTAATCTCGCCGTCCTTGCCCTGTGCTGCGCTGCCGTCACTTTCGTGGCAGGTGACACGCTCGCCCAGGACAGCGACCACCAGATCCGTTGCATGCAGCTGCAGCAGGAGCTCGCCGGCGCTCAAGGCGGCGGCGGCCGCGAGGAGCTGCCCGGCATCGACAAGCAAATTCAAAATGCGACCCGCCTCTACCAGGGGACCCAGGCGGCGATGGAGGATGCCGGTTGCTTCGAGAGGGGCTTCCTCATCTTCGGACGCGGACTGGTGCGCAGCCCCAAATGCCTCAAGATGAACGACCAGGTCGAGGACGCAAGGCGTCAGGTTGAGCAGTTCCAGGCGCAACGCGACGCGATCGCGGGCGGGCGGGGCAATCGCCGGCGCCAGGCCGAGCTTATGGATGCGCTTGCCCGCAACGGCTGCACCGGCGGCAGGCCGATGCCGCAGCAGGCGCGCCGCGACAGCGGCGGCGGCGGATTGTTCGGTTGGTTCGGCCGTGGCAACGACGAGCAGGAGGCGCAGCAGCCTGAAACTCCGGTCTATCGCAGCATCGATCCGAACGGACGCTACCGTTCGGTTTGCGTGCGGACCTGCGACGGATTTTTCTTCCCGGTGAGCTATCAGACCTATGCCAACCGCTTGGCCCAGGACGCCACCGTCTGCCAATCGAGTTGCGCGGCGCCGGCCGAGCTCTACGTCTATCGCAATCCTGGCCAGGAAATTGATCAGGCCATTTCACTGAATGGCACGGCCTATGCGGACCTGCCGGCGGCCTTCAAATACCGCAAGTCGTATATCAAGGGCTGCTCGTGCAAGGCGGACGAATACAATCCGACTGAGATTGAGGCGGCGAACCAGAAGGCCGAAGCGACGCCCGCGCCAGGCAAGCCCGGCAAGAAGAAGGGTGCCGCGCCAACGGCCCAGGCGGCAGCTCCAGCTCCGCAGCCGGCGCAACTCGATGTGACCGGCTCAACACCGAATGCCGGCGCGCCCGCAACCCAAGCCGAGGCCCCGGCTCCGCCGACAGATGCAGCTCCGGCGGCAGCGGCGGATGCGGCGCCGCAGCAGTCGAGCGTCGCCAAACGTACACCAGCCCCGGCGCCACAATAGTTTTAGCGATCAGGCAGTCTTGCCTTCGAGCCGCGCAAGCGCGCGCTCCCGGCCGACCAGCGGCAAGAGCAGCTTGAGCTCAGGTCCATGCTCGCGGCCCGTGAGCGCGAGCCGCAAAGGCTGGAACAACGCCTTGCCCTTGATACCGCTCGCCTGCTTCACGTCGGCGGCCCATCGCTCCCAGGTCGATTCGTCCCACGGCTCAGGCGGAAGCAGCGCCGCGGCCTGCTCGCACAGGGCGGCGTCGGCAATCACCGGCTGAAGCGGCCCCTTCACCACAAGCCACCAGGCGCCCGCATCGGACAGCACCGCGAGATTGGAGCGCACCGCGCGCCAAAACGCCTGGCCGTCTTTGATGCCCATGTCGTGCAAACGGGGCGCGACCGCTTCGTATGGGAGCGCGTGCAGCAGCTTTGCGTTCAGCCCGCGCAACTCCTCCACGTCGAATCGTGCCGGCGCCCGCGACATTTTCCCGAAGGAGAAGCGGACCACAAGCTCATGCAGGTTCGCATGCGGAGCGACAGTATCGGAGGTGCCTATGACGGTCGAATAACTCGCCACTGCCAGCGGCTCTAGCCCCTCCTCGCGCATACCCTGGATGGACAGCGCCCGGTCGCGCTTGGACAGAGCCTGGCCCTCGGGGCCAACCAGGAGATTGTGATGGCCGAAGGCGGGAGGCTCGGCGCCCAGCGCCCCGAACAGCTGAATCTGCGGTGCCGTGTTGGCGACGTGATCTTCGCCGCGCACCACATGAGTGATGCCGAGGTCGATGTCGTCGACGACGCTCGGCAGCGTATAGAGATAGCTGCCGTCGGCGCGGACCAGCACCGGGTCTGACAGCGAGGCTGCGTCCACATGCTGCTCGCCGCGGATGAGATCGTTCCACACCACGTCGCGCGTCTCGAGCTTGAAGCGCCAATGGGGAGTTTGTCCGGCTGACTCCAATTTCTCGCGGTCGGCGTCGGTGAGCTTCAGCGCGGCGCGGTCGTAGACCGGCGGGCGCCCACGGGCGAGCTGGCGCTTCCGCTTCAACTCGAGCTCGTCCTGCGTCTCGTAGGCCGGATAGAGCCTTCCGCTCGCTTTGAGCTTCTCCACCGCTGCGTCATAGATCGCGAAGCGGTCGGACTGTTTCACCTCGCGGTCCCAGGCAAGACCGAGCCAGGTCAAGTCTTCGCGGATGCCGTCGGCGAACTCTTCGGTGGAACGCTCGCGGTCGGTGTCGTCGAGACGCAGCAGAAGCCGCCCTCCCCGCTGCTGCGCGAACATGCAGTTGAGGAGCGCGGTGCGGATATTGCCGGCGTGCAGGCGGCCGGTCGGGCTTGGCGCGAAGCGTACGGTGACGCTCATGCTAAAGCTTCTCGCGGAACTTGTTGGTGATGGGATAGCGCCGGTCGCGGCCGAAATTCTTGGCGGTGATCTTTACCCCTGGCGCCGCCTGCCGGCGCTTGTACTCGGCGAGGTAGAGCATGCGCTCCACCTTCTTCACGACCTCCGCCGCATGGCCGCGCGCCACGATCTCAGCCAACGGCAGCTCGAGCTCGACCAGGCAGTTGAGAATGTCGTCGAGCACGTCGTAAGGAGGCAGCGTGTCCTGATCGCGCTGGTTATGCTTCAGCTCCGCCGTCGGCGCCTTGGTCAGGACATTCTCCGGGATGACGCGGCCGGTGGGCCCGAGGCAGCCCTTCGGCCGCTCGCGATTGCGATAGCGGGCAAGGGCATAGACTTGCGTCTTATACAAATCCTTGATCGGGTTGAACCCGCCATTCATATCGCCATAGAGCGTCGCATAGCCGACCGACACCTCCGACTTGTTGCCGGTGGTGATCACCATCGGACCGAATTTGTTGGAGAGCCCCATGAGCAGCGTGCCGCGGGCGCGCGACTGCAAGTTCTCCTCGGCCGTGCCTGAGTCGCCGCCGTCGGAGATCGTCGCGAGACTCTTGGTGAGCCCCTCCACAGCCGGAGAGATCGGCATGATGTCGTAGCGGATGCCCAGCGCCTCGGCGGTCTGTGCCGCATCGTTTAGGCTCTCGTTGCTGGTGTAAAGATAGGGCAGCATGACGCCATGCACGCGTTTGGCGTCAAGCGCATCCACGGCCATAGCCACGCAAAGTGCGGAGTCGATGCCGCCCGAGAGCCCAAGCACCACGCCGGGGAAGCCGTTCTTCTCCACATAGTCGCGCAAACCCGTGACGCAAGCGAGGTAGTTGGCGGCGTCGCCCTGCTCGATCTCGGCGAGAGGCTGAGGAAGGCAGCGCCAGCGCTTTCCGTCCTTGCGCCATTCGGTCACGCCCAGCGCCTCTTCCCACGCCGGCATTTGCACGGCGAGGATGCCGTCGGCGTTGAGCACAAAGGAGGCACCGTCGAACACAAGCTCGTCCTGACCTCCGACCTGATTGACATAGGCAAGCGGGAGGCCGGTCTCGGCGATGCGCGCCTGCGCGATCGAATAGCGCTGACCCTGCTTGTCCATCCAATAGGGCGAGCCATTCGGCACGATGAGAAGCCCAGCGCCTGCCTTGGCCAGCGCCCTGCAGGCCTCCTCGCTCCAGATGTCCTCACACACCGGCACGCCGAGCGAAACCCCCCTCACGTCGATCGGTTCCGGCAGTGGACCTGGGGCAAAAACCCGCTTCTCGTCGAACACCCCGTAATTGGGCAGATTGTATTTGAGCCTGACCGCCTCGATGCGGCCCCGGTCCAAATAGGCCACGGCGTTGTACACGAACGGGCCTTCCGCCCAGGGAAGGCCAATGAGCACGGCAGGGCCGCCGCCGCTCGTGTCGCGGGCGAAGGCCTCGCAGGCCTCGCGCGCTGCCTGCTGGAACGCGGGCTTCAACACCAGATCTTCGATTGGGTAGCCAGTGAGATAAAGCTCGGTGAAGGCGATCAGGTCGGCGCCCTTTGCCGAGGCTTCCGCCCGCGCAGCCCGCGCCTTCTTCAGATTGCCGTCGATGTCGCCAACGACGGGGTTCAATTGCGCAAGCGCGAGCCTTAAGCTGTCACGCTTGGGGCTGACCTTGATTTCGTTCGGCATCAGCGGAACTTAGCGGCAGACGCGGACCTGTCCAGCGGCGTGGCGTCGATGCGCTCCACCTATTCTCCCGCCGCAATGGAGATCTCGGGCTCGGGCCGTCCCTCGCGCTCGCGCTTCAACCGCTCGGAAACGATGAAGGCAAGCTCGAGCGACTGGTCGGCATTGAGCCGCGGATCGCAATGAGTGTGGTAGCGGTCGGACAGGTCCGTCTCCGTCACGGCCTTTGCGCCGCCCACGCATTCGGTGACGTTCTGCCCGGTCATCTCGACATGGATGCCGCCGGCATGGGTGCCTTCGCCACGATGAATGTCGAAGAAGGTCTCGACCTCGCGCAGGATGAGGTCGAAGGGCCTGGTCTTGTAGCCGCCGGCTGCCTTGATGGTGTTGCCGTGCATCGGGTCGCAGGCCCACACCACGGTCTTGCCTTCGCGCTCCACGGCGCGGATCAGAGCCGGCAGGTGCTGGCCCACCTTGTCGGCGCCGAAGCGGCCGATGAGCGTGAGCCGCCCGGGCTCGTTCGCCGGGTTCAGCGCATCGATCAGGCGCAAGAGCTCGTCGGGCCCGCAAGCAGGCCCGATTTTGGCGCCGACCGGGTTCTTGATGCCGCGCAGGAACTCGATATGCGCCTGGTCGAGTTCGCGAGTGCGGTCGCCGACCCAGAGGAAATGACCTGAGGTCGCGTACCAATCGCCTGAGGTCGAATCCACGCGAGTCATGGCCTGCTCGTAACCGAGCATCAACGCCTCGTGGCTCGTATAGATGCTCGTGGTGCGAAGCTCGGGCGTCCGCTCAGGGGTGAGCCCGCAGGCGCGCATGAAGCGCAGGCTCTCGGCGATGTGCTCGGCGAGCTCCTGATAGCGATGCCCGGCCGGGCTGTCCTTGACGAAGCCGAGATTCCACCGGTGCACGTGATCGAGATTGGCGTAGCCGCCTTGTGCGAACGCGCGCAGCAGATTGAGCGTCGCCGCCGACTGCCGGTAGGCCATCAGCATGCGTTGCGGGTCGGGCGTGCGCGCTTCCTCGGTGAACTCGATGCCGTTGATGATGTCGCCGCGATAGCTCGGCAACTCCTTGCCGTTCTGCACCTCGGTCGGCGCCGAACGCGGCTTGGCGAATTGTCCGGCGATGCGGCCGAGCTTCACCACCGGCGAGCCGCCGGCATAGGTCAGCACCACCGCCATTTGCAGCAGCACCCGGAAGAAGTCGCGGATGGCGTCGGCGCGATGCTCGGCGAAGCTTTCGGCGCAATCGCCACCCTGCAGCAAAAAGGCCTCGCCGGCGGCCACGCGGGCGAGCTTGGCCTTCAGCTCGCGCGCCTCGCCTGCAAATACCAGCGGCGGAAACGTGGCAAGCTGTTCCTCGACCTCGGCAAGCTTCTTCTCGTCCGGATAGACCGGAACCTGCTCGATCGGCTTAGAGCGCCAGCTATCGGGGCTCCATCGCGGTGCCATCTGAAATCTCTCCAAAAAGGGGCTGACGCTATATAGGCGCTTCGCCTGCGCCTGGCTAGCAGCCAGCCGTTGTCTCTGTCTATCGCCCGTGCCACATAGCCCCCTTAAGGGCCAAGGAGTCGTAAATGGACCCCCGACATCTCGAGCATGGTCATCGCCCGGGCGAAATCGCCAAGCGGCTGAAAGAGGGGCCGCGGGTCAGCTATCTGCGCGACTGGGTCTATGGCGGCATCGACGGCACCGTGACCACCTTCGCCGTGGTCGCAGGCGTGACCGGAGCGTCGCTTTCCACCAAGGCGCTGCTCATTCTCGGCGTGGCCAATCTTCTTGCCGACGGCTTCTCCATGGCCGCCGCCAATTTCTCCGGCACCAGAGCCGAGATCGAGGAATACGAACATGTGCGCAATATGGAGGAGCGCCACGTCGAGATTGCCCCCGAAGGCGAGCGCGAGGAGATCCGTCAGATCTTCCAGGCCAAGGGCTTCGAGGGCGAAGCGCTCGACAGCGCCGTGAAGGTCATCACCCAGAAGCGCGACCGCTGGATCGAGACCATGATGACCGAGGAGCATGGTCTGCCGCCGATCAGCCGCTCTCCGGGACGGGCCGCACTGATGACTTTTCTCGCTTTCATCCTTTGCGGGTCGATCCCGCTCCTGCCCTTCGTACTTGGACTTCCCGCCACCATCGAGGCCTCGACGCTCATGACCGGGCTCACCTTCTTTTCCATCGGCTCGTTCAGGAGCCGGTGGTCGCCGATGCCTTGGTGGCGCTCCGGTCTCGAGACCTTCGCCATCGGCATATCGGCAGCCATCATCGCCTATCTCGTGGGCGTGCTTCTCGGCAGCGTCATCCAATAGATGCGAAGCGGCTACACGCTGTCATCCGATTGTGCCACATTGCGCCGCCATGGCGATCCGCGAGCCAAGTTTCACACTCGGCATCGAAGAGGAATACCTCCTCGTCGACAAGGACAGCCGCGACTTGGCACAAGAGCCGCCCCCTGCCCTCCTCGCCAAATGCCAGGAGGCCTTGCTCGACTATGGCAGCCAGGTCAGCCCCGAGTTCCTGCGCTCGCAAATCGAGGTCGGCACCAGCGTCTGCCACACCATTGAGGAAGCACGCGAAGAGCTGGTCAGGCTGCGCACCACCGTCGGCACCATCGCCGACGAGTTCGGCCTTGCCCCTATCGCCTCATCCACCCACCCCTTCGCCACTTGGCGGAGCCAGCAGCACACCGACAAGGAGCGCTACAATGTGCTGGCGCGAGACCTGCAGCAGGTTGCGCGCCGGCTCGTGATTTGCGGCATGCATGTGCATGTCGGGATCGAGGACGACGATCTGCGCATCGACCTGCTGGGACAAGCGGCCTACTTCCTGCCCCATCTGCTTGCGCTTTCGACTTCCTCCCCCTTCTGGGAGGGACAAGCGACGGGTTTGAAATCCTATCGCCTCGCGGTGTTCGACGAGCTTCCCCGCACCGGCATGCCGTATCAGTTCGGCAGCTATAGCGAATATGCCCGCTCCATCGAGGTCCTGGTCAATGCCGGGCTGATCGAGGACGCGACCAAGATCTGGTGGGACTTAAGGCCCTCAGCGCGCTTCCCCACGCTCGAGATGCGCATCACCGATGTCTGCCCGCTGCTCGCCGACGGCATCACCATCGCGGCGCTCTACCGCTGCATCTTGCGCATGCTCTATCGCTTGCGCCGTCAGAACCAGCGCTGGCGCACTTACCCGCCCTTCCTCGTGCGCGAGAACCGCTGGCGGGCGCAACGCTACGGCACCGGCGAGGGCATGGTCGATTTCGGCAAGGGCACGCTCGTGCCCTTCCCCGAGCTGATGGAAGAGCTTATCGATCTGATTGCCGAGGACGCCGAGCATTTCGATTGCGTCCCCGAGGTCGCCAGGGCGCGCGACATCGTCAAGGAAGGCACGAGCGCCGACCGGCAGCTCGCCCGTTTCGAGGCGGTGAAGGCGCTGGGCGGTAGCGAGCAGGCAGCACTCGTCGCCGTGGTCGACGGCATCATCGACGACACGATGATCATGCCCTAGAGCGTCGTGCTCATGCCCCCATCGACATGGAGGCCGGCGCCGGTGATGTAGGCCGCCTCGTCGGACGCGAGGAACAACGCGGCGTTGGCGATGTCCTGCGGCGTGCCGAAGCGCCTGAGCGGCGTCTGGGTGAGCAGCGCCTTGGCGATCATCGGCTTCTGCATGTACCGGCCGATCAGCGCCGTGTCGACGTAGCCGGGGCACAGCGCATTCACGCGGATGCCGTAAGGCGCATATTCCACTGCAAGGCTCCGCGACAGCGCCGACACTGCGCCCTTGGTCGCCGAATAGACCGACATCTGCCGCGTATGCTTGGTCGCCATCACCGAAGACAGATTGATGATCGAGGCATTACCTGAGGCTTTCAGCAATTCGAAGGCTTCGCGCGCGCAGCGCACCGTGCCGTCGACATTGGTCTTCCACACTTTGTCCCAGGCGGCATCGTCGAGATGGCGGAAATCGCTCCGCTCGCCGACGCCGGCATTGTTGACCAGCACGTCGAGACGGCCGAACCTTTCAGCCAGGCGCCCCATCAGCGCCTTCACTTGTTCGGTGTCAGTGACATCGACGATCTCGGCCTGAGCCGAGCCGTTGCTCTTGGTGATGGCGTCGGCGACCTCGCGCGCCGCCTCGCCGTCGCGGTCGGCGACGACCACGTGAGCGCCTTCGCGGGCGAAGGTCTCGGCGATGGCGCGTCCGATGCCGGCGCCGGCGCCGGTGACGAGCGCGATCTTGTCCTCAAGCCGCCGCATCCGACCCTGCCATGGGGGTTGGCGCTTCCCATTTGTGCCTGAGCGTGACGAGCTCCTCGGCCGCGCTTGGATGGAGCGCCATGGTCATGTCGAACTGCACCTTGGTCGCGCCCATCTTGAGCGCGATCGCCGCCATCTGCACGATCTCGGCGGCGTCAGGCCCGAGGATGTGGCAGCCGAGCACCTTGTCGGACGCCATGTCGACCACGAGCTTCATCAGCATTTTCTCATCGCGGCCGGCGAGCGTGTATCGGAGCGGCCGGAAGACGATCTTGTAGATGTCGACCACGTGGCCCATCTCGCGCGCCAATTCCTCCGAGAGGCCGACCGTGCCGATCTCCGGATCGGAAAACACGGCGGTCGGGATCATCATGTGATCGACGGGGGTCGCCTGATCGTTGAACACCGTCTCGGCGAAGGCCGTCGCTTCATGGATGGCGACCGGCGTCAGGTTCACGCGATCGGTCACGTCGCCAACGGCATAGATATTCCCGACCGAGGAGCGCGAGAACTCGTCGACCACGACATGGCCGTTCCAGCCGAGATCGACACCGGCCTCGTCGAGCCCAAGCCCCATGGTATTGGGAAGCCTGCCGGTGGCGGCCATGACCAGGCCGGCATGGAGACTGTCGCCGCGTTTGAAATGGACGCGGTAACCTCCATCTACCTTTTCGATGCCGGCGGTTTCCGTGTTGATGCGGATGTCGATTCCGCGCTTGCGCATCGCCTCGGCCAACCCATCGCGCAGATCGGCATCGAAATTGCGCAAGACCTGATCGCCGCGATGGATCACGGTGACCTGCACGCCGAGCCCGGCGAAGATCGAGGCGAACTCCATGCCGATATAGCCCGCCCCAACGATGGCGATGCTCGCCGGCAGCTCTTCGAGCTGAAAGCATTCGTTGGAGCTGATCAAATGCTCGGAGCCTGGCAGCTTGGGGATCATCGGATGGCCGCCCGTGGCAACCAGGATGGTCTTGGCACTGATCGGCGCATCGCCGTTCGCGAGCCTCACCGTGTGCGGATCATCGAGCACGGCGCGGTCTAAGATGATGCGCACGCCGGCTTTCTCCAGCGTCCGCGTGTAGACGCCGTTCAGCCGATCAACCTCGCGCCGGACATTGCCGATCAGCGTCGGCCAGTCGAAGCGCAGGCTGTCGCTGGTCCAGCCGAAATTGCGCGCGTCGGCGAAGGCGCTCGAATAGCGGCTGCCATAGACGAGCAGCTTCTTCGGCACGCAGCCGCGGATCACGCAGGTGCCGCCGACGCGATATTCCTCGGCGATGGCCACCTTGGCGCCGAGCTCCGCCGCGAGCCTGCCGGCGCGCACGCCGCCGGAGCCGCCGCCGATCACGAACAGGTCGTAGTCGAAATTACTCACTTGATGGGGTCCGCTGCAGGAGTTGCACGCCGTCGGGGGTCGCCACGATAGCCAAATCGGCCACCCCGAGGAACAGGCCGTGCTCGACCACGCCAGGCACCCGCTTCAGCGCGAAGGCGAGCACCTCAGGCTCTTGAATGCTGCCGAAGGCGCAATCGAGGATGTAATTGCCTTGATCGGTCAGAAAGGGCGCACCGTCCTTGCCCAGGCGCTGGGTGATCTCGCCCTTGCATCCGGCTTGCGCGGCCATGGCCTCGACCATGCGGCGCGTGGCGGCAAATCCGAAGCGCACCACTTCGACGGGAAGCGGAAACCGACCGAGCGTCTTCACCAGCTTGCTGTCGTCGGCGATCACCACCATCTGGTCAGACGCCGTCGCCACGATCTTCTCGCGCAAGAGCGCCCCGCCGCCGCCCTTGATCAGCCGCAGCTGATCGTCGATCTCGTCGGCGCCGTCGACGGTGAGATGCAGATGCGGCGTCTCGTCGAGCGTGGTCAAGGGAATGCCGAGGGCTTCCGCCTGGGCGCGCGTGGCTTCGGAAGTTGGCACGCACAGCACCCTGAGCCCCGCCGCCACCTTGACGCCGAGCGCCTCGACGAAGCGCGTTGCGGTCGAGCCGGAGCCAAGGCCGAGCCACATTCCGTCGCAGACAAGGTCGAGCGCGCGCAACGCGGCACTTTCCTTGAGCAAGGAGGAATCGCCAAGTTTCACAGGAAGCTGCCCTTTTGGGATTAAGTTGGGCCTAGCCTTGCAAAGCCAAGGATGAGATATGCCGGGGCGGCCTGCCCCGGTCAATGCGATAAGCCAAGAGAGGAAGTTAACGTGCCGCGCGCCAATTTGAGAGATGCGACGATCGTTTTCGATCTCGACGGCACCCTCGTCGACACGGCGCCTGATCTCACCAACGCCTTGAACGACGCGCTTACCCGCCGCGGCTATGCCACGATCTCGCAAGAGACCATTCGTTCCGCGGTCGGTTTCGGCGCGAGGGTGATGATCGAGGAAGCGTTGCGGCGCGCCGGCGCCGCAGAGGACATCGACGAGATGCTGGCCGAGTTCCTGGCTCATTACGAGGCGAACATCGCCGCCGAGAGCAGGCCCTTTCCCGGCGCCGTGGCTTCGCTCGAGGCGCTGGCGGCGTCAGGGGCAAGGCTCGCGATCTGCACCAACAAGCGCGAATATCTGACGCGCAAGCTGCTCGAAGCCCTCGGCCTTCAGCATTACTTCCAGGGTATCGCCGGGCGCGACACCTTCGCCGTGTCGAAGCCAGACCCCGGGCACCTCACGGGAGTGATCGCGCAGGCGGGCGGCGAGCCGTCCCGCTCCGTCATGGTGGGGGACAGCGACGTTGACATCCGCACGGCCAAAGACGCCAGCGTGCCTTCCATCCTGCTGAGCTTCGGCTACGCGCGGGAAGCGCTGGGCGAGCTTGTTCCCGACGCGGTGATCAGCCATTTCGACGAGCTCGTGCCGAGCGCCGCGTCCATCCTCGGCGCTTCGCCGGGGATACGCCGGCGCCGCTAGCCCGCGCCCACCCACGCCACAGATTTGCCCAATTTCGACCGGACTGCTCTCAACGTGGAGCCACAGTCAAAAGCCACTTTCACCCGCCTTTAGGTCATTTCGCTTACACGCTTTTCCAAGGGAGAGAAAACGATGCTGAGACGTGTCGTGATCGGCGCGAGCCTGGCCTGCCTGATGGGCGGCGCCGCCTACGCCGTTGACGAGCCTGCCGAAGGGGACGATCAGTGCACCCAGCAGCTCGCGGCCGCCGAGGAGGCCGTACAGAACAAGATCGACGCCAATACCTTGAGCGAGGAGGACACCGAGAAGGTGAACGAGCTCCTCGACCAGGCCGACGCGCAGTGCACTGAAGGCGACCTCGCCAAGGCGACCGAGACGCTTACCGCCGTCAACAAGATCGTGGGCAAATAGGTTTTGTGACTTGAGAGGCGGCGTGATCTCACGCCGTCCTCGACTTTTCGGCTGCTCCCGGCCGGCCATTCCTTGACTTGCGTGGCTCCCAATCGCTAAATCCGGTTTCGAGGCTTGAAGCGGGCGGTTAGCTCAGCTGGTAGAGCACTGTGTTCACATCGCAGGGGTCGCTGGTTCGAAGTCCAGTACCGCCCACCACCAACAAAATGAAATAATTATGAAAAATTGAACTGAGGGGCCGATTGGCCCCTTTGACTACGAGGCTGTGTCAGCACCATGTCAGCAGCGTGTCTATCTTGCTTCCCGAGGCTGATATGTACCTAGCCGAAGCGCAATTGGCCAAGATCCGCGCATGGGCTAAGGCGTCGCCGTACGTGGACGCTGTTCGGCTTTTCGGAAGCTACGCGAAGGGCGTTCAGCAGAGGAACTCTGTCATCGAACTCTTAGTGTGCCGGTTATCCCTCCCGGCACGGCGCGAAAAGACGTTCCTCTACACAAACTGATCGCAAATCGCCACAGTGGAAAAAACCATTGGGAACCACCTTTCCAACCGGCGGGGGATGGCCGGTAATATAGTCGCCGCCATCTTCCGATTATCACCGCCGCAATCGGGGGCTACCCATGACCTTCCCGAAACCTTCTAATAGCGACAGCGTCTTCATGAAGCGCACGGTGGAAGCCGCGATCCGGATAGGAGTGATCGCCGGCCTTATCGTCTGGTGCTATATGATCGCGCGTCCCTTCCTCGCACCTATCATCTGGGGCGCGATCATTGCGGTAGCCGTTTTTCACGGCTACGACAGGTTGCAGACTGGCCTCGGCGGTCGGCCCATCACGGCCGCCGTGTTGATCACCCTGTTAATGCTGGTGCTGCTGGTCGTGCCCTCGGTGCTGCTCGGCAATTCGCTGGTGAGCGGCGCGCAGAAGGTTATGGATTTTTTCCAGAAAGGAGAACTTCACATTCCGCCGCCGCCGGACAGCGTCGCAGGCTGGCCGCTCATTGGCGAGCCAATCGCTAAGACCTGGACACTCGCATCCGAGGACCTGGAGAAGGCGCTGCGCCAGGCTAGTCCACTGCTTAAGGGCTTCGGGAGCTGGCTCCTCAGTGCCGCCGCGGGAGCCGGGCTTGCGCTTCTGCAGTTTGTTCTGGCGATACTCATCTCTGGAGGCTTTCTCGCCAAATCTGAGGCCGTGGGCCGCATGACCCAGACCGTAGCGAAACGTCTCGCGGGAGAGCGCGGGCTCGAGCTAGCGCGCGTCGCGGAGCAGACCGTGCGCAGTGTTGCCAGTGGAATTCTCGGCGTCGCACTGATCCAAGCGCTGCTGGCAGGGTTGGGTTTTCTAGTGGCAGGGGTGCCGGCAGCGGGTCTGCTTACGCTGATCTGCCTTCTCTTTGGTGTGATCCAGTTGGGCGTAGTGATCGTGTTGATCCCTGTCGTGATCTATCTGTTTTCAACAGCGGACACGGTCACCGCGGTTGGGTTCCTGATCTGGGCCATCCTAGTTGCGCCGGTGGACAACATTCTTAAGCCCATTCTGCTGGGCCGCGGCGTCGACGTTCCAATGCTGATCATCTTTGTGGGAGCCATTGGTGGATTTCTCCACGAGGGGATCATCGGCCTGTTTGTAGGCGCCGTCGTTTTAGCTCTCGGCTACAAGCTCTTTCTCGCGTGGGTGACAGAGGACTCGCCGGCTGATAACGGCTTCTAGAGGAGCTTCCCGTCCCTAATGCGAGCCAAGCTTGGCCGGCGAGATCATGGTAAGCTGCAACCTTGGCTGCGCGACCAGTCTTGCTGAGTTGAAGGAGGGGCAGGATTATTTCCATGAAAGAATCACAAAGGAGGAAACAATGATCAGATTGATCGCCATCGCCTTTGCCTTGGCCGTCGCAACATCCGCCCAGGCCACACCGCTCGCGCCGTTACATCAGCCGGACGGCATGATCACGCAAGTCCGCGAAGCATGCGGTGCAGGTCGGGTACGAATCAATGGTGTCTGCGTGGCCAGAACCACCAAGCGCCATGTCCGCCGGGAAGTCCGCAGGTGTGCGCGATGGAATGCAGGCGTTTGCGTTCGATACTTCTGAGACGCCACTAAACCGAGCGGGGCCAATCGGCTGGGCAATAGCCTTTGCGTCTCGTCAACGGGCATTGGCGTGGCTGTCCATTGAGGAAGCGATGCTAAGATCTGGTTGCCTGCAATCGTAACTTCAACGAGCGCCGCGGCGCTTAACGACCGGACTTTAGGTCCAGCGCAAGGGAGTAAACGCCATGAAGACTCTTCTTTCGATTTTAGCATTGACCCTAGCACTTTTCTTTGCGGGCCCAGTCTTCACAGGGCCAGCCTTCGCGGGAGATGTGAAGAACGCAAAGAGCGAGCAAGATTGCGTGAGGGATGGTGGCACGTGGAATGATATGACCAAAACTTGCTCCAAGAATAAGATGTAAGACCACTGTCGCTGGCCCATTACGAACGAGAGTCGGCTTTAGTGGCCGCCCTCCTTGGTCCGCTTCGGTACCTGAAGGGCATGTAGGTCCTCCACCGATAACTTCACCGCTCCTCCTCCGGTGACCGACCACCAGATGTTGCACGTCATGCAGCCACGAAGGTCATTGTCGATCTCGACCAGCGACGCTTGCATTCAAAGCAAGCTGACGTGCTTTCATCCGGCATTTACTCAATCCGTCTTCTCGCCCGCGTCTTGTCGAACATCAATGTGTGCGTCCCTCATGGTGTCGGCAGCAACATCGCTGGCCGACGAAACCCGCGTCACCGCTAGGGGAGCCTCGGGAGCTTGCTGAACGTCAAGCGCGCACGGCCCTGCGGCGAATTGGCAGGAAAATTTACGCGTAACAGTGCGCGGAAGGGAATATGCTAAAAACGCAATCGGCGAGGCGGCGCACGCTCCTCATCCAAGAAATCTTTCTTGGAAGGTTCATATGGGAGATGACAATGATTAGGTTCATCGCTGTCGCTTTTGCTTTGGCCCTTTCAACCCCCGCCCAAGCAATGTCGCCTGCGCCGCTTCATCAACCGGACCGCATGATCACGCAAGTGCGTGAAGCATGTGGTGCTGGTATGCACATGGTGAACGGTGCCTGCATAACTACATCCGCCCGCCGCCATGTCCGCCGAGGAGTCGTCACAGGCCACTGAACAATCTAAGAAGCCCGACATGTCCGACATGGCATTGGCCTCCTCGGGCTTCTAAATTCTCTGCAACTAAAGGTTCAGAGTGGTCATTGCCTGGGGGCGTAGGATGCGTGGGTTGGGGCCATTGTTGGTATGATCGAACGAAGATTCCCCGCCTTCAGATCCGGGAATCGCAGCTTGAAAGGATCATATGGGAGGAACAATGATCAGATTGTCGATCAGTGTCGCCCTTGCCTCAGCCGTTGCAACGTCGGCAGAGGCTATGCCGCTCGCGCCGCTTCATGAGCCAGACGCCATGATCACGCAAGTCCGCAAAGCGCTCCAATGCGACGACCCCAATCAGGTAATAGTCAATGGTATCTGCGAGGATTATGCCCGCCATGTCTCCCGAGCCCAACACAGGTGTGTGGAATGGAATGAAGGCTTTTGCATTGAGTATTATGGGACGCTGAAGCCCTGCGGCCCTGAAGTTCGGTGTTAGGCACATACCCCGCGGCACTTTGTCAGGACCGGGGAACGCGTGCAATCAAGCCGAGTTTTGCTGGTAAGTCCGGCATCCCTGACGCTCCCCCGTCTAGCCGAACGACTCGGCGCTAGAAGCCCCGGTTCGCTCCGTTTCCGGGGCTTCTCCTTATCCGGTATCACCTGGGGCGAAGCGACGGGGTGCAGTCGCCCGGCCGCGCCGGAGTTTCTGCGCGCAGGAGATAAACAGCGGGACGGGTCGGGCTCCTAACCCTGCCGCATTCCTCTACACCGGGTAGGTAGGCTGCGGCTCACAGTGAACGCGAGCGGAGCATCTGCAACAGGAAGCCCGGCCTCACGATCACATGACTGCCGGGCTTCTGCTAGCCTTGGGGCTGTGCCGCTGCCTATGTTCCGAACCACCGGCCTCGATCAACCCGCTATAGAATGGGGCGTCTCAGTAACGCCAGCGACGCCCATATCCATAACCATAATAGGGTCGTCGGTAGCGATAACCATAGTAGGGTCGGTGGTAGCCATAGCTATAGCCGTAATAGCCACGGCGATAATGTCGCCGGGGCGTATCGGTGGTAGTAGGCAACCTTCTTGACCTGCGTGTCCGCGACAGCGGAACGATCCAACGGGAGTGTGGGTATGGCGTGGGCCGGGCCGGAACCCGCAAGTAATCCGGCGCTCAGTAGACCGGCGGCAAGTATCGTGGGGAATAACGCATTGAGCTCTCCTTCGTCAGACTCCCTCCGCGGCCAATGTTAGGCATCCACTGGCACTCCCGCAATGGAACCTCGGAAACAAAATAAATGACTGATCAATCACCCTTACGTCTCATAGCTTCCTCGCTTCAGGTGAGGTGCGGAAACTGGTTGACCGGAACCACTTCGAGATCAAATTTTAGCGGAGAGGAGGGCGTAAATGTCTCTGCCGAAGGAACTGATAGGGATCTCTTTGACGGAACTTTTGAAAGCGACGATGGCAGGTGGGCTGTTGTTTCTCTTGCCGGTGGCCCTCGTTGCAATCGTCCTGAAGCAGGCGATGCAGCTGGTCGAAAAGATAGTAAGGCCGATTTCGAATTACCTGCCTGTAGAGGCAGTGGTCGGCGTCTGGGGAGAGACTCTCCTCGCCGCAGTAGTGCTGATCCTGGTCTCGCTGGTCGCTGGCCTCGTCGCCCGCACGAACGTTGGCAGGCGCATTATGCGTTGGTTTGAGAATTCCCTTCTGGGAGGTCTCCCGCAATATCAAATGGTGAAGAGCATGGCCGAAGGCCTTGCACATGTAGAAAGCGCTGAAGGCGTGGACCCGGCACTCGTCAGCATCGAGGGCGGCTGGCAGATCGGATACCTGCTCGAGCCGCTGGACAATGGCTGGGTTACTGTATTTCTGCCGCAGGCGCCAACTCCTATGTCGGGAAACGTGATGTACCTGCCCGCGGATCGGGTACGGCCATTGGGCATCACGATCGGCCAAGCCATGGCGCTCGTAAAACACATAGGGGTCGGATCCACCGAAGCTCTGCGTAGCACTGACCTCAGGCTTCCCGCGGGCGCATAGGGCTTAGGTTCTTCGTGCTGCGTTTCAGGAGTTGCACGAGGAGGTGGTCCGCCCTGGTCAGAAGCGGACACAGTGCCTCTTGCCAGTTGATCCGCTTTGAGGGTTCAATGGGGCGCTTATCCCGACTACATATTTTGAGCGTCAAAGCTCAGCGAGATGTGGGTTGACTTTGCACAAGATGCTGTAAGTCGGTCGAGCGAGACGTTTCCAAACAAGTCTCGCAAGTCTTCGGAGTACGGACCTATGCACGAGTCGAAGAGCGCGCCTGCGCTCTTTCAAACTTATATCAACGCCCCAAGCTTCCATAACCCCCCATGCAAAACCACGAGGCAGTACCATGACCAAGTCCTCAGTTCGCAAAGCTGCGCCAAGAAATACGCATCGCAATACCACTCGCAAAATTGGCGCCAGGAAGGCGCACAGTGGCGATCGAAAGACAACATCCAAGGTCGCCACTGAGAAAGCGCGCGGTACATATCGCAAGACCGCCGCGCGCTTCGAGGAACTCGCTTACGATGGGCAAATGCCAGAGTCGATGCGCGCCCTCGCCGAGAAGAGCGTGGCTCAGACGCGCGAGCTTTATGTGCACTCTCTCGAAGCTGTACTAGAGGGTTGGGAGAGATTCGTCGTGGCCGTTGGCCAGGGCACCTTAGCGCTCAACCGCAAGGCTATCGACATCACGCGGCGCAACATCAATAACGGTTTTGGTCTTGCGGAGAGGTTGGCCGGGGCGAAAAACCTTGCCGAGGCTATGGAATTGCAGACAACCTATTGGCGCAAGCAGCTTGGCGAACTGGCATCTCAAGGGGGAGAAATGCGCACGCTAACCACTAGGGTGACTGCGGATGAGCAGCGTCGATCAAGGCGCAGGTAATACGCGGCATGAAGCCTGCAATGCGGACTCTGGGTTTTTCGAGCGTAATCAAAGTTCGCGACTTCGCGTGCCTTAGAACCAGGTGCCAACGTCGAACGTGTAAACCCACCCGGTGCCACCGACCACATACGGAACTGCCGTGTAGCCGACTGCCGAACGGTCCATGTAGAGAGCCTGAAGCGTTCATGCGCACCTCCTTGTGGCCAAAGGGAAAGTGCGTCAATCCGACTGCAAGGTCCCACGGGTCTCCATACTGACCGAAAATCATTGATCCTGAGAGATAGGCTTGCCAATAGTCCGGCTTGAGCATGGTTGACGCGTACACCTGGAACCCATGATCGAACAGGCTGGTTACAGGTATGCTTCCGGTGACCTTGAAGTCATCCAGCCATCGGAAATAATACTCAGCGTCAAGCGACCAACCCCTCCACTTCACACCAGCGTCCAGGTCCAGCATTTGGAATGTCGCCTTTTGGACCATGCCACCGGTGTTGAAAGCATTAGGGGCGAAGAGCAGCGTTCCATCCGAAAGGCGTATCTGACTGTTTTCGAAAGCGTTGACCCCCGGCTGCTCCTGCGCATCCTCACGGCTATAGGTGAAATGGACCCCCAATAGCGTCGCAAGCTTCTCGTGATACTCGTAATCGCCGAAGCCATTACCCGGCCCGTACTCGCCGGTGGTCGGCATCCAGTAAAGCATGCTCGTGACCGTACACAGACAGTTATCCAACTGGCTTGCGCTGACGCCAAGAGCGCTGAGATTGCCGGCAAGGGCTACCTTGTAATCCAGGGTATCCGTAAGCTCTCCGCTCGCCATGTATCCCTGGATGTATGATCCGCGGAAGTATTCATCTGCCATCGACCGATGGTCGATCCTGAGCCAGTTCGGGAAGGACTGAGCGGTTGATCGCGTCGAAGGCAACGAGAAGATGCCGGCCGTTGCGGTCAAGGCGTCATCGAATTTATAGGCAATATTGCCGCCGATGACGACTTGGGCAGGGTCACCCTGGCTCACATTTTGCGTCCAGGCATACCAAAAGTAGCGGAACCGTGGGTCAAACAGCCATCCGTGAAGTCCCCATTGAAGTCTATTCAACTGGATGTCTTGTCTCAGATCGAGCTCGAAAGTGCGACCGAACGCATCCGTGTAGAAGCGATCCAGTCCCAACTGGTTCAGGTAACGCACATAGCCCTTTACGAAGAAGTCGACCTCCCCGTTAGGTCCACTAGCGAGAACGAAGCCTTTACCGGGTACGTAGGGAAAAGGACCCTGTTGCTTTTGGCTTAAATAACTCACGCCTCGAGCATCCATTACGCTGTTCGCCGGAGTGGCGAGCGCCAGGGTGGAGCCGTGGGCATCGGGGTTCGTTTGGGCGGGTTCATCCTGTGCAGAGGCCGGAAGCGGTGCAGAGCTTTCCGTGCCCGAGTCTGCCTGGGCGGGTTGATCCTTCGATGGGGTGACGCCAAGCTCGGCTTCCATCGCCGCGATCCGTGCGTTGAAATCAGCAACTTGCTTCTGCATGCTGTTCAACAGCGCCTGCTGCTGATCTCGTAGCTCCTGCAGCTGTTTCTCGATACGCTCGCGTTGCTGAACGTCTGCTGGGGGCTGCTGGTCGGCGGTCTGCGCCTGCGACATACCGGGCGCCAACAACAGCACGGGCAGCAAAAACCTGAATGAGTCCCGGAGCGCTGGTGTACGCATTTGCTAGTCATCCGCAAGGCGTCAAACTGCGATTCAATCACAATGGGGACCGGATTTGGTGGCAGATCTGCCACAGAGCCTGAAAGCTATGTCCAAATGCATAGTCTGTGCTCGCGTGCAGAGCTGCGAAATGAAGACGCCAACGCGGAGGCTTGAATTCCCGCCAAGGATACAACCGGGGCAAGGCGTCCACTTGCCACAACAACGATGCTAACCAATCGACGCGTGCAGCCGCAAGAAAGTGATGCCTTGGCCCTGTGCAAGGGCTCAACGCCTTCACGAACGCATTAGCTCCGACTTAGCCTTTTTCTGCGTGGCCACCGGCCCAGGCGATGGTGGCAGAGTTTCGGTCGGTCGGTAAACTACAATCCCCGGACCGGTCGCAGGTCGGATTTTGTCCCAGCCGGACACGGAACGGCGCACGTCTTCAAGACCGGCTGTCCAAGCCTCCGTAATCGTCGCACGGGAGAACTCGTAGTCCTTCACGAGGCCGGACCTTGAGGGGCGCGTGTTGATCAGGCGAATGATGGTCCAGCTTCTCTCGTCACAGGCGGCAGCCAGCTTTATCGCGTCCGGATCAGACTTAAGCGCTGGGGGCAGTTTGCCCACTAATCGCCGGCATGCGGCACGAAGCTCGCCAAATTCCCGTATCTGTTCGATGTTGAGGCGAGTCCTGCTCGCATACTGGATGTCCTTCGCCCGTTCGCTCACTTGGCTTAAATTCCGCGGCAGTTCTCCTTGGGAGTTGAAGACGTCGACCTGAATGATGCGAGCGGTGGTCAAAGGTCTTTCATCGGACACATAGGTGATTGGCGTGTTACTAACCACGCCGCCGTCCCAGTAGTGCTCTCCATCGATCGTCACCGGCGGGAAACCGGGTGGCAGAGCGCCACTGGCCCGGACATGATCCGCATGGATATGGGTCGACTTCGTATCGAAATAGATGGAGGTGCCCTTGCGTACGTCCACAGCACCCAACGACAGGCGGACCTGCCCGGAATTGATCAGATCGAAATCAACCAGCTCTTCCAAAGTGACCTTGAGCGGAGTTGTGTCGTACACGCTGAGGGCGCCTTCGGTGCCATCCGCGGCGAACGAAGCCGGTGGCATTCGGGGCGTGAAGAAGGCTTGTATGCCGAACGTGGCGGCTGACATCGCGGCCATGTGGTTGGCGGCCGGTCGAAGGGAATCGAGCCATGCCGGCAAGGGAGGCGCAACATCTCGTGAGACTCGCTGCCAGAACTCACGCAGTCGCTCGACGCGCCGCTCAGGCGGGTTGCCGACGATCAGCGATGCGTTGATGGCGCCGATCGAGATGCCGACGACCCAGGTAGGCGCCACACCCGCTTCGACGAGGCCTTCATAGACGCCAGCTTGGTAGGCTCCAAGCGCACCACCACCCTGTAGCAGCAGAATCTCGTGATCATACCTTTTTGGTTCCATGAGCCGCACTCCTGTTGTGACGATCGAACTCCAGTAAGCTATTCCAGCCTAATGTCTGAACAGTTCCCTTGGGCGTTGCGAAGATGCTCAGCCTTTCGGAGGATGCTCTCATAAAAAGCGAGAGCACCTTCGCGGCCGATTGCATAGGTTGAGGTTCCTATCTTTGAGGCCGCGGGCCATCACAGAATTTCTGTTGATTGCGGGGAGGAGACGGCTTCGGCGGCCCGACGAGTTAAGTTTAGGAGGAGGCCATCAGTATGAACCTGAATTGGACAGAAGCAAGCAGGAGTCTGACAAAGTGCCAGCTGGGGCTGATGCTCACGCTCGTTAGTTTAACGCCGAGCCCCGCGCAGGCAGGTCTGGATGAAAAAAGCAAAGTCCTTGCCGAGTGGCTTGTAAACTTTACGATCGAGACCCTTCCAGATCTCACCACGGCTCCTCAACGTGCCACGACCCCAAACACTTTCCAGTGGCTGGACGCCTTAGCTATTGCTCCTGCCGAACCAGCCGATTGGACACCCATCACTAAGGCCGTCCCGGGGGTCCTGATCAAAGGAACCCTCAAAGATGACCAGCAAGGGCGATTTTTGCTCCGACTACCGAAGGAGTGGAACGGCAAGCTCGTAGTGGCTGGAGCCGCGGGAACGCGCAGTGAATTCAACGGTGACCTCGTTATCAGCGACTTCGTTTTGCAAAAAGGTTACGCCTACGCCTCCCAAAACAAAGGGATGCTAAACTGGGAGCCACCTGAAAGTAATGCGACGGCCTGTCCGTTACACCCCGTCGAGTCCGGCGACAATCAGCTGCTCTACTTCCACCTTCTGGACAACGGGAATTCCTTAGCGGAGTGGGGCGAGCGGATCAACCAGGCGGCTCTGATCGCCAAGGCACTCATCGAAGCGCACTACGGATGGAAACCATCTCGTACCTATGCCATGGGGGTATCGAACGGTGGTTACCAAGTGCGCAAGGCCATCGAAGACCACCCGGAGACTTTCGATGGGGGCGTCGAGTGGGAAGCGGTTTTGTGGCAGCGCAACGGTCCGAACTTCATTGGGGAACTACCGGTTGCCCTGAAACAGTTCCCCTCGTACCGCGATAAAAACCTCAATCCAAACAGCCCTGAAGCCAAAGCCATCCTGGCCGCCGATTTTCCGCCAGACCTTGTCGAGAATGGCACCTCTCTTTGGACCCTTAATCGCTATCAACTATGGCAACTTACCGAATGCCTGTACGTTCGCAAGCTTGACCCAGAATATGACACGCAACCAGACTTCGCCGCGTTGGCAAACTATGACTATGTGACCCGTCCTGAGAGCGTGAGGAAGACCATCGCTACGTTCGCAAACAATGGCATAGTTCGCAGACCTCTGATCAGCGTCCACGGGACACTGGACGCGTTGATCCCCCTTAAGGGACATGCACGGCCTTACAAGGCCATGGTCGAAGCCAAAGGGTACGGCCAGAATTATCGCCTCTACGAGGTGCAGAACGGGAACCACTTAGATTACTTGAAGGGCAGCAAAGCCGAACAACTCCCAGACCTGGAACTGATCCAACCCCATGCCCATAGAGCCTTTGAGTTGCTTGAGGCCTGGGTCGAGCGCGGCATCGCGCCGCCGCCGAGTCAGTGCATTCAGCGGGGAGGCTCGATCGTAGACAGACCTCAAGCGACCGAGTGTGAAATTTTGCTGGAGCCTTAGAGTCCGATTCCAAGCGTCAGTGCCTGAAGATGCTCATCAGTCCCGAAGGTAGCTCAAACTTCTTGTGGGTGAAGGTTAAGCATCATGCTTGCGTAGCATTCGGATCTCGACCCGAAGCCGACGAACCCAATCTTGCGGAGGGGCATAGCTCCGCTACGTGTCGGCGACAACGCCGACACCGCGACGGACATAGAACAGTCCCTCGGCATGACGATGTGAGAGATTTGCGCGTTTTGAATGGCTCTCTGTTTAACCACCCTTTCATGGCCAGGCTCCTACCCGGCCCCCGTCTAGGGACCGCCCAAATTGTCGCGCTACAAATGTCCGCTATGAGTCCGCTATGTGCCACCAGCGGACATCAAAGTCGCCTCTCCTTCAACAAAGGCGCCGGATCTAGGGTCGGCACGAGAGCCGTGTGTCCGGTGTTTTGGGGCATAGACTTTGGTCTAGCTATCCCGAGACCTACGTGGACTAGAGTATTGCAATGATTGCGAATTTGTTCGTCCAAAACAGCGGTAATTAAAGATAATCGGGGTTCGCCGGTAAAGAGGCGCGAACACGATGGCCAGCACGGTTGCCCACAGAACCGCGTTGAAGAAAGGCCAAAGAATCCACGCGAAGATCAGCGATACTGCGATAACCAGTAGCAAAAGGGTGCTGTCTTCGAGGGTGCGCACGCGCCTGTTCCGTTACGGGCGCGGAACCTTGTAATCCGTGACATGGAGAATCGATAGATACGCGAGCACAACACCAATTAAATAGAGCGCGGCGCTCAGGCCGACGGCGATCACCACGACATTCGTTTCCTTGAAAGTAGGCGGCACGCTGTAATAGGTCCCCCAGATCGCATTAAGGATGAAATATCCGAGGTAGCCGGTCACGAAGATTGCCGCAAGGCCGGTAACGCAAAGCCACAGCGCAGTGTAATCCCGCGACTCGGCTTCAAGCTTGTGGGCGGGCAATAACCCGTAGACTGCTCCTATGGCGACCATGCCCAGCGCGCCGATCTGCACCGCATAAGGGGACGCTAACCAGAGCGCTGCATTCCGCAGAGTCGTTTCGCCCATTTTTTCGAGCACGCCGTGCAGATAGTGCACAAGGGGGCTGTAGCCGATAATCAGGCCGAAGATGAAAAGTCCCAGGCCCCACCGGATGAAGGCGGCACTCAGCAAAGTCACTTCGTTGATACGCGGATTGTTCCTTGCCATGATGTCGACACTCCCGTGCTTAATGCGGGCTTAGCAGCAAGTGGCCTTAGCGAGGGAAGGCCATGCCCGACCCTATCACGGATAGCGGGCTCAGCTTCGGCGCCTTCTCAAACTGTCGCCACCAGAGAGCGATGTCTGGTTAGGGTCATTAGCGGACTCAATCGCCCATGTCGGCTGAGGCAATTTCATACGGCATTATCAACGCCGGCGGTTTTCTCGGCTTCACGAAGCACAACGTCGAAATCCCGATTTCTCAATTCAAGTTAGTCGATAACAGGTTAGTTCTACCGGGTGCCACGAAGGAGGCTTTAAAGTCTCGTCCTGAGTTACTGGAGGTGACGAAGGGTCGGAGCGTCAAGGGCGCAATTCTTGGTCAAGCTGTTTACAACGAGACGGATGAACGCGTCGGATCGGTCGAGGACATCATCGTCACTCCAGATAAGGCAATTTCATATGGCATCATCAATGCCGGCGGCTTTCTCGGCTTGACGAAGCACAATGTCGCCATCCCGGTTTCTCAATTCAAGTTGGTCGATAAAAAGTTAGTTCTGCCCGGTGCCACGAAGGACGCTTTAAAGGCTAGCCCCGAGTTCCAATACCCCCAATAGCGCACTATTACGAGTGGCACGAACGGCCACCAACATCAGCGAGCTCGTCTTCGCGGTGATTGGCGAGGCGAGTGATGACGACGTTTGCAGCAAGCCTGCATGTCAACAGTGGGTCAGCGTGATGCCCGCTTAGGGTCATTTGCAGACATCACCCCGTTAGCCGCGAACGTCCGCTTAGTGCCATTAGCGGACATGGCGATGGCTGGGGAATAGACCCTCTAACGCGTTACGAATACGACGAATGGCGTGTGCCGCTCATGTGAGCAGCCCGCGCATTTCACCAATCAAGTCTGATCCTTCCCTTACTTGTCCGCGTTGTTTTTCATGCGCGGCCTTGTTGTCCTCGGGCAGCAACTGCGACGGTCCGAGTTTGAAATCCACCTTGCTGATCGTGCCGGTGAAGGGGAATGGCACCTGGTAGTCGGCGTCGTCCACCGCCGTGCGCGTGTCGGAGCCGATGTCGAAGGTCTCGTCGAACGTCAAAAGGACCGGAGTGGTATGGTCGATGCTCTTGTTCGCGACCTCCTTGCCGTCCACCCTCAGCACGCCGCTGCCGCCCTTGGCCATACCGGGGCCGTCGTACTTGAAGTCAAATTCAAGAGTATGCTTGCTTCCGCGGCAGCTCACTCGTGAACTATTTAGCCCGCATCGGCGTTGTACTCTGCAGGGAAAATCCCGGAGCCAACAATGCGTGCAGAACTGATCGCCTGTTTTGTGACGTTGATGCTTTTTACCACCGGTGTCGTTGTCGCTGAAACAAGAATGAGCGAACGAAATGTTCTGAAAGGGCGCGAGGCATTCGGCGGTTGGCACAAGGACAGACCCGGCGTTAGACGTTTACTACGGCTGCTAAAGCCAGAAGATCAGCCTCCAATCGGCAAATCGAGCTCAAAGTGGGCCGAGAGCGTAAAGAGGTCTAAGCGAGCGAAGCCCATCGCACCTAACGGTTTCGCTGTGGACCTCGTCGCTTCGGGTCTTGCAGGCCCGTGTGTCATCCGCGTTGCACCCAATGGCGACTTGTTCGTAGCCGATAGTGAAGCCAATACCATTCGCGTCTATCGCGTCCCGTCGGGTAGCGCCCGGCCGGTCAAAAGCGAAACTTACGCAAGCGGCTTAAATAAGCCGTTCGGAATCGCGTTCTATCCCTTGGGCCCTAATCCAGAATGGGTCTACGTCGCTAATACGGATGGTGTCATTCGCTTCCCTTATAAGAACGGGGATCTGAAAGCCTCAGGTAAGCCGGAGGAAATCGTCGAAAAAATTCCTTCTACGCATCATTGGATGCGCGATCTCGGGTTTTCGCCTGATGGCAAGCGCATGTTCCTGTCTGTGGGCTCTGGCTCGAATGTTGCGCAGGACATGTTTCCTGAGCCCCAGATCGAAGGCGGGCTGAAAGCCTGGAAGAAAACCAAACCGCTTGGCGCAGCGTGGGATACGGAAGAACGACGTGCGGATGTGCTTTCGTTTACTCCCGAAGGTAAGGACGAGAAGATTTTTGCGACTGGCTTGCGCAACTGCGCCGGCTTAACTGTACAGCCTGCCACGGGAGAACTGTGGTGTGCGGTCAATGAACGCGATGAGATCGGAGGTGATGCACCGCTCGAATACGCCACACATGTCAAAGAAGGCGCATTCTACGGATGGCCATGGTTCTACAGTGGCGGCAATGAAGACCCCCATCACAAGGGTGCGCGGCCAGACCTTAAGGACAAGGTCACAGTTCCAGATGTTCTCATTGAGGCGCATTCCGCGCCCCTGCAGATCGCCTTTTATGACGGCGACAGCTTTCCCACTGAATATAAGGGTGATGCCTTCGTCACGCTGCACGGATCATGGAATCTAAGGACAGCGTAGCGGAAACAAGGTGGTTCGCCTTCGCTTTAAGGACGGCAAGCCCACTGGTGAATATGAGGACTTTTTAACCGGGTTCGTTACCTCAAACGAAAGCATGGGGACATCCTGTCGGCATTGCCGTCGGGCAGGACGGTGCGTTGTTCGTAACCGAGGATGGCAGCGGAACCATTTGGCGCGTCAGCTATCGCAAGGCAGGCACCACGGCTGAAACCGCACCATCGAAGGAACTAGCCACCGAAGGACGACTACCTCGCAACGGCAAGTTCAGGGTGGCCCAGCAAGCCACGGCCCATGACGATCAACCGCCTCTGCCTGAGCGAAATCCTGTGCACGCCGGTGCGTCGGCGCTGAAAACGCCTCCAGCTCCGGGTGAGCTTCCGACTATACCGTGGAGTGATGCAGAGGTCGCTGCAGCCAAGGCCAAATGCACTGAGGCGCTTTCCTCGATCAAGCTCAATTACGAGCCGCTCGCCCCTATCAAGCAAGGACTTTGCGGCGCGCCTGCGCCCATCCTCCTTAAAACTCTTGGCGGCGACCCGAGAGTTGAGCTTGATCCGCCGGTTATCATAACTTGCCAGCTCGCGAGAGCGTTGAATACCTGGCTCGACAAGACGGTTCAGCCCAAGGCCGAGGCGCTGTTCGGCTCTCCGGTGGCGAAGCTGCATAACGCCAGCTCTTATGCGTGCCGCAACCGTTATCATGACGCTCACCAGCCATTGAGCGAGCACGCGCTTGCCAACGCGATCGATATCCCAGAATTCGTGCTTGCCTCGGGTGAGCGGGTTACGGTGCTCGACAACTGGCCCAAGAATCCGCCGAACCCAGTTCGTGTGGCCGCGGTGGGAACCGTCGGGGCCAATAGTCTCGACCATCTCAGCCGATCAGAAGGCTAAATTCGTGAAGTTCCTTCACGATGACGCCTGCCGAACTTTTGGGACGGTGCTTGGACCGGATGCAAACGAGGCCCACAAGAGCCATTTTCATTTCGACATGAAGCAGCGTCGGGCGAGTCTCTGCCAATGAACGCGGCGCCAATGAAGAAGGCGAGCGGCGAAAATGGGCAGTGCAGACGTCGCTGTCCATCAGCAACCACCAACCTCGCTACCGAACCATAAGGAATCACAAGGAGGTGCTATGCATTTCACCCCCATAATGCCAATGGTTCTTGCGGGTTTGGTGGTTGGAGCGCCGTTGGCTTCCGCAGAAATCTTGAACACACATCGTATCCCCGCGCTGCTTGCTTTGGAGGCAGCCAGCGAGTCCGTCGGCGTCTGCGCGAAGCAGGGCTACCTAGAGACCGCCGTTGTGGTCGATGCGGACGGAGCGACAATCGTGGCGCTGCGTGGCGACGGGGCCGGTATACACACCCTCGATAGTAGCCCATGATAAAGCCTACACTAGCGTCTCGTTCAAGAACGATACGATTGCCTTAGAAGAGCGCGGGAGAGTTGAGATCGCGCCATTGTCCAAGCTTCCGCACGTGATGTTTTTTGGCGGCGGAGTTGTCATTAAGCTCGGCGACGAAACGATTGGTGCTATTGGCGCGAGCGGCGCTCCAGGAGCTAAGTTGGATGACGCTTGCGCGCGCTCTGGGCTGGACAAGATTCGCGACAGGTTAAAGTGAGACCTCAGGCGCTGTACGCGGGCCAAGTGATCACGACGGTTACTTAAAACCTCGCCCACTGCCCAAGCGCCTTGGCCAAGGATGTCGCGGCTTTCAACCTTCAAGAACGCCCCCGGTGCGGGCTGTGCCAAAGTCCGCTTTGGGTCATTAGCAGACGTCGTGGCGAAGATCCGCAATGACCGCTAAGTGCAGCGTGATGGGCGTTCGGATCTGGAGCGTCGAGGGCTGCCTCGGGTGGACATTAGTTCACATCGGATTGACGGGACTTTTTGACGCGCGCGGTCGACGCAACTCTGTCGTCTTTTAATGATTAAACTCAAAACCAAATCGGCGGACGGGATCACGCTGAGAGCGTGTCCAAGGAGATGTATCATGAGGACCCTTACAGTTCTTGCAGTAGCCGCCCTTGCGGGCGGCCTACTTCTTACCCCTGCCGCCATGCAGCAAGCGAACGCCGCCCACGGTTTCGGTGGTGGAGGCTTTGCAGGCGGAGGCCACTTCGCTGGAGGCATGGGTGGAGGCCACTTCGGTGGTGGACCCCACTTTGGTGTTGGTGGTGGTCGTTTTGCTGGCCCGATGGGCGGCCCACGGGTTGCAGGTGGGCCGTGGCATGGCGGTCCTAACTGGAATGGTGGCCGTCCTGCTTGGCATGGCGACAACTGGCGCGGTCATGATCACGATCACTTCGTTCACGATCACTTTCACGATCGCTTCCACAACCGCTTCGTATCAGTTGGTATCGGCGGGTGGTGGCCCGGTTACTATGGGTATGGCTACGGCGGGTGCTCGTGGCTGTATGATCAAGCGCTCTATACCGGTAGCCCCTACTGGTGGAATCGGTATTACGCCTGCGTCAATTACTACTGAAGAAGCCCACTATAGGCGTGATGGTTGCGAGTCCGGTTCAGTGACCGGACCCGCAACTCACAGCCATTTCGAACGGCAAATGAGAGTGCATTTGCCCTAGCCGAAGAGGTAGGAGCATTGATGCCGAAATCGCAATCCGCGCGGTCTGGGGTGCTTCTCATAGTAGCGGTGCTGGTGGGCTCGACGACAGTCAGCTTGGCGGGCGGCCTGACTAGGCCGAGGATCGACTCGGAGTTCTATCGCGAACTGGAGTTGTTCGGCGAGGTGTTGCAGCGTGTACGTTCCGACTATGTCGAGAAGCCGGATGATTCCAAGCTGATCGAAGCGGCGATTAACGGCATGCTGAGCTCGCTCGACCCTCATTCCTATTATCTTAATCCGCAAGCACTACGCGAAATGCGGGTGCAGACGAGCGGCGAATTCGGCGGTCTCGGACTAGAAGTGACAATGGAGAAGGGGCTAATCAAAGTCGTTTCTCCAATCGATGGCACGCCAGCCGCACGAGCAGGTCTGCATAGCGGCGATGTGATTACCTCGCTCGATAAGAAAGAGATTTGCGGACTAACGCTGCAGGAGGCCGTTGACAAAATGCGAGGGGCGCCGAGGGCGCCGATCACCTTGACCATCGTCAGAGAAGGTGTGGATCATCCGATCAGAGTAAAGCTCATCCGCAGCGTAATCCACGTAGTGCCGGTCAAGTATCAAGCTGAGGGCGACGTTGGCTATCTCCAGGTTACTAGCTTCAATGAGAAGACCACCGTTGATCTGCAAAACGCCGTAAAGAATTTGAAGAAGCAGATTGGTCCGAAGCTTAAGGGATATGTGATGGATTTGCGTAACGATCCGGGAGGTCTGCTAGACCAGGCGATCGCAGTTGCCGACTCATTTCTCGAACGAGGCACCATTGTGATTACCAAAGGGCGGCAAGAGACGGAACGGTCCAATGCGAGGCCTGGCGACATTGCTGACGGGAAGAAGTTAGTGGTGCTTATCAATGGTGGGTCGGCGTCGGCCTCCGAGATTGTTGCCGGCGCGTTGCAGGATCACCACCGCGCGACCCTTGTCGGCACCCGATCCTTCGGCAAAGGATCGGTGCAGACCATTATCCCGCTCGGTTCGAACGGTGCGCTCATGCTGACGACGGCTCGCTATTACACGCCTTCAGGGAGATCGATTTAGGCACAAGGTATCAAGCCTGATGTTATGCTTGAGGAGGAACTACCAGAAGGCAAAAACAAGCGGCCTGAAGATAGGGAGGCTGAGGCCAATCTGCGGGGTCACCTCAGGCCCGAAAACACGGAGGGCTCTGGCCAAGAGGACGATGGCAGTTCGTCCTATGTACCGGAGGAGAAGGACAAAGACACCCAACTCCAATACGCCCTCGATCTCGTACGTGGTTCAACGTCATTAACTGCAGGCACGGGTCCGTTTTGAGAAAGCCGATGGCACGGCTATGTCCGCTATGGGTCAAAAGCAGACATCGCGTCGCGTCCGCGTCATGTCCTCTTTACCAAAAGCAGACATTCGTCAGCGCGAGTGACACGTCCGCTTAGTGCCACTAGCGGACATCTAAAAGCCTTTGAACAAGTTCCCGGCTAATAGCAACAGGAAGGCGATCAACAGTGTCTCAAAGCTGTGGTTGCTAACGACCGGAATAGCGACGTGAGCATAGCGCACCAATAGCGCCAAAACCGCGAGCAACACGGAAATGAAGAATACCGCTCGCGACGGCGGAGTGAGCCAGTAATAGGCCATTATGCCGTCCCCCGATACCAAGCCTTCAGTGTGTAACCGCCGTCACCGCGTCGGCCAGCGTTTGTCGATAAACCGGCTTGGACAGCACAGGCGCAGTGGGCACAACGGCGTGAATGCGCTCCAGGGTCTCCGCGTCGCTGTGGGCTGTCACAAAAACAACAGGCACGCCACACACCTCGCGCAGCCATCGCCCTGTTTCGATTCCTGTACGAGTGCCGCCGAGATAAACGTCCATAACCACCACATCCGGCAGGTTACTTTTGGCTAATTCGATTGCATCTCTCTCATTTGACGCCACGGTGCAGACGTCGAAGCCCAACTCCCGCATCGAACTTTCTAAGTCAAATGCAATAATGAACTCATCATCGACGATTAACGCGCGGCGTGAAGAGAGACTCGGGTCCATTGATCACCTACCTTGGCAGTGCCCAATCAGACAACGCGTTCCACTGGCATTTGGTGCCTGCAGCAACGGATTTTCCACAGACAAAAACGCCATGCCAAGCGGGAGTTGCAGATAGCGCACTCATTTTGGGATTAGAGCGCCCCAAATAAATTGAGTAGA
>CAWGVA010000009.1:45000-67913 GCA_963825835.1 uncultured Alphaproteobacteria bacterium | reverse complement strand
TCGCTGATGACGGCTCCGGCTTGGGACGGGGAGCCTCGAGTAAGCCAGACCTGTCCGGCCTCAGCATTCATGAGACAGATCGGGTTTAACGGGAGATGGAGGCTCGACCCCAACTTCGCTTAGGTGTACGGGGCGATCGGCAAAACGATCATGGCTGGAACAGAGCTGATGGTAGGCGTGGCAGCTCTACGCCTTTAGCATAAGCAATAAAGCCAGAGCAGCCCAAATAGTCTTCGTTTCTATAGCCCTAATTGTCGACGCATCTCCTGGCGTCCACCCAAGCTCGACGCAAGGACTTCGCGGGCCAATAGGAGCATATGCCGCCGTATCTCTGATAATAACTGCTTCTTCTGTAGGAGTACGGATAACCATAGTAGACATAGCCAGGACCGATATGCGTCGGATAATGACCGCGGTTGTAGTAGTAGGGCCAATCATAGGCGAGATAACTCGGAGCTATAGGCAGGTTAGGCCATGGGCCGCGGCCACGATGCTTGATCTCAATCACATTATTTCTGGCGCTTTCGCTGGGCTTCATAAAGTACTGCCCGGCCGATGCGGCATCCCCTAAAACCGTCAGTAAGCAAGCCATCAGAATAGATGCGAACAAATTCCGACTACTCATGAGATCATCTCACTAGTGATGTTATGGCAAGTCATTTGCGATCAGGCTTCGGTCCTTCTCACAACTTGATTCGGTTCGCAATTGTGATGGAAGAGGCAGCCACCCAGCGCCACACAGGGCGAAGCAAAGAAGGCGATCATATGCATCACTCGCCCGCTGCTTACGCAATACAGGAGGCGAGTATCAAAGCACATCGGGACCCTGGTTTGGTGGCGAATCTGCAACAGGGGGCGATTGAAACGGTTTGACGCCCTAATCAGGCTCAGGCGAGTCGTCTTCGGTGAGAACTCGGCGCAGAGCGCGATCGAACTGATCCGCACAGAACCCCGAGTCCGCGGCGATAGGAAATGGGGGCTTTTAGTTTTGCCCCGGCTGGAAGAAAAGAAAATTTGCGGGAGCAGCTAACAGGCCCGATGACGGTCAGAATGCGGAACCGTCGCCCATCCTCGGTGTGATCCTGCACGGAATCGTAGGACCAGAGGACGCTCCGGCCGGAGCCGTATGCACGACCCGTCGTTGAGCCAGAGGCGACCCTGTTTAGTTTGTTTCGTCGGACTTTGAGCCCTTCCCGCACGAGCAGCGGGCGCACGCGGCGGTAGCCGTAGCGGCCATACTTTCGTCGCAGAAAATCGCCACGCTTGGTCACCAATGAAATTTGGTGACGAGGGAATAGTTTCACGAGATGACCCGTTACCCAACTGGGTGTGCAGCCATGCGGACTAATTTAGCCGCGGCACATTAGGGTCTGCAGCTGCGTGATCGATTTTTTGTGATGTAAGCAGCTACGGTCTCGATCTGGCAAATACACTGCGTGCGCCGGCAGGAAGTCCGCATCAGAGTTTCGGAGCTTGCAGATGTCTTTGGCACTCCCGGGCTGGCTTCCGCTGCGATCGAAGGGCTCGCGAAGGGAGCAGCTTGACCTAGAGACCTGTAAAGCTCGTCTCGAAGCTCGACCTAAGCGTGGGAAACTCAACGAAGCAGAAGCGGATGCGGCGAGACTTGCTCTCCTCTCTCGGCTGCGGTCATCGAGCTGGGGGTTCGGCCAAGACCTTCGAGGTACCGCAGGGACGTTGATTGTGGCTGCCGCGGTCTTTCTCCTCGTTGCAGGCATTGGCGCAGCTACTTCTTATGTGGGGGATCCTCCCGAGGCCACCGGCTCAGGGGACACGATCTCATCCTCGCCGTCGCGTTCTGGGTCGGATGGCGAAATGCTTGCGCGCCTCACGGACTACGCGCGTTCCATTGGAACCGAAGAACCGGCGTCTATGGCGGCAGCTGGCAAACTGCTGCCTGATGTGAACACGATGATCGAACGGCTAGCGGCTCGGCTCGAGACCACGCCAGAGGACATCGAAGGCTGGCGGATGCTCGGTTGGTCCTACTTCCACACGGCGCGCTATGAACAGGCAGCTACCGCCTATGCGAGAGCCGTAGAGCTTGATCCGAGTTCCGCCGAGCTCAAGCTCTCATACGAGGAGGCCAAGGCGAAGGCCTCCGAAAGCGGCAATTTAGAGACAGCCTCGTCTTTGCAAACCGAGGCCGTCGGCAAGGGTGGTGACGGACTAAGCGTCGAGAAAATTACCAAGTCCGAAGCGATGCCTCCGCGCGAGCATGACGCTGCAATCCGATCGATGGTCGATGGCCTAGCAGATCGCCTAGAGAGTTCTCCGCGAGACGTCGAGGGCTGGACTCTCCTTATGCGCTCTCGAGTTGTGCTTGGTGAGAGAGAGGTCGCGGCAACAGCGTTCCGCAAGGCGCTTGAGGTCTTCAAGGACGACTCGGCAGCATCGGGCAAGATTACGGCCGCGGCGATTGAGCTCGGCCTGAAGGCCGAATGACTGCTCTGCATTCTTGCGGAAGACGTGCGGAGGCCGACATGAATTTTGAGGGCTTGTTCCAGCAGCGGCTCGAGACCCTTCATCGAGAAGGTCGATATCGCGTTTTCGCGGATTTGAAGCGCCGCCGCGGGTTCTTTCCAGTGGCAGATCATTTCGCGGCAAATGGCTCGCGCGAGGTTACGGTGTGGTGCTCCAACGATTATCTCGGCATGGGCCAGCACCCAGCGGTATTGGCGGCCATGCACGAGGCGATTGACGCCGTGGGAGCCGGCTCTGGCGGCACGCGCAATATCTCTGGCACAACCCACTATCACGTGGAGCTCGAAAGCGAACTTGCCGACCTCCATGGCAAGGAAGCCGCGCTTCTTTTCACCTCAGCATACGTTGCCAACGACGCTACGCTCTCGACCCTCCTCAAGCTCGTTCCTGGCACGGTCGTCTTCTCGGACGAGAAAAACCACGCGTCGATGATCGAGGGCATCCGCCACGGGAAGTGCGAGAAGCACATTTTTCGTCACAACGACGTTGCCGACCTCGAGGCGAAACTCAAGAAATTTCCGAAGGGCACGCCCAAGATCATCGCCTTCGAGAGCGTCTACTCCATGGACGGGCACATCGCGCCGATCGCGGCGATCTGCGATCTCGCCGAGAAGTACGGGGCGCTCACCTACCTCGACGAGGTGCACGCGGTCGGCATGTACGGCCCGCGCGGCGGGGGCATTGCCGAGCGCGACGGCGTCATGGACCGGGTCGACATCATCAACGGCACGCTCGCCAAGGGGTTCGGCGTCATGGGCGGCTACATCGCCGGCTCCCGCGACCTCTGCGATGCGATCCGCTCGTTTGCCTCGGGCTTCATCTTCACGACATCGCTCGCGCCTGCGATCGTGGCCGGGGCGCTTGCTTCCATCCGTCATTTGAAGACGAGCGCGCTCGAGCGCGCCCGCCACCAGGAGCGGGTTCGGACACTCAAGAGGTTGCTCAAGGCGAAGCGTTTGCCCGTTATGGACAATCCAAGCCATATCGTCCCTGTGATGGTCGGTTGCCCAGTTCACTGCAAGGCAGTGACGGACGCGCTGCTCCGCCAATACGGGATCTACGTACAGCCAATCAATTATCCGACTGTGTCGAAGGGCACCGAGCGGATGCGTCTCACGCCATCGCCAGCGCACTCGGACGAGCAGATGGCGAACTTGATCCATGCACTCGACGAGCTCTGGGCGGCTTGCCCGGTCTCAAACGGCACCTACGTCAGGCTGGCGGCGGAGTAGATTCTTCGCGCATGCTCACCGTCATAGGAAGTGGCCGTCATGCCGAATAGCCCGAGGGCTTTGAGTGTGTAAGAGACCACAACTCTAGGTCGGTTCAGCCAACGGACGGGAGTAACACGATGACATTTGCGAAATCCAGCCAACAGCCGAGACGGCGGTCGGCCATTTTGTCACTGGCTATGGTGGCCTTGGCGGTCACATGGACTTCGCCGAGCTACGGCTTCGATTTTTGGAACTGGGGCAAGTCCAGAAAATGCCCAAGTGGCACGGCCTGGAGCAAGCAGCAGGGGAAATGCGTAGCGCTCAAAAAGGGATCACTGTCAGACGAGGACTTGGCGCGAGCGGGTCGGCAGTTGGCCCGGGACGGCCATTACCTGGACGCCATCAAAGTCCTCAAGATGGCGGCGAATGAGAACGATCCCGCCGTCTTGACGTATCTCGGCTATAGCCACCGCAAGCTCGGGAACATTGACCTCGGCATTTCGCTCTATAAGAAGGCCTTGGATATCGATCCCGATAACGTCGACACGCGCGAGTATCTCGGCGAGGGCTATGTCAGCAAGGGCGAGCTTGACCTCGCTTGGCTGGAACTTTCAGAGATCGAGAAACGTTGCGGCACGACCTGCGAGGAATATCGGGCCCTCGAGAAAGCGCTGCGGTCGTCCCGCTCGCAATACTAGTGATAATGTCAGCGATCGCTGTCCATTTTAGCGTTGCGCGCCTCAAGACGATCGGATTCTGGGCGCTGAAGCTTGTGCTTGCGGCGCTCTTTTTGTTTACCGGAGGCGCCAAGCTTACCGGACTGCCCGCTATGGTCGAGGTGTTTGAGCGCGTCGGTTTCGGCCAATGGTTCCGTTATCTCACGGGTATTCTTGAGGTGGGCGGCGCGGCTTTGCTGCTCTGGCCGCCGACGACCGCTCTCGGCGCGCTGTTGCTGACGATCGTGAGCGTCGGGGCCCTTCTGGCGCAGCTTCTCGTTCTGCATGAGGATGTGATCCATTGCATTGTGCTAGCGGTGATCCTTGCCGCCGTCGTCTGGACACAGCGCGAGCAGCTTCGCGCAATGAGAGGCTAGCGCGTTACTTCAGGTCCTCTCCGTCGGAGGTGTCACGTGGCCGATATCGTTATCATCAATCCGCGCTTCGACACCTCGTTCTGGGGCTTGGAGCATTGCATGAGCCTGTTGGGCAAGCGCGCCAACCTGCCTGTTGCCTGCCTGGCCCTGCTCGCTGCGCTCGTCCCCGACCATCACTGCGTGACGCTGATCGACGAGAATGTCGAGGAGATCGATTTCGATCGGCTCGCCCGCGCCGACCTTGTCTGTCTGACCGGCATGAGCATTCAAGGCCGACGAATGTGCGAGATTCTGAAAGAGGTCAGGTCGCGCGGCGTCATGACGGTCGTTGGCGGTCCGCTTGCCACGGTCGAGGAGGAAATCCTGGATGGCCTCGCCGACGTCGTCTTCGTCGGCGAGGCGGACGAGACCTGGCCGCAATTCCTGCGCGATTGGGAGGCTGGCCGTCACAAGTCGCGTTACCAACAGGCAGAAAAGACCGACATGGCGCGGCTGCCTTTACCGCGCATCGACCTGCTCAAAACCGACCGTTACATGTTCGGCAGTATGCAGATCTCCCGCGGCTGCCCGTTCACCTGCGAATTCTGCGACATCATCGTTACCTTCGGCCGGCGCCCGCGCCTCAAGACCAGTGAGCAGGTCCTGGCAGAGCTTGAGGCGTTTCGCCAAGCTGGGCTCAATATCATCTTCGTGGTCGACGACAATCTCATCGGCAACAAGAAGGCGATCAAGCCGATCCTCCGCGACATTATTCGCTGGCAGCAGGAGTGCGCCTATCCGCTGACGCTCTTTACGGAGGCCTCGATCGATCTCGCCGAGGACGAGGAGATGATGGAACTGATGGGGCTCGCCAATTTTCAGAGCGTGTTTATCGGCATCGAAAGTCCCAACGAGAACTCGCTAATCGAAACCAAGAAGCTACAAAACGTGCGCCCCAAGGCCGGCTCGCTCGTCGAACGCGTGCGACGCATTCACGCGCATGGAATCGATGTGCTCTGCGGCATGATCGTTGGCTTCGACCATGACGACGCCTCGGCCTTCGATGCGATTGCGGATTTCATTGCCGAGGCGCGCATCGCCAATGCCCTGATCGGACAGCTTCACGCCATTCCCACGACGCCGCTCTACGACCGGCTCAAGCAAGACGGAAGGCTGAATGACGCCGCTGCCACCAACCGGTACGGCACAAACGTCATTCCGCTCGGCATGTCGCAAGCCGAGCTCCGCAGAGGCTTCATCCAGCTAATGCAAACCGCCTATACCACGGACGCCTATTTCGCGCGCCTCGACGCTCTCTTCATCGAAGCAAGATTCGATGTCGTGCTCTACCGCCTACTGTATTGGCAACGCCATCGGCTTGCCTGGGCGGCACAGCTTCTTGGCGACTATGTCAAATTCATCGTCATCTCAATGCGCTTGCTCCGCCACGTAAAGGATCCGGTGCTTCGAACGACATATCGAACGCAACTGGCGCGCGCCCTGCGGGCCCTTGTGGCGCAACCCCCACATGCTGTTCGTCTATGCGATGAAAACGGCGCTGCATTTTCACTACGCGGCAATGACGCGGGACTTGGGACGCGCCACGATCGACGATGGCGCTATCCCCGAGGCCGTACGCTCCTTCTCGCGCGCCATGCCGGCGGCCTCGGCCCGCGCGGCCGCCAGCTAACCTCAATGCAGGTGCGGACGTGACACGGACCGATCTCAGCGAGCGCCACCGCCAGAACGAGATCATGGACGCGCCGGATTTACCGCTGGCCCACTTCGTCGAGACCCTGAAGGGGCTTGGCACCGTCAATGCTGTGACGCGCTCGGCCTCGCTCATGTGGCCCGATCTCAAAGCGGCGGCCGCCCGCCATCCTGCGCGCGCGCTCCGTGTTCTCGATGTCGCTTGCGGTGGAGCGGACGTGCTCTTGTCTCTGTGGCGCAGAGCCGCCAAGAACGGACTGAAAGTCGAGATGGCGGGCTGCGATCTCAGCACGACGGCCGTGACCTACGCTCGGGACGAGGCGGCTAAAGCCGGCGCGCCTATTGAATTTTTTGTGCATCGCGTCCCGCAGGATCCACTGCCTGAGGGCTACGATCTGCTCATGAGCACGCTGTTTCTGCATCATCTCGACGAAGACGCGGCGATCTCCTTCCTGCGCGATGCGGCGGCTAAGTGCCGGGATCGCATCGTCATCCAGGATCTCGTGCGCAGCACCATGAGCTATTGGTTTGCCCGGCTCGGCACGAACGTGCTGCTCCTGAGCGACATCTGCCGGCTTGATGGGCGGACTTCGGTCGAGGGCGCGTTCACCCGGCGGGAAGCCCTGGAGTTGGCGCGGGAAGCCGGACTCGCCGGCGTGGAAGTCGTCTCGCGACTTCCATTTCGCTATCTGATCCGCTGGGTCAGGCCTCGAGAGCATCGGCGTTGATCGAAGGCCCATCGAGGACTTCATCAAAGTCGCCGATCCGCGTCGATTGCGCGATCCAGGTTACGAGACGTGGGGCGGCGGCGGCGAGCCCGACCGAAAACCCGTGCAGCATGGTGGTCTCGAACAGGAGATTAACCAGCCCCGCCCAGCGGAACTGTGGCCGCAGCGTCTTGAGCATGCGATCTAGAAATTGTACGGCGCTTTCGCCGGCAAGCACGGCTTGCGCGGCGGCAATGCCCGAGTAAAGGGCGATCGAAATACCGTCACCGGTGAAGGACGGAATGACAGCGAGCTGGTCACCCAGGGGGAACACTGTGGGCGCAATCAGAGCACGCCGAAGATAACCATAAGGAATTGCGGCCACCGCCGTTGGCTTCTCCCATTGCGGGCTTGCGCCGTGCAAGAGCTCGCTCAGGATCTCAGACTGCTGCGAGAAATATGCCGCTTGCGAAGACCAGTCCGCACCGATGCGCTGGAGCAGCGAGCGGTGCATCACCCAGCACAGCGTCACAAGCTCATCTTCGACGATGCAAGCCCCGATATAGCCGCCGTCGAACATCACCAATTGTACGACATCGTCGAGCGACCGCAGCGCGTCGGGCGTCACGTGCAGCTGAAGCTTGAAGCCCACCATGTCATTTGGCCAGCGCGGATATTGACGCATATTGTGTTTGCCCGTTGCGAGGGCGGCGGCTGTGCCTTCGAACGACTGCGCGCCCGCCTTTACTCTGACGAGCATATCCCGACACTCGATATGAGTTGCGGAGACGCCGCGCTTCACTTCTGCACCGGCGGACTCGGCAGCATGAAGCAAAGCTTGATCGAGTCTGTAGCGGGAAAAGCCGGCGCCGCAAAACGGCAATGGCGCCTCGGCGCATTTGTTCTTGTGGGCAAGTCTGAAGGTCGACGCGCGGGAGGCGCCCATGGCGCTGAGATCAATATCCAGATAACCGAGAAGCGCCTGCGCTTCCGCGCTTAGAAACTCGCCGCAGACTTTATGGTGCGCCATGCGCGTGCTTTCCAGCACCAATGCCGGCCTGCCGTTCCGCGCGAGCTCCAACGCAAAGGCCGCGCCAGCGAGGCCGCCGCCAACGGCGATATACGGGGCGTCTCGCATGGTTCCAGAGTGAGCCAATCAGGAAGCGCCATCAAGAAAAGTGTTTTTCCCGTGACCACTTACCGGCCCGAATAGCTCCCTATAGCCAGTGCAGCGATAAGGCTGCGAACCAGACAAGGCCTCGCTTCTCACCTTAGTCACCCCTAACAGAGTTCAGTGCCGCTCTCCGCCGCATCTTTCGTCGTGGGGTGGTGTCGGTTTTCAGCCAAGTCCCGCGCCGTTCACAGATCGAGGACCGCGAAATAGGCGGAAAATCCTGGCCCGAAGGCGCCAACCAGATGCCGCCCTTGGGCTCCAGCGGTGAGTGCGCGTTCTAGCACGAAGAGCGCCGTCGCCGAGGACATATTGCCGAAATCCTTGAGCACGCCCCATGAGTGGCCGAGATCCGCTGGTGTGAGGTTCAACAGACCCTGAAGACAATCCAGAACCCTCCGGCCGCCGGGATGGAAGAGAAAGCCGTCGAAATCCTCAAGCGTCAGATGCTCGCGCAGGAGAAAGCCGCCGAGCGCGGTGGTAAGCCTTTCCTGCAGCAAGCCGGTTAGCTCGGGACTGAGGATGACCCCCAGGCCATCGCTTTTGACGTCCCAGCCCATGATGTGCTCGGTGTCCCGCCAAAAGTGCTCGCCCGCCGTTACGATTGAAGCGAGCGGGCGTGAGACGCCGTTGCCTGGATGGGGAGTGTGCCTCAGCACGGCTCCAGCAGCGCCGTCGCCAAACAATGCGGTGGCGACAAACATTGCGATGCTGTCGTCCTGGACCCGCAAGCAGAGTGAGCAGAGATCGACACTGAGAAAGAGAACGTTGGCGCCCTGGCTCGCGCGTGCGAGGTGCGCCGAACGCGCAAGACCCGCGACACCTCCACCGCAGCCAAAGCCGAAAATGGGAAGGCGGGCGATATCTTCACGGAAGTCGAGCCGATTCAGAAGCAGGGCATCGAGACTGGGGACGGCAATACCGGTGATCGTGTTCACAACGATCGCGTCGATCTCCTTTAGTTCAAGTCCGGCGGCTTTCGTCGCTTTGAGGGCGGCTTGCTCTAGAAGATCGACGGCATGCTTGCTGAACGCCTCAGTCCTCTCCTCCCAGCTACGGCGCTGGTGGTACCAGTCGGCCGGTTCGCAAGCGTAGCGCGTCTCGACGCCCGTATTGGCGTAGAGTCCGTCGCGAGAGGCAAGATGAGGAAACAGACGCCGCGCACGCTTGGTTGCTTCCTCTTGGCTGATCTTGTGCTTGGGCAAGGCTGTCGCGACGGAGAGAAGTGCGACATCAAGGCAGCCCCGCTGCCTATTCGCGTGGGCGATAGGCTGCGAAGCCGCTTGAGCGGCGCGGCCGCCGAGGGCTTGGCGTGACGGCGTTTTCAGCAGTGCAACATTGGACTTGGCGACAATACCTGTCATTGCAGCGTGAACACTCCAAGCCGGGCTGCGGTGTGATATGCAACGGCGGGAGACTGTCTACTTGCTGTTTTTTGCCCTCCCTCGTTTGCGCCGTCAGTATTGACCTTGCCACTCGAGGATTTTTCAGAAGCTTCGGCCAGCTTGCTTGGAATGGGCGCTGCAGTAGCATACCCGGATAGCAAGATCGCTGACGCACAGGCAGCAAGTATTTGTCCTTTCATCAACATATGGCACCATCCTTCCAAACCACAGCGCCTATTGCGTGGCATAAGGTTGGCGCGCTCAGGCTAACAATGACTTTTCTGCGGCATTAAGCTCTTTGACATCGTCGGCGCGCCGGAAAAGAGGCCCGTAGCGATCACAAACCAAGAACTACTTCTGCGAACCGCCGGACTGGTATCATCAACACCCTGGATGGGAAACGCGTACCGCATTCCAGCGCCATGCGCTTGACCTGCTCGAGGAGGTGGCTCTCAAAGCGACCGAGGCGGCGTCTATCAAGCTCGATGATATTGGTGCGCTTATCGTCAATACGATCACAGGGCTTGCCATCCCAAGTCTCGACGCGAAGCTGATGAACCGGCTGCGACTTCCCCGCTCGGTGGAACGTCTGCCAATCTTTGGACTTGGCTGCGGGGGCGGCGTTGGGGGGCTCGCCCGCGCCGCTCGCTACGCGCAAGCCATGCCCGCGGGCGCGCATGTCCTGTTTCTCACCATCGACCTCTGCTCGCTCTGCCTGCGCACCGCCGATCCGAGTGTGGCAATGTTTGTGGCTGCTGCCCTGTTTGGCGATGGGGCGGCGGGAGTGGTCTTGCGCAACACTCACGGAACAGGTCACAGCGCGGGGCGAGGCACAGTGCTCGCCATTGGCGATCACTTCTGGCCAAACACCGAGCAAATCATGGGGTGGGACATCAAGGAGGACGGGTTCGGGGTGGTGCTTAGCCCGGAATTGCCAGAGCTGATCCGAAACGAGTTCATGCCTGCCCTAAACGGGTTTTTGGATGCAAACCGCATGGATCTTGGTGAATTCAGCGGGTTTATCATGCATCCCGGTGGGGCCAAGATCCTAAAGACAATTCAGAAATTGTTGCGCTGTCGCGCGAGGACCTTGCCTGGAAGCGGAAGGTAGTTAGGCCCCCCGAAGCGAATGGTGAGCGCTGGCGGTGCCGCTTAGGGCATATGAAGGGGCATTGGGCATGACCGCCGAAAAGCCCCAGGCCCCCCTAAAAGAGGTGTCTTTCGTGCGGCCAATCCTTCCCGCTTTCGGGGGTCCGGCAAGCGGCAGAATTATTGCCTGAAATGTGCCCGACATGGCACCCACCGTAGGGTACACCGGGGACGTGGATTACCGGCCTCTAAGTTATTGAAAACAAAGGACGTTAAGAAGCATTTTTCATTACGTTACCCCCGATCTTGGTGCTTTTGTCAGGGCGCAAATACTAGCGCAGCAAGATCAGCCCAATCCGATCCATTTCACCACGCCAGACGGCACCAGGGGCAGGGTGTGGCTCGCCAGCAAACGAAACAAGGATGGGACTTACTCAAGGATCATTGGCGATGATCGACACTGGCGTTGTCATGTCCCGGCAGCGGCAAAGATAGATCACGACGCCAAGCGTGCCACTGCGAGCTTAAGGGATATTTGGAACACGGAGCTAGATCGCCTCCATGGGTTTCGTGTTCGCCTCTGCATTGAGATGGAGAAAGAGCTTCAAATTCTCGGGTGCGGTGGCGGATTGTTACTTGCCAGTTTCGCGGTGACAAGGTGCTGCTACACCACAACGGCAACGTTGCCACGATGAAGCGGGCTAACTTCAAGCGCTGCATCGCTCTAATGGAGCCTGTCGCAATCGAAGCCTCACCCGCCTGAGAGCAATGGCTCCCCAGGGCACCATTGGTCGGAAATGGCTAGCCTTGGGCAATGAAAGCCGAGGGTGATGGGCAAAATCGCTGAGAAGCAGGGCTTCAACTCGATCAGCTTCTAGCGCCTGCCAGCTTGATCCTAATGCCTGGGCGGAATCAGCGCTGAGATTGTAGTCTTTGGGATCGGGCCTTGGGCCACACTCCTCTAGGAAGGCCCACTGACTCCGCGCATAGGCTCGCTCACTTTAGTCCCAAGTTGTTCGATCCACGCTGTAATGACTTCATCGTTAAACTTCATCTGCGTGGAACTAAGCGGCCTCTGATTTTCTGACAGGCTTCTTTGCGCGGGCAGTCCTCTTAGCTCAAATTCGTTCACCCCGCTTCCAAACTGTGGTTGGACGTCGACGTTCTTTATCGCTGGAATGGTCGAATGATTACCTCCGTCGAGTCAGACGGTGGCGAGTTCAATGCGTCATATTTTCCTCTCGATACGTTCGATCAACTTAGAGAGGTCGTCTTCCTGGATGACTTGCACGTCTTCGTTCCCGAGCCGCCTGAAACAGTGCTGACGTCGATCTATGGCGACTGGCGTACCCCGGTCCGCGACTATTGTAGCCAGCACGATCTTTGCAATCGCCTCCAGATAGCGCCATGGGAACCGCGCCCGCGCCTTCGACTGTAGTGCCTCAAAGTCAGAAGCACCGTCGCCATTCTGCACAATTGCCTCACCATCAATGATTGCCGATTTGCAGTGGAGACTGGCAGCGGCACGGACGATAGAGGGATAGCGGTCGCTCCAATCGTATCCGTTGCGGGTGAAGACACGTGCTTGCCCTCGCTCAATCACCACCTGAGAACGGTAGCCATCGTGTTTGATTTCGTGAATCCAGTGCTTGCCTTCGGGAGGCTGATCGACCGGGGAAGCAAGCTGTGGCTCAATGAACCTTAGCCGTGTCGTTACGCGAAGCATGGGGCTGCGCTATCCGGCTTTTTTTCCAGGCTCAGATTCTAGCTGGGCATTCCTATCGTCTAGATCGCCCGCTAGCGTCAGCCACGTCTTGGCGAGATTGGCGTAATGCAGTCGCGCTTCGGGGGTGTTTGAGGTTTGGGCTAGACGCACGCAGGCGAGGGCTTGTCGGCGGCATTCCTGTGGATCGAGCGGCATATCAAACTCCGACTATTCCGCTAATTTGATTCCAATACCGAGTTTGAGTGTCAAGTGGATCTGGGAACGCCCGCCCCCATCACGGGGTTGAGTGAGAAACGATTCGAACCCAGGAGGAACTATGCGTTTCCTACTCCCCAGTATGGTGGCCGCGACGATGCTGATTGCTATTAGCGCGATTGGATCAAAAGCCGAGGCCGCGATGAGTTCCAGGCGTCGGAACTCTGCCAGCTCAAACGAAAAACTATACGCCCGTCGAAAAGGTTTATTACCGACGATACTATCGCCGTGGCTATTACGGCTATGGCCGCGGTTATGGATATCGGCCCTACTACGGTTACGGCTACGGCTATCGGCCATATGGGTATTATGGCTATGGCTGGAGACCGGGCATAAGCATTGGCATCGGGCCTGGCTGGGGCTGGCGCTACTGAAAGCGGCCCCTCTGCTCAGACGTGACTCCTCGCAAGAAGCCCCGGCCCTCGTCCGGGGCTTTTCCATGCTCGCAGAGTCCCACCTGAAGCAGGGACACTTTCATTGGTGTTGCTCGCGATATAGACCAGACCTTCTAAGGAGGAAGCGATGAAATGGATGCTCTTTGTTTTGGTTTTCGGTTCCCATCCGGTTGAGACAAACCTTCTCTTCGATACCCTCGATGCCTGCCTAAAGGCCGAAGAGACTATGCGTACTGAATACGCGCGGGCGTACAGCCAGGGTACCTGGGGTACATCTGTGGGCGAATCCAATGATCCCTCCGTGGTCAGTAGGTTGGGGCAGCGGACCACGGCAACGTGTATTCCACATGCGTAAGATTTGGAGAAAGTGAGCCGCCGCCTCTTACTGACAGCGCGCCGGCAATTGCGGAATAGCAAATGCTGACACTGCTAGTCGCATGCCTCTTGATCTACAAATTGGACCTGCCTCAATGGCTGTATTTAGTCGCAATGGCGGTGTGGGCCGTCGAGGTAGGCGTCTGGCGGTTTACCCTCCGCTCCGAAGATCGAGAGTTTGTATTTCTCGAAAACAAGCTGACCGAAATCGAGAGGCGGATTGGCGAATTGCGCCCAACGGCAAGCGGCAGGGGTGAGAGGGCGGTGGCACCATTGCCGCCGTGGTGAATGCATTGGCGAAAGCTGGAGTTGATCTTGGCGAGAATGGTAGCGTGATACCCAGGCCGAAGGGGGCCATGGTAAGGCACCCTAATTCGTTGCCGCGTTGACCGGCGTGCACAATCACGTTTACTACGTATATTAAGTCCGGGAAGTGAGGCCAATTAGCATCGTGTTAGCACGGTACCCGGAAGCCCTTGCAAATCAAGGCTCCCCAACCGGACGGTGGACCCGGAGGCCGCCTGCATATTCACGGGATTACGGAAATGCCAGCCGGCTATGACGCTGAGGTGGCGGAGTTATTCAGGGATCTGCGCTCGGCGAGCGGACTGTCGGAAGCAGATCTCGCGGCCCAGCTTGCGACGCGCACCGAGGTGGTGCAGGCGCTAGAGCAAGGTGCGCTCTATGCCCTGCCCCCATGGCCCGAGACCTACCGGGTGGTGGCGACCTACGGCACCCTGCTTAACCTCGATGTGCGGCCGTTGCTGCGGCGCATCTATGCCCAGGTCGACGCAGGCGTGGTGGGGCTTGAGCCGAAGGCAATGCCCGACGTTCCCTTCATGGCGCCCCCCGACCACGCCGAGCACGAGTTCCAAGCACAGCCAGCCAAGGCCCAGCCTCAGCCCGCTGAGTCCTTCTCCATGCCGCCGCGTCAGCCGGCGCCAGCCCCGGCAAGGCCGCCGCAAGCCGCACCGGACCGACGGGGGCCCGCGCCGCGCCAGGCTCAAAGCCCCCAACCCCAACCCCAACCCCGGCCTCAGCCTCAGCAGCCGCCGCCTCTGCCGCATCAGCAGCAACCGCCGCCCTGGGCGCCGCAGCAAAGAGGAGCGCCGCCGGGGCCTCCCCGCGGCGTCGCGCCGCAGCCGCCGCAGCCACCTCAATCCCGCACGCCCCCTGGACCGCAGCGCGAAGCCAGGGTGCCGTCACCGGCTCAGCAGCCTCAAGCCCGCCCGGCGGTGCCGCTGCCGACGGCGGCCCTGGAAGAGAAACCGGCGAAGAAACGGTGGCCGTGGAAGGCAATCATCAAGTGGGGCGTGGCTGCCCTCGTCATCCTGGGGATCGCCGCCGGATTATGGCTGTGGCTTGCCAAGCCTGGTGGCCTGCTCGGCTCCGGTCCCGGGCAGCCAGGCGCCGAAACGTCGAACAAGAACGCGCCAACCACTACCGATCCGAACGATCCGCGAAGCCGGAAGGCAGACCGCCTGCCCGGCCCCTCCTAACTAGACCGCCCAAGCTCTATCTTCGCACATGACGACGATTCCAGCCGAGAAGCTCGACAGGCTTGTCTCCCGATGGGAGACGGTGCAGGGCACGCTCGCCTCAGGCGCCGACCAGGAGACCTATGTCCGGCTCTCCCGCGAGTTCGCCGAGCTCGATCCCATCGTGGCGACGATCACCGCGCTCCGCTCGGCGCTTCGCGAGCGTGAGGGTCTTCAGCATCTGATCGATGATCCTGCCTCGGAGGCCGACGTGGCGGCTCTCGCCGAGGAGGAGATCGGACCGCTCGATACCAAGATCGAGGAGCTCGAGCGTCAGCTCAAGGTGCAATTGCTGCCGAAGGACTCCGCCGACGAGAAGAGCGCCATCCTCGAGGTGCGCGCCGGGACCGGCGGCGAGGAAGCTGCCTTGTTCGCCGCCGATCTCTTCCGCATGTATCAGCGCTATGCCGACGCCCATGGCTGGAAGGTCGCCATCATCTCGGCGAGCGAGTCGTCGACCGGCGGCTACAAGGAAATCATCGCCAATATCACCGGCAAGGGCGTGTTCGCCCGGCTGAAATTCGAATCCGGCGTGCACCGCGTGCAGCGCGTGCCGGAGACCGAGGCGCAAGGGCGCATCCATACCTCGGCGGCGACGGTCGCCGTGCTGCCCGAGGCGGAAGAGGTCGATATCAAGATCGATGAGAAGGATTTGCGCATCGACGTGTTCCGGGCGAGCGGGCCGGGGGGCCAGTCTGTCAACACCACGGATAGCGCGGTGCGCATCACTCATCTGCCGTCGGGCCTCGTGGTCAGCCAGCAGGATGAGAAGTCGCAGCACAAGAACAAGGCGAAGGCGATGAAGGTGCTGCGCGCGAGGCTCTACGATCTCGAGCGGGCAAAGCTCGATGCCGAGCGCTCGCAGACCCGCCGCAGCCAGATCGGCACCGGCGACCGCTCCCAGCGCATCCGCACCTATAATTTCCCGCAAGGGCGCGTCACCGATCACCGCATCGGCCTCACGCTGCACAGCCTCGACCTGGTGCTGGAGGGGCGGGGTCTCGACGAGATCATCGATGCCCTGATCACCGAGCATCAGACGAGCCTGCTCGCCGCCGTCCAGGAAGAAGGCCATGGGTGAGTTCATAGCCTCGCGCCTCAGCCTCGGTCAGGCGCATACTGCCGCGGCGCGGCTTTTGCGCGAGGCAAGGATTGCCGCGCCTGAGCTCGACGCGCGGCTCTTGCTCTGCCATGCCACCGGCTTGAGCCACGAGGCCTGTGTCGCGGCGCTCAACGATCCGTTCGCACCTGACGCCGCGGCGCGGTTCGGCGCTTTCGTAGAGCGGAGGCTGGAAGGCGAACCGGTGTCGCGCATCATCGGCATCCGCGAGTTCTATGGGCGCAGCTTCCGCATCGATGCGAGCACGCTCGATCCGCGCCCGGACACCGAGACGCTGATCGAGGCAGCGCTTGGCTTCGAGGACCGCGAGACGCCGCTCAGCATCCTCGACCTCGGGACGGGGAGCGGCTGCATCCTCGTGACGCTGTTGGCGGAGCTGCCCCAGGCAAGCGGCGTCGGCGTCGATGTCGCCCTGGGGGCGCTTGAGCTGGCGAGGGCCAATGCCCAAATTCTTGGTGTCGGGGACCGTGCGGCCTTCCTCGCTTCTGACTGGCTCGAGGCCGTCGAGGGCAGTTTTGACCTGGTGGTGGCCAACCCACCGTATCTGTCGGCGGCCGATATGGCCGCGCTCTCCCCAGAGGTGCGCGATCACGATCCGGCGCCCGCGCTCGACGGCGGTCCTGACGGGCTTTCCGCCTATCGCCGCATCGTGCGGGGCCTCCGCAAAGCCTTGCGTCCTGGGGGTTTCGCCCTGTTCGAGATCGGCCCCGACCAGGCCCGCGCGGTCGCCCGCCTTCTTGCCGACGCGGGCCTTGACGGAGGGGAGTCTCAGCACCTCTGGCGCGATCTTGCCGGGCGCCCGCGGGTGGTCGGAGCGCGGTTGAGGGTTAAGGCTCCGTAAGAGCGGGAGGCCGCATCCGAAAAATTGGACTTGGAAAATTGCGAGGTTCGGGCTAGGTTCGAGGTCAGCGAATTGGAATGTTCTCGGCCATTGGCGTTAAGAGCGCTGGCCGGTTGCGGACGGCAACAAGAGCGACATCTCGGAACCTCGATCGTAGGGCGGCGTGCCTCTCGGGACGTTCAGGTGACGCTCAATCGCCCTTCTATTTTTAGGCTGGCTGCGCAATCAGGATGTTTATCGGCTCGGCGCCGGGAATAGCGCAAAGCAGCAGAATTGCATTTATCGAGCGCGGCCTGGGCTCCTTGAGCCCAGCGCGGCTGGAGCGAGTGAATAGCCAACTTGGACTCTGAAGATCCGAGCAGACAACAAATTCGAGGGCAGGGAAGAAGTCGCGGCATGAGCCGCTTATCAGGGTTGCATTGAAGCCTATGAGGCAAGGACAGCAGAATCGCCGGGGCCGCGGCCGTGGCCGCAAGCCCCAAAATCCATTGGCACGGAACTTCGAGTCGAACGGCCCGGACGTCAAAATCCGCGGAACCGCGGCGCATATCGCCGAGAAATACATGTCGCTCGCCCGCGATGCTCTGGCGTCAGGCGACATGATCGCGGCGGAGAGCTATTTCCAGCACGCCGAGCACTACAACCGCATCATCATGGCGGCGCAGTCGCAGTTCGGCCCGCAGCATGGCGGCCAGCCGGGCGAAGGCGGAAATGGCGGATTCCGGCCACGCTGGAACGCCGACGGCTCCGAGGACGACGGCGGATCGGACTACGATAGTACCGATGGCGGCGGCGGCGACGTTCGCGAGACACGCGGCGGCGGCGGGCATGACCGGGAGCGCCAGGGCGGCGGCGGGCAAGACCGCGAGCGTCACACTGGCAACCGGGAGCACCACGGCGGCGGCCGCGATCAGTATGGACGCCGCGGTCCGAACGGCAGCGAAGGGCAGGGTCGGGACACCAACGGTGCCGATCAGGCCGACGACGCCGCCCAATCCGACGAAAGCGCCTCCGACCCCGTCGGGTAGTTCCAAGCTTTTGACGGCGGCCGATCATCTCGCGCCTCAAGGCCCGGGTTGACGCTCGCCGTTCTCGTTGGCTAACCCAGCGCTATATCTCCGTTAAGGGGTCGGCCTATATTGGCTGCGATCGGCTGCCTCTTGGCCGGACAGGTCAGCCCGTCCGGCCGCAGTGGCGGTTAAGCGTGCTCAACAGGGAAAGCGTCCCATGGACTTCGAGAAATTCTCAGACCGGCTCAAGGGCTTCGTGCAGTCGGCGCAAACCCTCGCCATCCGCGAAGGCAACCCGCAAATCACGCCGAAGCACCTGTTGAAGGTGCTGCTCGACGACCCGGAAGGCTTGGCGTCAGGGCTGGTTACCAAGGCCGGCGGCAGGCCGAAGGAGGCGCTCGAGCGCACCGAGGCCGCGCTCGCCAAGCTGCCGAAGGTCTCTGGCGGCGGGGCGCAGGTGCATATGGCTCCAGCCTTGGGCCGCGTGCTCGACCAGGCCGAGCAGATCGCGACCAAAGCCGGCGACAGCTTCGTCACCGTCGAGCGGGTGCTCCAGGCGCTCTCCATGGCCAAGGAGGCGGAGTCCTCGCGCATCCTGGCCGATGCCGGGGTCACGCCGCAGACGCTCAACGCCGCCATTAACGAGCTGCGCAAGGGCCGCACCGCGGATTCGGCCGGCGCCGAGCAGGCCTATGACGCGCTGAAGCGCTACACCCGCGACTTCACCGAGGCCGCCGCCAAAGGCGAGCTCGATCCGGTGATCGGCCGCGACGAGGAGATCAGGCGCACCATTCAGGTGCTGTCCCGCCGCACCAAGAACAACCCCGTGCTGATCGGCGAGCCTGGCGTCGGCAAGACGGCGATCGTCGAGGGGCTGGCGCACCGCATCGTCAACGGCGACGTGCCCGAGAGCCTGAAGGACAAGAAGGTTCTGTCGCTCGATCTCGGCGCGCTGATCGCCGGCGCCAAATATCGCGGCGAGTTCGAGGAGCGGCTGAAGGCCGTGCTCTCGGAGATCCAATCTTCGCACGGCCAGATCATCCTGTTCATCGACGAGATGCATACGCTGGTCGGCGCCGGCAAGGGCGACGGCGCCATGGACGCCTCGAACCTGTTGAAGCCCGCGCTCGCCCGCGGCGAGCTTCATTGCGTCGGCGCCACCACGCTCGACGAATATCGCAAGCACGTGGAGAAGGACGCGGCCCTCGCCCGCCGCTTCCAGCCGATCTTCGTGTCGGAGCCCACGGTCGAGGACACCATCTCCATCCTGCGCGGGCTCAAGGAGAAATACGAGCTGCATCACGGCGTGCGCATCGCCGATGCAGCACTCGTCTCCGCCGCCGTGCTCTCCAACCGCTACATCACCGACCGCTTCCTGCCCGACAAGGCTATCGACCTCGTCGACGAGGCCGCCTCGCGCCTTCGCATGCAGATCGACTCGAAGCCAGAGGCGCTCGACGAGCTCGACCGGCGCATCATCCAGCTCAAGATCGAGCGCGAGGCGCTGAAGAAGGAATCGGACTCAGCCTCCAAGGACCGCCTCGCCAAGCTCGAGAAGGAGCTTGCCAATCTCGAGGAGGAGGCGAACCTGCTCACCCGCCGCTGGCAGGAGGAGAAGGAGAAGCTCGCAGGCGCGCAGAAGCTGAAAGAGCAGCTCGATGCCGCGCGCGTCGAGCTCGAGCAGGCGCAGAGGAAGGGCGACTTGGCCCGCGCCGGCGAGCTCGCTTACGGCGTGATCCCCGACCTCGAAGCCAAGCTCAAGAAGCTGGAGGAGACCGAGGAGAAGGGCGGCGCCATGGCGCAAGAAGTGGTCACCGCCGACCTCATCGCCCAGGTGGTCTCGCGCTGGACCGGCATTCCGGTCGACAAGATGCTGGAAGGCGAGCGTGACAAGCTGCTCCGCATGGAGGAGGAGATCGTCAAGCGCGTGGTCGGCCAGTCGGAGGCCGTCACCGCCGTCTCGACCGCCGTGCGCCGCTCGCGCGCCGGCCTGCAGGACCCCAACCGGCCGATCGGCTCGTTCATGTTCCTCGGCCCCACCGGCGTCGGCAAGACGGAGCTTGCCCGCGCGCTCGCCGAATTCCTGTTCGACGACGAGCACGCCATGATCCGCATCGACATGTCGGAATATATGGAGAAGCACTCGGTCGCGCGGCTGATCGGCGCGCCCCCAGGCTATGTCGGCTACGAAGAGGGCGGCGCGCTCACCGAGGCGGTGCGCCGGCGCCCCTATCAGGTCATCCTGTTCGACGAGATCGAGAAGGCGCACCCGGACGTGTTCAACGTGCTGCTCCAGGTGCTCGACGACGGCAGGCTCACCGACGGCCAGGGCCGCACCGTCGATTTCCGCAACACGCTGATCATCATGACCTCCAATCTCGGCTCCGAATATCTGGTGAACCAGCCCGAGGGCGAGGACTCGGACGCCGTGCGCGAGCAGGTGATGGCGGTGGTGCGCGCGCATTTCCGGCCAGAGTTCCTGAACCGCGTCGACGAGATCATCCTGTTCCATCGCCTCAAGCGCGAGCAGATGGCGAGGATCGTGGACATCCAGATGAAGCGGCTTGCGAAGCTGCTCGCCGACCGCAAGCTCACCGTCGAGCTCGACGCATCAGCGAAGGAGTGGCTTGGCCAGAAGGGCTACGACCCGGCCTATGGCGCGCGGCCGCTCAAGCGCGTCATCCAGAAATATGTGCAAGACCCGCTCGCCGAGCTGATCCTGCAAGGCAAGATCCACGAGGGCGAGAACATCAAGATCACCGCCGACAGCAACGGGTTGGTCATCAACGGCCAGGCGGTCAAGCAGGCGGCTTGATCGTCCTCAAGTAGCGAAGCGATAGGACATCATAAATTCATTCCTCCCCCTGCAAGGAGGAGGTCGACTTCCTCATGCCCGGCTCACGGCGCGCACAAAAAAGGGCCGGCGAGAGGCCGGCCCTAGAGAGTACTCCTTGCGCAAACGGAATTAGGCTGTGCACTCCTTCATGCCTTGCATGGCCTTGTGGGCCTCAGCTTTGGTCTTGTAGGGACCGCCCATGTTCTTCATCGACCCTGACGGAATGGTGTGCATCATCGAGCATTTGTGGCTCGCCGGATCGAAGGCGACGTAGAATTGCTCGGCAAGTGCCGGGGTGACGAAGCCGACGATGAGGGCTGTTGCTAGCAGGTATTTTTTCATGTTCTCGCTCCTTGGGGGTGTGGACGCTTGACGTCTACAACGCCGTTAGACCACGGCGTTGGGCATGCAACGCATCAACTGTGCGCGAGGGATGTGCGACAAAAAGAAGCCGGTCCGGAGGGCGCCCGGCGCGTGGTTCGACGGATTCAGCGCTAATCGAATGCGGCGGCTAGTCCGGATGCTTGCCCTCTTTGGCGTTCTCGAGGACCTTTCCGGTCTGCGCATCCACGCCGACTTCGTAGAGCGCCTTGCCGCTCTTCACCCCGAAGGAATAGCGAAGGCCGCTGCCGCCTTTTTCCTTTTCGAGTTCCTCCGTGGAGATGGCGCCAGGGCGGGCCTTCAAGGCAATGGCACGGGCGTCGTCTATTTTTACCTTCGCCTTCGAAGCGAGCTCCTGACCGGTATAGGCGAAAGCGCCGGTCGCGACCGCCACCATCAGTCCGGTCATCGCCAGTCGCCGGGTGAGAGATTGCAGCACCATGAACGCCTCCATTTTTCGATACGCCATCGCGCCGAAGCTTACCCGAAATCCGGGGCGAGGAGACTTGCGGTCCTTCCCCTCCCCGCCGAATCTCCTCTCCCCTTGGGGAGAGGACGGCGCGGCACGCGCCGGGTGAGGGGGCTCCTAGCCACGAAAGCGGTTGTTGTTGTGCCAGTCTAGGGCAACGGGGTCGGGCTTAAGACGGGCGTGACGAGGCAGGATCAACTGACTGCCGTGCCCGGTTCCCGACGCGCTACCGCTTCCACACTCGTGTGTTCGCTGCTTGAGCACGCCGGCGTCGTCGGACCTCCCCGCAAGGGGGAGGTATGGAGTCAGCGGAGCGTCGCGCACATCGCGACAGCACAAAAAAAGAGGGAGGAGGAAAAGGAAGGAGGAGAAAGGAAGGGAAGAGGAAGAGTAGCGAAGCTACTGCTGCGTGGCCTGGGCGACGCGGGCGGTGACCGGATCGAGGGCGCGAAGCTCGTCGATGCGGTTCCGCTCTTTCTGGAAGGAGGCTAGTTGGCGGCCGGTGAGCTGCAGCCCGCGCGGCACCTGGATGGTCATCGGGTTGACGAACTTGTTGTTGACCAGGATCTCGTAGTGGCAGTGAGGGCCGGTGGAGAAGCCGGTCGAGCCGACATAGCCGATCACCTGGCCCTGCTTCACGCTCATGCCCGGCTCGAGCCCGTCGGCGTAGCGCGACATGTGGCCGTAGGCGGTGGAGAAGCCGTTGGTGTGGCGGATGCGGACGTAGTTGCCGTAGCCGCCCTGGCGGCCGACGCGCTCGATGGTGCCGTCGGCGCCGGCGAGGATCGGGGTGCCGACGGGCGCGGCCCAGTCGACGCCGGTATGCATGCGGGTGATGCCGAGCAGCGGATGCACGCGCGGGCCGAAGCCGGAAGTGTAGCGGCCGCCCTTGACCGGATTGCGCATCAGGAACTTCTTCGCGCTGTTGCCCTGCTCGTCATAGTAGTCGACGACGCCGTCAGGGGTGCGGAAGCGCCAGAAGCTGCGGGTGTGGCCGTCGACGGTCATCGAGGTGTAGAGCAGCTCGCCCATGCCGTCTTGATCGTCGCCTTCGCGATTGCCGGCGTCGCGAGTGTCGGCGTCGTGAGTGTCGGCGTCGTGAGTGTCGGCGTCGTGA
>CAWGVA010000009.1:0-35000 GCA_963825835.1 uncultured Alphaproteobacteria bacterium | reverse complement strand
GGCCTGTGCTCAAAACCCCAATCAATACAATCTTCTCAAGCCGACACTTCAGCGCAGGGGCGCACCGTCGCGCGCGACATCACAACGCAACGACGAAGCGGCGATGTGGCGTTAGACAGGGAGGGTAAGCAGGAGGACTTCTACGGTTGCGGCCACATCATGGCATCGGCATGCGCTCTGAGGCGCGAAGATTGGGGCTAACCAGGGCCCGCATCATCGAGATCGCCGTCGCCGTTTCGCTAACGCTCGCCGCCTTGCTGTTCGTCGGACTCGCGATTTGGGCGACCGACGAGTACGAAATGGAGCGAGGCGTCGCCACCGTGCACTCCAACTGAGCCCCGCTCCATCTTAGCGCGGCGTCGCATCAAGGGGCCGGGTCGCCGCCGTCGCGATCGTCCTTCGGGGCAAGCCGGCCTCCAAATGTCTCGGGAAAGTTCCGCCGCAGCCAGTCCGTGCCGGAAGCGATGGCCTCCGCCGATCTGCGGCGAAGGTCTTCGGTGAGAGCGATGGTCTTGTCGTGCCACCAGGCTTCGTCCGGCGTCCTTTGCAGGAGGACGTGGAACACGAGCCAGTGGAGAAGCGCCACGTCGAGCGCCATGAACACGGCGGCGAAGATCACGTCGCTCAGGAAATGGCCGCCTTCGCCCATGCGAATGAAGCCGGCGATGCTGCCGGCGGCCACTGCGGCGGCCATCAGCGCGGCACGCCTCCGCCGCGCCAACATGGCAACGGCAAAGCCGATTGCAAACGTTGCCGAGGCCTCGCCGCTGACGAAGGAGCAATTCCGCGCGCAACTGCCTGAGCGCTCCAGCACCGGCGTGAAGCGATCGGTGCCTCCGAATTCGACGACCTGGATCGGCCGCGGACGCGCCCAATTGTCCTTCAAGAGCGTGTTGGCGATGAGCCCGGGCCCGGTGATGAGCACGAGCGCGAGAAATATCCATTGCGGCAAGCCGAGCCCGAGGAGATGGCGCCTCTTGGCAAGAACGAGGATGATGCCGATCACCGCCAAGGCGGCCGTGGTCCAGGTCACGAGCCTGAAGCCGAAACGCAAGATGCTGGCGAGCGTCGACTGATTGAACAGAAAGTGGCGTGGCTCGACGTAGAACAGCCGCGCCACAGCAAGATCGAGATCGGGCCAGCCGACGAAAATCACCGCGGCGGCAAGGCCGATCAGGGCCGCCACGGCCGCAAGCTTGAGCTCGGACAAGCCGGCGTCGTCCGGGACTTGCGCATTCCGATCAATCGGCATTGTCGCCCTCATAGCCTTTCAGCAAATAGAAGAGCGCTTCGCGGACCGGCAGAGCATCAGTAGGAAACTCTTGTTTGCCAACGGGTTGGCTCGTGTCGAAACGCTTAGGCACCGAGGTCCTGGTATGGATCAAGGTAACGTAAAGCACGGGCTCAGGCGCGGCTTCGGTGAAAGACCGTGTCATCTCGAAATGATTGCGCGGGGTTTGCGCGCGAAACCAGATGGTGATCGGGAGTGTCGTGTCGCGAAGGTAATAGACGAGCTCGCCCGTCACTTCGCGGTTGTCGGTCAGCACCGACTTTGCGCCTTGCGCCTCGGCGAGACGTTGCGTCGCTGCGGCGAGGTCATGCCACCCGAGCACGCGGGCGTAAGGGTTCCACTCAGGACCGGTCAGAGCGGTCAGTCGTTTGGCGAAGAGCGGCGCGATGGTGATGACCAGCGCCGCGCCGAGATGGAGCCAGAGGGAAACCCTGAACAGGCGCGGCCAATGCCGCAACAGCTCAGCCGTGACCAGAATTGTGGCGGCAGGGTAGGCGGCAGCCGCCCAATTGGCGAACGCGCGCGACAGCAGCGCCTGCACGATGAGCAGGAGGATCACCGGAACCGAGAACGCAAGCAACCGGCATTCAGGCTGCTCGCAGCCGCGCCGCGCGGCGCGCCAGGCTACGAAGCCAAGCACCGCGAACAGGATCGGACCGAACACGGCAAACTGAGAACCGATGAACTCAAGGCTATCTTCGAGACGGAAGGGAAACCCGTTCCAGCCTGCGTTCTCAGCCGTGTGCGAGAAGGTGGCGAAGCTGTGGTTTGCGTTCCACAGAAGGTTGGGCGCAACGAAGGCGAGCGCAATGGCAAGGATGACCGCGAAGCGGCCTCCGCGCAACGCATCGCGCGCACGCGCGTCGCACCAGGCGTCGACGCCCGCGCAAAGCAGGAAATAGATCGCGGCATATTTGGCGAGGAGGCCAAGCCCGAGGCTTATGCCGATGAGGACCGCAAAGCGCATCTTCAGGGTCTCGATCAGCTTGATCCAGCCGTAGAAGGCCAAGGTCCAGAACAGGACAAGAGCGACATCGGTCGAGATCAAGAGCGATGAGAAGGAAGCCGCCGGTAGGGTCGCGAACACCACCGCGGACCAGAAGCCGACGCGGTCGCCATAGAGTGCGCGAGCGGCGAGAAACAGGAGGATGGAGGTGACGGTGTAGAGAATGGGCGAGGGCGCCCGCACGCACCATTCGGCGTCGCCGCAGATCACGGTTGCTCCGCGGATGAGCCAGGCGATCAGCGGCGGCTTCGAGAAATATCCGAAGGCGAGGTCGCGCGACCACGACCAATATTGGGCCTCGTCGAAGAACAAATCGGTCTCGGCGAAATAGAGCGCGAGCAGGCGGATGACGAGGAGGGCGCCGAGGATCAGGAGCAGCCAAGCCCAGTAATCCTGGTCGCGCAAAACGGCCTCGCGCCAGGGACGCAGAATGGCAGGGCGAGCGGCTTTGAGGGCTGGCAAGGGCGGTTACTGAGGATGGTTGGGGGCAGGCGCACCCTGTACAATGTTGTGCGCGGAAATGAAAGCTTGCTACTGGTCGGCGGTGTAGGGTCCCTTTCCCCGCGAGGCCGGATTCCCAGGGTTATTGTCCATGCGTATCGCCGTCATCATCCCTGCCTATAACGAGGCCGGCAATATCGGGCGGCTCATCGAGGAGACCATTGAGGCCGTGCCGGAAGCGGTCTTGCAGGAAGTGATCGTGGTCGATGACGCAAGCGACGACGGCACCGACGCCGAGATCAAGGCCATGCTCGGCCGCCACAAGCAATTGCGCTACCTCCGCCACGGACGGCGCGCGGGCCAGAGTGCCGCACTCCGCTCAGCCGTAATCGCCGCAACCGCGCCGGTGATCGCCACCATGGACGGCGACGGGCAGAACGATCCGGCCGACATCATGCGGCTCGTCGCGCGGCTCGGGCGCGACGGCGGCGAGCCGGCGCTCGTCGGCGGCATCCGCGAAGGACGCAAAGCCAAAGGCTCGCGCAAGGCCGCCTCGCGCTTCGCCAATTGGATCCGCGACAAGGTGCTCGACGATGGCTGCCCAGACACCGGCTGCGGGCTCAAAATCTATCGGCGCGAGGACTATCTGAGGCTGCCTTATTTCACCAGCATGCACCGCTATTTGCCGGCCCTATTCCTCACTTACGGCCACGAAATTGCCTATGAGCCGGTGAACGATCGGCCGAGGCTCAAGGGCGCGTCGAAATACACCAATCTCGGACGGGCCCTGATTGGGCTATATGACCTCGTGGGCGTGAGCTGGCTCCGCAAGCGAACCTCCCTCCCGCCCATCGCCGAAGATCTGTCGGGAGCGCCTGCGGCCGGCGAGAAGGCCCGCGTCAGTCAAGTCAAGGTGGGGGCTTCGTCGAAATGACTCTGGCACATCTGCAAAGCTGGTGGGCGTCGACACCGTCGACCGAGCTCGCCTGGGTTACCATCGGCTTCATCGCCCAATTCATGTTCTCGATGCGCTTCATCGTGCAGTGGGTGGCGACCGAGAAGGCGCGCGCGAGCATCATCCCGGAAACCTTCTGGTATTTCAGCTTCGTCGGCGGGTCCATGCTGCTCGCTTACGCCATCTACCGCGCCGATCCGGTGTTCATCGTCGGCCAGGCGGCGGGCCTCGTGATCTACGCCCGCAACATCTATTTCATCTGGCTCGGCAAGCGGGATCCGAGCACGGCGAATGTCGCCTGACGCAGATGCCGGGCCGATGACGAGATTTCGCCTGGCCGATCTCACCCTCCTCGAGCAGGTGGTGCTGGCGGTCTCCTTTGTCCTCTTCGGCGTCTATGTGCTCGATCCCTTCTTCCTGGAGCGGTCGAAGGCGCTGGCACCCGAGGCCCGCAACTTCCTGCGCAGCGTCACCGACATCGGCCGGTCGAACTGGATGCTGATCCCGGCGGGCTCCTTGGTGGCGCTTGCGCTTGTGCTCCGCCGCACGCATCAGGGCTTCCGCAACGCCGCGGGCTACGGACTGATCGCGAGCACCATCGGCTTTGTGTTCGTGAGCGTGGGAGGCGCCGGCCTCATCGGCAATCTCACCAAATATATTCTCGGCCGGGCGCGCCCCAAGCTGTTCGATACGCTTGGCCCTTTCGACTTCCAGCTCTTTTCCTTCGATCCAGACCACGCCTCCTTTCCTTCAGGCCACGCCACCAACATCTTCGCGCTCGCGGCCGTGCTCGCCATGCTGTGGCCGCGCGGCAAGGTGCTGCTCTACACCGTGGCTGCGTGGATCGCGGCGAGCCGGGTTCTGATCGGCCAGCATTACTTCACCGACGCCGTGGGCGGCGCGATTCTCGGCACGGCGTTTCCCTATTTGGTGCGGGAGCGATTTGCCGCGCGCCGCTGGCTGTTCGAACCTGCCCCACGCGGCGGCTATCGCCTGCGCGGCGAGCGGACGCGAAACTGGCTTGGCTGGCCAGGGACTTCGGCCTCTGACAGGGCACCAGGAAAGGCGGGGCTTTTCGGCAACAGGCGCCCAGATTCGCTAGGGATAGAGGGTGACTAATCTTGGCACCCCAGGACCGGCCGTGTAATCAACTCCAGAGGTCATGCGTGCGCGTCCCATCGTGGCGGTGGGTGAGCGTGTGCGCGGTATAACGAGGCCCTTGGGAAGGGGGCCCGATCTGGGGACTTGGACGCATGGTGCGCTTGGGGGTCGCCAAAATCGCGGCTCGGAGGGGTACCCTTCTTAAGCTGGCCGCGGCGGCGATGTTTGCTCTCGCCTGCGCCGCTTCGCCGGCGAAGGCCGAGATGCAGATCGGCGTCTATGGCGGCTGGAACGGCAGCTTCGACAGCGACATCCATCTGACTCAGCCCGGCGGCACCAACATGACGTTGAACGACGTGCCGTGGGATGGCGAGTTCGTTCGGCCCGCCCCCCTATTGGGGCGCACGCGGCACCTGGTGGTTCAATAGCGCCTCCAATTGGGGCCTGATGATCGACTACAACCACGCCAAGGTCGTCGCCGACGAGAGCGCCGTGGTGAGTGTCTCGGGCACCCGCGACGGCATCCCCGTCGGCCCCAAGGATCGCGTGGGCGACACCTTTCAGGTCATGGAGTTCACGAACGGCCTCAACGAGATGTTCTTCGGCGGCCAGTACCGCTGGATCCACGAGCGCTGGACGCCCTATGTCGGCTTTGGCGTCGGTTTTGCCTTTCCACATGTCGAGGTGCGGCGCGTCGGAGCCGGCCAGCCCTATACCTACGACTATCAGGTCGATGGCGTCGCCGTCGAAGGCCTGGTCGGCCTCGAATATCATGTCGGTCCACGGTTGTCGGTGTTCGGCGACTACAAGCTGAGCTTCTCGAGCAACGAGCCGGAGCTCAAAGGTGGCGGCTCGCTCGAGACCGACGTCTGGACGAACCACGCGATCTTGGGCTTGTCCTACCGCTTCGGCGGCGGGGCGCCGGCCCCGGGCGCGCCTTACTAGCCGGGACAAATCGGGCGGCAAGCGGTTCACAAATCCCTGGCCAATGACTATATGACCTATGTACCGGTGCCGCCCGGGAAATTTCGCTTCCGGCGCCCTTCACATATCCTCCGAACCTGCTATAGGTTCCCGCCCTTGATCGGCGGACTTGAAGTCCGCATGGCGGTCGCGCCTCCCGATGTGGCGCATGGTGAATTGACGCGGGGTGGAGCAGCCCGGTAGCTCGTCAGGCTCATAACCTGAAGGTCAGAGGTTCAAATCCTCTCCCCGCAACCATCCTAAGGCACTGATCTAGAGAGAGTATTCTTTTTGAGACGAGGGCGCTGCAGTCGTCCTCGGGCCTTGGGTCGCCACCGGGTCGCCACGGCTTCCGAAAGTCAGTCTGACTGAAAATCCGCGTGTCGGTGGTTCGATCCCGCCCCTGGGCACCAGTCTTTTCATTTTCAAATCAAGGCTTTGAACTCTGAGAAGTCTTCTTGGTGATGACGCCGGTGGTGCAGCGGGTAACATTTTGGGGGGTTAGAGTCCCTCCTCCGCTACCAGGTAAGCCATTGTTTTTGCTCACAACTTATATTCGCGGGTTTGATTTGCTCACCCCTGGTCGGGCAAGAGGGAGAGAATGGGGGTCAGGACGCTACTTTTTCGGGAGAGCCCAGCGACTGAACCCGCCCGGTTGAGGTGAGCGTTTCCTGACTATCATTCGCCACCCGCTTGAGGCGTTGACCAAGTCTCTCCGGTTGATGTCCATTAGCTCCGCGGACTTGGATTGAGCGGCCATCAAAGTAGGCACCCCTCTCAATAGCAAGAGACTGGTGGTGAATATCGCCGACTACATGAGCCTGCGACTTCAGAACAACGTCACCGCCTTGAATTGGACCCTCAACTTTTCCATCCACAACCACGCGTTCGGCTGCAACGATTCCGTTGACATGAGCCCCACGAGCGATCGACGAGGGACGTGCAGTGAAGTTCGCCGTCAATCTGGCCATTGACCTCGACTAAGCCCTCGGCGGTGACGCTGCCAACAATCTTCAGTCCTTTTGCGATCACTGTTCCTCCTTGCTTCGACCCAAACATGGTCACCTCCTATGTAAGAGAGAACTTCTAAGTGCTGCGTGACTCGGGGAGTGCCCTGATGAAGCCTTTCAAAGATCCGCGCTGGTTCCCGTCGTCAAAACCGCCGTTGTGGTTTAGTTGCGGTTCTGCTGTGGGGACTTTGGGGTTGGCTGATAGTGGGTCTTCTGAAGGACGAGACTCGCCTTCAAAATGCGTGTCCTGTTCAATGGAGAGACTCTTGTGAATGAGATTGCCTTCGACGTGGGACTTGGATTGCAACGTCACCCTTAGCGCACGGACCGAGCCGATAAGGCGGCCACGGACCATTACATCCTCCGCAACGACGCTACCCTCGAGCTGTGCGTTCTCGCCGAGCACAAGGGCGACGCAATGCACGTCGCCTTGAACTTGGCCATCGAGATGGAGCGCGCCTTTCGATGTCACATTGCCGGTGATTGTTAGGTCTTCGCTGATTGTAGAAATACTGAGTGGATTAGAATCTTGCGCGCGAGCTGACGTGTCCATTCCTTGTCACCCCCCAACGAGCCCCTCCGCATTATAGGCCTCAGGATGAACGCAATCATCGGTGGCTCGCAGGAACGGGCTGTGTATATCGGGGATAATTCCGAAATTGTTCTGGGAACCAACCGAACTGAGGCGTGGACGTTAGACGCGGTGAAAGAACTGCCACTCGGCACCTCGTTAGCAATGGGAATCTCGCCAGCGCAGCGACTTCGCATGGGGTCACCCGGAGATCGCCCGCCAGAACCGTTCAGACACGGTTCAACAGCCCGGGAAATGACGACGCTGCTCGCCAGGGAGAAAGCGGTTACCGGGAGCGCACGAAGCGATCGCAGATTGCGACCCAGCGTGCTAAGGTAGCCGACGAAGCGTAAATCAGTGGCTAGGGAGGAGAAAATGGTTGCGACACCAAAGAAGCAACCAAAGAAGCAACGTGCCGGAGCATCAGCAACCGCCAGCTTGTTGGCGACGATCGCAGTTTCGCTTTCGGCGGGACTGATTGTTTGCATAGGCGCCGTCAAAGCCGACGAGCCGATCATGATTGGTGGCGCGCTCTGCCTCACCGGCATTCAGGCGCCACTCGATGCGCCTGGGCTCAAGGGCGCCGAGCTCGCAGTCAAGGCGATCAATGAGAAGGGTGGCGTCCTTGGTCGTCCGCTCAAGTTCGTTAATCTCGATGGCAAGAGCGATCCCGTCACCGTCGGCACCAATGCGGCGCAGCTCGTCTCCGAAGGTGCTAAGGCGATCGTCGCGCCCTGCGATTTTGACTTCGGCGGACCGGCCAACCGCGAAGCGCAGAAAGGCGGCATCGTCGGCGTGTCGACCTGCGCGTCGTCGCCGCTGCATGGTTCTGTCGCGCTTGGCGACAAGCAATTTACACTCTCCATGTGGAACACCACCATGGGCGCGGCAGGCGCAGAATTCGCGCTCGGGAAAGGGTGGAAGAACGCCTATGTCGTCACCGACACCTTCATCGATTATACGACCAGCCTTAGCGACTTTTTCACCAGGCATTTCAAGGCCAAGGGCGGCCACATCATATTCGAGGACAAGTACACCCAGGGTGCCCAAGACTTTTCGGCGCAGCTAGCGCGCCTCCAGCGGTCGCAGGAGAAGCCTGACGTGCTGTTCATCTCGTCCTACATGCCCGACCTTGGCACCATCATTCGGACCATTCGCCAGGCCGGCATCAAAACGCCGATCATCGGAGGCGATTCCTACGACGACTCCAGCCTATTCGGCGCCCTGGGCGAAAAGTTCGGCAACGATGTCTTCTTCGTTACCCATAGCTTCATGGCACCTGGGGCGACGCCGGCCATGGCGGAATTCCTCGACCGATACCAGAAGCAGTACGGCGAGGCACCGGATACGGCGATGGTCGCAACGGGCTGGGACACTGTCATGGTGATTGCCCAAGCCATGCAGAAGGCCGGCACGACGGACGGTGCCGCCGTTGCCAAGGCAATGGAGGGAACCCACTACGATCTTCTGACCGGCAAGCTCACATGGTCGAATGCAGCGTCCGGCCATGAGCCAAGCATCGAGGCGCCGATGGTCGAAATCAAAGGCGGCAAGCCGGTGTTCCTTGGCTGGACACAGCCTTCGGACGTGGAAAAGCCAGATTATCTGGTGAAGTTAATCAAGGAGCACCCGCAGCAATAACCTCGGTCACCGGGACGGGCGACGAGATGCGCCAACATCGTCTCTCCGCACACCATTCGCCGTTGAGTCCCGAGAAACCGCCCATGAGCGATTCGGTCGTTGCATCGCCGGGCTTGGTCGTCGAGTTGGTTTCAAAGCGGTTCTTCGAGTTGCGTGCGCTCGACGGCATCAGCCTGCGGTTCGATCGCGGTGAGATCCTTGGCCTCATTGGCCCGAATGGATCCGGCAAGACGACCTTGATCAACGTGATTACCGGGATCTTTTCGCCGACCGCCGGCCGGATCCAGGCGGATGGGTATGACATCACGGGCTGGAAGCCTCATCGGATCGCCCGAGCGGGCCTGGCGCGGACGTTCCAGCGCGTCCGCCTGTTTAACGGTCTCTCGGTCCTGGAAAATGTTGTGGTGGCGGGCTTGAGCGTCGGCCTTTCGCGGCAGGAGGCGGAGTCGGACGCCCATGCGTTGCTCGACGAGTTCGGCATGGGCAGTTCGGCGGGAGCGGCGGCGAACGCGCTCTCCTACGGCCACGAGCGGCTCGTCGAGATCGCACGGGCGCTCGCGATGCGGCCGCGGTTCCTGCTGCTGGACGAGCCGGCTGCCGGACTCGACGAGAAGGAGAGCAACGAGCTGCTGAGACGGCTGGCGCCGATCCCGGAAAAGCGAGGCCTCGGCATACTGATCGTCGACCATGACATGCGGCTCATCATGCGCCTCTGCAATCGGCTGCATGTGCTGAACTATGGCCGGACCATCGGCGAAGGCCGGCCGGAGGAGGTGCGGCGCATCCCCGAGGTCGTCGCAGCCTATCTCGGAACGACTGCTAAAGCAGCCGCGAATGCTTGAGCTTCGCGGACTCCAGGTCCAGTACGGCAGCATCGTGGCGGTGCGCGACCTCTCCCTAAGCGTCAATGAAGGGGAGCTGGTCGCCTTGATCGGCGCCAACGGCGCCGGCAAGACGACGACGCTCGCCACGATTGCCGGGGTCCTGAAGCCGAGAAAGGGGAGCATCGCCTTTCGCGGCCACTCCATCGGAGGCCTGCCGCCCGAGGCAATCGTCCGCAAGGGGATCGCCATGGTGCCGGAGGACCGCGAGGTCTTTCCGACGCTGACCATCGAGGAGAACCTTCGGCTCGGCGGTTTCATTCGCCGGAACCGGGCTGAATACCGACGCGATGTCGACGAGATGTGCACGCTGTTCCCGATCCTTGGCGAGCGCCTTGCCCAGGCGGCCGGCACGCTCTCCGGCGGCGAGCAGCAGCAGCTTGCCTTGGCGCGCGCCCTGATGTCCCATCCGAAGCTGCTGATGCTCGATGAGCCCTCGCTTGGTCTCGCTCCGGCCCTCGTGGATCACGTCTTCAAGCTGGTGACCCGCCTGCACCGTCAGGGCATGACGATCCTGCTCGTCGAGCAGAACGTTCATCAGACGCTCGACATCGTCGACCGCGCTTACGTCCTCAGCATAGGGCGGGTCGAGGCTGCCGGCACCCCCGCCGATCTGCGTCAACAGGTGAACCTGCAGAGCGTCTACCTCGGCGAAGGCCCGGTAGGGGCACTGGGGCAACTCCCATGAGCCCGGCCAGCGAGACCGTCACTTTCATCGTCAATTGGCTGAGCCTCGGCAGCCTCTATGCACTGATGGCGCTAGGCCTCGTGATCGTCTACGGCATCCTGCGCCTCGTCAATTTCGCCTATGGCGAGCTCATCATGGTCGCGGGCTACACACTTTACCTGCTGGGCGGCGGCCCCCTGCCGTGGCTAGTTATGGCAGCGGTCGCCGTGGCGGCAGCCGTCGTGACCAGCTATCTGACGGAGCGGGTCGCCTTCCGCCCGGTGCGCGAGAAGTCCCTGACCGCCATGCTCATCACCTCATTTGCCGTCAGCACGCTTCTGCAGAACGCGGCGCTCCTGTTCGTGTCGCCACGCGCCCGCGTCGTCCCGCTGCCGGATCTTTTTTCCGACAGCATTGCGATCGGTGGGACGCTCGTGCCGGTACGCGACGTGCTCGCCATCGTCGTCAGCCTCGCGATGCTGGCCCTGTTCAGCTTCGTCCTGCGCAAGACGATCCTTGGCATCGCGCTCCGCGCCGCTGCCGACAAGTTCACCATGACGCGGATGCTGGGCGTTCCGGCGAATCTGATCATTAGCACCGCCTTCGCCATCAGCGGCCTTCTCGCCGGCATCGTTTCCCTCTTCTGGCTCGGACGCACGGCATCGGTAACGCCGGGGATCGGACTCGAGCCGCTGATCGTCTCCTTCGTGGCCACGGTCCTGGGCGGCATGCAAAGCCTGATCGGCGCCGTCGTCGGCGGCTATGTACTGGGGCTGATGACGGTCGCGATCAACACGCTGCTGCCGCAAGACCTGGTCGACTACCGGCAAGCTTTCACATTCGGCCTCGTCATCGTGATCCTGCTGGTTCGGCCCGAAGGCCTCATCCGAGCCAAATGAGGGATTGGGAGCGCCGCATGCGTCTTCGCCACTGGACCGATCCCCTCAACACTTTCGTGCTTCTGGCTGGGCCGCTGCTGCTACTGGCCATCCTCCTCCAGTTTGCCGACTGGCCGATCATGGATCACATCGTCACCGAAGCGTTCCTCGATCTTATCCTCGTGGTAGGCCTGCAGATCTTCATGGGAAACACGGGCATTCTCGGCTTTGCCCACATAGGCTTCATGGGGATCGGCGCCTACACATCGGCGATCTTTTCGATGACGCCGCTGGCGAAGTCGCTCGCTCTCCCGACGCTCTATCCTTTCCTCGCCGATATCCAGCTCCCGTTCCTAGTTGCCATTGTCCTGGGCGGGCTCGTCGCGGCTCTGGTCGCCGCCTTGGTCGGCATTGCGCTCATGCGGCTCACCGAATTCGCCGCCGTCATCACCGCTTTCGCCCTCCTCGTCATCATTCATACTGTGCTCGTGCATTGGACTGCCCTGACTAATGGCCCCCACACACTCTTCGGCCTCGATCGGCATACCTACCTCCTCGGCAGCGTGCTCTGGGCAATATTCTTCATTGCTGTCGCGATCGTCTTCAAGGAGTCCAAGGTCGGGCTGCAGCTCCGCGCGTCGCGGGACGATCCGGTCTCGGCAAGCGCCATCGGCGTCGACACCATCGCCGTGCGGTGGATCAGCTTCGTCCTGAGCGCGTTCGTGGCAGGCATGGGCGGCGGGCTTTGGGCCCACTTCATCACCTCTTTCTCGCCGACGGCCTTCTTCCTAAAAATGACCTTCGTCGTCCTCGCGATGCTGGTGATCGGCGGCCCAGCGACCGTGTCCGGAGCGGTGATCGGCACCGTGGTTGTGAGCTTCGTCTATCAGGGGCTGCGGGCGATCGAGAACGCAGTCAACATGGCGCAGCTTTTCGCCGAGCCTGTGGTCGGCTTGACCGATGTCTGTTTGGCGATCGCGCTCATTATGATGCTGATCATACGGCCGCTTGGCCTGATCGAACGCAATGAGCTGCGGCTCTATTGGCCGGGCGGCAAAAGCGGCTGAGCATAGTCGGAGCGGCTCACTGTCAAATTTTCATGACCTCGCGCAACTCCGCGAAAGATAGGACGTGGCAGTAGATCATGTTGATGATTTCGAGCTCCCTGCGATGGAGCTCATCGGTGCCCGCCGCGCAGCAATCTTCGATCACGACCACATTGAAGCTCTCGTCGGCGAGGCTTCGCACCGTGGAAGACACGCATTGGTCGGTAAAGATGCCGGCCAGGACGACGTTCTGGATATTCATGTTGCGCAGGATAAGGCGCAGGTTCGTGCCGGTGAGGGCGCTGTCCGTCGTCTTGCACAGGACGATCTCGTCATCGCGAGGGGCGAGGTTGGGAACGAACTGCGATTCCTCGCTGGTTCTCGGCATGAGCAGATAGTTCCACCCGGGTTTTTTTTGGCTCAGCGAGCGGTCCCGACCGTCCGCCTTGAGACAGGCGATCCGGGCGAACAAACGCTCGACTCCATGTCTTCTGAAGAGATCGATGAGCGCGCACGTGTTCGGAATGACGATATTGTTCATCCGGTCGAAGAAAGGCGCCCAGCGCTTCTGCTCGGCGGTGCTGCTCGGGACTGCCATATATTTGTTTTGGATGTCGATCACGAGCAGCGCTGTGGTGGCACTGTCCAGCACCAGATCTTCGGGCTCAGGCGCTCCCTCGTAGTAGAACGACCGATAGGCGGCCTTCCAAGTCATGATCCGAGTTTCCTTCCAATGCTATTCCGCACTTCCGGTCGTGCTCGCATTGTGCTGCAAGAACCGATGAAGTCCGAGACTTTTCACATTTATGCGTCCGCCTGTGATGGATGGGTCGAGCCTGAAGCGACCCGGGTTTTCTGTCCAGATCTTGCAAGCGTATTCGTGCGGTGGGGTCTTGAGGCGCTTGGCGAAGTTGTAAGCTGCTAAGAAGTCGGCGAGGGCAGGAGACCACGCTGAATCCGGGGTTCCCAACTGCTTGCTACGGAGCCTGTCTCGATGTCTTTGCGCCGAAAACGAATGCGGTGTCCGCTAGTGGCACTAAGGGAGGTCTACCTAGGGAAGTGACCGAGACTCTGCAGCGGCACTGGAGCGCCGACCGAAGCCGACGCTCCTGGGCTCAAACTAAATAGCTCGTTACATCTTCTTCTCTGCGCACGTATTGTCCCACATTCCGCCAGCCGCCTTGCAATCGGCTTCGGTCTTGGCTGCGGTCACGTCGCCGGCAAAAGCGGGGCCGGCGAAGGCTAACGCTAGGGCTAGGGCTAGTATTCGAAGCGAAACCTTTCATGGCGTTTTCTCCCTTACGCTGGACTTAAAGTCCGGTCGTTAAACCGTGTTTGCGGGGCTTAGGTTCTGAGGAACAGCCCAACCTACCGCGGGTTGAAATCGTGCCGGTTGGTCCAGACCATCACCACCCGGTATCAGCACTTGATCCGGCTGAGGGAAACCCGGCTTAGCGTCCACCGCGCGGGCCGGGTTTTCTTTGCGCCGCCAAAAAGAAAACCAACGACACAAAAGGGAAAGAGGCCCGACCGAAGCCGACGCCGTCAGCCTCTAGCGCAGAACAGGCTAATTGAGCAGGTCGTGGAGGTCCTTGTCGCCACGCTCGACGCTGACGGGGATGGTCCGCAGCCAGTTGCCGAGCTGGCTATCGGAGACGCGTGCATCGGAAGCCATAACGGCCATAGCGCTGCAACACGCAGCAGTGGTCGCGCCAGCACTCAGTGCATATTTAGCACGGCCTGACCTTAGAACCCGCAGGATAGTTCCGGCCAACTTTGCTTCTGCCTTCTCGCCATAGGTTAAAGTCATAGCGCTTTAATATCGAATCCCGCAGGGCTTCTCGATGTGGGACTTTGAACGACCGGCCATCGTCATTTGAGCTGGTGAGACCCCCAGATCGAGAAGATCACCACTAGGATGGCCAGGATGATCAATAGAAAGTTCACGTACACGGCCTGAAAGCTGGTTTGGCTGGTTGAGGCTACGCCAAAACAAGCGCCGCAATCACCAAAGCGGCACCTGTATAGAGTAGCGGCGCGAACCACCACCGGTCGGGTTCATATGGGTCTTGTTGGATCGTCATAAGAAACAATTTCAGGTGACGAAGGAAGGTTCCACGATAAGGAACATCCGATCCCATCGTGTGCTGAATCAATGTTGGCAGGCCATTGGTGACTCCTCCCAGAGTTTTCATTGGTTGGCGCTGCACAGAACGGAACCCATTCTTTCGTAGTGCGTTTATTTCTTGAGCGTTGGACGACAGTTTCTAGTCCCACGAGTACCCCCACGAAGCTGATGTTCGACCGCCATTCCCGGAGAGAGCCCGGACCTTGCCACCTAGCGGACGGGCTTCTCCTTTTGAGGATGTGTTGAAGGAGGATGCCATGCGTTTGTTCCTTCCACTTGTCGCATCGCTATTGTTGGCGGCAATGCCATTGCCCGTTCAATCGAAGACCGCGCCCGTTAAGGGTGCCGTTCAAGGAACAGCCACAGTTGGTAAGGGAGTTGTTAGAGGCGCGGGTCAGACCGGTGTGGGAGTTGCCCGAGGTACCGGTACGGTTGTCAGGTCAACCGCCAGAGGCGTTGGCTGCGTCGTGACGCTCGGCACCCGTTGTTAGCCCCGCGCACTAACCTCTCCGGTGACTAGGTTCCCCTGCGGAACCGGAGAAGGCTTCTGCTCGGGGGGCGCAACGAGGCTAGCGCGGCTCGATGTTCGGGTCCCCGCCGGGACTGCCGGGTGGAGGGATTACTTCCTTCTCATGACCTGCCTCAGGGTTTGGGACTTTCGTGTAAATGCCCCCATCTCCGACCGGAGGGGGAGTAATTACGCCCTTATGCTCGGCTGGGGGCGCGGTTCCCTGCTCCTCGTCGGTTCCGGGTGGGTCTTCGCCCTGAGGGACGGTCTTCTCAACCGTATTGTGCGTATCACCACTCGAAGCAGCAAAAGCCGTCCCAGGCACTAAGCAGAGGCCAAGAAAAATCAATGCGGCCCCCATCGTGCAAAAAACTGCGCACGCGCGACCCATCTTAGTTCAGAGCTACCTGTAATACCGGTTTTGTTGGAAATTCTTCATCCGGTGGATCGAACGTCGGTAGAGCACCCCAGGTGTCAGGAGAAGCGTACTCCAACAATGCCTGTTGGGGCATATCTACGACCACCGCATGGACCTCACGCTGAGGGTTGGTTTCCGTCGACGGCATACAATTGAGCGTTGAGGTAATCGCCGTCCTCATCGTAACGTCGTCCACGCGATATGGCGTGTTGGGTGCGAAAACGGCAACCAAAGCCAGGGAAAACGACACCAGCACGTGTTTCATGCCGAGCCTCAGTCGGCAGTGCCTCCGTCGATAGGAATAACGTGGGTGGGTACGCCTTCGTTCCAATAATGGAGAGCGAAGCCTCGCACTGAGCCTGTTTTGCAATCAATTGCAAAACTGAGAGCGCGGCGAAGCGTATAGGTAGCGCGTCCGGGGACTGGCACAAAGACGAAGGTGGGGTTCGCGGGTGCCTAATCCGCTTCCGCAGCTTCGGCCCGCTCTACCCGGCGAGAGAGGGTGTCTTTCTTATTTGTAATTTGCCTCAACGATTTCCCTTCAAGCTTTTCAGGGGTTTGTCCATTTCCCCGAATTTGCATGGAACGACCATCGAAGAAGGCACCACTTTCAATGGCGAGCGATTGGTGGTGAATATCGCCAACGACATGAGCTTGCGACTTCAGAATGACCTCTCCGCCTTGGATCGGACCTTCGACTGTTCCGTCCACAACCACGCGCTCGGCTGTGACGGTTCCGGTCACATGAGCCCCACGGGCGATGACGAGGGAGGTGCAGTGAAGTTCGCCATCAATCTGTCCATTGACCTCGACTAATCCCTCGGCGGTGACGCTGCCGACAATCTTCAACCCCTTAGCGATCACCGTTCCTCGTTGCTTCGACTCAAACATGCTGCCCTCCTCCTATGCAAAGCATGGACATATCTATGCACTGAGCAACTCTGGGAGGGATTTGATGAAGCCGTTCCCTCGTTCGCGTTGATCTACCGTTTCAGAGTGCCCGTCGTGGTTTAGCTGCGGTTCGACCCCAGGAACCTCTGGGTTGGACGCGAGCGGATTTTCTGAGGGACGCGACTCGCCCTCAAAATGCGTGCCGTGTTCAACGGCGAGACTCTTGTGAACGAGGTTGCCTTCGACGTGCGCCGTGGATTGCAACATCACCTTTTGGGCACGCACCGAGCCGATAAGGCGGCCACGGACCATCACATCCTCCGCAACGACGTTACCCTCAAGCTGTGCATTCTCGCCGAGTACGAGCGCGACACAGCATACGTCGCCTTGAACTCGACCATTGAGATGAAGCTCGCCTTTCGATTCCACGTTGCCGGTGATCGTAAGGTCCTCGCTGATTGTAGAAATACTGAGCGAACAAGATTCTTGCGCGTGAGTTGATGTGTCCATTCTCCCTCACCCCCAAAACGAGCCCCTCAGAGCATTTGCACTATAAGCCTGAGCACGAAGGCGATCATCCCCTGCATACGCTAAGGACGCTTGGGGCACGCGAATCCGCCATTTTTAGAAGGGGAAATCGGCGTGGCTCGTCAGTCGAGTTTGATACGCATCTTAACCAAGTTTTAACCAAAGGCTATTCGCCACTCTCTTCATCACGTAGCTATGGATTCATCATTAACGATGGGCGCAGCCACGATGGGGCGCGACGATAGAGTTTGAATATGTGCGTTGTCGTTGCGCTCGGCGTCTTTGCTGTATCCCTCACGCTCTGCGGCTGTCCCCCCTACAACGAAGGGGCTTACGTGGAGGCTCCACCGTCCGCACTACGGCATCCGATAAAGGCGAGCACGGTGAAATCGTCCCCGCCTCCTGTCAGGAAGCTCCGTGAAACGACCAAGGCGAGTTCGGTGAAGCCGCCTCCGTTGCCGGTCAGGAGGCTACGAGAGGCGACTGAAGTGAGTTCGCTGAAACCGCCTCCGCTGCCGGTCAGGAAGCCTCAACGAGTTCAGTCCCCCATGGCCCTGAGTGCAAGTCCAAGCCCTCCCGGCGCGGTCGGGCAAGAGGCAGAGGTCAAATTCAAGGCCGCCCAAGCGAAAGCAAAGCTCGGCGGGGTCCAGACGCTCACCCAAAAAGACATCGACGGACTAAGCCTCGAACAGATCAAGCAGCTTAGGGGTTACTAGCGCCACCTCTCCCGAGGCATCACAGCCACCCGATCATGATGGAGGCAATGTAGGCAATAGCGATCACCACTGCGGCGACCATGGCTTGATCGAAAAGTCCGACGGTCGCGGAAGCGCGAGGGGCATCGTGCAGAGCGCTATTCGATTGTGTGTGGATTGAGTGCGATGACATGGAGTTGTCCCTCCCTCCCTGTTGTCGCGGCCTCCTGTGCCAAACTATATACGTCCTTATTGGTCTGGCTATTCACGAATTCATCCGACGGCAAAAAAAAGGCCAGAAAGGCGAATTCGCCCATGGGCAAGCGGCCCTGAGGCGAAGGGCTATACGATTTATGGACTCTGATCAGTCCACCTTCGCGCGCCAACAAGCGCGACGACTAAACCTATGGCCTTGAGGGATCAAAAACTCGTCTTCGTGCGTTAACAACAAGGATATTGCCAAACGGTGTAGGTTAACCATGACCCAATCTTCGCCTCAGCACCGAAGCCGCGCATTGATCGTTGAAGATGAACCCCTGTGCGCCCTCGACCTAGAAGCACACATGCACGAACTAGGCTTCGACTCTCATCTGGTGGCCAATGGACAAGAAGCCTTTGTGCAAGCCATGCGCAATCAGCCCGATATTGTCCTGATGGATATTAATCTTGAAGGAAGCCGCGAAGGGATTGAAGTTGCTAGGGGGCTTCGAGAGGCATGCGACGCACCTATCGTCTTCGTCACCGGATACACTGACCCCGACACAGTCAAGCGCATCCGCAAAGAGGTGCCGGGAGCGCCACTCTTGCCGAAGCCCGTCTGGGGTGACCGCCTTGCCGATGCCGTTAAAGCGGTGATGACATTTCGCATGTGGTGAACCTGCTGGTGCGCCAGGTGACGAGTTGGCTCCCTCAGTCCTCCTCAATAAAAAAGGACAACCCAATGGTTCGCAAACTCTCCCTCATTTGCGCGGTAGCAGGTGCGCTGTTATTTCCCGTGACGAGCTTGGCGGGAGAAGGCGATGATCACCATCACCAAAACGATCAAGATCAACGCCACTCTGAAGGCCACGATCATGACCAGGATCATTGGCGCGATCACGACCAGGACCGTCATGACCATGTCCGTTATCACGATAACGATCATGGGCACGCTAGGCACTGGTACCATGGGCGTTATTGGGACTACGGGATAGGTCCATGTTGGCGACCGACTCCAGTTGGTTTTGTTTGGATCTGTGGTTACTGAGGATAGATCAAAGAACGCCGAGCTTCATTAAGAGTCAGTCCCTTCGCGGTTTCAGCATCGCGCGGATCGGCATGGCCGTAGACATAGGCGATAGTCTGTTTGTTGCCGTCTACGATCTTGAAGCCGCAACGCCCTCAAGGAGAGAAACTAGCGGAACCCTTAAGGGCTAACAAACTGCAAGGCTTCGTCGCTCCTCAATAAGTGCGGTACTTGCGCTTTTTGGTTGGCGTCGGCGTAAGGTTAGCTATGCAGTTCGCCATGAACGCTTCCCCAGCGCCTCGCGGCCGGAGCGGAAGCGTGGCCTTCTGCAACTGCTCAAAACAGAAATCTTCGATTTCCCTCGATGCAGCCGAAGCCGAGGTCACGCTCATCAATGATAAAAAGACGGACCCCACCAGCACACAATTTGTTTTCAACCACACGCTTTGTTTCCTCCGCGTTGTCGTCGGATTTTCATTTCACCACGACGCTCCACAACAATCATCCACCTTAAAGCCGCCGTCTAGCGCCTCAATGGTCCATGGTGGTCGGGAAACTTCTGCGGGTCATCTGGCCTACACCGCGCGGCGCATCATTAAATTATGACAATAGAAAGTGCCAGTCGGGTGTATAAGATTTGATAGGTTGAGTAGGTTTGTCGGTAACTTCTAGGTGAAGGGACCAGAGAAATGAAAAATAGAAGAGCCGGAGTTAAAGAAGAGCCGAATCACAAGCAGAAAATCCTTTTGGACCCCTCATCTACGGGTCTATGGGCATATCCGCGCCATAACTCAGACCGTGATGGGTGGAGGCGCTATGGACGGTCAAACCGTGACCAACGGAAGGACCGGAGCCTAGCATCGCGCACGGGCGTGGCCTTCCACTTGTCGTCGTGTATGTTGGACCATAGCAATTGACCAAGGTGTCTCGATGTCGCCTTCACGCTCCCAGGAGCAGAGACAGGACGCGATGCAGCCAGTCTACGTTTCGGACAAGGGCGACGATAAAAACGACGGCCTCTCACTAGAAGCGCCCATCAAGTCGCTAAAGCGTCTTTGCGTCCTCTGGAGTGGTCGGGAGTTGGTGCTAATGGAAGGCCGCGAGACCTTCAATAAACTCGTAGACGAGATGGTTGTCTTCGTGAGGTTCGCCAAAGCAGAATCCAAAAACGAGAACCGAGCACCGAAACCGGATACATCATCGCCATAGCTCTGTTAGCCCACCCCCAAGAGGCTTTCGGGGTCATATCGCGTCAACCTACCGCCGTCATAGCCCAAGGATTGATAGTTCCTCCTCCCAATACGTAAGGGCATCGGTGGTGGTGTCTTTCATCATCACGTCCGCCTACCGTCCACGATGGCTTTCTGCTTTCCTACAGATGTAGGCAATTTTGCTAATGGGCACGTCAGCCAATTTCGGGTCATCACCCTTGATCTTCTCTGCTGCCTCGATCTCGGCAGCGCTAAACCCCTCCCGCCGTGCTTTCCTTTTATCGGCCTCCACCCCGCGAGCTAGGGCTGCACTGGTGAAGGCGCTTCCTCCTTCTCGCTTCTCTATCATGTTTGTCTCCTTTCTCAAAAAGATCGGGGGCGCTGTCGAAACCGGCAGCCCCCCCGACCGCCACAGCATCCATGACGAGCGAAGGCAAATACTATCGTGCCGCCCTTAATTTCCGCTCACGTTTCGAGAGGGGGCCAAGGGGCTGCTCTTGTTCAGTGATCGTTGAGAGTTCTTCTGCCGTTTTGTTACGGCAGGGATCACACAACCCGTCAGGGTCTGTCGCCAGGTCGTTGCATTTACCGGGTTGGTGCCCGTGTGACTTAGATGGGCATTTACATTTCATTGCTGGGTACGGGCCCCATAACGGTCTCCTTGGATCGCATGAATCCAACCCCCTGACAGAAGTGCTTGTTCCGAGAAGCTTGCGCCCGAACGAACACCCGCTCATGGCTTGCGTAGCAGTTCTGGCAGCTTGGCGATGTTCCTGGCGATGCGCCAAGCTTCATTGAGAGTCAGTCCCTTCGCGGTTTCAGCATCGCGCGGATCGGCATGGCCGTAGACATAGGCGATAGTCTGTTTGTTGCCGTCTACGATCTTGAAGCCGCTTCTAACGCCTCAACACTCCATGGTGGTGGAAAACGTCTCATTCGGCAGCTCGAAATCAGATATCGTTCAGCCCCAGCAACATGGAGTGTTCTTTGCGTCTGGACGTAAGAAGCCACTGGTTACGAAGGGCTCATCAGCCGGGATTTCACCCCGGGCTTGCATCTCCTGGAATGGCGCCAAGAACCAAAGATGGAGCAAGTAGCCAAGGAAACTCATTTCCCCGGATCGATCTTGGCTGCTCCGCAGATCGACACGAAAGAGAGCAAGGTTGTCTCGACGCGAAAGCTCGTCCTTCTTTGCATCGTGTATTGTTGAATGCCCTGGGCCATCGAACTCCACAGCGAACTGCGGCACGTGCTCGCGATCCGTCACCACAAAATCGAAATGAGCCATCAGCGCATACCGGCCAAGTTCAAACGGAAGCGTCGCGCCAGTGTCGATTACGTCGGCGACACGGACCTTGCGGTACACCTCTGCCCCGTAACGGTCGGCAACGGGCTTAAGCTCGTCATAGACGCGCTGCTCCCCTAAGTTCGACAGCTTCTTGACCATCAAATCAATCGACACCCCGCCGTCCGCCACCGCATCCATAATGAGCGTAGGCAAGCCGAGTGATCGACCGCACGAATCATTTCGGCGCTGTAGATATTCACGCGGGTTGGCTCAACTGCTGTTCGCCGCACGCTATCCCATTGCGACACCCACATGGCGAATGTGATGAGAACACTAATGAAGGTGCCAATGAGTGCAGCGCCTTTGAGAATGTCCATCACCTCAATGCCCCGCATTTGAGTTTCGGTGAAGCTGCTCCCCGCATGGCACTCATTTAGCGCGGGCCTCGGCGTCAGATAGTTGGCGGTTGGACTCTGCTGAACCTTGTTTCAGGGTGAGCCGCAAAAAGTCGGACGAAGTGCGGTTGGCGCTAAAGAATGCGGCGACGGCAATGATTGCGAGGATGATAAACGCGAGTACGCGCTTGAGGACACTTGAACGCTTTGGCTGCGCTACGGAATTCTAGTTCGGCAATGCGACGTTGGACGTGTTTAGTGGATACCTTTGGCATCCATCCCCCATTTCCGCCGCACGCAGCGATTATAGCACAATCATAGGCGGCTGCGCGGCTTCCTGACACACACCCGGAGTTTTGGCTCAATGACAATTCCACGCTCAAAGACAATTTGGGGCCGACCACCCTCAAATGTTCCGGCATTGAGACTTGGAAGCATCGAACTATGCAACCTTCTCTCGCGCACACTCGATAAGGCGAACGTTGTTCTCGATGAATGGGACTTTGCGCGGACGCGAGGCAAACAGAGCGGCACCTCAAAGCGACACCTACATGGCGAAGATGCTGAGAAAGCCAATGAAGGTGGCAATGAGCGCTAGACCCTTAATCGTGTCCATGGAGTGTGCCGGTCGTGGTTTCGCCGCTCTTCATTTACGGCTGCTGTGGCCAAAGCGCCACTCGTTTTACCAATTCCTGTGCAACCCCCGCTCTCTCCACAACACTGCCACAAGCTCTCGTTCAGCTACCACTGCCTACAATACGGAGATAGGGGGATAGCCTCATGCGCGATATCCGTAGCGACTTAGAAGAGCGTGCCCACATTGTCCAGGAGCAGGTCAGAGTGGCTTATGCCCACTTTGAGAGAATGGCTCAGCAACTGCAAAGCGAGCGGGATGCGAGAGTCGCTGATCTGAAGGGTTCCCTGGCAATGATCGAAAAACTCATTCAATTCGAGACTGGCATTATGGGCAATGTGGTGACGCTGGAGAATGCCCCGGCGACGCAACCTTCGCTCGCTGAGAGAATAAAGGCGGCAAACGCCAGCTAGAGCCTAGCGAAGTTCCTTACCGTGGCGTGGCGGAGCAACTTGCTTCCCGCCAAGTGCTTCACCTCCACCACAAGCTTCGGGTGGCACCACTTAACATCCATCAGCCGTGACGACTTAAACGCCGCCCAGGACGTGGCGAGACGCTCAAGCTCAGCAAAAAAAATGGGCGCGTTCATACCAGCTAGAGCAACGAATGCTGCTCCAGTGTAGCGCAGACCAGCGCTGTCCTTGTGAGCAAGCAGCGCCCTAAGCGCTCCGGTCTTGCGGTCGCGGTCTGTGCCGATCACCACAAAGGTCGATTGGGTGAAGCACTTCGTCTATCATTGGAACCCATTCGAATGCTGAAAGTTATTGGGGACTAGGCCGGTTCTCCTCCCCCCAAGAGAGCACGCACCGGCCATCGAGGAGACGGCCCAGACTCCTCCTACGAAGCCCCGGACCTCACACCGGGCTTCGGCTTAGCGGCATCAGAGAAAGCACCAACCAAGGGGATTGTTTTCGGAACGTCCCACTTGCTTGCGTGTTGAAATATTGGCCAGACGGGAAGGCGCTGCCCAAGAGATTGGACAGATTTTCGATGCCATTTTTTAAGCCGCCCGCGAACACTCTGGACCCCTACCAGCTTGAACTGTGCGCTGATGCTTTCAGACAGACTTGGATTGAAATCGCGGGGGGCTATCACCTCCCTCCCTTCCAAGAGGAGCGTCTGCAAACAGAAGTGAGCGCGAAGTTATGCTTTTTCGCCGCCAAAGGGGTGATGGACTTAGGGGTGCTTCAAGGCCTAACCGTAGCCACTGTTAAGTTTCAGCCTCGGACAGGACGGAGACGGAGGCTGACAGGAACACCCCAACCTCTCGCGGGTTGAATGAGAAAAGCGACGGCTTGCAAGCAAAGTTGGATTTGGTGGGCATGGAAGATAAGCGCTGGGGTTGGCTGCTAACTGCACTGGCTTTGATTGGGCTTGGCGTGACAATCGCCATAGTGGTGCAGTTGCCAGCCTAAGAACACACGTCCCAGGGGGTCATAACGACACAGAAAGAAGCCCCGGACGGTGGATGCCAGGGCTTCTTCCGCTCTTTCGAGATGGAGAGACGTGATGACGGCAGGGTAACCATCACCACAGGTCCTAACTACCACTTGGCATGGATTAATCAACCCCTGGGCAAGCCGATAAGTTTGCCCCTGGACGTCATGGCGAGTTGCCTAAAGCGAAGCCCCGGCGAAGCGGCTGCTAACCGGGGCTTCTAGACTTTGGGTCCTTGTGAAGAGGGGTTCCCCACGCGAGGATCGTATTACAACCTCGCCGCCTACAGCGTGTCTTGGTCATCACTGTGCAATGCACCAATTTCGATTTATGAGTACACAGCCGTCGGCCAACTGCGAAATTGGCCGGGCGTCTACCCGGCTTAGCGTCCACCGCACGGCCGGGTTTCTTCGAGGACAAAGAAGAAGCCCCGGCGCGTGGACGTTAGCCGGGGCTTCTCGCTCGTTCGGTGTGCTAGCGCGATGCCAGCTACCTATCCTAGCGGTAGGTCTGTGGCACTACCATGACGATAGCACCTTTGGGCTACTTGCCCTCTTCCTGGTCGATCGCGTTCGTCTCGCCGCCGCCGCCCTGAGGCTGGGCCTGCATTTCCACCCGCCGCTGGCTGGTCTTCTGGCGTGGGTTGGGAGGGCCCACCAGGGACGCCACTGTCGGACTGTGGTTCGAGCAGGTTCTGAACTTCGGAGTTCTCCGAGTTTTGGGCGAGGATGGTGAGGCTTGGCGAGGCTTTGAGCGTCAGGCGGGTGGTGGCATCGGCCTGCCCGGTAAAACCGAGAAGGCTGAACGCGCAGACTGCGGCTCCCGCAGTCACTAAACGATAAAACATGTCCATCTCCATAGCCGCTTCGTAGGGGCCCACCGCACGCGACTGCGGCGGTCCTGCGAGAATATCGCCAAGGCTTTTGACCAACAAGCGACGCACTCCCTGCAATCGATGCGGCGATTGGTCTCTCCAAGGGGCTTAGGAGCACCCACCGAAGCCGATCCCATCAGACGCTCTTTGCAAGCAACGTTGGAGCTTGGCGATATTGCTCGCTATGCGGCGAGCTTCATCCTAGGTAATCACTTGGCCATACGGGCGTCGTTCGGGTTCTCGCGTGAATAGACGTACGCGAGGGATTGGCCGTTGGCATCGCAGACTTTAAGGCCACCGAGTAATCATGCCCTCCCGCTCTAACACCGCACGTCAGGGCCGCAAGGCTTCAGCGTCCCATAGTACTCAACGCAAACGCCTTCATTCCATGAAATACACACGTGTTGGGCTCGGGAGACATGCCGAGCATAATCCATGCAGATACCATTGACTCGTACCTGATTGGGATCCCAGCACGCGGGTTGGCGAGCTTTGCGGACTTTCGTGATCATGGAGTCTGGCTCATGAAGCGGCGCGGGCGACATGGCCTCTGCCGACGTTGCAACGGCTAAGGCAAGCGCGACACTGACCAACAATCTGATCATTGTTTCCTCCCATGTGATCCAAGATGCGATTGAATCTCAAGGTTGGAATTTTTCTCGGTCATACCGAGAGATTATCGCAAAGGGAGCGCCAACCCAAGCCGGTGCCTCAGTCTCCTTTGCCGAGTAAGGCTGGCAGCTTGGCGATGTTGCTCGCTATGCGTCTAGCTTCATCCTCTGTCTTGGCCGTTAGCGTCAATCACCTTGAACCCGCCTGGAATCTTCTCAACGGTCCATGGAGGCGGAGAACTGTGGCCTCGCTCACGTCTTGAACTCCCAAGCATCGCGATTATTTTCTGTTTTAGACGGGGGCATGGAGTTTGACATGCCCAATGGTCCCATAAGTAGAGAGATTAGCCGAAAAGACACTGGCGATGCCGTAACTATCGGCCTTGTGCTGGCAGCCGTGGTTGCGACCCTTGTTCTGTTTGGCCCCGTCCTGCTCAAGTCTGAGCAAAAGAGCATGGACGTGGTCGCAACGCAGCCGACAGATTCACCGATCAAAACGCCATAGGCTTAGTCAGCCTGCAGCCTGTCTGCAATGCCACCAAGAGCGTGGGCCTGCGAACGGCGACAAGATCAGCGGGCTGGTGAAATGGAGGACCAGATCGTGCGTAAACTTTCTCTCATGTTTGCCGTAGCGGCGGCTCTGTTATTTCCAGCAACGACCTTCGCTGGGCAACACCACGATCATGATCGACATTTGCGGGGCCATTGGTCGGCTAAGGCCCCCTCTTGGTTTCCGCAGTTGCCGAATTTGTGTTTTCCGGCATCCAGAGCTGATAACGGGCCAGACAATCAAGGCCCGCCACCTATGCCTGATGTCGAACAGCACTGAGACTGGCGTCACGCGCTAACGTCGAGCGTCTCACATTTGGCCTTCATCGGGAGCGGACCCCCCGCGCCCTACTCGTCAGGTGAACGTGATAAACACCGCGGAGTCAGGTCCCGAACTTGCGCAGTCCGGTGAGCGCGAACTGAACTCCCATGGACAGCACGATCAGCCCCATGAAAGGCGTGATCATGTCGCGCGCCGACCCGCCGTCGCTGGCCTTGGCGGCTCGTGAGACAAGCAATAAGACCGGCCAAGTCACGAGACCCGCTACGGCGATTGCCACGAGAGCCGTGACGGGAAGGTCCAACCCCGTGTGGGCGGCAGAGAGCGTAATCACCCCTGTGATTGTCCCCGGGCTCGCCGCGAAGAGGACCAATGGCGTCAAAGACGCACCAGAATTCGACGGTGCATTTTGCGACTTCGGTGAGGTTACCTGACCGCTCAGCATGGAAAAGCCCATCCATGCCAATACGCCACCGCCCGCTACCATGAAGGCATCGAGGGACACGCCGAACAGGTGAAGTAACTGGGTTCCGATGAGTGCCGAGATGGTGAGTATCACCGTCGTTGCCAGCACCGCCTTGGTGGCATCCGCCACCTGCTGACTGCGAGAGCGATTCTGCTCGATCTGCGCAAACATTGCACCACAGATCGCGGGGTTTACCAGCGACAGAACCGTTACGATGGCCTGGAGTTGCTCTTTCATAACCTTGGTCCTGGTGAAGCGGACATCAGTGACCCGCCGCCCCCAGGTCCGTTAATGACCCAAAGCGGACATCCCGAGCAGAACACCCGCACGTCACAAAAATCGTCAGGGAGAGCTATCAAATTCGAAGATGCGCTTCCAATCGTTCTTCATGCTGATCACGGTCCAACCGCCCTTCTTCGCTTCGTCGTAGAGAGCCTGGGTAAATGTGCCGACCTTGGTGTCGGGCAACCCCGTAGCTGGGCCGTAAGCATATTCGCGCGCCGGATCGCGAATGTCCGCTTTTGGGAGCAAAGCGGACATTGACCAACCACTGCTTACCAACCTCGATTTATGAGTACATGACCTAGTCTAGCGCAGCACGGCCTGGCCAGCGCTGAGCTCGGTGAAGCCAGAGCGGCGCAGTGTTTCCGTATGCGTGCTTGCAGACGTGCTGTGTATATCGGTGATAACTCAAATCTACTCTTGGAATTGGCGAAACCGACGCGCGCACTTTAGACGGGCAATGAGCCGCGGTGGCGAGGGCTATTTGCGATCCCGTTCAACGTGGTCCTGATGAGTTCCATGACGCGAAATGAGCATTCACGCACGTCGACCGAAAGTTGCAGCACAGCATCTTAGACTCTTAAGCGCGGATACGACGGGTCGCTTGGTCAGTAACGAAGAACCGGCAGTGACACGGATGCGTCGCCGGTTCGCTCCCGGCACACTAGCGGGTGCAACACCTGTTGAACAGCAGCAGCCCGATCAAACGCCGCCGAGCCGTTTGCTCACTTTGTCGCCGGGGCCTCGTGCTCTCATTGCAATCCTGGTCCTTATCGCGATGCTCCCCAATCTGGCCCTAGGAGCCATTTTCTTTCTTGGCGTTATCGACACCCCTTGGTCAGCGCCTAACGCAAACCCTACGCCGGCGCTCCCGCGCGCAGTTCTCTCAGCGCCAACGATGCTCGAGGCCACAGCTGGGGAGGAGGTAAACCTCCCCATTGCGCTCGATGGTACTGATGGAGTGCCTGCGCGCAGCATCATTGCCATAAGCGGTCTGCCACAAGGCAGCATGTTGTCGTCTGGACGCCCCTATGGGGAGACCGAATGGAACTTGAAAACCGACGAGATCGGGGATTTGCATCTCAATCTACCCAGTAACGCGAGCGGTGACTCCAAACTAACTATCAAGCTCGTTGGGCCCGATGGAGCTATCATCACGGACACTGGGTTAGTCCTCAAAATGAATTCCCCCGCGAGGAACCAACTGGCAGAGGCGGAAGTCAGTGACGAGCGGGCTAAAGGGCTTGGGACGACCGGTAAGGAGGAGAGGTTCGCGAATCTGGACCTCCCGACACCGCCTGGAGATCCTGTCCCACTACCATCTAGGCGCCCGGTGCCAACCAAAAGTAATGATGTTGATGCGAATTGGCTTAGGCCTTTGGCCTTCGTCAACCTTCGGGAAGGACCTTCACCATCTGCGCGAGTTGTTAGCGTGGTTGCAAAGGGTGCCAAACTCCGCGTGATCGGGCGGAAAGGGCGTTGGGTACAGGTGACCCACTCCTCGACCTCGAAGAGCGGTTGGATCTACGCCGGCAATGTCGCTACCGTGCGCTGATTGAAGTGCACCAAACGCTCGCCTAAGTCCGCGGTCTACAGGCCGAGATCGACCCGTGGGAACGAAAGCCCCCAATCGGTCTAGCGTTTTGGAAGCTTGGTTCATGGGATCGAAAATTGCCGTCGACGTCTTGGATGACGAGATTCTCGTAACGATGCCGGGCACCAGCTTCAGTATTATTTACGAAAGAACGAAGGACAATCAGCTCATCGCGAGCCACTTTTCTGGAAGGAAAGTCCAGGACGAAAGAGGCAAAATGAGTTTCCCGCACTTTCTATCGCTTGCCTGGACAGCGGCAAACGAGAAGGCAAGGGAGATTGGCTGGATAGTCTGCCGACGGAGTAACTGACGTACTCACGGCAGAGTTGGAGCGATGACTCTCGATCAGCCCATCATCTCCGTCCTCTGGATCTTAGACCACCCTCCAGCTCGGAAAAGTTTCGAAACCACTGCTTCACGCCAGCTATCTCGACCTCAATTGAGCCATCCTCAAAAGCAGAGAAAGAGCCCCAATCAAACCTGCCGTGTTTGATGATGCGATTTATCGGAAGCTGGATTGGCGAGCCGGTTTGAGCAGACGCGTTGGTGGGAGCAACCTCGTCCTCTGCCCGCGTCTTGCGCCATGGATGAAGGCGGCGTGCGAGGAATCCGCAGAAGCGTCGAATTGAGATCTCAACGGAACTGCCCTTGACATCGCCATCAGATATTTTTGCGGCGTTGAATGTATTGGTGATCTCAGACATGGCTCCGCACCTCGGTCTATGCCGGGGAAGCTTCGCGGCTGTCATGCCCCGAGTGAGGCTTAGCAAATCCATGCTTCGCGGCCATTTGATCGAGTTCCTTGGCGAGATCGAGCCCCATAAACAAAGCTCCTGGCTTAAAGCTCGCCCCTTGGCCGATGACAACCGGTCCACTTGGACCTTTAACATTGATAGGTTTTGTGCAGGCCCAAACGCCATTGGGTTGGCGTTGAAATCTGTTAAGGAATTCCAATTCGGTCATCATAAGCCTCGGGCCTCCTCTTCCCTTGAAGAGCCGACGGCACGCATAAACAGGAGAGGGCGGCTGGATAATTGTTGGTCTAGTATAGGAAGCATCAATAGCGATTAAGGCAACGATTAGGCTGAGCCGCAAGCTGTTCGCATGTTTTTCGCACCGAGGCTCGTCTCCTTGACCGACACGTCCAATCCAGCAAAATGGTCCATGCTGCGCTTCTCCTTCTGATGCTTGAGGCCCGTAAAGGTGACCCCGTTTCACCATCAGTCTGAAGCGCAGCACCCCAAATCTTCAGCTATCCACAAACACGCCGGCCGATTACCCCATCTAATGACCCAAAGCGGACATTCGCGCCGCCCGCCATAGTCAACGATTTTTGGCCCCGCTGGCATCACTATCGCTTCAAATAACCAGCGGAAAAGATATGCCGCGGCAAGCGCTCCTAGCAGTTCCGCCGCGAGAAAGCCCCGCCTGCCTGTGCGACGCCTTACTTTTAGTTGAGGAAAATTGGGACGCTTGCAGTAGGCGGCACGAAAATCGGTCTCACTAGTGACGACAATTTCGTCGCCTTGCACCACCACAAAAAGACGCATGCTGCTACCCGATCATCGGATCCTCACCCGATCCCTACATGTACTCAATCGGCGCACGGCTAGCGCGGCCGCTGCGGGTGTCGGCTTCGGTCGACGCGGAAACCCTCGCTTCCCCGAGTGGGCTTTGAATATAACACCGGACGCTCAGATACCCTTTGTTAAATGCCCCGTGTCACCCTTGCGCGATGGCACAGGCTTGCAATGGCAATGGTCAGCTTCAGTGGCCTGCGAGGGTGCGGGAAGTGATTGAAAACATCGAACCCGTGAATGCACCATCATGTTATCGCATCTCCCTCTTGTGTACCTCCTTAGAGGTCACGGCTCGCTTGAAGAGCGTTGACGATTTAGATCTACTCATGAACGTGTTGGAATCGAACAGAGCATTTTTCGTGAAGAACGATCGCTTGGCGGCCGAAGTATTGACTTTAGTCTGAAATTCAGGAGCGGTTCGTTTCGCCGGTCATTTATGGCGTCGGCTTCGGTCGGCGGACGGGATATCGTGGCCTTGGCCTGCGGAGACGACAGTATGTCTGCTTATGGCACTTAACGGACGTCGATGCTGTCGCTGAACATGTCTGCTTTCGAGGGCAAAGCAGACATCCCTGATCTGGCTCGCCAATGTCCGCTAATGACCCAAAGCGGACATAGGATTTCTGCACTCACGTCATTTGCTTGACTTTTGCGCGTTGTCCCAAGCAGTTGTCGCATCATCCATCATGTGATCAAAACTGCCATTGGTCGTCAGTTCCGTGATCCCCTGTCCGAATTTTTCGACCAAGGAGCGGCAGGGCGACTTCTTGGAAAAGGCGACGAACATCTCTTGGGAGATCAGCGCCTGGTTCAGCGCCACGACCTTGTCTTTGACCCCCTCTCTGGCGGCCTCGGCGAGCCCCGGATAGTAGCCGGCAATCAGGTAGTCGGCCTTTCCGTCGATGAGATCCTTCATCGCCGCGTCGATACCGTTGGCGCGCGCGACATCGAGCTTTTCCTTCATGAAGGCATCAAACTCGTTGCCGTAGCTCTCCCCCCGGTTGGTAACGCCCTTCTTGCCGATCAAGTCGTTCTTGTCGGTAAAGGGGAACTCTTTGCCCTTGACGACGAAGATGGCCACGTCGTCAAAGGTGAAGGCTGGCTGCACATAATCAAGATAGGTCGCACGCTCATCGTTGTAGTAGATGCCGAAAATCATGTCGGCCTTACCGTCACGCGCTGCAGCCTGGGCCTCCTCCCAAGTCCCCATATATTTCAACTCGAGAGGCACGTTGAGTTGCTTGGCGATGGTCTCGACCAGAGTCGGCGCCGCGCCAACGATCTTGTCGCCGTCTTTATAAGCGATCGCCGGATAGTAGCGGTGGCCCGTCGCCGTGATCTTGGTGCACTCGTCTGCGGCGAAGGCGGCATCGCTCATCAGCGTCAACGCCACGAACATGCTCAAGCAGAGAAATCTTTTCATGATCAGGGATCCTTGTTCCTTAGCGGAGTAAGGTTGCGGGCGGGAGGAGCGTCTCGTCATCGCGATAGAGGCTCGGGTTGCTCTCTACCGCCCTTTCATCTTCGCCTTGACGCGATCGACCTCGGCCTGCGAGACCTTTCCAGCCTGAACCAACGCTTTGACGCAGGCTGGCGACAAGCTCGGACCCGCTTTTCGCATGCAGAGATTCAGGGCTGCGGATTGCAAGCCGTAGTCACCGCAGTACTTCTTGTAGTCGTTCACGCAATTGTTCTGCATTGCGGGGGTGATGGTCCCTGCTTGCGCCCAAACCGTTTGAGACGCCGAGCACATGCAACAAAAGATCGAAACCAAGACGATGGCGCGATAACAGGTCATCGGCAAATTCCTCCCAAGTAATCCCGAGCTCTTCACGTCTTACTCCCTATGGCCGCTGCTTGCAGTACTGAACGCCTCAGTCGGCGCCTAACATGATTTTTTTCGCATGCTGCGCCGGATAACCAGCCACTCTAAGGAGACCTCATGCGCATCGCCACTCACAGCTTCACCTCCGAAGGTCGAGACTGCCAGCGTCAATGCGTTGGGAAAAGGAATGTCCACTGCGCGCGCAATTGCCAGTTAGCGCCGTGTCGTCGGGCGTAAAAAGCTGCCGTTCGTGACCGCTTATAACCCGAAGCAAACAGTTGAGGAAGGGGGCCGTGCCCTCGCGGTCGCTCGACGCAACTCATGGCGGGACATGCTGAATCAGCCTTTGGCGGTCAGTATTGGCCCTAAGCGGAACTTGGGGAAGCGCGCTCCGCTGAACTATGGCCACAAAAATATTGTTCAACGGGTGGCAAGGGCCAATGGAGACCAAAAGGTTAGGAGTGGTTGTGACACGACGAGAACTTTTAGCGGGGGCGATCGCTATCTCGGGTTCAACCCTTGTTGCGAAGGCGAGTCCATTGCGCAGTGCAATGCCCGAATTCAAGTTAGCGATGACTACCCTCTTTTGGGTCGGTGAGCGTTCCAACGCTGAAAACAATTTCATTCCCAACCACGAAAGTTATTGGGACCAGGATTGGCAAACGAGTTACGGGGGTGTTGACGACCCTGAACATAGAAATGGTTATTGGCCAGCAGGATTTAGGCCCAAGGAAAATCCCTTCTACGTGGCGCTCCCTTATGGCGAGTTCACCGACGCCGACCGCCTAAAGACTTCGGCTCTACGTATCCCCTGGTACCGTTCCGGTCTTTCCCCTCTTTTGAAGAACCGCTGGGTGCAGATCAGATGGAACGCACTCTCCTGCTTTGCGCAATTGCAGGACGTCGGACCTTGCGGGGAGGATGACTTCGACTTTGTATTCGGCAAGGCGACTATGCCTCGCAACGCCTTTGGTGCGAGGGCCGGCTTGGATGTATCTCCCGCCGTCCGGCATTACCTCGGAATGACGCACAATGAACTGACGTACTGGCGCTTTGCAGATGAAACCGACGTTCCGGGAGGACCTTGGACGGAAACCGTCACGACCTCGGGCAACAATCGATAGGGCGAGGTCTGCTATTGGCACTAAGAAGACATTCAGAGTGAGGTGAGGGAGGTCCGCTTATACCTCGAAAACGGACATTCCTCGGGCCGGGTTGCGACTTCAGGCTATCGCCACGGTCGTTAGAAGCCGAAGCTGCAAATCAAGACGGTTGCGAGTCCCGCAACCATCACTAATTGCTCAGCTTTGCTCGCGAGATCGCTGACGGCGCTTTTGTTGGCTTGAGAGAGCATAAGGATTGCAGCGATTTCGCCATAAAGGTCGACCTTCAGTTGGCCATGCTCAGGCGAGAGAACGATCTGGTCGATGAGGGCGCGGATGGCTTCGAAGGCCGGGATTGACCTGAATCAGGATTGTATCGCTTGAGGCACACTCACGAATTAGGGGCGTGATTGTGGGGTTACCTGCGAATCCGCCATCCCAATAGGCCTCGCCATCGATCTCGATGGCCTGAAACATCGTTGGCAGGCAAGCCGACGCAAGCAGGACGTCCGGCGTGAGCTCAGCATTGCGGAACACCCGTCCGCGGCCTGTGCGCACATTGGTGCCGGTAACGAACAGCTTTATGGGGGCTCGTGCTACGCGCTTGAAATCGATGCAGTCTGCCAAGATCCCGGTCAAAGGGTTGACCCCACGCGGATTGAGATCGTAGGGCGAGAACACGCGAGCCATGAGGTCGAAGGCAAGGTACAGAGGTGACGTATCTAGCGTCCATCGGCCGAGGAGAACGTCGAGCGGGCTGCGCCGGAAGGGGCTGAACCGAGCGCCGTCGGAGACCCGCTTCCAAAAAAGCTCGAGCCGCGCTCTGGCACCGTCTGCTCCTCCTTCTGCGTGGCCATCGACAAGAACCGCGGCGTTCATTGCGCCCGCGGACGTACCCGAGATGCCCTCAATTCGAAGCCACGGTTCCTCAAGCAAGCGATCGAGCACGCCCCAGGTGAAGGCTCCGTGCGAACCGCCGCCTTGCAAAGCGAGATCTACAAGAAGCGGGGCGCGCGTAGACCTCGATGAAGGAACGGTGGTCATGTCACTCTCAGAACTGAGGGTTTGGGTTAGGCTGGCTACCAGCGCCAGCCACACACGCGACGTCCCCTGTGCCACCAGCAGCGCCAGTGGCGACCGCGATGGCGCCGGCGCGGATGCACGTGAACAGTGACTCTAGCCTCCTCGACGAGGTCTTGGGGCTTCACGGCACCAGCCTTGATGGCATCCAATGGCAAGGATTTCGCGGCTTTGGGCATGATGGTCAACCCGAAAGTGGCGACGGCAGCACCACATAGGATTCCCGTAAGCACGCTGCGGCGATCAATTTCCTTCATGGGTCTGCTCCTCGTTTGAGACTCAAGGTTCTCTCGACGAGGCGCTGCGGGCATATCAGGGCGAGAAGGTAAACCCGATCAAGCAGAAGATCGACGTCCAATATCAGATCGAGCCTGCCGGCATGCATCTCATCTGCACGCTGCGCAACGGCATGAATGACCGCGACGCGTCGAAACGCGCTGCCAAGGCCGGACTGCTGGCGCCCGCCCTTTCGGATTATTTCGCCGGCGAGCCCTTCCGGCAGGGGCTAGTTCTCGGCTATGCGGGCTTCGATGAAACGGTAATCGACACCTCCATCAAGACGCTCGCCCAGGCGCTGCGCTAAGAATGAGATGACAGCATCAAGCGGTTCCCTCAGCCATCAGGAGCCGTAGGGAGGCGCGCAGCACACCCGCACGAGGATTGATTGACATGTCAGTCAACTGGTAGGTATGCTGCATCCTCGTCGTTGCCACTTCTATTCCTCATGTCGTTGAGGGTGCTTGTGGTACGTGGTCGAACCAGTTGTCGCGATCTGGCACTCTTGGGCTCTGGTAGCTGGCGCATGCCCTGACCCTCCGTTGGCTCTTTCGCTTCGACGAAACAACGTCACACGAACATGCGAGCGCCTCCCGCTGCACGATAACCTTTCCTTCTCTAAATGAAGCGGGGAAAGTCTGCTTTTTTCATTTCAGCCACATGATCCTTTG